>NZ_JAME01000004.1 GCF_000521865.1 Roseivivax isoporae LMG 25204
GACCGCGGCGAGCGGGAACGCCCGCCCGGCCGCATCGCGGCTCGGCAGCGCCGCCACGAGGAGCGTTCCCTGCCCCGCCCGCATCACGGCGAGGAGCCCCGCACCGGGCCACGCCGCGGGCCGCGCCGCCGCCTCGCCCAGCATCTGCGTGAGCCAGCGGTCGAGCGGCGCCCGCGCGCCCGGCGGCAGGCCGCGCGCCACGAAATCGCCCGCCGCCGGCAGCTTGCCGAAGAAGCCGGTCGTCACGCGGGCGCGCCTAGAAGCCGCGCGGGCAGGAGAAGCCCGAGAACATGGTCAGGTCGAACGGGTTCTCCACCGAATTGGCGCGCAGGTTGAAGCTGGCGGAATAGCCGCCAGCGGACAGCCTGAGCCCGAACACCTCGGGCAGCGCGGTCTCGCTCAACGCGCCCTTCCGCACGAGCCGCAGGAAGGCCCAGCTGCCGGTCTCGGAGGTGATGAGCTCGCCCGTGCCGTCCACGGGCGTGAAGGACAGCGTGATCATGTTGGTGCCGTCCGGGCCCGGCCAAGTCATCGGCGTGGGGCGCGCGGCGGCGTTGAAGTAGCTCAGCACCTGCCCGTCGACGTTCAGCGTGACCCGGCTGGCATTGCCCGACAGGTCCCGCGGTTCGAGATTGAAGGCCATGATCGGCCCCGCGCCGCCCGGGAAAAGCGCGTCGCGCATGGCGCGCGCGTTCTCGAACGGCTGCAGCAGTTCCGCCTCGAGCCCGAAATCCGCCCGCCAGCGCCACGGCCGCACGGTCGTGTCGACATAGGCCTGCAGGTTGTCGTTGATGTAGTTGTCGACGAGGCCGCCCGGCCCGAAGAGCCGCGCGAAGTCGAGGATGTTGACGTCGATCGCCGAGGACTGGTCGAACGGGTAGCGGCCGGCGGTCGCCGAGGTGCAGAACGGCAGGATGTCGGCCCGCCAGCGCGCGTTCAGCTGCGCGATGACCGCCTCGCGGGTGACCGAGATGGCGTCGCCGGCGATCCCGGCGATCCACTGGTCGATCGGGTCGGGCAGGATGCCCGCCTCGTTGGCGATGGCACCGGTCAGCTGCGGCAGGCCGCCGCGGGCGAGAAGCGCCGCCTCCGGGTCGGGGCTCGCCGCCACCGTCTGCAGTTCGTTCGACAGCGCGGTCAGCGCGGCGACCGCGTCGTTGAGGAGCGGTGGCTGGCCGTCGACTTCCTCGACCGCGGCGCGCAGGGGCTGGAAGTGTTCGGAGACCGGCGAGCCCGGCGGCACCGGCGGCGGCGCGTCCTCGCCCGACGCGCTGGCGATGCGCGCACCGGTCTTGACCAGCCGGCCGAGCTTGCCGAGCTTGTTCACCGCCTTCAGGCCGGCCTTCTGCGCCTCGGCCTGCGCGGCGTCGGTGCCGACGCCGTCCTCCTCGACCCGGGCGAGGTGCGTTTCGGCTACCACGGCGGTCAGGAGGCGCGTCAACGCGCTGTCGGTCGTCGACAGGTCCTTGAGGTTCTGCCGCGCCTGGACGAGGTCGCCGATCGGGGCGAGCCGCACGTCGCGCAGGAAGCTGTCCCATTGCGCGATGAAATCGTCGTAGTAGAGCTTGAGGATGTCCGCCTCGAGCGTGTCGACCGAGGCCTCGGCGCTCTCGTTGCATCCCCCCGCGAAGACGGCGCGGTCGAGCTGCGCCTGCGCGGCCACCTCGGGCACGCGCGGCAGCACGGCGTCGTGGAAGGCGTCGTAGGTGAAGGCGCCGGGCAGGCCCACGCGCAGCGACTGCTCGGAGAGCCGGGTCAGCACCCGCGGCCCGTTCGGCCCAGCAACCTCGGCCGGGATCCAGTCGGGCAGGCCCGCGACTGCCGGATCGGACCGGAGCGCCCGGTAGGCGCGCACCGCGAGCGGGATGGTGCAGATGCTCTCGAGCGCGGTGGCGATCAACCCTGCATCGGGCGCGATCTTGTCCTCCTCGGTGCCCATCCGCACGATGGCGGCGAGCTGGTGGTCGATCGCCTCCTCGGTCGGGAACACGTCGATGGGCGCGAAGTCGGGCAGGACGGTCTGCCACCAGACGTTCAGGAAGGCCGCGTCGTAGGGCGCCTGCCCGGTCAGCATCTGGTAGGCCTTGAGCGCGTCGAGCAGGAATTCCGGATCCCGCGCGTGCCGCCACATGGTCGCCTCGAGGAGCGCCACCATCCGCGGCTCGAGCACGTTGCGCAGCGTGTGGTCATAGGCGATGCGATGGATCTGCGCGAGTTCCGGCGCCGCGGTAGGCCCGAGGAAGGTGAGCGGCGTGGGCGCCATCCCGGTCTGCGCGTTCACCGTCTCGACCGCCGCCTCGAGCGCGAGGTCGAGGTCGAGCGGATCGGTCGGCGCCTGCCGCGCCGCCACGTTGGAAAGCCGCGCCGAAAGCCGCGCGAGCTGGCGCTCCTGTTCCGCGAGCGCGCCGTTGTTGCGCAGGAACGAGAACAGGAAGAGCGTGCCGAGGACCGCGACCGCCAGCGCGGTCGCGGCGACCGCCCCCCGCCAGGCCCAGCGGCGGCGATCCTCGGCGCGGGGATCGAACCGGCCGAGCCCCGCCTCGGGGAAGACGAGGTCGGTCAGCAGGTTGCGCAGGAAGAACGACCGCTTCTCGCCGTGCAGCCGCCGCTCCGGCAGCGGGGCCGACAGGCCCAGCGACTGCGCGATGCCCGTCACCAGCCGGTCGATGGGCGAGCCTTCCTGCGTCGCGGAGGTGAAGTAGATGCCGCGCAGCCACGGGCTGTCCTCGTAGCGGCTTTCGCCGAAGGCCGCCTCGACCAGCACCTTGATCGGCTGGGTCAGCTGTTCCATCTGCGCGGGAAAGCGGAAGATCTCGGCGCGTTGCGCGAGCGGCAGGTCCTCGGAGATGCGCCCGACGAGCCGTGCCTCCATCGCCTCCTGCAGCGTCTTCATCTCGCGCTCGACGGTGACGCCGTCGACGCGGTCCTGGGTGCCGAGCGTCGCGCCCCAGACCTGTTCGCGCTGGCGCGAGTTCAGGTCGCCGAAGAACGCCTCGAAGCCCGGCACGAGGTCGACCTTGGTGATCATCAGGTAGACCGGCAGCTTGAGCCCGGTCTGCTGCTGCAGCTCCGACAGCCGCTTGCGGATCTCGCGGCCATGTTCGCGGATCGAGGCGGCGTCGCCCGCAAGTTCCTGCGTCGACAGGGTCAGGATCACGCCGTTCAGCGCGCGCCGGCCGCGATGCCTGACGAGCAGCTTGAGGAACCCCGTCCACTCGGCGGCATCGGCGTCCGGGTCGCTCTGCTGCTGGACGTAGCGGCCGGCGGTGTCGATCAGCACCGCGTCCTCGGTGAAGAACCAGTCGCAGTTGCGCGTGCCGCCGATGCCCTTGAGATCGTCGGCGAGGTCGATGGGGAAATGCAGGCCCGATTGCCGCAGCGCCGTGGTCTTGCCGGTGCCGGGCGGTCCGATGATGACGTACCACGGCATGTCGCGCAGGAACTTGCGGCCGCCGAGCTTCGAGCGCTTCATCTGCTCCATCACGCCGCGGAACTTGGCGTGCACCTCGGCGAGGTTCTCCTCTCCCGGACCGGCGCGCGCCTCCTCGGGGGGCGCGGCCAGTTCGGACACGAAGGCGCGGTTGGCGCGCGCGGCCCGCATCTGCCGGATCAGCATCGACAGGAGCCAGAAGATCAGGATCAGCCCGATGACGACGACGCGGGTCAGTTCCCCGGCCAGCGGCTCTGCGGTGCCGATGCTCACGAGCGGGCCGTAGATCCAGATCAGCGCGCAGAGGATGGCGATGCCGATCGCCGTCCACAGGAGGCGGGAGAACAGGAAGCCGAGGATCTTCTTCAGGAACGACATGCCGGCTCAGACCTTCTTCTGCAGCACGATCTCGACGCGGCGGTTGCGCGCGCGGCCCTCGCCGGTGCCGTTGTCGGCGATGGGCTCGGTCGCGGCCTTGCCCTCGTAGGTCACGAGGCCCGCGGGCACGCCCGCCGCGACCAGCATGTCGGCGATGGTCCTGGCGCGGCCCTCGCTCAGCCCCTGGTTCGACCGGAACGGGTTCGTGCGCTGGACGGGCACGCTGTCGGTGTGGCCCACCACGCGCACCGAGCCCACGAAGTCGACATTGTCGCGGATCACCTGCGCGATGCTCTCGATCAGCGGCGCGTAGACGTCGTTGATGTCGGCCTTGGCGGAACGGAACACCTCGGGCGTCGTCGCCTGCACGACGACCACCGCCAGCGCCACGTCCTCGCGGCCCGTGAGCGCGTTGGCGGTGTCCGGGGGCGCGGCCTCGGCGAAGAGCGGCAGGAGTTCGAGGACCAGCGGTTCGGGCGTCGCCGGCTGCTCGACCGTCGTGATCACGGGGCGAAAGATCTCGGCCCGCTCGGAGGGCGGCAGGAGCGCCGCGACCTCGTAAAGCGCCTCGCCCCGGTTCGACAGGCGCATCCCGAGCGCGACGTAGATGCCGGCGATGAGCGCGACGGCGATGAGCGCCACCGACCAGAGCGGCACGGTGAAGCGGCGTTCGTCGTCGGCCACCGCCACGCCCTGCCAGTTGGGCGAGAGGTCCGCATCCTCGGCGTCGCGGTCCCGCAGGACCCGGGCCATCTGGCTGCGAAGCTGCGCCAGCGCACCCTCCCCGCCGGTGCCGCGCACCCGGTGCTTGCCGCGGAAGCCGAGCGAGAGGCACATGAAGGCGAGCTCGAGCAGTTCCGGATCGCGCTCGGGATGGCGCAGCAGGTCCTCGGAGAGGTCGAAGAACCGCTCGCCCGCGTCGACGTCCCCGTAGAGCTGCACGACGATCGGGTGCCGCGGCCATCCGCTCGCCCCGCCCCAGGGCGTGTTGAGCGCGATGTCGTCGAGCAGCGCCGCGACGAACCATGCCGCCTGGTCCGCACGGGTCAGCGGCACCCCCGCGGTCACCGCGGCGTCGCGCGAATAGGTCAGACCGTCGAGCAGGCTGTTGCGCAGCAGGTCGGGCGCGTTCGGCGGGGTCGCGCGCTCGAGTTCCGGCGCGAGCCCGAGGAGCGGCGCGAAGGCATTGACCAGGGGGTTCCCGCTCGCCCGCCCGCCGCGCAGGCGCACCGAGCGCCCGGGGGCGTCGGTCGCGCCGCCCCAGTGCGCGGCGACCGCCGGCTGCGGCTGCGCGGGGCGGTCCTGCACGCGCGGACGGATCCGGGTGCGGGCGGCATCTGTTTCCAGACCGAACGGGTCGTCCTTGGTCATGTCATCGGCTCACGGCATAGCAGTCGATCTCGGGTTCGCGCTCGAGCGTGCCGGCGACGCCGACGACAAAGCCCGGCGCATCTGCGAGCGCTGCCCAATGTTCGGACGTCCGGTCGAGCTCGAGGCAGAGCCGGTCGCCGTCATAGGGGATCTCGCGCGGCTGGGAATTGAGCGGCTTCAGCGGGATGCCGGTCAGGCGCGACTTCCACAGCGCGTCGAAATCGCCCGCGGCCCCCACCGTCGCCTGGTCGACGAAGATCTTGCGCAGGAATGCCTCGGACAGCGCGCCGCCCACGCGCAGGACGATCCGGCTCGACCGCACGATGTCGGGGTTGTCGATGCGCACGGTCCAGATGTTCTCGGAATGGCGCGCGACGCGCAGCGCCCGCGACTTGGGCTCCACGTGCCGGAGCGACAAGACGAGCGAGCGCAGCGTGTCGGCAAGCTGGCCGAAGGCCGCCTGCGGGTCCCGGTGGTCGTAGGGCGCGATCTCTCCGAGCCGCCGCGCAGACGCGCCGTAGGTGGCGAAGCGCCCGGCGACCGAGGCCAGTTCGAGGAAGAGCTGCGAGGGGTGGAAATCGTTCTGCGCCATGAGGTGCGCGAGCCGCTGGCGCGCGGCGTTCGCCGCCTCGAGGATCAGGAGGTTCTCCATCGACGCGCCGGTGCCGCCGAGGACCATCGCGCCGTGCGCCTCGGCGATGCGGTCGATGCCGGTCACGAGTTCCTTGAGCAGGAGCCCGTACCACGGCACGGCCGCGATCGTCAGCGCCGGCGCGAGGAACCCCTTGTCGAGCGCCACGGCACCTTCGGCGTTCAGCCCCTCGAGCCGCGCTATGGGCAGCGTGACGTAACCGCGCGTCTCCTCCTCGGGCAGCAGGATCTTGGGCGCGAGGCGGGCGACCTCGATCTCGACCGGGTCGGCGCCGCCGCGGATCGCGTCGCGCACCGTCACGATCTGCCCGCGGTAGCGGGCGCCCGACGGGTCCGCGTGCGCCGGGTCGATCAGCGCCGCGCCCGCCGCCTCGGCCGGGACCGCGAGATGCACGAGGCCCGCGTCCGACTTTGCCGTCACGCCGACCGGGGCAAGGTCCGCCACCCCGTCCGGGATCGCGAAGAACGTGCCGTCGGGCAGCACGCCCTCCGCCTCGGACAGCGCGATCTGGCCCGCGTCGAGGGCGACGGGGTCGAGCGCGAGACGGGTGAAGCCGTAGCTCTGCAGGGGAGTCGCGCCGAAGGCCTGGCGCACCAGTGCCTCGGCGAACCTGTCCTGCTGTTGAAGGTGCTGGGTCCGGAGGAAAAGCCCCTCGGACCAGACCACCCTGTTGCGGTCGGTCATGACTGCGTCCTGTTCAGCCCGTGGCCACCGTCAGGCCGCCCGGACCGACGGTGACGATGAGGGCGGCGTCCTCGGTGGGCGCCGCGACGGTGCGGCGCACCTGCTTGCCGGCGGGGTCGCGAAATCCGGCGGTCACGCCGATGAGCGTGGTGCCGGGCTGGATGGTGATCGGCCGCGTGGTCGCACCGCCCGGCGCCAGCACCAGCTGGTCGGCCTTCACGAGGTCCGCGCCAAGCGCCGTCGCCGGGTCCTGCAGCGCGAAATACTCGGCCGTGTTGAAGGCCCCGGCACCTGCCAGCTGCAGCACCTGCACCGTCACCGGGCGGTCGCTGCCGTCGGGGCCGCGGTTCATGCCGGGCTGGCCGCTGGCGCGGACGGTCATCACCGGGGGCGGCGCCTCGCCGCCGCACCCCGCAAGGCCAAGCGCCGCGGCGCCGGAGACCAGGAACAGGCGTCTCTCGATGATCATCTCACACTCTCCTCTGCGTTTCGTAGGCATTCCTGAAATCCGCGCCGACCTCGCCCAGGAACTGCTCCTCGGCGGCGCGCGCGATCTCGCGATAACGATCCTCGTAGAGCTGCCACAGCTTTGCGCTGCGGCCGCCGGCCATGAGGCTCTCGATCAGGCCGACCTCCTCCATCTCCTTGGCGATCTCGGCGGGGTCGAACTTGTCGACCATGCGCCGGAGCGCCGTCTGCAGCGCGCTCCACGTGCGGACCTGGTGATCGGCCAGGTCGCGGAACGCGCCGCTCAGCGCCGCCTCGGGGTCGAGATAGCCGCGCCCGCGGGCCCGGATCACCGCCTCGAGCGCCTCCTCGGTCGTGGCGAGGAACTTGAGCGGGTTCACGTCACTGCTCGAGATGATGGTCTGCGCCACGCGGACCTTCTGGCGCTCCTGCGCGCGTGTCCGCAGAAGCATCATGGTCCCCTCGACGAGCGCGCGCAGGGACCGCCCGATCTGTTCCATCTCGGCCTCGGGGTCGCCGCGCGCGGCGTCGGGGTCGATCCCCATGCCGCGGAAGAGCGCGACCCGGAGCCGCGCCGCCTCCGCATCGGAAAACCCGGGCGCCGCCGGGGCGACCGGCGGCGAGGCGTCGACCGGCGGGGCCGGCATGTCCGGCGCCGGGTCGGGCGGCGCGGCGCGCACGCGGGCACGCTCCGGCGAGGCTCCGAGCTCACCGAAGGGATCGCGCGCGGCGGGTGCCTCGGGCGTCGCGGGATCCCCGGCGTCGGGCGCTTCCGCCGGCGTGGGCGCGGGGTCGCGCGGCGGCGGCCAGCTCGCGAAGATGTCGGGCTTCGGCGCCGGGGCGGCAGGCGCAGACGGCGGCGGGGCCGGCGCGTCCTCGACCGGGTCGTCGAAATATCCCCTGCCCGTCCGCGCGGTCGGCGTCTCGGGCTCGGGGCGCGGCGGTTCGGCCGCCGGGCGGCGCAGGTCGAGGCCGAACGGATCGGACTCGTCGAGCGGGCGCGGCGGCGGCTTCTCCTCGCGCTCCCAGTTCAGCGCGTCGCCGCGATCGCTGCGGATGCCGAACGGGTCGGGCAGCGTGTCGGGGCGCTCGGGCGGCGGTGGCGGCGGCACCTCGGACGGCCCGAAGTCGAAGGCCGCGGGCATGCCCGCGCGTGGCGCCGGCCCCGACGCGCCGGGCGCCGCGCTGTCCACCCGGAAGGTGAAGTCGCCGATCCTGAGCCGCATGCCGGGCTCGACCGGCACCGAGTTCCCGGTCCCGAGCGGGTGCGCCGCGTTGTCGATGTAGAGCCCGCCGCTCGAGGCGTCGGTGACCATCACGCGGCCGTCCTCCTCGGACAGGATGGCGTGACGGCGCGACACGAACATGTCGGGGTCGTCGATCTGCCAGTCGGCATCCGCGCTGCGACCGATCACAAGCTGCCCGCCGTCGAACAGCCGGTCGCCGTCGGGCTGCGGATAGGGTGCGGATTCGAGGACGATGCGCAGTTTCATGACGGTCCTTCCCGCGCAGGCGCGTGCGGCTCGGCGATGCGGGTGAAGCACAGGTCGTCCGCGTCCCGTCCCGGTACCGGGTCGAGCCAGATGCTCCGCCCGAGCCGGCCCGAGCCGAGGCGCGCCTCGGGAACCTCGTCGGCGGCGAGCACCATGCGCAGCACGATGTCGAGCTCCTTGCCCATGGCGAAGACGACGGCGTGGCGCAGCCGCTCCCAGGCGGCGGCGTCGTCGAGGAAATCGAGGAACTGCGCACGGGTTAGCGGGCCGAGGCGCAGTTCCGCCCGCGACTGCCGGTCGAAGACGCGCGCGCCCGCCACGGCGCCGGTGCCGAGCCCGCAATGCGCGACGCCGAGGCGCGTCTGCAGCGGCTCGGGGATCTCGATCCAGCGGCCGACGAATTCCTCGACCGCGACCGGCACCCGCAGCACCGTCTCGAGGAAGCGCGACAGCCGCTCGGGGCTGCGCGGCGCGAGGTCGAGCGAGGTCGCGTGGTGCAGCTTGGCCCCGTCGATGCGCTGGTCGCCCGTCAGCGTCTCGGGCAGGCCGATGCCCGCGATGGCGCGCATCATCGCCGTGATGCGGTCGCCATCGGCGCGGGTCACGTGGATCTCCGGCCGCGCATCGGCCCACGCGCGCCAGTAGAGCCCGATCTGGCGATGCTGCAGCATGTTGACGAAGTCGAGGAACGAGGTGTCCGCCGTCGCGCCCGACGTGTCGCCCGCGAACCAGCGCTGCGACAGCCGCTGCATGATCCAGCGCGTCATGTGCAGGGGCATCGGTCCCTCGGGACCGATGAGGCCGATCACGTTCACGGCGACGTTCGGCGGCAGGCCCTCCTGCCCCGGTGTCACCGCGGCGACGTCGGAGGCCGCGAAGGCGAGCCGCGCCGTCTGGCCGAGCCGTGCGGGTTCGCGCTCCGCACCGCCCGCGCGGCCGAAGCGACGCTCGCGCGTCTCGAGCCGCCGGAGCAGGTCGAAGAAATCCGTCTCCACCGCCGGGGGATCGTCTGCACCCGCGACCGGGCCGCTCAGATCAGGGCGCGCGTGCCTGGCGTCATCGGCCATGTCACCTCCGCCTGTTGCTGGGTCAGCCGGGTCTTCGTCCGGACAAAGGAATTGATCGCCGCGTGACGGGCGAAGAGGCGCGAGAGGATCGCCGACAGCAGCAGCGCGCTGCCGCCCGACAGGATCGTCTCGTTGACGTCGAGCGTGATCTCGGTGCCGTGGCCGAAGCAGATCGGCCCGCCGAGCTGCAGCCGCTCGACCACCTGGCGCGAGGACACGCCGGCAATGCTCTGGCCGTGGCGCCGCAGGTTCGGGTCGCCGCGATCGGCGTAGAGCGCGATCATCGTCCGCAGCGGTTCGCTGCCGGCCGAGCCGTCGGCGAGCGACAGGTGGTTCAGCCCGAGCTGCGCGATCCAGCGCCAGGTCAGCTCGTCGATCCGCCCCTCCCCCGCCGCACCCGAGGGCAGCGTTGCCCTAAGCGACGGGCGCGGGCGGTGCATGCCGCGGAGCGGGCGCACCTCCTGCACCGGGTCGCCCGCCTCGAGCGTGAGCCGCGGCATGTCGTCGAGGATCGGCAGGTCGCGATTCGTGCAGAGCGCGCGGATGTCGAGCCGGCGCAGCGGCTTGGTCGGCGTCTTCCCGTCGGGCTGCCCGATCGAGATATGGAAGTCGTCGCCCGAATAGCGGCTGCGGGTCTGCCCCCGGCGCACCTCCTCGGTGTCGGGCAGGCGCGGGCGACGTTCGGCGGAATAGACAAAGCCACTGTCCGCGGTCGCCTCGGTGGAGAAAAGCGGCTTAACCCTCGCCTGCGGACCCTCGACCTCGGCGTCCTCGACCCGAAGGAGCCGGTAGATCTCGAAATCCTTGGGCCGCGTGCGGTCGGCGTGCACGATGTGCGAGGCGCGGCCGGGGCGCAGCTCGACCACGTTGCATTCGTGTTCGAAGAGGTTCGCGACGGGCGTCACGAAGAGGTGGAAATCCTCGGTGCCCACCGAGACGAGGTCCGGCCGCTGCTCGGTGAACAGCACGACGATCTCGAGGGGGTGCGCGCTGCAGGCCCGGATGACCGGCGCGAGGCCCCCGAGGCGCATGTAGTGGAACCGCTCGGGCATCAGGAAGTATTCGCGCAGAAGTCCGTAGCCCTCGAAGGACGGGCGTACCCGGGGCAACAGCGCATCGTCCGCGCCCATGCCCACCATCTGCGCGTCCGCGACGCGCCGGAACGGCGTGCGGCCATCCGCGGGCCGCGCGGCGACCCCCGCGCCGAAGCCGAACACCGCGTCGAAGATCCCGCCGCCCCGCACGCCCGCGCCGAAGAAGAGGTCGAGCACGTCGAGCGAGAGTTCCGCCAGGCTGCCCGCGCCGGTGCGCTCGAGCCGGATGTGCAGCCCCGCCGCCGCATCGCGCGTCAGGGCCTGCGACACGCCCGCCTGCGCCAGCGCCCCGCGGTCCTGGAGCAGCCGGACGGCGCCGAGCCTGACCGGCCAGAGCGCGACCTCCTGCCGCGTCGTGTAGGTGCAGCGCGTCTGCTGGCCCTCGCGCAGGCCCGAGACCAGCCGCGTGCCGCGCGCGACGCGATGCCCGTCGGTCATCCGCTCGACCTGCGGTCCGGGCGAAAGCGCCGCCATGGTCATCGCGGGCGAGGGCCCCGCCAGGTCGGGATAGAGCATGTCGAGCAGGTTGCGGACGTAGCGGCTCGCCTCCCCGTCGACCTTGAGGCGGGTGCGCGCGGCGAGGTAGGCCACGCCCTCGAGCAGGCGTTCCACGTAGGGGTCGGGACAGGGCACGGATTCGAGCGAGAGGTTGCGCGCGACGTTCGGGTGAAGCGCGCCGAATTCCTCCGCGAGGCCGCGGATATGCGACAGCTCCTCCTCGAAATATTCCAGGAATGCCGCGTCCATCAGGCGTCCTCCAGGACCGTGCGCGCCTGCCCGTTCTCGAGGTCGATCCGGGTCGAGAGGCGCAGCCGTTCGGGCACCGGCGACAGCATCAGGATGCCGTCGACCTCGATCCTGAGGCCGGCGCGGTCCGAGGGGCGCACCTTGACCCGGACGCTGTCGCGCCGGAGCCGCGGCTCGAACGTGTTCACGACAAGCGTCAGCTCGCGCGCCAGTGCATCTGGGTCGATGTCGCTGCCGGTGAGGCCGGCAAAGCAGGGCACGCCGTAGTTCACAACGCTGCGCCGCACCTCGGGGAAGGCCGCCAAAAGGTCGGACGGGCTCTTGTGCAGGAAGGCGTCGCGCTCGGGCAGCAGGAAGGTCGCCTCGAGCCGCTCGGTGTTGAAGAGCATCTCCATGTCGCGGCGCACCGCCTCGCGCAGGACATCCGCCGTCACCACGACGCCGCCATCCTCGAGCCTGCGCCGCGCCGCGAGCAGCCGCAGCAGCCGGTGGGCCAAAAGGCGCGTGTCGTCATCGAGATCGGTGCGGCGCTCGATCTCGCGGGTGCCGCCGGCCACGAGCGCATCGGCCGAGGCCGCGTCGCCCAGGGCGCGCGCAAGGTCGCGCCGCAGCGCCTCGGTCTCCGCGACAAGTCCCGGCAGGTCGTCGGTCAGCCTGTCCCACAGGGATGGCTGCACCGCTTCCTGCCGGGAAACGGTCCGCGTGTCGGCCTTGTCAGACACCGGACTGTGCCATGGGCGCCTCAGGCGCCCTTCGCGATGTCGAACTCGATCTCGTGCTCGTCGCCGGCGGAGTGGTCCTCTTCCTGCACGATGTACTTGATCTTGACGTTCTCGAAGGCGAACGCGATCTCCTCCTGCAGCTCCTGTCCCTCGCGCTCGATCCCCTCGGAATCCGTGATCCGGCCCTTTCCCGTGATCTCGTATTTCGAGATGATCGTGTTCTGCATGGTGATGGTGAGGTAATCGAGGTGGGCGTCGCCGGAATCCCGGCGGATCGTCACCACGACCTCGTCGAAGGACGTCGCCTTCATGGCGCTGAGCGCGATGTAGGGCGAGGACGCGTCGTAGGTCTTCTTGCAATGGAGCGACGACACGTCGGCGCGGGCGCGTGCACGGCCGCGGCCGATCTGCGCGGTGGACGCCTGTTCGATCATCCAGGACACGTCGGAGATGTCGATCTCGTCCTCGTGGTCCGCGCGCTGCGATTCACCCGGGATGTCGGGAATCTTGAGATAGCCGGTAAATGCCATTCTGAACTTCTCCTCTTTTGGTCAATGAATTCAGTTAAGACTTGACCGAGGGCAGCTCGGACACGAGCCGCAGGCTCGCGTTGATGCCCTCGAGTTGGTAATGCGGGCGCAGGAAGAACCGGGCGTTGTAATATCCCGGGCGGCCCTCGACGCTGTCCACCTGCACTTCGGCGGCCGCGAGCGGGCGCTTTGCCTTGGCCTTGTCGTCGGCCATTGCGGGGTTCGACAGGACGTAGCGGTTGATCCACTCGCTGAGCCAGACCTGCATGTCCTTCCGTTCCTTGAAGGTGCCGACCTTGTCGCGCGCGATCGCCTTCAGGTAATGCGCGAACCGGCTGACCGGGAAGAGGTAGGGAAGGTTCGCCGACAACCGCTCGTTGGCCTGCGCGTCCGGGTCCACCAGCCGGCCGGCGCGGGTCTCGTCGTCCTGCAGCGAATGCGCGCCGATGAAGGCCGCGACGTCGGTGTTCTTGCGATGCAGGATCGGCATCATCCCGAGCTTGGCGAGCTCCGCCTCGCGGCGGTCGTCGATGGCGATCTCGGTCGGGCACTTCATCGCGGTCGAGCCGTCGTCGGTCGGGAAGGTGTGCACCGGCAGGTTCATCACCGTGCCGCCCGATTCAACGCCGCGGATCTGCGTGCCCCAGCCCGACAGCTTGTGGCTGCGGTTGATGTTCACGCCCATGGCGAAGGCCGCGTTCATCCAGACGTAATGGTCGTGCTTGCCGTCGATCTGTTCCTCGAAGTCGAAGCCCTTCACCGGCACGGTGTCCGACCCGTAGGGCAGGCGCGCCAGCACCCGCGGCATGGTCAGGCCGATGTAGCGGCTGTCCTCGCTTTCGCGCAGGGACTGCCACGAGGCGTATTCGGGCGAGGACACGATCTGCTGCAGGTCCTGCGGGTTCGGCAGCTCCTGCCAGCTCTCCATGCGGAAGAGCTGCGGCGCGGCGGCGGCGATGAACGGCGCGTGCGCCGAGGCGCAGATGCCCGACAGGTTGCGCAGGAGGCCGACGTCCTTGGGCTTGTGGCTGAACTCGTAGGCGCCGACGATGGCGCCGAAGGGTTCGCCCCCGAACATCGAGTACTCGTCGGAATAGATCTTCTTGAACACCGCCGACTGGTCCCACATCTGGCCCTCGTAATCCTCGAGGTGGTCGGCCAGTTCGTCCTTCTTCATGTTCATGACACGGATCTTGAGCTTCTGATCCGTCTCGGTGTTGTTCACGAGGTAATGCAGGCCCCGCCAGGTGCCCTCGATCTCGCGCACTTCGGGAGCGTGCAGGATTTCGTTCATCTGCTGGGTCAGCATCTGGTCGATGCCGGCGATGAGCGACTTGATCGACTTGACCGCGTTGCCCGAGATGGTCGCGGTGCCGGACCGCTCCTTGGCGGCGAGCGCGAGGTTCGACACGAGCGACTTCAGCTTGTCGCTCTCGTCCTCCCTGACGCGGAAATCCTTCTCGAGGAGGTCCGAGAACTCGCCCAGGTCGAGCGCCTCCGCCTCGGCCGCGCCGCCTGCAACCTGCTTTTCTTCAGCCATGGATCAGCCCTCCGCCTTGTCCTTGCCGGCGGACACGGCCTGTTCGGCAGCCTGCGCAAGAAGGGGTTCGTTGTTCAGGAGCTGCGCGATGCGCTTCTCGGCATCGACCTTGCCGTCCATGTAGCTCAGCAGCTCGACGAGCTGGCGGCGCATCTTCAGAAGCTCGGAAAGCGCCGGCACCTGCTCGGCCACCTTGTCGGGGGCGAAGTCGCTCATGCTTTTGAAGGTCAGGTCGACGAAGAGCTCCTCGTCCTTGTCGGCGCCGTCGGCGGCGGGCAGCGTGTTCTTGACGCGAGCCTTCACCCGCGGCGCGAGCGCCTCCATGAACTTGTTGAACCGGCCCGCGTCGGTCTCGACGAAGTTGCGGTCGCCGACGGCCTTCTTGGCCTCAGGCGTCTCCGACGCCCCCGACAGGTCGGCCATGACGCCCATGACGAAGGGAAGCTCGATGGTCGTCGGGCTGCCGTAATGTTCCACGTCATAGGCGATCTGGACGCGCGGCGCCCGGTTTCGCTCGATGACCTTCTGCTTGCTGTCGCTCATGCTACCTTCCCTTGCTATCTCTTCTTCGTTTCCTCGACGCCCGCGATGTTTCGGAACTCCTTGAGTCCCGAGGGCGCGATCTCTTCCATGAGTTCGAGGAAATCCATCGACACCATGCGGCGCATGCGGCGGGCGAGGTGGGGGATCGGGCTCGACGGTTCGGTCCGCTCGTAGAAGTCGACGATCCGGTCGAGGCACGCCTCGACATCGGCACGGGACGTGATGCCTGCGGGCGCGGCCGCCGCACCATGTGCCCCGTTGAGGGCCGGCGCCGCCATGACCGGCGCAGGCGCGGCCGAGGGGGACGGCGCCGCGGCGCCGTTCGTCGCCGGCACGGGCCGGGGCGGCGCGCCGGCCCCCTGCCCCGCCTCGAGCGACAGCCGGCAGGCCGCGAGGAAATCGGACAGTTCGGGCAGGACGAGGCCAGTGCCCGCGTCGAGCCCCGCCGCGGCGTCGAAGGCCTTGCAGAGCGCCGCGATGCCGGCCTCGGCGGCACGCAGGTCCGCGACCATGGCGCCCGCGCGCTCGGGCTCCTCGGCAAAGAGCGCGCGGCAGGCGGCGGTGACCCGCGTCACGCGGCGGCCATGCGCGGCGACGAGCGCGTCCTTCTCGGCCTGCCCGAGCCCCGAGGCCGCGCGGTTCAGCATCTCGAAATCGCTGAGCCGTCCCGCGGCCAGGTCGTCGCCCGAGATCGGGCCGATGCCGCGCGGCGTCAGCACGTAGCGGAACCGCAGGTCGCCGAGCAGGCCGTTGTCGTCGTTCTCGAGCTGGCGCAGGGCGTTCGACCGCGGCAGCACCGCGGCCTTGGGATCGGGCCGGTCGCGCAGCGCGGGGTGCAGGCTGTACCAGTGCGCCTCGAGCGTCCGGGTCAAGAGCGCGAGCCCCCGCGCGAGCCCGGCAAAGCCATCGTCGGCATGCAGCGCCCGCACCACGACGACAAGGACGCGCAGGTCCCGTCCCTCGCCGCAGAGCGCGACCGCCTCGTCGCGAATCTGCGCCCAGTCGACGCTCGGGGCCGATTCGTTGATGGTTCCGTCGGGGTTCAGGCGCTCCGCGCGCCGCGCCGGCTCGAGCAGCCGCTCGATGCCATGGAACCGGGGATCGTTTCTGAGCTCCACCCCGGACGGTGAGTCGCCGTCCAAGGGAGCGAGAAAGGAATCGATGTCCATCGTGGGACCGCCCGGAAAGAATAAATCAACTTGACCCAACGTTACAGAAGCCAGCGATTCGGGCAATGTCCAGACGGGTATGGAAAACCTTAGGACTCGCTCCATCCGTGCTTGGCCCCGCGTCGAGCGTGCTTGGTGAATCGGCCGGTCCGTGAAATAGTTGAAACATTGATTCAGTCGTTTCGGAGACCTCCATGAACGTGACCGGTCATGTGGACGGCGTGGTGATCGGGCTGTTCCTCGGGTTCGAGGACGGCGCGCCGCTGGTGGTCTTTCCCGGAAACACCCGCGACCACGCGATTCCCGCGCGCAGCCTGACGGCGCTCGGACCAGAGGATTCGGGCAGCGAGGTGGCGCTGCTCTTCGAGGACGGCGCCGTGGACCGGCCGCTCATCGTCGGCCGAATCGTCGAGCCCGTGCGCCGCGATCCGCAACCGCAGGTGGTCCGCGACGGCGAATCGGTGCGGATCACGGCGCAGGATCGGATCGAGCTGCGCGTCGGCAAGGCTGCGATCATCCTCGAGAAGGACGGACACGTCACGATCCGGGGCACGCACCTGGTCAGCCAGGCCTCGGGATCGAACCGCATCCGCGGCGCATCGATCAACCTGAACTGACCGTGCGCATGCGTGTGCCGGTCCTCGAGCACATCGTGCGGCAGCATGCCGAAGAGGCGGCGCACCTGTGGGTCGTCTACGACTGGCACCTGCTGCATCCGGACGAGAACCCGGACATGGACGCCGAGCGCATGGACCGCCTGATCGACCGGCTCGACGCCCATCTCGACGGGCTGCGCATCGCGGGCGCGGACGGCATCCGCATCGCGCAGGACCGCTACGACGACTTCCCCGAGGCGGGCGAACTGTTCGTCCTGCGCATGCTGCAGCCGGGCGCGGCCCGCATGCGCGTACGCGATCTCGACCTGGCCCAGGTCCGCGACTACCTCGCGGCCAAGCTGCCCGACCCGCTCGGGTGAGACGTCAGGCGACGCCGATCTCGTCGATCCGGCTCCAGGTGCCGTCCTCGAACACCATGACGTCCTTCATGCCGAAGCTCCAAAGCGCCGGTCCGGCGCGGGCGAGGTCGTAGAAGCTGGTCCCGAGTTCCATCGCGCCGTGATCGGGCACGAACGCGTCCTCGTCGTTCAGGTAGACGAGGGCGCGATCGAGCGCACCGAAAACGATCCCGTCGATCTCCGCCACGCCCCAGAGATGCGCAAGCTCGGGGTTCGAAGTGACGATCTCGAAGTCGCGGCCCCGGCCGATCGCGAGGGTCGCGTGCTGTCCGCCGACGTAGACCCGACCGTCCCGGCCGCAATGCACCGACAGGAAGGTCACGTTGGTCGCGCACTGGATCGGCGTCCATTCGGTGCCGTCGTAGTGCCAGATGATGCCGTTGTCGCCCGCGACGTAGATTTCGCGCGCCGAGTAGCCGTCCAGCTTCTCGAACCGGGTCGCGCCCAGTTCCGCGCGCATCGCCGCATCCGGCCCGAAGGCCTCCCATGTGCCGTCGGGCCCGCGGCGCCACGCCTCGAGCAGGAGGCCCACCGCCACGAAGGTGTCGCCGAGCCGGCGGAGCGCACGGAACTTTGCATCCTCCACGGGGATCTGTTCCGCGATCACCGTGTCGCCGTCGTAGATGCGCACCTCGCCTGCGTCGCCGAGCGCCATGACACCGTCGCCGGCATCGCGCAGGAACTCGATGTCCACGAGGGCGATGGCGGGTTCGGCGCCGCGTTGCGTGAACGTATCCCCGGTGATCGTCCCCACGATCCCGTGCGGTTCGGCAGGGTCGTTCGCGACGTCATCCATGACGAGGAGAACCGCCAGCGTCTCGTCTGCCGCGGCCTTGCCGGCGATCACGCGCAGCTCTTGCAGTATCGGATACATCGCGCTGTCCTTTCCGTGCGAACGAGGGCCGCGTCCACTATTTCCTGCGCTTGGCGGCGCTCGACGTGGCCGAGCTCAGGCGCCGCTTCGTCGCCGTGCCTGTCTTTTCCACGATGTTGCGCGCCGCCTGAAGGATCTGGTCGATGCGTCCGCTGCGCCGCTTCGCGTCCTCCAGACCACGCCCAGGTCCCGCATCGCAGCGCATGTCGGTGTCGTCACTGATCCCGGCCGTGGTGCTGTGGTATTCCTTGAGCTGCGCCTCGATGCAGTCCGGATTGCAGTCGGAGACCGGAAAGACCTTGGCAACCGATTCCGTCGCGATCTTGCGCGCCTCGGCATGGGTCAGGTTGTAGCTGTCACCGGTCTTCTTGGTCTTGCCTGCGATGGACAGCTTCTTTTTCGGCTTGTGCGTCTTGCCGCCCTTTCCGTCGTCGGCGGCGGACATGAACCCGATGTAGTATTCGCCGTGCATCAGGCCGTGACTGCCCTTGGTATGGCAGCAGCCCTCGACGCAGATCGTCGGCGCTTCCTGGGGATCGTATCCCTTGCAGCCCTTCAGGGGATCGCCGTCGCCGTGGGTGCCGGTCGCAAAGGAAAACTCCGGGATCAGGTGGTGCCCGGTCTGCATGCCGCAGCACTCGCCCTTGTCGGCGTCCTTCTTGGACACCAGCACGCATTTCCGCGCTCTGAGGCACGCATCGTCCTGTGCGCACGCATAGTGCTTCATGCGCATCTTGTTCACGTTCGACACGCCCTTGCCGCCCTTGCCGTCCTTCACCTCGACGCTCGTCGTGTTCATCTGGAGACGGGCATCGCTGGCCTTCGAGGTGTTGTCGACTTCGACGCCTTCCCATTCCTTCTTGAGGCCGGCGTTGGCGCAGACGTCTTCCAGCGACTTGCCGGCCGGGCAGTTGTCGGTGACCTTCTTGAAGTCGTCGACGCAGGGATCCTTGCCGTCCTTGAAGTTCGCCGAGGAGATCTTCGGGAAGGGCGGCGCGTTGGCCGGCGTCGAGGCGTGGTTGTTGGTCTGGATGTCGCTGAAGCGGGTGAGGTTCTCGGCCTCGGCCTTCACGTTCATCGAGAAGGCCTGCGAGTAGGCCTTGCCGGTGTTCTTGGACGTGATGACACCCTTCTTCGCGGCGCAGCCGGCCTCGTCGCCGGTCGTCTTGGTGAAGTAGGACTTGTTCTTCTGGTTGACGGTCTTGCCGCCGATCTTGACCGTCCCGGTGCCCTTGTCGGTGTCGCTGTCGAAGCCGAAATTCGGGTAGGGCACGGGCACGCCCGGGGGCGTTGCGGGGTTCTCGGGCGGCGTCATGCAGACGTCCGGGAAGGCTGCGATCACCATGTTGGCCTGCGCCTTGCACGACACCTCGAGCTTGTTGGCATAGACCGTCATGCGACCGCCCTCGCCCGCGCGGTGCGGAACACCGCGGCGCCGCAGGCCCCGTCGTCGCCCGAGGATTCCACGAGGATGGGGTCGCCCGCGCCGTAGCCGCGTTCGAACGCGTCGAGCGCCCAGCCGACCATGACCGGCACGATCGCCGCGCCCACGTTGCCGATGCAGTCCGTGGGCGTCCAGAGCGCCTGGTTGTCCGTGCGCTGGCGCACGGTGCGCTGCATTGCGAGCGCCGTCTGCTTGAAGAAGAACGCCTCGCCCGTCAGGTCGGACACGCGCACGTCGACGTCGCGCCCGGCGATGCCCGCCGCGTCGAAGGCGTCGCGGTAGGCGCGCACCATGCCGTCGGCGCGCAATGGCACCTCGTCGGGGTTGTAGAGGTAGGCGGGTTCGCGACCGAGCCCAAGCCCCGCGAGCGCGAAATGCTGCGGCGCACCCGCGGCGCAGACGATCGCGGCGGCGGCCTCGCCGGGCACGAAGCCGTTCGCGTTGTCGCCGGTCAGGAGCCGGCCCGCCCGCAGGTAATGCGCGACGGCCGAACCGGTGAGCAGGCTGTCGACGCCGACGATCAGCGCGCGCTCGGCCTCGCCGCGCTCGAACATCCGGCGGACGCGCTCGAGCGCGACGATGCCCGAAGGCCGGCCATGCGCGACCACGTGCAGCGGGCTGCGGAGCGGAAGGTCGGAGAATTCGAGCACCTGCCGGCCGAAGGTTTCGGGCGTGCGCACGGGCCGGCCCGGACGGGTCTCCTCCGCGAGGCAGAGGATGACCGGAAGCGTGCCGTCGCGGACCTGCGGCGCACGCTCGAGCGCGTCTACGACGGCGCCGGCGGCGAGATGCGCCAGCCGTTTCGAGCCGACCCAGTCCCGCGGCAGGGGCACCGGCGCGCCGACGAGCCAGGCGCCCCCCGGCACGACGAACTGCGTCTCGGCGAAACCGTCGATGCCGCAGCGCATGGCGGCGCAGCTCGCCGCGCCCGTCAGCCCGACCGCGGTCACCATGCCCGCGGCGATCACGTTGACCCCGGTCATGTGCCGGCATCCGCCGGCATCCGGAACCCGGCCGGCCCCATGTACACCTTTCCGGCCGCGCGGGCGCGCGTCATGCCCGGCCGCGGCGCGCCGATCCACGCCTCGGTGAACTCGGTGATCACGCGGCGGATCGGCACCTGCACCCGCCAGACGAGCGAGAGGGTCCGCGCCTCGGTGTCGAAGAGCAGCGTGTCGGGCATGGGGGCGCCGTCGAACGCGGTCTGCCATCCGCGGAAGATGCGCAGCGGCAGCGCCGTGCGCGGCAGGCGGAACGCCTCGCGCCCGGCGGGCGTCAGGTTCAGGAGCACCACGTCCGCGCCGCCTACAGGCGGGTCGATCTGCTGGTCGGGGCCGACCTGCTGGTAGTAGCGATCGTCGAAATCGGCGGGCAGGAAGGGAAAGACCTCGTCCTGCCAGCGCTGATCGTAGGTGCCCGCCCATTTCAGCCGGTCCGCCCTGCCCCGCCAGACCGGGCCGAAGGCCATGGGCCGATACGCCTCGTAGGGCGAGGTGACGGGCACGTCCGTCTCCTCGGTGTTGGGCAGCGGCTGGCCGGAGAGCCTGGGCTGGTTGCGGAAATGCGCAAAGCCGCGGCCGTGCGGGTTCGGAAGGTAGGCGGGCGGCTTCGGGTCGTCGGGATCGAGCCGAACGGTCCCGCCGAAGGCCGTGTCGTAGCCGAAGGGCTGGCGGACAAAGGGATAGGGGTCGGTCGCGAGGATGCGCGGGCCGACCACGCGCCATTCGCGGTGGCCCACCACGTCGAACGCCTTGTGCCACCCACCGACGCGGATGCCGACGCGCACGCGCTGCGCCTTCTGTCCGCCGGGCGCGTAGGCCGCGCCCTGCAGGACCACGTCGCAGCGCCCCTTGCGAAAGGCGAAGTCGCTTTCCCAGAGCGTCGCGGAATAGCCCGGCGCGCCGGTGTGCCGGTCGGCCATCACCAGCTCGGCCTGAACCGGCGACCGTTCCGCCACGCGGCCCTCGGCCCCGGGAAAGGCGAAGGTGCCCTTGACGACGAAGACGAGGAACTCGCGGCCCGCCACGTCCATGCCCATGGTGAACTGGTGGACGAAGCCCGGCCGGTTGAAGACCTCCATGGCCGGTGCCTACTCGAAGGCGTAGGCGAAGCCCGCGCCGTCGCCCGTGACCGTGACCTTCTTCAGCTCCGCCCCCTCGAGCCGGTAGGTCAGGATGCGGCGGCTGAGCTCGGGCATCAGCGTGTTGGTGAGGATCG
The DNA here is from genome assembly GCF_000521865.1 of Roseivivax isoporae LMG 25204. Lineage (GTDB taxonomy): Bacteria > Pseudomonadota > Alphaproteobacteria > Rhodobacterales > Rhodobacteraceae > Roseivivax > Roseivivax isoporae. The sequence continues at coordinate 21,439 of NZ_JAME01000004.1, forward strand.
CGTCGATCATTCGGCCGCCGCTCTCGATCTCGGTGCAGCGCGCCTTGATCACGTCCATCGCGCCGTCGCCGATCACCAGCTCCGCGCCGTAGCCCTCGCCGAGACGCCGGGCGATCGCGCGCAGCTTGTGGCCGGCGATGGCCTCGATCATGGCGTCCGACAGCGGGTAATAGGGGATCGTCACCACCCGGCCGAGCAGCGCCGCCGGAAAGACGTCGAGAAGCGGCTTGCGCAGGGCGGCGCTCAGTTCCTCCTCGTCGACGCGTGTGGTTCCCCCCGCGGTCATCGAGATGATCTCGTCCGAGCCCACGTTCGAGGTCAGCAGGATCAGCGTGTTCTTGAAGTCGATCCGGCGCCCCTCGCTGTCGTCCATCATGCCCTTGTCGAAGACCTGAAAGAAGATCTCGTGCACGTCGGGATGCGCCTTCTCGACCTCGTCGAGCAGCACGACGGAATAGGGGCGGCGGCGCACCGCCTCGGTCAGAATCCCGCCCTTGCCATAGCCCACGTAGCCCGGCGGCGCGCCCTTGAGTGTCGAGACGGTGTGCGCCTCCTGGAACTCGCTCATGTTGATCGAGATCATGTTGTCCTCGCCGCCATACATGAGCTCGGCCAGGGCAAGCGCGGTCTCGGTCTTGCCGACGCCCGAGGGCCCGCAGAGCATGAAGACGCCCACGGGCTTTTCCGGGGCCTTGAGCCCCGCGGCCGAGGTCTGGATACGGTTCGCGATCATCTCCATCGCGTGATCCTGCCCGACCACCCGTTCGGCGAGGTTGCGCGCGAGCGCGAGCGCCTTTTCCGTCTGGCTGGCCAGCATCCGGCCCATGGGAATTCCGGTCCAATCCTGGACCACCGCGGCGACCGCCTGCGCGTCGACCGCCGGCAGGATCAGCGGCGTCTCGCCCTGGGCATCCGAGAGGGCGGCCATGCGCTCGCGCAGGCGGGCGAGCGTGGCCTCCCGGTCGAACGGGGCCGGTGCGGTCCTGTCGGTGACGGGCGGCTCGGCGAGCGCGATACCGCCCTCCCCTGCCGGGGCCGCGGCGGCCTCGGCCGCGCGCGGGGCAGGACCGGCGTCGGGGGCGACGTCCCCCAGCTCTCCGGTCGCGTCGAGCCGCGCGCCCGCGCTGCGAAGCTGGGAGCGCAGCTCGAGGATCTCGTCGACGATGGCCTTCTCGGCGTCCCAGCGGACCTTCGCGGCCTCGAGACCGGCGCGGGCCGCGGCGAGCGCCTGGGCGAGATCGGCCTTGCGCTCGGCGACCTCGATGCCGATGGCCTCCTCCCGCTCCACGATGCCCTCCTCGACCTCGAGCGCGGAGACGCGCCGCTCGCAATCCTCGACCTCGGCGGGCGTCGCGTGCTGGGACACCGACACCCGCGCGCAGGCGGTGTCGAGCAAGCTGATCGCCTTGTCGGGCAGCTGCCGCGCGGGGATGTAGCGGTGCGAGAGCTTGACCGCCGCCTCGATCGATTCATCCAGCAGCTCGACCTTGTGGTGCTTTTCCAGCACGCCCGCGACACCGCGGCACATCAGGATCGCCTTGGCCTCGTCCGGCTCCTCGACCTGCACGGTCTGGAACCGGCGGGTGAGCGCGGGGTCGGGTTCGATGTGCTGCTTGTACTCGGCCCAGGTGGTCGCCGCGATGGTGCGCAGCTCGCCACGGGCGAGCGGCGGTTTCAGGAGGTTCGCGGCGTCCCCCGTGCCGGCCGCCCCCCCTGCCCCGATCAGGGTATGCGCCTCGTCAATGAAGAGGATGATCGGGATGTCCGAGCTCTGAACCTCCTCGATCACGGATTTCAGCCGCTTCTCGAACTCGCCCTTCACGCTCGCACCCGCCTGCATGAGGCCGATGTCGAGCATGTGGAGCTGGACGTTGCGCAGCTGCGGCGGCACGTCGCCGCGCGCGAGCCTCTGGGCGAAGCCCTCGACCACGGCGGTCTTGCCGACGCCGGCCTCGCCGGTCAGGATCGGGTTGTTCTGCTTGCGCCGCAGCAGGATGTCGACGACCTGCCGGATCTCGGGGTCGCGCCCCACGACCGGGTCCATGCGGCCCGAGCGCGCGCGCTCGGTCAGGTCCGTGGCATATTGGGCGAGCGCCGACTTGCCCCCCGGTACGGGCTTCTTCGCCTCGGCGGCCACGGGCGCATCGGCCCCGCGTTCGGTCGACGTGGCGAGCAGCGTGTCGAGCTGTCCGGCCATCGCCGCCGGGTCGATCTTGTCGAACTCGAGGCTGATCTTGAACAGCAGCCCCTCGAGCACCGGCACCTGCAGCGCGGCGAGCAGCACGTAGGCCGACCGCACTTCGTGGTCGCCGTATTCCAGGGCGCCGAAATTCCATGCTTCCTGGATGGCACGGAAGATGTGGTCAGAGAACTCCTCGACCGATCCCGCGCCGTGTGGCAGCGCATCGGTGGCGCGCAGCACGTCGCCGTCGAAGCGGTGACGGTCGACGCCCGCCGCGTCGAGCAGGATGTGGAAATCCGACCGGTCCGCGTCGGCCAGGGCGGTCACGAAGTGCACGAGTTCGACGTAGGGGTTGCCGCGGCGCTTGGCGGCCTGTGCCGCCTCGGAAAAGGCCTTCAGGCAGGTCGGGTTCAACTTGCCGACGAGTTCCTTGCGCTTGATTGTCTCCTGAGATCCGCGTGCGGCCATGCGATCCGTTCCCTGAAATAATTTGCCGCCCGGGGTTGGCGGAGAAATAATCCACCCGAATTTCCCGTCATGATAGACTGGTTTTGTTTCTGAATCGACTTCATTTGCATCGCTGCCCGACGAGGATCATTTGACCGCGCCCCCCCTGCCCTCCGACATTTTCAGGACCGGCCAGGTCCTCAACAACACCTACGAGATCCTCGGCGTGCTCGGGCGTGGCGGCACCGGCGAGGTCTACCTCGCGCGGAACCAGGTCACGGAACGCGACCTCGCCATCAAGGCCCTGAACGCGCAATTCTCCGGAAATGCCGACTATGTCGAGCTGATGAAGCGAGAAGAACAGATGCGGAACATCGTGCACGACGCGGTGGTGCGCTACGCGGAATGCTCGCGCTCCGGCGACGGTCACGTGATCCTCGTGATGGACTATGTCGACGGGCCGTCGCTCAACGACCTCATGTTCGACCGCGGGCTTTCGGACCGCGACCTCCTGATCGTGGCGCACCGGGTGCTCGAGGGGCTCGTGGCCACGCATGCGCAGGGGATCGTGCACCGTGACCTCTCGCCCGACAACATCATCCTGCGCGGCGGCCAGCCGGACCGGGCGACGATCATCGACTTCGGCATCGCCAAGGACACCGCGGCGGGGGCTCGCACCATCGTCGGCAACCAGTTCGCCGGGAAATACGAGTACGCCGCGCCGGAACAGCTGGACGGTCACGCCGATGCCCGGTCGGACCTCTACGCGCTCGGTGCGTCGCTCCTCGCCGCGCGGCGGCGCGCGGTGCCCGAGATGGAGAGCCACCCGACGGCGGTCGTGCGGCGCAAGGCGCAGCCGCTCGACACGTCGGGGATCGAGCCCCCGCTGAAGGACCTGATCGACCTGCTGTCGGCGGTCGATCCCGCGCGCCGGCCGGACAGCGCCGCGGCGGCCCTTGAGCGGCTCGACGCCTGGCTGAAGCCGTTCGCGGCCCGGGACGCGACGCCCGGCACGAAGCGCGGCCGGACGCTCGCGCTGGCCTCGGTGGCGGTCGTCGCCATCGGGGGCGCGGCGCTCTGGGGGACGGGCACGCTCGATGCCCTTTTCGTGCCGCCCCTGCCGGTGGCCGATCCCTATACCCTGACCGCGTCCGCCGGTGAAGGCGCGGCGTTTGCGGGCCACGCGCCCACGGCGGAGGACGCGACCCTTTTGCGCGACACATACGAACGGGCGAGCGGGGTCGCCCCGCCGGACGATGCGCTGGTCCTTGCCGCCGGCCTGCCCTTCGACGGATGGACCGGCGAGGTCGCGGCGCTCATGGGCGCGCTCGACCCGCTCGAAGAGTGGGTCATCGCGGTCAGCGGCGACGCGGCGGAGGTCGCAGGGCTTGCGCCTGACGGCGCCACGCGGGACGCGGTGCGCGCGGCGCTGTCCGCCACGCCCGGCTCGCTGCGCCTGGCGACGTCGCTTCGGGCCGGTCCGCGCCTCCTCGATCCATCGATCCTGGGCCCGGTGCTGGACGACCATGCCGATTGCGGGCCGCTGCAGGTCGGCAGCGACGCGGAGGCCCCCTACCCTCTCGACGCGACGCTGCGCATCACCGGCGACGTCGCGGACGGGGCCACCGACGCGGCCCTGCGCGAGGCGATCCTGCCGCGCATCGGCGACCGCACTCTCAGCCTCGAGACCCGGACGCTGAATCCCGAACTGTGCGCGATCCGCGCCGTGATGCCGACCGTGCCCGCGGGCCCGGTATCCATCTGGCTGGGTCGCGGCGACAGCGACGAGACGGTGCTGACCGGCGTCTACCGCACGGGCGAGAACCCGGTCGCCGAGGTGCAGCTGCCCGAGACGCTGACCGGCGCGTGGCTCTGGGTCATGGTGGTCGACAATACCGGCAAGGTGTTTCACATCCTGCCCAACATCAATCGCGAGGAAACGGCGATCGACCGGCTCGGGTCCGTGCGGAACGGCGTGCGCACCATCCCCGTGCTCTGGCCGATCTCGTCGCTCGGGGAAGATCCGACGCGGCTGGCCGTCGAGGTCACCGAGGGCGATTACGGCAAGTCCGAGATCGTTGCCATCGTGTCGACCGAACAGCTGTTCGACATGCGCCGGCCGCGCGACGAGAGTGTGAGTTCGGTCGCAGAGGCGCTGGCCGAGGCGCTGCAGGGCCGCGAGGACGTTGTGCTGGGCGTCGCGTCCAGGATCATCGATGCCCGACCGTGATTTCGGCGCCAATTTCTTTCTGAATCAACCATTTGCGTCGACGGGAATCGAAAAAGGGCGGCGCCGGCGCGCCGCCCTTCGACCTTCCCCCACTCCGGGGTAACCCACGGGTTACCGGAGCGACCCACCGGGCGGGTAACCCGTGGGTTACGCCCCCTTCAGCACCGCCTCGAAGGCCTCGATGGCCTTCTGCAGCCGCGCCCGGTCGACCGACGAGAAGTCCGTGTCGGACAGGATCCGGCATTCGCCCTTGCGCGCGGTAACCTTGGACCGACCGACGTGGAACTCGTACTTCACGCTCTTGGTGCGCACCGGACGCGCGGCCGTCGCGGCGGGCCGATCCGCCGTCGCCACGAACTGGCGCAGCGCCTCGGCCTGATCGTCCGGGCCCTCGACCGAGGCAAGCCTGGCGCGCAGCGTCTCGACCTTGTCTGGGCGGGCCTGCAACGCGCGGGCGGCATCGACACCGAGGTTCCGCGACAGCGCCTTGGGGAACCGCAGGTCGTCACCGAGCGCTTGCAGGAGGTACACGAAACTCCGGATATAGGAGCGTTTCATCTTGTGCAGCGAGGCGTAGAGCCGGCCCACCGCCGCGTCCGCGCCCTGCCCCTCGAACGCCGGGTCGTCGGCCGCGCGGATCGCAACCTGCGCCATCTCGGCAAAGGTCAGGTCCTCGCGGATCACGTTCTCCTCGACCATGTCGATGTAGAGGTCGATGCGGCTGCCGGCTTCCTCGTTGACCCGCGCCACGACCGCGGCAAAGCGGTCCTCGCCGGTTTCCTCGTGCAGCTGCCGCAGCGCGGTCAGGCGGCGCCAGCCCTTCTTCAGCTGGTAGGTGTCGGGACCCGAGCGGAAGACCTCGATCGGCTCCTTCTGTCCGCGGGCGCGGATCGAGGCCTTGAGCTCTTCCATCTCGTCCGAGGCCGCGACGCTGTCGAGATCGAGCCGGTCGCGGGGCAGGTCGTCCATGCGGATCTGCCCGAGCGGCAGCGTGGTCAGCACCCGACCCTCGCCCTGCGCCGCGCGCCACGCCTTGGCGTCGGCCGCGTTCTGGCGGCGCTGCTCGACCAGCGACTCGGTGCTTTCGGCCATGCTCGAGGCGGCCTCGCGCACCGCCGCGCCCATGGGCCCCACCTCGCGGCGTCGCTTGCGCGACGGCTCGGGCGTCTCGACCGGATCGAAACCGAACTTGTTCCTGCTGCTCATGCCTCAACCTCGATCTTTGCGGTCCGCGCTTCCCATGCTCGCAGCATGACCTCCCGGAACTCGGTGTAGGCGTTGTCGAAGCTCTGCCGCGCGCGCTTCCACGTCTCGCGTGTCATCTGCCGGTAATCCTGCTCGTAGACCGACATCTGGAACCGGCCGGACTGTTCGACCGCGCGCGTCATCTCGATGGCGTTGTTGCAGACATCCGCACCGAACACGTTGCGGAACGCCTCCATCATCGCGACGTGCAAAGGGTTCGACGTCTCGAAGCGCGTCATCAGGAGACGCACGTCATCGAATCGCTTTGGCAGCCGGATGCCCGCATCCTCGGCAACCTTGGCGAAGCCCGTCGAGATGTCCTCGAGCGCGTCGCCGAGCTGGCCGAGGAAACTCGTGGTGGAATCGTATTCCCAGTAGCCCGGGCCCGACGGGATGTAGAGGATGTCCGCCGCGAAGGCCGCGTTCAGGGACTGGTAGCCGATGGCCGGCGGGCAGTCGAAGATGATCACGTCGTACTGGTCGTCCGGAAGCTCGTCGAGATAGCGCGCCACGCAGCCGAAGAAGCTCCACGCCTTGTGCAGCGCGCGGTACTGGGCCGAGGCGAATTCGACGAAGGCGGCATTGGCGCAGGACGGAATGATGTCGATCGTGGGCCACGCCGTCTTCTGGATGAAGTCCTGCACGCGCTGCGCCCCGATCGATTGCACGTCTTCGGGCAGTTCCTCGGACGTGGGGTAGGGGCAGTCGGCGGGGTCATCATAGGCTTCGGCGATGCGGTCCGCCTCGCGGCAGAGATCGCGGCACATGATACCCCAGACCGTGTGCCACTCCTTCACCTCCACGAGGCCCATGGAATGGGTCATCGTCGCCTGCGGGTCGAAATCGACCACCAGCACACGGTAGCCGTCGAGCGCCGCGGCATTGGCCAGGTGCTGTGCGACCACCGTCTTGCCGACGCCGCCCTTGAAGTTCGACACTGCCACCCGCATCGCCCGGCCGGCGGGACGCTTGGGCAGCAGCGATCGCCCGCGGAACCGCAGCCTGCGGCGCAGCTCGTTGATCTCGGCGAGGCTGAACCACCGCTGGCGGCCATCCTCCTCGACGGTGCCCTGGGGCAGGGACGGGTCGTCCGACAGCTTCTTGCGCAGCGTGTCCGCCGGGACGTCGAACATGAACTGGCTGATTTCCCAGATCGAGAAGGTGCGGAGCGTCTTTTCCTCCGCCGGAGAGAACGTCGCCCTCCGCACCGCCGCCTGCTGCGCAAGGCTGCGTTCGTTCATGGATTGAAGATCGGAATGATCGCGCATGTGCCTGCTCTTGTTTTATGCCACTGGCCCCTCAATAACGCGAACTCGCCAAATCTCAAATCGCCAATGTTCGGATTTTCCGTTTTTCCTGTCATCTTGGCGAAGAACGGGACATGGCAGCGGCGCCGCGGCGAGTTGGGGTGACACACACGGACCGTCAGGAAACTTTAGGGTGTCAGAGGGGGCATGATAGGGGGACGCCAGAGGGTCACCCATTACCAATCTTACCAGGATTCTTGATCCGATCAGGATTTTCGCCCTGATCCCGTATTTATCAAATCGTTGACAAACGACGGGATTACGCGACACTGGAACAAGTTCGCGGAATCGGCCGTCAGAGCCGGACCGCAGAGGCGAAACGAGCGACGATCATGGACCCCAAGCGGATGACCGGCCCTCAGGCCGGGGTGATGAAATATGACCTGCTCACGGCGATGGCGGTTGCCGGGCTGAGCGGGTCGCCGGGATTTCAAACCTCGATGATGCGATTGATCGCATTGGTGACCGCGCGCTACAACTGGCGCAACGACGAGCTGACGGTCGGCCAGCGCGAGATGGCGCGCATGTGGTCCGTCGACGAACGCACCGTGAAGCGCGAGGTCAAGCGCCTGACCGCGGCGCGCATCCTGCTGCAGCTGCGGCCCGGCGTCCGGGGCAGGGTGGCCGCCTACCGCCTGAACCAGATGGAGATCCAGCGCCTGAGCGCACCTCTCTGGGACAGGGTCGGTCCCGATTTCTCGGCCCGGATGGAGGCGCAGGCGCCGATGGAGACCCCGCCGGATGCCAAGGTGGTGCGGCTCGATTTCGGCGCGAAGAGCGGCGGCACGGAGGAGGGCGGGGCGACGCCCTGGGACCGCACGCGCGACCGGCTGGCGCTGTCCGATCCGGCCCTTTTCCGCAACTGGTACGCGGGCCTCGTCTTTCACGCGCTCGAGGGACCGGTCCTGCACCTGCGGGCGCCGTCGGGATTCGTTGCGCAATACGTCAAGACGCATCACCTGCGGCCGCTTCTCGATGCGGTGCGGATCGACATGCCGGGGGTGCACCGGGTCGAGATCGGGGGCTAGTCATCCCGCACCGGGGTAACGGAAAATGTAGCGAAGTTTGTTTCCGCAACGCCGGGCAAACCGAACAGGGACGGGCGGATGTCGCAAAACCAACCTGGACTGCTCGACACGCTTCTCGGCCTCGAGGTGGCGGCGGGCCGCATCGAGGGCGCGTTCGCCGCGGATCCGGATCTGGGCCGTCTCTGGCGCATGCAGGCGGCGTTGAGCGAGGCGTGCCGGTCGGTGGGGCTCGAGGACATCCATCTCTCGGAGGGCGACCTGGCACTCCGCGCCTTCGAGACGCCGCTGACGGCCTTCGAACCCGCCCGCGGCGGGTGGCACGCGGAGCGGCTCTTGCGGGTCATCGTGGCGCCGGGCGACATCGCCGCGGAGCCGGGCGCGACGATCGCCCGCTGTCTGCGGGCGGGCCTCGTGGACGACGGCGAGGCCGCGGGTACGCCCGAGGACCTCGACATCCTGGCGCGCGACGTGGCGGTCGCCGTCGCCGCTGCCGCCACGCCGTGCCTCGCGGGCATCCGTGCCGCGGCCCTCGTGCGTGCCGCCACCGGCGGGACGCAGCCCTCGGCGGAACGGCTGGTCTTTCTCGCCGCCGATCACGCGCTGCGGCGGGGCAGGGCAGGGGGGCGCGGCCCGTCGCCCGGCGAGGGGGCCGAGGGCATCCTACCGGCGCTGTCCGCCGACTGGGTGCTCCTGCCGTCCATGGCGCTGTCGGCGCAGGGGTTCCGCGCCTGGTCGCCCCTGTCGCCCACGGGCATCGCCGATCTCCTCTCGGGGCTGCGGATCGAGACCGGGCGCACGCTCGGCGACCTGCCGGTTCTCCGCCGGTGGCGCGACCGGGCGCAGGGCGCCTGCTCCGGGCGGCACGGCAAATCGCGGCTGTCCGATCTCGTGGCGCTCTGTCTGCGCCGTCCGATTCTCACCGGCCGCGGCATCGCCGACGCGCTGGCCGTGACCGACCGGACCGCGCGCAACCTCACGGCAGAGGCGGTGGAGGCCGGCATCCTCGCGCAGCTGACCCCGCGCCGGACGTATCGCGCCTGGGCGCCGGTGCCGCTGGCCGACCGGTTGCGCCGCCGCAGCCAGCCGGTCGCGCGGTCGGTCACGGTGTCCCGCGCCGGCCCCACGAGAGACGCGCTGTCGGTCGATGCCGCGCTGGCCGATCTCGATGCCGCGCTCGCGCAGGCCGACCGCGTGCTCGCCCGCTACGGAACGCGGGACGGCACCTGACCGTGCGGAGATATTTCCATCTGCATGTTTTTTCGTCTACCGTTCCCCGAAACGGTGCGAAGCGGGAGGATGCCATGTCGACCAATGACACGTTGAACGAGCTGGGCGCAAAGCTTCTGGCGGGCGAGATCCGGGTCGTGGACCTGTCGAGCCCGCTCGGGCCGGACACGCCCATCCTGCAGCTTCCGCCGGATTTCGCGAAGAACACGCCGAGGGTCGAGATCCACAAGATCAGCGAATACGATTCGGACGGCCCGTTCTTTGCCTGGAACTGGATGGTCCTCGGCGAGCATTCGGGCACGCATTTCGACGCGCCGCATCACTGGATCACCGGCAAGGACTACGCCGACGGCTACACTGATTCGCTCGACCTGCAGCGCGTCGTGGCCCCGGTGAACGTCATCGACTGCTCGAAGGAGGTCGCGGAGAACGCGGATTTCCTCCTGACGCCCGACCACGTGACGGCATGGGAGGCCGAGCATGGCGAGATCGGCGCCGGCGAATGGGTGGTGCTCCGGTCCGACTGGGACAAGCGCGCCCATGACGAGGCGCTGTTCCTGAACGCCGACGAGACCGGCCCGCACTCGCCGGGGCCGACGCCCGAATGCGTCGAATACCTCCTGTCGAAGAAGATCGTCGGCTGGGGATCGCAGTGCATCGGCACCGATGCGGGACAGGCCGGCGCGATGGATCCGCCGTTCCCGGCGCACAACTTCCTGCACCGCGACAACTGCTTCGGCCTCGCCTCGCTCGCCAACCTCGACCAGCTGCCGCCGAAGGGCGCGGTGCTGATCGCGGCCCCGCTCAAGATCCGCCGCGGCACCGGCAGCCCGATCCGCGCCATGGCGCTGGTTCCGCGCTGATCGCGTGGCCCCGGCCCTTTCCCGCAAAGGCGCGCTGACGATGGCAGAAGACCGGGCACCGGACATGGGTACCGACCTTCCGAAACCCGAGCGCACGCTGGGCGAGATCGGGCTCTGGCAGTTCGCGCCCTACCTGATGAACCGCATCATGGGGCGCTACAACGCGAACCTGCAGGGCGAGCTCAGGACCGCCAACCTGACCACCGCCAAGATGCGCACGCTTGCCGTCCTCGCGGTGGTGCCGGGGCTGACCATCAACGAGCTGTCGGTCTATGCGGTGACCGAACAATCGACCATGTCGCGCACGCTCGAGGCGCTGGAAAAGGCCGGCCTCGTGCGGCGCGAGGCGCGGGCGAGCGACGCCCGCGTGCGCGAGATCTACCTCACCGACGCGGGGCGCGCGGAGTTCGACCGCGTCTGGCCGCTGATGCATGCACGCTACGAAGAGATGTTCCACGGCATCGACGAGGCCGAGCGTGCGGCCTTCGTGGCGATCCTGCAGCGCATCCTCAAGAACATCCGGCGTCACGAGATCTGACCGGGCTCTGCCGCCCGTTCGGATGCGGGGGCACATTCACGCTTCTCAAGATATATGCAAATGGATATAGTTTGACGAAAGGGCCACAGGAGGGATCCCATGGCGGAACGGTCGTTCAAGAAAGAGGTCGAGCACCTGCGCATCGGTGCGGGCGAGACCTTTCGCGGCGAGGGCATCCTCGCCATCACCAAGGCGCTGCTCGAGAACGGGGTGGGCTACGTGGGCGGATACCAGGGGGCCCCGATCAGCCACCTGATGGACGTGCTCGCCGATGCCGAGGACCTGATGGCCGAACTCGGCATCCGGTTCGAGGCGAACGCCTCAGAGGCTGCCGCGGCCGCGATGCTCGCGGCGAGCGTGCATTACCCGATCCGCGGCGCGGTGACGTTCAAGTCGACCGTGGGCACGAATGTCGCGTCCGACGCGCTGGCCAACCTCGCCTCGGGCGGGGTGAAGGGCGGCGCGCTGATCATCGTCGGCGAGGATTACGGCGAGGGATCGTCGATCATGCAGGAGCGGTCGCATGCCTTCGCGACCAAGTCGCAGATCTGGCTTCTCGACCCGCGGCCGAACCTGCCCTCGATCACCGACGCGGTGCGCCATGGCTTCGAGCTGAGCGAGGCGTCGAACACGCCCGTCATGTTGATGGTCCGAATCCGCTGCTGCCATGTGCACGGCTCGTTCGAGGCGCGCGACAACGTCCCGCCGAAACTCACGGTCCGTGATGCCCTGAAGAACCCCCAGCGCGACACGGGCCGCATCGTGCTGCCGCCCGCCTCGTTCCTCCACGAGAAGGAGAAGGTCGAGAAGCGGTGGCCCGCCGCCGTCGACTACATCCGCAAGCACCGGCTCAACGAGCATTTCGGGCCGAAGGAGTCGCGGGTGGGAATCGTCCTGCAGGGGGGGATGTACAACGGCGTGATCCGCGCGCTGCAGCGCCTCGGCCTTGCCGACGTGTACGGCGACTCGGCCGTGCCGCTCTACGTGCTGAACGTCACCCACCCGCTGCTCGACGACGAGGTGCTGGATTTCTGCGCGGGCAAGGACGCGGTGCTCGTGGTCGAGGAGGGTCAGCCCGAATATCTCGAGCAGGCGCTGCGCGCGATCCTGCACAAGGCCGGGGCCACGGCAAAGCTTGCCGGCAAGGACGTGCTGCCGATGGCCGGGGAATATACCGGCCGCGTCATGCTCGAGGGGCTCGAGGCGTTCATGGCCGCGCACGCGCCGGACATCCTGCCCGACCGCGGGCGCGCGCCCAACACGCCCGCGCCGGTGCCCGACCTCACCAAGGTGGTGCCGGGCCGGCCGCCCGGTTTCTGCACCGGCTGCCCCGAGCGCCCGATCTTCGCGGCGATGAAGCTCGTGGAGGAGGAGATGGGCCCGCACCAGATTTCGGCCGACATCGGCTGCCACCTCTTCTCGATCATGCCGCCCTTCGAGATCGGCGGCACCACCATGGGCTACGGGCTCGGCCCGGCCTCGAACGCGGCCTTCGACGGCGGCGGCGAGCGGCGGCCGATCTCGATCCTGGGCGACGGCGGGTTCTGGCACAACGGGCTCACCTCGTCGATCGGCAACGCGGTGTTCAACAAGTCCGACGGCGTGACCATCGTGGTCGACAACTACTATTCCGCGGCGACCGGCGGACAGGACATCCTGTCCTCGCGCGCCACGAACCGCACCAAGGCGACGAAGCATCCGATCGCCGAGGCGGTGAAGGGCGTGGGCGTCACGTGGGTCCGCCAGATCGACCGCACCTACGACGTGGGAAAGATGCGCGAGACGCTGAGGGACGCGCTGACCACCGATCACGAGGGACCCAAGGTCATCGTGGCCTCGTCGGAATGCATGCTGAACCGCCAGCGGCGGGAGAAGCCCCTCCTTGCCAAGGCGGTGCAGGAAGGCCGGCGCGTGGAACGGCCGAAATTCGGCGTCGACGAGGAGGTCTGCACCGGCGATCACGCCTGCATGCGCCTGTCGGGCTGTCCGTCGCTGACGCTGAAGATGCCCGACGACCCGCTGCGCGACGATCCGGTCGCCCATATCGACCAGACCTGCGTGGGCTGCGGCAATTGCGGCGAGGTCGCGGACGCCGCCGTGCTCTGCCCCTCGTTCTACCGGGCCGATCTCGTGCACAATCCCGGGCGGTTCGAGAAATGGTGGGCACGCTGGCAGACGCGGGCCATCGACTGGCTGATCGCGCGGCGCGCGTCGCGGCGGCTCGCGCGGGAGGTGGTGCGATGACCGAGGTGCTTCCGGTACAGTCTGCCGCGCGCGACCCGCGCCTCGACGACCTCGTCAAGCTCGCGGTCATGGCCGTGGGCGGGCAGGGGGGCGGCGTCCTCACGAACTGGATCATCGACCTGGCCGAACGCAACGGCTACGCGGCGCAGGCGACGAGCGTCGCGGGCGTCGCGCAGCGGACGGGCGCGACGATCTACTACGTCGAGATGCTGCCCGAGGCCGCGCGCCAGCCGGTCTTCGCTCTTTCCCCGGCAGAGGGCGACGTCGACATCCTGATCGCGGCAGAGATGATGGAAGCCGGGCGCGCCATCATGCGCGGCTTCGTGACGCCCGACCGCACCACGCTCATCGCCTCGACCCACCGCGCGCTCGCGGTGAGCGAGAAGGTCGTGCCGGGCACCGGGCTCGCCGATGCCGAGGCGGTGCAACGGGCCGCCGAGGAGGCGGCGCGGGCCGTCGTGGCCTTTGACATGGAGGCAATCGCGCAAGGGGCGGGCAGCGTCATCTCGGCCTCGCTCTTCGGTGCGCTCGCCGGATCGGGCACGCTGCCCTTCCCGGTGGAAAGCTACCGCGAGACCATCCGCGCCTCGGGCCGCGGCGTCGAGAAGAGCCTCGCCGCCTTCGAGGCGGCGCGCGAGGCGGCCGCGTCCCGGCACCGGGACCCCGCGCCCGACCCGGAACCGGTGGCGGAAGAGGCGGAGTTCGTCGGCCCCGCGCCGCTCCTTCGGGACTGGGAGGCGCTCGGCCGACGGATCGCGGCGCTGCCCGATCCGGTCCGGCCGCTGGCGCGCGCCGGGCTCGCGCGGGTCGTCGACTACCAGGACGTGGCCTATGGCGCGGAATACCTCGACCGGCTCGAGGCGCTCCTGGCCGAGGACCGGGCGCAAGACGGAGCGGCGCGGGGCTTCGACTTCACCGCCACCGCGGCCAAGTACCTCGCGACCGCGATGGCTTACGACGACATCCTGCGGGTGGCGGACCTCAAGACCCGCGCGGGCCGGCGCGAACGTGTTGCGGCCGAGATGCGCGCGGGCACGGGCACCCTCGTGCAGGTCACCGAGTACGTGCATCCCGGCGCCGCCGAGGTGGTGAGCGCCCTGCCCGTGCGGCTCGGCGCCTATGTCGAGGCGCGGCCGGGTCTCATGCGCATGCTCGACCGCGTGGTGAACCGGGGCCGGCGGATGCGCACCGACCGGCTGAGCGGGTTCCTTCCGCTCTACGTGGCGGCGGGTCTGCGGCGCCGGCGGCGCACGCTCCTGCGGCACGGGCGCGAGATGGCGCATGTCGACGGATGGCTCGACGCCGCGCGGGCGCGGCTGCCCCTGGACTACGCCCACGCGGTCGAGACGCTGAAGATCCGAAGGCTCGTGAAGGGCTATTCCGACACCCATGCCCGCGGCCTCGCCAAGTTCGACCGGGTCATGTCCGGCGCGGCGCTGGTCGAGGGGCGCGCGGATGCCGCCGACTGGACCGCGCGGCTGATCACCGCCGCACTGAAGGATCCGAAGGGCGAGGCGCTCGACGGCGCGCTGCGCACCATCCGCTCCTTCACCACCGCTGGAGAAGCGTGAGGCCTCAGGCCGGCCGTTTCAGGACGGCCGCCTGCGCGTAGCCGCGGTAGAGCGTCACGTGGTCGACGGCGCAGCCGGTCTCGACGCCGATGCGCGCGACCGCCGCGCCGAGGTCGAGCCGCGGCGTCACGTGGAAGCGCGACAGCCACGCCCGGTGCGCGCGCCTGAACGGTGCGGGATATCCGCCGAGATCGTGGAAATCGACGACGTGCAGCGCGCCGCCCGGGGCGAGGTGGCGCACGCCCTCGCGCAGCGTGCCCGCCCAGTCGGGGATCATCGACACCGCGTAGGAGATGAGGATGCGATCGAAGCCGTCGCGCCCGAAAAGCGCCTGCGCATCGAATTGCGTCGCGTCGCCCGCGGCCAGCATGGCGCGCGACCCGAGCCGCGCGCGCGCCGAGCGCAGCATCTCCTGCGAGATGTCGAGCCCGTAGAGCCGGCAGCCCGGAACGAGCGCGTCGATGCGGGCGAGGTTCCGCCCCGTGCCGCAGGCGATCTCGAGCACCGAGCCCCCCGGCGGCGGGTCCATCGCGCGAATCGCGTGGTCGCGCCCGAACAGGAAGAACCGCCGCGTCAGGTCGTAGATGTGACGCTGCCGGCGGTAGGTCCGGTCCATGAGCGCGGCATGACTGTCGGCCACGGAACTCATCCCTCGAACCGGTAGAGATGCACGCCGCCGTAGATGGCCGAGCGGTCCTCGGCCAGCGCGAGGGCGGATGCCCGGCCATCGTAGCGCCAGCGCCCGAGGATCTCCGGCGGCACGCGGCCCGGCAGGATGTCGGGCGTCCCGCCGGTGCGGAATAGGACGCGCGCTCCGGGCCGCGCGGTGCGGGACAGTTCCCGCCAGAGATCCGCAAGCTGCCCGTCGCTCATCCAGTCCTGCGCGTCGAGGAGCGTCGCGCAATCGACCGATGCCGCGGGCCGCGCGGCCAGCAGGTCGGTCAGGCTGCGGTTCTGAACGTCGACATGCGCCGCGCCCGCGCGCACCGCGTCGAAGGCCCGCGGGTCGAGATAGGGCGGGACGGCGCGCCCCGACCGTCCGCGGTAGCGCCGGTGGCAGGCCTGCTGCAGGAAGTAGTTCTCGGCCGCGGGGAAATCGCAGGCGAGCTTCCGGGTGCGCTCGCGCAGCACCGCGACGATGTCGCCGTCGGCATCGGCCGCCAGCTTGCGCTGTTGCGCGGGCGGGATGCCGAGACCGAACAGCATGACCGGCCTCCGGGCCAGCCAGCGGATCGCCCGGTTGTCGTAGATCGGCGCGATGCGGGAATCGAAGAACCCCTTCTGGTCGCCGAGGGTCGGCGCATCGGCGAGCTCCCGCAAATCGGCGCCGCAGAATCGCGCCACCGCACCGAGGATGCCGAGGAACCGTCCGAGCGCCCCGTGGCGGTAGAGGCCGCGGGCGACCATCTCGATCCGCCGCGTCCCGGTCAGGCCGCGGTCCTCCCAGAACGCGCGGGTCGCGGTGTCGAGATGCGGTGCCAGGTGGATGTCGTAGGCCGCCACGCTGGAGGCGCGGTCGGCATGGCCGAACATGGCGAAGAACGTGTCGTGGTCGGGCAGGTGACGCGCTGCCGCGAGTTTCAGCCGCAGGAGCGCCACGTGTGCGGGCGACAGGTCGGCGGCGGCGATCTCGCCCGGCCGGCGGGTCAGGTAGGACATGACGTTGCAGCCGCCCGAGGCGATGCAGACCAGCGCCTCGCCCTCGGCGATCCCGAGCGCGCGCATGTCGGCCTCGGGGTCTTCCCAGATCTGGGCGTAGACGAGCCCTGTGAAGAGACGCGCGAAGATCCGTTCCTGGACTCCGGTGGGGCTCAGCGGCCGGCCCTCGTGGACGGCGGCGCCGAGCTGCGCGCGGACGGCGGACATATCGCTCATGCGACGCGGCTCCCGCGGCGGGCGCGACCGATGCGCGCGACCTTGCGGTCGGCCTCGAGCGCGGCGCGCGCACGGATCTCCTCGGCCCAGTCGATGAGCTGGAGCCGTCCGTCGGGATGCTCCACCACCGCGGTGCAGCTTTCCACCCAGTCGCCGGTGTTGACGTAGTCGAGATCGCCGATCCGGCGCATGGCGGCCGCGTGGATGTGGCCGCAGACCACCCCGTCATAGCCGCCGCGCCGGGCCTCGGCGGTCAGCACCTTCTCGTACTCGCTGATGAAGTTGACCGCCTGCTTGACCTGCTGCTTGGCCCAGTTCGACAGCGACCAGTACTGTCCGCCCCAGAGCCGGCGCAGCCGGTTCAGCCGCGTGTTGCACCAGAGCGCCGCGTCGTAGGCGCGGTCGCCCAGATGGGCGAGCCAGCGCGCGTTCACCACGATCGAATCGAACTGGTCGCCATGCGTCACGAGAAGCCGCCGGCCGTCCGCGGTCACGTGGCAGGTCTCGTGCCGGACCTCGATGCCCCCGAAGTGGGTGCCGGGATAGTGGCGGAGCGCCTCGTCGTGGTTGCCGGGAATGTAGATCACCTTGCAGCCGGCGCGCGCCTTGGCGAGCACCGCCTCGATCACGTCGTTCTGCGGGCCCTTCCAGAACCATCCGCGCCCGAGCTTCCAGCCGTCGATGATGTCACCGACGAGGTAGAGCCGGTCACTTTCGTGCCGGGTCAGGAAGTCGAGCAGCATCTCGGCCTGGCAGCCGCGCGTGCCGAGGTGCACGTCGGAGAGGAAGATCGTCCGCACTTTCATCTGATCACCGCCGGTTGTCCCCATTTTCCGGACCGCATAGGCGGCGGGTGCGACAGGCGGGTAACGCTGGTGCGACAACGCGGTGACGTGTCCCCGAGGTCACCCGCCGCTGCCCGTTCCGGCGCCGGACGCCCCGGCGGCGTCCCGCCTTTCCTTCAAGCCTAAAACAAAATTCTTGCAATTGCAGGCAAGCTCTGTAGCCATGTCAGCAATAGCAAACGTGAAGATGGCCAATACGCATGCAAATGCATGTGATGAGGCCACGCAGGGGGCGAGATGGTCAGGATTGCGGTTCTCGGCGGGGGCAACGGTTCCTACGCGGCGGTGGCCGATGCGGTCGAAGCGGGACATGACGTGCGCTGGTGGCGCCGCGACCGGGCGAGCTTTGCCCCGCTCGGCGATCCGGCGACGCTGCGCGTCACCGACCACGAGGGCAGCCGGGACCTGCCGGTCTCCGTCACGGGCAATCTCGGCCGCGCGCTCGACGGCGTGCAGGTCATCCTCGCGCCGATGCCGGCCTTCGGTCAGTCCGACCTCGCAGAGGCGCTCGCACCGCACCTGGCCGACGGGCAGGTCGTCTATCTCTCGCCCGGCTCCTTCGGCGCCTGGATCATGATGGAGCGCGTGCGCGCCGCCGGTTGCACCGCCGACGTCGCCTTCTGCGAGACCGGCACGCTGCCCTGGCTCTGCCGCAAGAAGGGCGAGGCGGAGGTCCGCATCACCACGCGCGCCTCGCGCCTGCCGACCGGCGCCTATCCCGCGCGGCTGACCGACCACGCGCTCGATCTCCTGGGCCAGGTGTTCCCCGGCGCCATCGAGCGGTGCGAGGACGCGCTGTCGGCCGCGCTGATGAACGCGGGCCCGATCATCCATCCGCCGCTCATCCTGATGAACGCGGGCCCGATCCAGCATTTCGACCGCTGGGACATCCACAACGAGGGCACGCAGCCGGCGATCCGCGCGGTGCACGACGCGCTCGACGCGGAACGCATGGCGATCCGCGAGGCGCTCGGCTACGGCGCGCCGCATTTCCCGCTCGCCGACCATTACACCACGTCGAACTGGATGTACGGCAACCTCGCCCACGACAAGCTGGTGGATTCGGGCGACTGGCACGAACATCTCGACCTCAAGACGCACCGCTACATGACCGAGGACATCGCCGTGGGCCTGGCGCTGCTCGTGTCCGTGGGCGACTGGGCGGGCGTGCCGACGCCGGTCGCCTCGGGGCTTCTCGCCCTCGCGGGGGCCGTGACGGGCCGCGACCTGCGGAAGGAGGGCCGGACCTTCGAGGCGCTCGGCCTCGCGGAGCGCAGCCGCGAAGACCTGCAGGCCACGCTGAGGGACGGCGCATGATCCCCGCCGCCGCCTGCATCGGGGCGGGCCGCATGGGGCGCGGCATCGCTCAGGCACTGGCCTATGGCGGCGGACGGATCGCGCTGCTCGATTCCCGGCCGCGCGGGGCGGACGCCTTCGCGGCCTACCGCGACGACGTCCTGGCCGAGGTGCAGGCCGGTCTCGAGATGGTCGCGCGCCTCGGAGGGTTCGACGCCGATGCGGTCCCCGCGCTCATGGCGCGGGTGTCGGTGCATCCCTTGTCCGACGCGGCCCGCGCGCTCGGGGGGGCCGAGATCGTCTACGAGGCCGTGCCCGAGATCCGCGCGGCCAAGGCCGAGGCGTTCGGGCTCTTCGATGCCCATGCGGACGCCGACGCCATTCTCGCCTCGACCACGTCCACCATGCTGTCGACGGACCTCGCCGCGCTGACGAGCAGGCCCGAGCGGTTCCTGAACGCGCACTGGCTGAACCCCGCGCTTCTCGTCCCGCTGGTCGAGGTCAGCCCCTGCGACGAGACGCTGCCCGACGTGACCGACAGGCTCTGCGCGGTGCTCGAGGCGATGGGCAAGGTGCCGGTCCTCTGCAAGGCCTCGCCCGGATACATCGTGCCGCGCATCCAGGCGCTCGCCATGAACGAGGCGGCGCGCCTCGTGGAGGAGGGCGTCGCCACCCCCGAGGACGTGGACCGCGCGGTGAAATACGGCTTCGGGCTGCGCTTCTCCGTTCTGGGGCTGCTCGAATTCATCGATTGGGGCGGGGGCGACATCCTCTATCATGCATCGCGGTACATGGCCGACGCGACGGGCGAGGACCGCTTCGCCCCGCCCGCCATCGTCGCGCGTCACATGGAGGAGGGCGCCATCGGCATGAAGAGCGGGCGCGGCTTCTTCGATTACGCAGGGCGCGATGTCGACGCGTACCGCACCGACCGCATGGGCGCCTTCCTGAACGCGCTCAGACAGGCGGGACTGTTCAGGCAACCGGCCCTCGAGGATCCCGCGACGACCGGGACGGGCCAAACAGCAACGGGGAGTTCGCAACCATGAAGACCATCCGGACCATCGCGGGCGCGGCGCTCGCGGTGACGCTCGCCCTTCCGGCCTCCGCGCAGGAGGTGATCCGCGCGGTCACCGCCTTCCCGAGCCAGCTCGCGTTCAGCCAGTCCTTCCTCGGTTTCGTTGATCTCGTGAACGAGCGCGGCGAGGGCGTGGTGCGCATCGACTACATCGGCGGGCCCGAGGCCATCCCGCAGAACCAGCAGCTCGATGCCGCGGCGCGCGGCGTCGTCGACATGCATTACGGCCCCGCCTCGTTCCACCTCGGGACCATGCCCGAGGCGGATGCCTGGGTCGGCTCGACTGTGACCTCGATGGAAGCGCGCGAGAACGGCGGTTTCGCCATCATGCAGGAAGCCTTCGCCGACCGGCTGGGCGTGGAGCTTCTCGCGCATATCGACAGCGGCATCCAGTTCCACATCTACACGGTGGACGAGCCCGGGCGCGCCGAGGACGGCACGCTCGCGCTCGACGGCGCGCGGCTGCGCAGCCAGCCGATCTACAAGTCGTTCTTCGAGACCCTGGGCGCCGTGCCGATCTCGGTTCCCGTTCCGGACGTCTATACCGGGCTCGAGCGCAACACCTTCGACGGCGCGGGCTGGCCGATCGTCGCGATCCAGGACCTGAGCTGGGACAAGTTCCTGAAGTACCGGGTCGATCCCGGCTTCTTCCAGACCGACCTCGCCGTCGTGATGAACCCCGCCAAATGGGAGGGCCTCAGCGCCGAAGCGCAGGAGATCCTGACGCAGGCGGCCGCTGACTACGAGCAGATCTCCTACGACAATTTCCAGAAGGTGATCGCCGACACCGACGCCAAGGTTCAGGACGAGGGCATGACCGTCATCACGCTCGAGGGCGCGGCGCGCGAGGCCTTCCTCGACGCGGCCTATGACAGCGCCTGGTCGCGCATGGAAGCGGCGGGCACCGACCGCTACGACGCCCTGCGCGACGCCTACTACGACCGGTGACCGACCACGCCTGGCGCCCGGCGACGGGCGTCGGGCCGACCAGGGGAGACTCATGCTGACACGCATCTACGACGGTGTGATCCACGGTTTGGCGGCGCTTGCGGCGCTGACCTTCGCGCTCATGGTGGTGGGCATCGTCGTCGACGTGGGCTTGCGCAATTTCGGCATGCGGCCTGTCCAGGCCACCAGCGCGCTGATCGAATACGGGCTGCTCTTCGCCACCATGGCGGGAGCGCCCTGGCTGATCCGCGACCGCGGCCACGTGGCCATCCGGGCGCTGATGGGCCTTCTGCCCGCGGGCCTGTCGCGCATCATCGACCGCGCGGCCCTTGTTCTCTGCGTCGCGATCCTCGCGCTTCTCGGCTGGCGTGCGGCGGTGGTCGCGTGGGAGGCGGTCGAGGCCGGCGCGGTCGACATCCGGTCGATCGGCCTGCCGGGCTGGATCCTGCCCGCCATGATCTGCGCGGGCTTCGTGCTGATGGCGACCGAATTCCTGAGACTATTCCTGAGGGGCGAGACCTACGACGCCTCCAACGCACAGCATTGAGGGGCGGTCCGCGATGATGTCCTGGACCCTTGCCACGGCGCTGATGATCGGGGGCGTGCTGGCGCTCATGGGCCTCGGCCTGCCGGTGGCGCTCGCCTTTCTCGGCATCAACATCGTGGGCGCGTGGCTCTTTCTGGGCGGCATGCCCGGGATCGACCAGCTGATCGCGAACGCCACCGACAGCGTGACATCGTTCAGCCTCGTGCCCGTCCCGCTCTTTGTCCTGATGGGGGAGCTGCTGTTCCAGTCGGGGCTCGCGATCCGCGTCTTCGACGCGCTCGACAAGTGCCTTGGACGCGCGCGGGGGCGGCTGAGCTACATGACCGTGGCGGGCGGCACGCTCTTCGCGACGCTGTCGGGGTCGTCCATGGCCAATACCGCGATGCTCGGCACCACGCTCATGCCCGAGATGCAGAAACGCGGCTACAAGAACGCGCTCGTCATGGGGCCGATCCTCGCGACCGGCAGCCTTGCAATGATCATCCCGCCCTCGTCGCTGGCGGTTCTGCTGGGCTCGCTGGCCCGGATCGACGTCGGCGCGCTGCTGATCGCGGGGGTCCTGCCGGGGCTCGTGCTGGCGGTGCTCTTCGCCATCACGATCCGCACGCTGATCGCGCTCGATCCCGAGGCGGCCCCCGCCTACGACGCCGAACGCGCGTCGCTTGCCGAGATCGCGGCGGCGCTCCTGCGCGACGTGCTGCCCATGGGGCTCGTGATCTTCGCGGTGATCGGCCTGATCCTCCTGGGTTGGGCCACGCCCACCGAAAGCGCCGCCTTCGGCGTCGTCGCGGTGCTGATCCTCGCCGTCGCGTACCGGCGGCTCGATCGCGCGGTGCTGGTGCGCTCGCTGCGCGGCACGCTCGCGGTGTCGGCCATGATGCTGACGATCATCGTCGCCTCGACCACCTTCGCGCAGATCCTCGCCTTCTCGGGCGCCTCGCGCGGGGTCGTCACCTGGGCCACAAGCTTCGAGGTGTCGGGCTACGTCATGCTCGTGTTCATCTTCCTCGTCCTGCTCGTGATGGGGATGTTCATGGACCAGCTGTCCATCATGATGCTGTCGCTGCCGATCTTCATGCCGCTGGTGATCCATTTCGGCTTCGACACCGTGTGGTTCGGCGTCTTCATGCTGGTCGCTCTCGAGCTCAGTCTGGTGACGCCACCGTTCGGGCTCCTGCTCTTCGTCATGCTGGGCGTGGCGCCGCGGGGCACGACGCTCTGGGACGTGACCAAGGCCGTGTTTCCCTACATCCTCTGCACGCTGATCCTGCTGGTCCTGCTCGTGCTGTTCCCGCCGCTCGCCACCTGGCTGCCGTCCGTCGGCTAGAGAAAGGACCGATCATGCGCATCTGGTACCAGAGCTACGTGGACCGCGAGAACGGCGGCCGCTACTGGACGGAGCTCCAGGCGCATCTGGACGCGATCGCCCGCGACGGCACCGAGATCGTGGTGCACGGGATCACGCCGCACGACAGCTACGCCCACCCGCTGGTGGAGTTCCGGTGTGCGCGCGAGATGATCTGCAACGCGATCCAGGCCGAGCGCGAGGGCTACGACGCCTTCGTCATCGGGCACTTCCAGGATGCCGGTCTCTACGAGGCGCGCGCGGCGGTGGACATCCCCGTCATCGCCCTTGGCGAGGCGTCGATGCTGCATGCCTGCACGCTCGGCCAGCGCACGGGCATCGTGACCATCAACCGCCGGTACATCCCGTGGTTTCACCACCAGATCACGCGCTACGGGCTCGGCCAGCGGATCACCGGCGTGCACGCGATGCAGTTCGAGCCGGGCCAGATCCTTGGCGCCTTCGGATCGGACGCGCGCCGCGACGAGGTGTCCGACCTGTTCCGCGCGCAGGCGTTGCCGCTGATCGAGGCGGGAACCGACGTGCTGATCCCCGGGGGCGGGATCCCGATGCTGCTGTTCGCCCAGATCCACGGCCACCGGATCGAGGGGCTGCCGGTGCTGAACGGCATCCCGGTCGCGGTCAAGATGGCCGAGATGGCGGTGGAGCTCAAACGCGATTTCGGCCTGTCGGTCAGCCGCGTGTCGGATTTCGTCATGCCGCCGCGCGACGTGCTGGACGAGTTTATGACCCATCCCGCGCGGCATCCGGCGGCGGATCTCTAGCTACCGCGGGGGGCGGGCCGGTCTCCCGGCCCGCAACTGCTTCAGGCGGTCTGCTTCAGCCGGAAGCGCTGGATCTTCCCGGTCTCGGTCTTGGGCAGTGCCTCCACGAACAGCACCGAACGGGGATACTTGTAGGGCGCGATCGCCGCCTTCACGTGGTCCTGCAGCGCCTTGACGGTCTCGGCGCCGGGCGCGAAACCCGCGGCCAGCACCACGTGCGCCTCGACGATGGCACCGCGTTCCTCGTCCGGCCGACCCACCACCGCGCATTCGGCGACCGCATCGTGCGACAGGAGCGCCGCCTCGACCTCGGGTCCGGCGATGTTGTATCCCGACGAGATGATCATGTCGTCGTTGCGCGCGGCAAAGTGCAGCCGGCCGTCCGGATCCATGACGAAGGCATCGCCGGTGATGTTCCAGCCACCTGAGACGTAATCGCGCTGGCGGTCATCGGCGAGGTAGCGGCATCCGGTCGGCCCGCGCACCGCCAGCCGTCCGACCTCGCCGCGCGGCAGCTCCGCCCCGTCCTCGCCGATCACGCGCGCCTCGTAGCCGGTGACCGGGCGACCGGTGCAGGCCGGGTGGTGGTCGTCGAAGCGGTTCGAGATGAAGATGTGCAGCATCTCGGTCGCGCCGATGCCGTCGAGCATTGGCTTGCCGGTCTTGGCCATCCATTCCTCGTAGACGGGGGCGGGCAGCGTCTCTCCGGCCGAGACCGCGGCGCGGAGCGAGGAGAGATCCGCGCCCTCGTCCATGGCGCGCAGCATGACGCGGTAGGCGGTCGGTGCGGTGAAGCTGACGGTCGCGCGGTACTTCTCGATGATCTCGATCATGTTCGGCGGCGAGGCGTTCTCGAGCAGTGTCGCCGCCGCCCCGAAGCGCAGCGGAAAGACCGCGAGCCCGCCGAGGCCGAAGGTGAAGGCCAGCGGCGGCGACCCCACGAAGACGTCGTCGGGCGTGACGCCCAGCACTTCCCGCGCATAGCCGTCGGCGATGATCAGGAGGTCGCGGTGGAAATGCATGGTGGCCTTGGGCGCGCCGGTCGTCCCGCTGGTGAAACCCAGCAGCGCCACGTCGTCGCGGCCCGTCGGCACGGGATCGAAGAGCACCGATTTCTCGAGCGCCAGCCGGTCGAGTTCCGCGTCGTGGTTCGACGTGCCGTCGAAGCCCACCACGGTCTTCAGGAACCGGCTGTCCTTGGCGCAGGCGACCATCTCTTCCATGAGGCGCGTGTCGCAGAGCGCGAACTGCACTTCGGCCTTGTCGACGATCTTGGTCAGTTCCCCCGCGCGCAGGAGCGGCATCGTGTTGACGACGACCGCGCCCGCCTTGGTCGCGGCGAGCCACGCGGCCACCATGGCCGGGTTGTTGGCCGAGCGGATGAGGACGCGGTTGCCGGGCTTGACGCCCAGGTCCTCGACCAGCGCGTGGGCGAGGCGGTTCGTCCAGTCCGCCAGTTCCTTGTAGGTGCGGCGACGCCCGTTGCCGATGAGCGCCGTACGGTCGCCGAACCCTTTGGCAACCATCGCGTCGGTCAGTTCCACGCCCACATTGATCCGCTCGGGATAGTCGAAGCCGTCCATGAGGAAGTCCGGCCAGAGATCCGCGGGCGGAAGGTTGTCGCGGGTATAGGTGTCGACATGCGCCGACGGCCCGAGGGCGCTCATGCGTTGGCCTCCTCCGGCAGGAACTCCACGTCGTGCTGCGCGGACAGTTCGACGATGCGCGCGATGTCCGTCAGATCGTCGAGCGCGGCGAAGAGGTCGCGCAGCTTGCCCGCGGGTGACACCCAGAACAGCGCGCGGCAGGGCTTGTCGGACTTGTTGAAGTAGCCGTGCGGGATGCCCTTGGGCATGCGCACGAGGTCGCCCGCGCGGGCCTTGCTCCAGACGCCGTCGAGCTTGAGGTCGAGCTCGCCCTCCTGCACCAGGATGAACTCGTCCTGCGTGGGGTGGATGTGCACCGGCACGAACTGGCCGGGCTCGGAATTCGTCTCGAAGGCGAAGGTCGTCTCGCACACGGCCTTGGGGTAGTAGGTCTGGCCGAGGATGTTCCAGACGGTCCCGCCATAGCCGGTGCCGTCTTCGGTGATGCCTTTCTCGAGGTCCATGGGGTCTCTCCTGTCGGGGTGGCGTCAGAGCGCCGTCCTGACGTGCCAGAGCTCGGGGAAGAGCTCGACCGCCAGCATTCTTTTGAGGTAATCGACCCCGGCAGTGCCGCCGGTGCCGCGCTTGAAGCCGATGACGCGCTCCACGGTCGTGACGTGGTTGAAGCGCCAGCGGCGGAAGTAGTCCTCGAGATCGACGAGCTTTTCCGCCATCTCGTAGAGCGTCCAGTGGGCGCGCGTGTCCCTGTAGACCTCGGCCCACATCGCCTGAACGGCCGCGTCGGGCGCGTGTGCCGTGCGGGCGGGCGTGTGGAGCAGTGCCGCCGGCACCGCCATGCCGCGCCGGTCCGCGAAGGCCAGCACCTCCTGGTAGAGGCTCGGACGTGCAAGCTCGGTCTCGAGCGCGCGCGTTGCGTCCGCGTCATGCGCGTGCGGCTTCATCATGCCCGCGTTGCGATTGCCGAGCGCGTATTCGACCAGCCGGTATTGCAGCGACTGGAATCCCGACGACTGGCCCAGCCGGTCGCGGAACGTGGTGTAGTCGGAGGGCGTCATGGTGCGCAGCACGTCCCACGCGGAATTGAGCTGTTCCATGATGCGGCTGACGCGGGCGAGCATCTTGAACGCCTCGTCGGGGCGATCGTCGGCGAGCGCGCGGCGCGCGGTGTCGAGCTCGCTCAGCATCAGCTTCATCCAGAGCTCGGAGGTCTGGTGCTGGATGATGAACAGGAGCTCGTCGGGCGCGTCGGTCAGCGGGTGCTGCGCGGACAGCAGCGTGCCAAGCGACAGGTAGTCGCCGTAGGACATCCGGCGGGCAAAGTCGGTTTCCGCGCCGTCGTCCGCCGGGTCTCTCATGGCTGCGCCTCGGCGAGGGCGGCGCGCGCGATGATGACCTTCTGCACGTCCGACGCGCCCTCGTAGATCCTGAGTGCGCGGATCTCGCGGTACAGCCGTTCCACCACCTGCCCCGAGCGCACGCCGTCCCCGCCATGCAGTTGCACGGCGGCGTCGATGACCTTCTGCGCCTCGTCCGTGGCGTAGAGCTTGGCCATGGCGGCCTCGCGGCTGACACGTGGCGCACCCATGTCCTTGGCCCAGGCCGCCCGGTAGACGAGCAGGGCGGCGGCATCGACGCGCAGCGCCATCTCGGCGATGTGGGCCTGCACCATCTGCAGTTCGGACAGGGGCTTGCCCTGCACCTCGCGCGCCTGCACCCGCGCCAGTGCCTCGTCGAGCGCGCGGCGGGCAAAGCCGAGCGCCGCCGCGGCGACGGTGGTGCGGAAGACGTCGAGCACCGACATGGCGATCTTGAAGCCCTGACCGGGCGCGCCGATCAGTGCGGATTTGGGCAGCCGCGCGCCGTCGAACCTGAGGGTGGCCAGGGGGTGCGGGGCGATGGTGTCGAGCCGTTCGGCAATGCCGAGGCCGGGCGTGGTCGCGGGCACCACGAAGGCCGAGAGGCCCCTGGCGCCCGGACCCTCGCCGGTGCGGGCAAAGAGCGTGTAGACATCGGCGATCCCGCCGTTCGAGATCCACGTCTTCTCGCCGTCGAGCACCCAGGCGTCGCCGTCGTCGCGCGCCGTCATGGTGGAATTGGCCACGTCCGAGCCCGATTGCGGCTCGGTCAGGGCAAAGGCCGAGATCGCCTGGCCCGACCGGGTGAGGGGCAGCCATTCGGCGCGCTGCGCGTCCGAGCCGAAGAGCGAGAGCGCGCCGGTGCCGAGCCCCTGCATGGCGAAGGCGAAGTCGGCGAGCCCGTCATGGCGCGCGAGCGTCTCGCGCGAGAGGCAGAGCGTGCGCACGTCGAGCGGGCGGGGGTCCGCGGGATCGGCCGCCGTGGCCTCGAGCCATCCGTCGGCCCCGAGGCGCGCGACGAGGTCGCGGCAGGCCGCGTCGGTGTCGTGGTGGTCGATCGTCCCGAGCGTACCCGCCCAGGCGTCGAGCGCCTTAGCCCGGTCGCGGTGCCGGTCTTCGAGAAACGGCCAGGAAAGGTAGGAGCGGTCCGCCATCAATCGCCCTCGAACACCGGTTTCTCCTTCGCGACGAAGGCGTTGTAGGCGCGGGTGAAATCCTGCGTCTGCATGCAGATGGCCTGTGCCTGCGCCTCGGCCTCGATCGCCTGGTCGAGCGACATGGACCATTCCTGGTTCAGCATGGTCTTGGTCATCATGTGCCCGAAGGTCGGGCCGGCGGCGATGCGGCGGGCCATCTCCTGCGCGGTGTCCTCGAGCGCGTCCCTGTCCACCACGCGGTTGAAGAAGCCCCACGTCGCGCCCTCTTCGGCGGACATGGCGCGGCCGGTATAGAGCAGTTCCGCCGCGCGACCCTGTCCGATGAGGCGCGGCAGCATCGCGCAGGCGCCCATGTCGCAGCCCGCGAGGCCCACGCGGGTGAAGAGGAAGGCGGTCCTGGCCTCGGGCGTGGCGATGCGCAGGTCGGAGGCCATGGCGACGATGGCGCCCGCGCCGACGCAGACGCCGTCGACTGCCGCGATCACCGGTTTTCCGCAGTGGATCATGGCCTTGACCAGATCGCCGGTCATCCGGGTGAACGCCAGGAGCTCCTTCATCGACATCTTCGTCAGGGGGCCGATGATGTCGTGCACGTCGCCGCCCGAGCAGAAATTGCCGCCGTTCGAGCCGAAGACCACCGCCTTGACGGTATCGTCGTAGGGCTGTGCGCGGAACCAGTCGCGCAGTTCGGCATAGCTGTCGAAGGTCAGCGGGTTCTTGCGGTCGGGACGGTCGAGCCGGAGCGTGGCGATGCCGTCCGAGACGTCGCAGCGGAAATGGGTGGGGCTCATGCGTCCTCCTCCTTGGCGGACACGGCGTCGAACCGTGCCGCGAGCGTTTCGGCCTCGTCCGGCGCGAAGCCGGTCAGAAGCTCGTCGATCCAGCGCGCGTGCGCCTCGGCCTGGCGGGCGAATTCCTGCTGTCCGCGGCGGGTCAGGCGCACGAGCGAAGCGCGCCGGTCCCCGGGGACCTGGACCCGCACCACGTGCCCCTCGTCCACCAGCCGGTCGACGATTCCCGTGACATTCCCGTTGGATACGCGCAGCACGCCGGACAGCGCCGACATCTTGAGCCCGCCCTCGTAGCGGGCGAGCGCCGCCATCACGTCAAAGCGCGGCAGGGTGGTCCCGAACTCGGTGCGGAACCGGTCGCGCAGCACCGCCTCGACCTGGCGCGTGCTCTTCAGCATGCGCAGCCAGAGCCTGAGGCGCGCGCGGCTGTCGGGGGCGACGGCCGGACGCGTTCCGGGCGTCATGGCGCTGTTCCGGGGAAGGTCGCACAGGTCACGCGCAGGGTCCCTCTCGTCTCGGGCGGGGCGGCCGTGCCCCGCGAAACGAGGCTATGGGGGCCCTTTTTTTATTTCAAGCAAAAAATGTTTTGGCTTGAAATATCTCCGGAGCTGCGCCAGCGTCGATCCCGGACCAGTGTAGACGGTCGGTCCCGGCGGCGATACGGTTTCCGTATGGCTGGCGTATGGCGCGCGTCCGGCTCCGGTCACCGGGGCGGTCGCGGCGCGATCCGGGGTGCAGGCGGGGCGTGTGCGCGGGCCATGACGAGGGGAGGAATGCCGTGATCGTCTTTCCGACGCACGACTGGGACGACGCCTACGAGAACGGCCGGAACATTCCCGGCGGCACCGAGTACCCGGGCCCCTGGGTGGCGCCGGCCGAGGCGTTCCGCGCCAAGGCGCGTGCCGAGCTCGACGTGGCCTACGGTCCGGGCGCGCGGCACCGCTACGACCTGTTCCTGCCCGACGGCACGCCGCGGGGGCTCTTCGTGTTCGTGCATGGCGGCTACTGGATGGCGCTCGACAAGTCCTACTGGTCGCACCTGGCCGCGGGCGCCGTGGCGCAGGGCTGGGCCTGCGCGATGCCGTCCTACGACCTCTGCCCCGACGTGCGCATCGCCGAGATCACCCGCCAGATCGGCGCGGCCGTCACCCATGCCGCGGGTCGGGTCGACGGCCCCCTCGTGCTGTCGGGTCACTCGGCGGGGGGGCATCTGGTCGCGTCGATGATGTGCCACGATTCGCCGCTGCCCGCGGCGGTGCGGGACCGGCTGAGGCACGTGGTGTCGATCTCGGGTCTGCACGACCTGCGCCCGATGCTGAAGACCGCGCGCAACGACACGCTGAAGCTCGACCTCGAGAGCGCCGAGGCCGGCAGCCCGGCGCTCAAGCGGCCGCTGCCGGGGGTGCGCGCCACCGCCTGGGTCGGCGGGGGCGAGCGGCAGGAATTCCTGCGGCAGGCGCGGATGCTGCCGGTCATGTGGCACGGCCTCGGGGGCCCGGTGGTCGACGTGGTCGAGCCAGACCAGCACCATTTCAACGTGATCGACGGGCTGGCCGATCCCGCGTCGCCGCTGATGCGGCACGCGACCGGCGGCATCGCCGCGCAATGAGGCAGACGCGGACGGCACCGCAGGAGGCGCCCGAGAAAACTCTTGCGAAAAGGAAAGCTTCAAGCCTTAAATATTGAAGCAATAAATATCCGTCGCCCGGGAGCGGTCGCAAAGGCCGCCCCGAAACCGACAAGAAGCGGCGGATCAACACGGGAGACCACAATGACACTCAAGACGCTTCTGGCCGGTTCCGCGCTCGCCGCGCTGGCCGCGCCCGCCTTTGCGCAGGACGTTCCCGCCTCGGCCGAGGACGACGTGCTGAAGATCGGCCTGATCTACACCCTGTCGGGCCCGGCCGCGGCCCTGGGCGAGCAGGCGCGCAACGGCTTCATGCTGGCGGCCGAGAGCATCGGCGAGATCGGCGGCATGGAGACCGAGATCGTCGTGATCGACGACGAGCAGCGCCCGGACAAGGCCGCGGACGATGCCCGCGAGCTGGTGCAGCGCGAGAACGTCGACTTCGTCGTCGGTCCGATCTTCTCGAACATCCTCGTGGCGATCCACCAGCCGGTGACCGAGACCGGGACCATCCTGATCTCGACCAATGCCGGCACGTCGAACTTCGCCGGGGCCGAGTGCAACCCGAACTTCTTCGTCACCTCCTACCAGAACGACCAGAACCACGAGGTGATGGGCGCCTATGCCGAGCAGCAGGGTTACCAGAACGTGTTCCTGATGGCGCCGAACTACCAGGCCGGCAAGGACAGCCTCGCGGGGTTCAAGCATTCCTATACCGGCGGCGTCGCGGGCGAGGTGTTCACCGAGCTCGGGCAGCTCGACTTCTCCTCGGAACTGGCACAGATCGCGGCGTTCCAGCCCGACGCGCTCTTCACCTTCATGCCGGGCGGCATGGGCGTGAACCTGGTGAAGCAGTACGCGCAGGCCGGCCTCTCGGGCATCCCGTTCCTGTCGGCCTTCACGGTCGACGAGACCACGCTGCCGGCGACGCAGGACGCGGCCGTGGGGCTTCTGGGCGGCGCGAACTGGGCGCCCGACATGGACAACGCGGCGAACGAGGCCTTCGTGTCGGCCTACATGGAGAAATACGGCGCGGTGCCCGGCACCTACGCCATGCAGGCCTACGACGCGGCGCAGCTGATCGATTCCGCCGTGCGCAAGCTCGGCGGCGACCTGGCCGACCGCGACGCCCTGCGCGCCGCGATCAAGGAAGCCGACTTCGACAGCCCGCGCGGCGACTTCTCCTTCGGGGTGAACAACTACCCGGTGCAGGACTTCTACATCGTCGAGGCGGTCAAGCGCGACGACGGGTTCTACGGCACGTCGGTGCGCGAGAAGATCTTCGACGACTACGTCGACACCTACGCCGACGCCTGCACGATGCAGTGAGCCAAGCCGCGCCGGGGGGATCACGCCCATGACGAACCTCTTCGTCCTGCAACTCCTGAACGGGCTGCAGCTCGGGGTCCTGCTGTTCCTGATCGCGGCGGGCCTGACGCTGGTCTTCGGGATCATGGACGTGATCAACCTGGCGCACGGCGTCCTCTACATGGTGGGCGCCTACCTGATCGCCACCTTCGCGGCGGCGACCGGCAGCTTCTGGTGGGGGCTCCTGCTGATGCTGCCGGCCGCGGTCGCGGTCGGGCTCGCGCTCGAATGGGTGGTGATGCGCAGGCTCTACGCGCGCTCGCATCTCGACCAGGTGCTGGCGACCTTCGGACTGGTGATGATGGCCAACGAGGTGGTCAAGATCGTCTGGGGCGTCTCGCCCCTGTCGGTGCCGCTGCCCGGCATCCTCTCGGGCTCGGTGCCGCTCATGGGCCCGCTGCAATACCCGGTCTACCGCATCGCGATCATCGTCGCGGGGCTTGCCGTGGCGCTGGGGCTCTTCCTCATGGTGAACTACACGCGGATCGGCATGCTGCTGCGCGCGGGCGCCACCAACCGCGACATGGTCTCGGCGCTCGGGGTCGACATCGGGCGGCTCTTCGCGGTGGTCTTCACGCTCGGCGCGGTGCTGGCCTGCCTCGCGGGGGCCCTCGTGGCGCCGATCCTGTCGGTGGACACCGGCATGGGCGAGAGCGTCCTGATCCTGACCTTCGTCGTCGTGGTCATCGGCGGCATCGGCTCGATCAAGGGCGCCTTCCTCGGCGCGATCCTCGTCGCGGTGGTCGACACGCTCGGCGGCGTCTTCGGGCCGATCCTGCTGCGCCAGGTGCTGGACCCGGCGGCGGCGGGCCAGGCGGGGCGGACGCTGGCGCCGATGCTCGTCTACATCCTGATGGCGGTCATCCTCTTCGCGCGGCCCGCGGGCCTCTTCGGGAGGCGCGGCTGATGGCGGAGGCGGCGATCCCCGCGCCCGCGCGGCGCCCCGTGCTCGCGGGCCGCGTCAAGGCGGCGCTCGTGCTCTTCGGGCTCTTCGCGGCGCTGCCGCCGGTGGCGGCCGCGGCGGGCGACCCGTTCCTCGTGCTGATCGCGACGCGCATCCTCGCCTACGCGATCGCGGCGATGGCGCTCGACCTGATCCTCGGCTTCGGCGCCATGGTCAGCTTCGGCCACGCCGCCTATCTGGGCTTCGGCGCCTACGCGGTGGCGATCCTCGCGAGCTTCGGCATCACCGACATCTTCGTGCAGATCGCCTGCGCCGCGGGGGTGTCGGCGCTCTTCGCCCTCGTGACGGGCGCGATCTCGCTCCGGACGCGGGGCGTCTACTTCATCATGATCACGCTCGCCTTCGGGCAGATGGCGTTCTTCTTCTTCATCTCGCTCTCGGCCTACGGGGGCGACGACGGGGTGGGGCTCCGGTCGCGCTCGACGCTCTTCGGCACCGACCTTCTGGAGAACGACGTGACGCTCTTCTACGTCACGCTGGCCGTCCTCGCCGCGCTCTTCCTCGCCTGCCACCGCATCGTCGGCTCGCGCTTCGGCCGGGTGCTGACCGGCATCCGCGAGAACCCGGTGCGGATGGAGGCGATCGGCTTCACGCCCTTCCGCTACCAGCTGACCGCCTTCGTGATCTCGGGCATGATGACCTCGGTCGCGGGCGTGATGCTGGCGAACCAGGCTGAATTCGTGTCGCCCGCCTTCATGTCCTGGCACCGCTCCGGCGAGCTGATCGTCATGGTGGTCCTGGGCGGCATCGGCACGCTCGCGGGCGCGATCGGCGGCGCGGTGGCGGCGCTGGTCCTCGAGGAGGCGCTCGGGATGATGACCGAGCACTGGCCGTTCTGGTTCGGGCTCTTCCTGGTCCTCATGGTGCTCTTCAGCCCGCGCGGCATCACCGGCTTCGTGGAAAAGCTCGGACGGAGGCGCCCGTGAAGCTCGAGATCGCGCACCTGTCGAAGAGCTTCGGCGCGCTCAAGGTCACCGACGACGTCTCGCTCGCGGTGGCGCCGGGCGAGATCCACGCCATCATCGGGCCGAACGGCGCGGGCAAGACCACGCTGATCGCGCAGCTCTCGGGGCAGCTCGCGCCGGACGCGGGCCGGGTGATCCTGGACGGGCAGGACATCACCGGGCGGTCCATGGCCGAGCGCGTGCACATGGGGCTCGCGCGGTCGTTCCAGATCACCCAGGTCCTGCCCGGGTTCACGGTCCTCGAGAACGTGGCGCTGGCGGTGCAGGCCCGGCGGGGCTCGTCGTTCCGGTTCTTCGCGCGCGTGGCCGAAGAGGCGGCGCTGAACCGCGCGGCGCTCGACGCGCTGGCCGAGGCGGGGCTCGACGACCGCGCGCACGTGGTCGCGCGCGCCCTCAGCCACGGCGAGCACCGCAGGCTCGAGCTCGCCATCGCGCTCGCCACCGGGCCGCGCGTCCTCCTCCTCGACGAGCCGCTCGCGGGCGTCGGCGGCGAGGAGGCCGACGCCTTCGTCGCGCGGCTGAAGGCGCTGAAGGGCCGGCTGACCATGGTCCTCATCGAGCATGACATGGAGGCGGTCTTCGCGCTCGCGGACCGGGTGTCGGTGCTGGTCTACGGCCAGGTGATCGCCACCGGCGCGCCCGACGCGGTCCGCTCGGACCCGCAGGTGCGCGCCGCCTACCTCGGCGAGGAAGAGGAGAGCGCCGCATGATCCCGGTCCCCGCCCGCGCCCGTCGCCCTGCTTCTTCTTGGCCGAAATATCCCCGCCGGAGGCCCCGGCCCGCCGCGTGGCACCCGGCCGGGGGGAGGCGCCCATGCTGAGGGTCGAGGGTCTCGAGGCCGCCTACGGCGAGAGCCGCATCCTCTTCGGCGTCGACCTCGCGGTCGATGCGGGCGAGGTCGTCACGCTGCTCGGCCGCAACGGCATGGGCAAGACCACCACGGTCAGGTCGATCTTCGGGATGCTGCGCCCGCGCGCCGGCCGCGTCAGCGTCGACGGCACCGACCTGACCGGGGCCGAGCCGCACCGGGTGGCGCTGGCGGGGCTCGGGCTCGTGCCCGAGGGGCGGCAGATCTTTCCCACGCTGAGCGTCGAGGAGAACCTGCGCGCCACGGCGCGGCCCGGCAAGTGGACGCTGCCGCGCAGCGCCACGGCGCGGCCCGGCAAGTGGACGCTGCCGCGCATCTACGGGCTCTTTCCGCGGCTCGAGGAGCGGCGGCGCAACATGGGCAACCAGCTGTCGGGCGGCGAGCAGCAGATGCTGGCGATCGGCCGGGCGCTGATGACCAACCCGCGGCTCGTGGTGCTCGACGAGGCGACCGAGGGGCTGGCGCCGCTCATCCGCGCCGACATCTGGGCCTGCCTCGAGCGGCTCAAGAGCGAGGGCGAGGCGATCCTCGTGATTGACAAGAACGTCGACGCGCTCTGCCGCTTCGCCGACCGTCACGTGGTGATCGAGAAGGGCCGCGTGGTCTGGACCGGCACCACCCCCGAGATCCTTGCGACCCCAGAGGTCAAGGACCGTTTCCTGCATGTCTGAACCAATGAGGACCCCCATGACCATGCTGCCCGGCGTCACCAAGTCGAATACCGGCATCGACGGTATCTCGTGGAACATCCTCGGCCAGACCTACGTGCCGAAGCAGAAGTCCGAGGACTCGATGGCCTGGCACGCGACGCTGCCGCGCGGCACCTTCGTGCCGCCGCACATCCATCCCACGCAGGACGAGTTCATCTACGTGCTCGAGGGGCGGTTCGACCTGCTCCTGAACGGCGTCGAGACCTATGCCGAACCGGGCGACCTGATCCGGATGCCGATGGGCATCCCGCACGGGATCTTCAACAAGACCGAGCAGACCATCAAGTGCCTGTTCTGGGTGGCGCCGACGCGCCGGCTCTACGACCTGTTCTGGGGCCTGCACAATCTCGGGCCGGACGCGAACCCCGCGGACGTGGTCGCGCTCTCGGCCGAGCACGAGGTCGATTTCCTGCCGCCGGAGGATTGAGGCCATGACCGTCGTCATTGCGGGCGCCGGGATCGGCGGGCTGACCACGGCGCTGATGCTGCATGCGCGCGGCGTCCGCTGCGTCGTCTACGAGGCGGCGCGCGAGGTGCGCGAGGTGGGCGTGGGCATCAACGTGCTGCCGCACGCGATCCGCGAACTGGCGGCGCTGGGTCTCCTGCCGGCGCTCGACAAGGTCGGCGTGCGCACGCGCCGGCTGTCCTACCTCACCAAGGGCGGGCTCGAGGTCTGGTCGGAGCTGCGCGGCATGCATGCGGGCCACGACGTGCCGCAATTCTCGATCCACCGCGGCCGCCTGCAGAAGGTGATCCACGACGCGGTGGTCGAGCGGCTCGGGGCGGACGCGATCCGCACCGGGCGGCGGCTTGCGGGGTTCGTGCAGGACGAGGCGGGCGTCAGCGCCCACTTCCGCGACAGCGCCGAGGGCGGCGCCGGCGAGACGGTGCGCGGCGAGGTGCTGGTCTGCGCCGACGGCATCCATTCCGCCGGTCGCCGCGTGTTCTACCCGGACGAGGGCGCGCCGTCCTGGCAGGGCGTGGTCATGTGGCGCGGCGCGGCCGACTGGCCGGTCTGGGAGGACGGCGAGAGCATGGCGATCGGCGGCGGCCTCGGCGCGAAGTTCGTGCTCTACCCGATCGCGCCGGCGGTCGGGAAGCGCCAGCTGATGAACTGGGTGGTGAACGTCCGCATCAAGGACCCGTCGGTGTCCACGCCGCCGCCCGACAGCTGGTCGCGGCAGGCGTCGCTGGCGACCGTGCTGCCGCACGCGCTGCGGTTCCGGGTGCCGGGCATGGACATCGGCGGTCTCGTCCGGGCGACGCCCGCGATCTACGAATATCCCATGGCCGACCGCGATCCGCTGCCGCGCTGGACCTTCGGGCGGGTCACGCTGCTCGGGGACGCGGCGCACCCGATGTACCCGGTGGGCTCGAACGGGGCGAGCCAGGCGGTCCTCGACGCGCGCTGTCTCGCCGATGCGCTGGCCGCGGCCGAGCATCCGCGCGCGGGTCTCTGGGTCTACGAGAAGGAGCGCCTGCCGAAGACCGCGGAGGTCGTGGCGCAGAACCGCACGGGCGGTCCCGAGCGGGTGATCGACGAGGTCGAGAAGCGCGCGCCCGCGGGCTTCACCGACATCGACAAGGTCCTGGACCACGCGGCGCGGCGCGCGATCGTGGGCGGCTACGCCGCGACGGCGGGATTCTCGAAGGTGCGCGCGCTGCGCTGAGGCGCGGCGCGCGTCAGTCGTCGGCACAGAGTTCGCGGTAGACGACGCGCAGGAGGCGCTTCAGCTCGCGCCCCGATCCGCCGGGCAGGCGGTCGAGGAGCGCGGTCTCGTGCGCGCGGGCCTTGTCGATCATGCGCCGGGCGAGATCGGCCCCCGCCGGCGTGAGGAAGACGCGCACGCGCCGGCGGTCGGCCGCGTCCGAGCGGCGCTCGACGAGGCCGCGGGCGTCCATCTGGTCGATGATGCGCGTGAGGCGCGACTGTTCCATGAGCGACAGCGCGGCGAGCCGCGTGACCATCTGCCCGTCGGCGTCGCTGAGGCAGGCGAGCACGCGCCATTCCGGCACCCGGAGCCCGTTCGCGCGCACCTCGGCGTGGAATTCCTCGGACGCCGCGGCGGAGGTCGAGGCGAGCAGGAAGAGCACGTAATCGGGCAGGAAGGGCACGCCCTCGCGGCTGTCGGCGCGGTCCTGCAGGCGGGGATGATTGCCCATCTCGGTCACATCGAGTTCGGGACGAAGAGGGCGAGCCCCGGCACCGCGATCAGCAGCAGGAGCCGCAGGACGTCGACGAACACAAAGGGCAGCACGCCCGAGAACACCGACGCGAGCGGGATGTCCGGCGCCACGATCCGCATGACGAAGACGTTCATGCCGATGGGGGGCGTGATGTAGCTGAGCTCGGTGGCGACGACGACGAAGATGCCGAACCAGATGAGGTCGATGCCGAGGCCCTGCACGATGGGGTAGAGGACCGGCACCGTGAGCAGGATCATCGAGAGGCTCTCGAGCAGGCAGCCGAGGACAAGGAAGAGCACGATCATCATCAGGATGACGCCGAGCCGGCCGGCATCGAGCCAGGTCACGAAGGCGCGCAGGTCCGTGGTGAGCCCCGAGAGGTTCACGTAGTTCAGGAAGTAGAGCGCGCCGAAGAGGATGAAGAACATCACCGCCGTGGTCTTGGCCGTGTCGAAGAGCGTGGCGAGGGTGACGCGCCAGGTCAGGCGGCGGCGGAGCGCGGTGATCAGGATGGCGCCGCCCGCGCCCATGCCCGCGGCTTCGGTCGCGGTGAAGACGCCGAGATAGATGCCGCCCAGCACGAAGACGAAGAGGACGAGCGCGCCCGAGACGCCTTTCGTCGCGCGCAGGCGTTCGCGCAGGGGCAGGCGCGGGATCGCCCCGTGATCCTCGGCATGCAGCCAGAGCGAGAGGCGCACCGCGACGAGGTAGAAGAGGATGCCGACGAGCCCCGGCACGAGGCCCGCGAGGAAGAGCTTGCCGATGTCCTGCTGGGTCAGGATGCCGTAGATCACGAGGATGACCGAGGGCGGGATCAGGATGCCGAGCGTGCCGCCGGCGGCGACGGAGGCCGCCGCCAGCCGGTCGGAATAGCCGTAGCGGCGCATGGCCGGCAGCGAGATGCGCCCCATCGTGGCGGTGGTGGCGAGCGAGGAGCCGCAGACCGAGGAGAAGCCGCCGCAGGCCACGATCGTGGCCATGGCGAGCCCGCCCTTGCGGTGCCGCAGCCAGGCGTTCGCCGCGTCGTAGAGTTCGGACGCGATGCCCGACTGCACGATGAAATTGCCCATGAGCAGGAAGAGCGGCACCACCGACAGCGTGTAGCTCTTGCCGCTGTCGAAGTAGACCTGCCCCAGCATCGCCATGGCCGGGTCGAGGCCGATGATCGACACGACGCCGATCACGCCGACGAGGGTCAGTGCGAAGGCGATGGGCAGGCCGGCGAAGATGAGCCCGAGCAGGAGGGCGAGACCGAGGGGCCAGTCCATGGGTCAGAACTCCTCGGAGCGGCCGCGGGGAAGGCGCAGGACGCCCATGACG
Source organism: Roseivivax isoporae LMG 25204 (assembly GCF_000521865.1). Lineage (GTDB taxonomy): Bacteria > Pseudomonadota > Alphaproteobacteria > Rhodobacterales > Rhodobacteraceae > Roseivivax > Roseivivax isoporae. The sequence continues at coordinate 59,959 of NZ_JAME01000004.1, forward strand.
ACGACGATGGCCGCCGAGGCGGCGCAGAACAGGCTCGCCGCGTAGGCCGCGGGCGCGAGCGGGATGCGCAGGTAGACGGTCGTCGAGTTGTAGCCGCCGATGCGGGTGCCGTGCTTCCACAGCTCCCATGCGACGAGTGCGAGGATCGCACCGACCAGCAGCCGCGACATGAGCGTCTGCACGGCCTCGGCGCGGCCGGTCAGGCGGGTGGTGAAGATGTCGACGGTGATGTGGGCGTCGTCGAGGCAGATCGCCGGCAGGCCGGTGAAGACGATGGCCATGACGAGAAGCTCGGTGATCTCGGCGGCGCCGGGCAGCGGACGCGACAGCAGGTAGCGCCCCGTCACGTCCACCAGCGTGATGCCGGTGAGCGCGAGGAGGAGCGCGCCCGTCACGAGCGCCGTGACGAGGCGCACGCGCTGGCGCCAATGGCCGGCGCGTGCGCCGGGTGCCGTGCCGCTGCCCGGTCGGGTCATTCCGCCGCGACCTTTTCCGCCTCGCTCGTCAGCATCTCGAGCGCGGCGTCGAAGTCGACGCCCTTTTCCTCGTACTTGGCGCGCACCGCGTCGTAGATCGGGCCCGCGAGGGTGCGGATCTCCTCGATCTGCTCGGGGCTCGCGGCGGTGAAGTCGACGCTGTCCTGCATCGCCTCGAGGCCCGCGGCATCGGCCGTGTCCCAGGCCTGGCCGGCCATGCGGGCGAGCGCCTCGCCCGAGACGCCGTCAATCGCCGCCTTGTCCTCGTCCGAGAGCGAGTCCCACTTCGCCTGGTTCATGACCATGAAGAAGGAGGTGTTGTAGAGCCCGCCCTCGACGGTCAGGGCCTTCGACACGATGCTGTCGAGCTTGAAGAACACGATGGATTCGTGCGGGAAGTAGATCGCGTCCGCGACGCCGCCCGACAGCACCTCGTAGGTCTGGGTCGAGGGCACCTGCAGCGGCACCATGCCCATCGCCTCGGCCAGCTGCGAGGGCAGGGGGCCGCCCACGCGGATCTTGAGCCCCTCGACCGCCGAGAGCGGCGTGACGTCGGCGCCGGTGGTGAAGAGGTGGCCGGGTCCGTGGGTGAAGACCGACAGCACCTTGACGCCCTGGTGTTCGTCCGCTTCCGCCAGCATCTGCTCGTGGAGCCGCTGGTAGGCGACGGAAAGCGCGGTCGAGGACGGCGTGATGAGCGTCAGCTCGACGATGTCGGTCAGCCCGAATCGGCCCGGCGTGTAGCCGTGGGGCGCGTAGGTCACGTCGGCCGCGCCGGTCGCGGCGAGGTCGAAATGCGCGGGCGGGGGGCCGAGCGGCGCGTCGAGGATCTGCACGCTCACGCGGCCCTCGGTCGCCTCGGCCACGGCTTCGGACCACGGAACGACGATGTCCTTGACGATCGGGTGCGACGGCGGAAGCCAGTTCGACAGGCGCAGGACGGTCTCCTGCGCGGCGGCCGGCTGGGCCAGTGCCGACAGCGCGAGCGCGGCGCCGGCAAGGGTGGTGGCGATCCTGTTCATTTTGGCACGCTCCCTGCGATTGTGGATCTCCGGCCAGCGTAGACGCGGGATTCCGCGTCTGGCAACGAAAATATGAAATCGCATCTTTTGAAACTTAAACCTTGACGCTCCGATCCATGATATTTCATGCTTAAAGGGACGACGACCCCTGCGGATGCATGCAAGGGAGGCTTTCCATGTCCGTTCTCGATCTCGTGGTGACACGCGCGGAGCCCGCCGGCGACATGATTCGCCTGGTGGAGCTGGCGCGGCCCGACGGCGGCACGCTGCCTGCCTTCGAGGCCGGCGCGCACGTGGAAATCCACCTGCCCGACGGCGATACGCGGCCCTACAGCCTGATCGATCTCGGCGGCGAGGCGGCGGCGCCCGCGCTCTACCGCTTCGGCGTGCGGCTCGAGGCGCCGGGGCGCGGCGGGTCGGCCTACATGCACGGATTGTCCGCGGGCGACCCGGTGCGGGTGGATGCGCCGAAGAACGACTTTCCGCTCGACGCCGGCGATGCGCCGGCGGTGCTGGTCGCGGGAGGGATCGGGGTGACGCCGATCGTGTCCATGGCCGCCGCGCTGAAGGCCGCGGGCCGGTCCTACGTGCTGCACTACGCGGCGCGCTCGCGCGCGGCCGCGGCGCTCGCCGATCACCTGGCCGAGGCGCATGGCGACGCGCTGTCGCTGCATCTCGACGACACGGCCGGCGGGCCGCTCGACCTGGCCGCGGTCATGGCCGCGGCCGATCCGGCATCGCATGTCTACATCTGCGGGCCGAAGCCCATGATCGAGGCGGCGCGCCGCGCGGCCGAGGCGGCGGGCATCCCGTCCGCGCGGATCCACGTGGAGCTCTTCGAGAGCGCGGCGGCGCCCGCGGCGGGCGACGCGCCCTTCGAGGTCGAGCTCGCGTCGAGCGGAAAGGTCTACACGATTCCGCCCGGCCGCAGCATCATCGAGGTGCTGGAGGAGGCGGGCGAGGACCTGATCTACGACTGCCAGCGCGGCGATTGCGGCATCTGCCAGACCGACGTGCTGGAGGGCGAGCCCGACCACCGCGACGTGGTGCTGTCCGAGGACGAGCGCGCGTCGGGCAAGGTGATGCAGATCTGCGTGAGCCGGGCGAAATCCGCCCGCCTGAAGCTGGACCTCTGAGGGAGGAGCGAGATGGGACTTTCCACGAGACAGGACATCGAGGCGCTGGTGACCCCGTTCCAGGTGCACCGCGACGTCTACACCTCGGCCGAGGTCTACCGGCTGGAGATGAAGCATCTCTTCGCCAACACCTGGGTCTTCGTCGGCCATGACAGCCAGGTGCCGAACAAGGGCGACTACTACACCACGCAGGTGGGCGACCAGCCCGTCATCATGGTGCGCCACTCGGACGGCGAGGTGAAGGTCCTCTACAACCGCTGCCCGCACAAGGGCACCAAGATCGCCATCGACCGCACCGGGAACACCGGCAAGTTCTTCCGCTGCCCCTACCATGCCTGGTCGTTCAAGACCGATGGCTGCCTGCTCGCGATCCCGCTCAAGAAGGGCTACGATGGCACCGGCCTGTCCGAGACCGAGAGCGCGAAGGGCATGAAGGCCGTGGGCGCGGTCGAGGTCTATCGCGGCTTCGTCTTCGCCCGTCTCGCGCCCGAGGGCATCGGCTTTGCGGAATTCTTCGGCGACAGCCTGTCCTCCATCGACAACATGGTCGACCGCTCGCCCGCCGGGCGGCTCGAGGTGGCAGGGCAGCCGCTGCGCTACATGCACCGCTGCAACTGGAAGATGCTGGTCGAGAACCAGACCGACACCTGCCACCCGATGGTGGCGCACGAGAGCAGCGCCGGCACCGCCGTGCGCATCTGGGAGGAGATGGACGCGCCCGAAGGCACGCCCAAGCCCGCGGCGATGCAGATCATCGCGCCCTTCATGAGCCCCTACGAGTTCTTCGAGGAAATGGGCATCCGCACCTGGCCGAACGGGCACGGGCACACCGGCGTGCACCACTCGATCCACTCTGCCTATTCCGAGATCCCGGGTTACATGGACGCCATGACCGCGGCCTACGGCGAGGAGCGCGCGACCGCGATCCTGGGCGAGAACCGGCACAACACAGTCTATTTCCCGAACATCATGATCAAGGGGCCGATCCAGCAGCTGCGGAACTTCATCCCGCTCGGGCCGGACAAGACGCTGGTCGAGAGCTGGATCTACCGGCTGGTGGACGCGCCCGACGAACTGGTGGCGCGCACCGCCATGTACAACCGCATGATCAACGCGCCGACCTCGATCGTCGGGCACGACGACCTCGAGATGTACGAGCGCGCGCAGGAGGGGCTGATGTCCGACGGGCTCGAATGGGTGAACGTGCAGCGGCTCTACCGCGAGGGCGAGGATTTCGACACGACCGCCGAGGAGAACGGCACCACCGAGCGGCAGATGCGCAACCAGTTCCACGCCTGGGTCAAGTTCATGACCGCCTCGATGCCGCGGGACGCCGCGCGGGAGGCGGCGGAATGAGCGTCGCGACCACGGACCGCGCGGTGACCCGCGACGACCTCGTCGACTTCGTCTACGACGAGGTGCGCATGCTCGACGAGGGGCGCTGGGACGACTGGCTGAAGCTCTGGCTGCCGGACGGCATGTACTGGATGCCGCTCGACTACAAGCAGACCGATCCGATCCACGAGACCTCGCTCATGTGGGAGGACCAGTTCATGCTGCGCCTGCGCGTCGAGCGGCTGAACGGGGCGCGCACCTTCTCGCAGAAGCCCAAGAGCCGCTGTCACCACGTGATCCAGCGCCCCTATGTCGACCGGATCGACAACGCGGCGGGCGAATACGTGGTGGTGACGCAGATGCACTATGTCGAGACGCGGCTCGACGACCAGATGCTGCTGGCGCTGACCGCCCGGCACGACCTCGTGCGCGAGGGGGACGCGTTGAGGATCCGGCAGAAGCGGGTGGACATCCTCAACTGCGACGCGGCCTTCGGCAACATCCAGCTGCTGCCATGAGCCCGATGGACGCCGAGACGGTCGCGGGCGCGTTCGAGGCGGCCGCCACGCGCTGGCCCGCGCGGCCGGTGCTGAACGTGCTGCCAGAGACCGCGGAGGTCTACGGCATCCCCGCGGGCGAGATCGCCTACGGCGCGGCGGCCGAGCGGATCGCGGCACAGCGCGCGGCGTTCGCCGCGGCGGGATATGTCGCGGGCCAGCGGGTGATGCTGCTGCTCGAGAACCGGCCGGATTTCTTCCTCACCTGGCTCGCGCTGAACGGGCTCGGCCTGTCGGTGGTGCCGGTGAACCCGGACCTGCGGGCGGCCGAGCTCGAATACATGATCGGCCATGCCGAGCCCGCGGCCGCCATCGCGATCGCGTCCCGCGTCGCGGACCTCTCCGCCGCGGCCGAGGCCGCCGGCATCGCGATGCCGGTGGTGGCGCCAGGCGACGCGCTGCCCGCGCCGGGCCGCGGCCCGGTCTGCAGGGAGCCCGCGGCGGCGGAGGACCGCGAGGCGGCGATGCTCTACACCTCGGGCACGACCGGACGGCCCAAGGGATGCGTGCTGTCGAACCAGTATTTCCTCGAGGCGGGCCGCTGGTACGCGGACGCGGGCGGCGTCTGCGCGCTGTCGGCGGAGGGCGAGCGCATGCTGACGCCGCTGCCGATCTTCCACATGAACGCCATGGCCTATTCGTTCATGGCGATGGTGGCGGTGGGCGGCTGCCTGACCGCGCTCGACCGCTTCCACCCGCGCACGTGGTGGGCGTCGGTCCGCGAGAGTGGCGCGACCTGCCTGCACTACCTGGGCGTGATGCCGTCCATGCTGATGGGTCTGCCCGAGGCGCCCGGCGACCGCGACCACGCGGTGCGGTTCGGCTTCGGCGCGGGGGTCGATCCCAAGCTGCACGCGGCCTTCGAGCGGCGGTTCGGCTTTCCGCTGATGGAGGCCTGGGCCATGACCGAGACCGGCGCGGGCGCGGTCGTCGCCGCGAACCATGCGCCGCGCAAGGTGGGGGTCGCCTGCTTCGGCCGTCCGGGGCCGGAGCTCGAGGTCCGCATCGTGGGCGAGGACGGCGCCGACGTGGCGCCGGGGGCGCCCGGCGAGCTCCTTGTGCGGCGGGCGGGCGACGATCCGCGGCGCGGCTTCTTCCGCGAGTACTGGCGCAACCCCGAGGAGACCGAGGCGGTCTGGGCGGGCGGCTGGTTCCACACCGGGGACGTGGTGCGGCAGGACGCGGACGGCTCGATGACCTTCGTCGACCGCAAGAAGAACGTGATCCGCCGCTCGGGCGAGAACATCGCGGCGGTCGAGGTGGAATCGGTGCTGATGCGCCATCCCGGGATCACCGCGGCGGGCGTCGCGGCGGTGCCCGACGACATCCGCGGCGACGAGGTCTTTGCCTGCCTGTCGGTCACCGGCGCGCGGGACGAGGGCGCGGCGCGGGCGATCGTGGACTGGGCGCTGACGCAGATGGCCTATTACAAGGTGCCGGGATACGTGGCTTTCGTCGACGCGCTGCCGCTGACCGCCACCAACAAGATCCAGCGCGGCGCGCTCAAGACCCTCGCGGCGGAGCTTCTGCGCGACGGGCGCGCGGTCGACACGCGCGGCATGAAGCGCAGGACCGCGGCATGACGCGACGCGATTACGCGGGCGTGGTGCTGGCGGCGCCCTTCTCGACGCCCTACACCCGCTATTCGACCGAGACCGCGCATCACTGGATCGCCCGGGCGCTCGCGGGCTGCCTGGACGCGGCGGGCCTCCGCAAGGACGCGGTGGACGGGCTGTCGGTCGCGTCCTTCACGCTGTTTCCGGACACGCCGGTGGGGCTGACCCAGCATCTGGGGTTCTCGCCCCGCTGGCTCGATTCCATTCCCATGGGCGGCGCGTCCGGGGTGGTCGCGGTCCGGCGCGCGGCGCGCGCGGTGCAGGCGGGCGATGCCGACATCGTGGCCTGCGTCGCGGGCGACACGAACCAGATCGACAGTTTCCGCAAGCTGCTGTCCTCGTTCTCGCGCTTCGCGATGGATGCGGCCTATCCCTACGGCTACGGCGGCCCGAACGCGATGTTCGCACTGCTGACCGACCGCTACATGACCGAGTACGGCGCCACGCGCGCGGAGTTCGGCCATCTCTGTGTGGCGCAGCGGGCGAACGCGCTGCGGAACCCGAACGCCGTGATGAAGACGCCGCTCAGCCTCGAGGATTATCTCGGCGCGCGGCCCATCGCGGACCCGATCGCGCTCTTCGACTGCGTGATGCCCTGTGCGGGCGCGGAGGCGTTCCTCGTCATGTCCGAGGATGCGGCGGCGCGCCTCGGGCTGCGGGGCGCGCGCATCGCGGGGACCATCGAGCGGCACAACGCCTTTCCCGACGATCCCGTGCAGCTGAGGGGCGGCTGGGCCGTCGACGTGGATGCGCTCTGGGCGCAGGCGGGCTGCGGGCCGGAGGACATGGACCTCGTGCAGACCTACGACGACTACCCGGTGATCTCGGTGCTGCAATTCGAGGATCTCGGGTTCTGTCCCAAGGGCGAGGGGGCGGCGTGGCTCGCGGCGCGCGACCTAACGGTGAGCGGCGACCTGCCGCACAACACCTCGGGCGGTCAGCTCTCGGCGGGCCAGGCGGGCGCGGCCGGCGGGTTCCTCGGCCTTGTCGAGGCGATCCGGCAGGTGACGGGGACCGCCGGGCCGACGCAGGTCGCGGGCGCCGCGCGCGCGCTGGTCTCTGGGTTCGGGATGATCAACTACGACCGCGGGCTCTGCTCGGGCGCGGCGGTGATCGAGGGCGTGGCATGACCGATCCGCTGAAGCCGCCACCCAAGAAGGACCCCCAGAAGGTGCAGGCGGTGCCGCTGCTGCCACCGTCCATGCGCAGCCGCGCGGCGATGGGCCTGACGGCCGCGGCCGCCGAGGCGCGGTTCATGCTGCAGCACTGCGCGCGCTGCGGCGCGGTGCAGTATCCCCCGCGCGACGCTTGCCGCGAGTGCCTGTCGGTGGATCTCGACTGGCGCGACACCGATCCGCGCGGCGTGCTGATCGCCGAGACCACGGTGCGCACCTCGCCCAACCTCTACTTCCGCGGGCAGGCGCCGTGGCGGACCGGGACGGTGCGCCTCGAGGCGGGGGTGAGCGTCGTCGTGCACGTGCACGGCGATTGCGTGAAGGGACAGGCGGTGCGGCTGATCAACCGGCTCGACCGCGCGGGACAGGGCGTGCTGATGGCGCTGCCCGAGGAGGCGACACCCGACATGGCCGACGATCCGGAACTGCGCGAGCTGACCGCCGATCCGAAACACCGCCGCGTGCTGATCGCGGATGCGCGTGCCGACCACACCCCCGCGCTGGTGCAGGCGCTGCGGGCTGCGGGCGCCACGACGATCTTCCTCGGCGAGGCCGAGGCCTGGCGGCCGTGGCCGGGGCGCGCGGCGCTCGCGGCGCTGGAGGGCGTGCACATCCTGCCGCTCGACGTGACCGATACCGCGTCGGTGACCGAGCTGGCCGGCGAGATCGGCGGCAAGGTCGACATCCTGATCAACAACGCGCGGTTCCTGCGGCCGGGCGGCGTCCTGTCGCGGACCGACACCGCCTGGGCGCGCGAGGAGATGGAGGTGAACGCGCTGGGGCTCATGCGGCTCGCGCAGGCCTTCGGGCCGGGGATGCGGGCGCGGGGCGCGGACGGCGTCAACAGCGCGGTCGCGTGGGTGAACATCCTGTCGGCGCACGCGCTGGTGCCGGACCCGGCCTACGGCGCCTTCGACGCGAGCCAGGCGGCGGCCCTGTCGCTGTCGCAATCGCTCCGGGCCGAGATGCGGCCGGGGGGCGTGCGGGTGATGAACGTGTTCACCGGGCCGACCGAGGACGCCTGGCACCAGGACGTGCCGCCGCCCAAGGTCACGCCCGGCGCGCTCGCGCGCGCGCTGGTGGCGGGGCTTCGCGAGGGGTGCGAGGAGGTCTGGTGCGGCGACGTGGCGCGCGACCTGGCCGAGCGGTGGCGCAAGGGCCCCAAGGTGCTCGAACGCGAGATGGGGGGCGACACATGAGCGTGCTGGCGGGACTGGCGGGGGCGCTCGGCTCGGGCGCGGTCGAGGTGGTGGACCTGACCCACACGCTCGACCCGGATTTCCCGGTGATCGTGCTGCCGCCCGAGTTCGGGCAGTGCGCGCGGTTCCGGATGGAGGAAGTGTCGGCCTACGATCACCGCGGGCCGGCGTGGAAGTGGCACACCATCACCATGTCCGAGCATACGGGCACGCATTTCGACGCGCCCGTACACTGGATCTCGGGGCGCGACGTGCCGCGGGGCGCGGTGGACGAGATCGACCCCGCGGCCTTTGTCGGGCCGGTCTGCGTGATCGACTGCTCGGAGGGCGCGGCGGCGGACGACGATTTCGAGCTGACGCCCGAGATCATCGCCGCCTGGGAGGCGGTGCACGGCCGGATCCCGGCCGGGGCCTGGGTGCTCATGCGCACCGACTGGTCGAAGCGCACGGGCGCGGCCTACCTGAACCTGCGCGAGGACGGCGCCCATTCGCCGGGCCCCACGCCCGAGGCGGTGCGGCTGCTGGTCGAGGAGCGCGACATCCGCGGCTTCGGGACCGAGACGGTCGGCACGGATGCGGGGCAGGGCATGCATTACACGCCGCCCTTCCCGGCGCACTACATCCTGCACGGGGCGGGACGGCTCGGGCTCCAGTGCCTGTCGGGCCTCGACCGGCTGCCGCCCACGGGCGCGCTGCTGATCGCGGCGCCGCTCAAGATCAAGGGCGGGACCGGCTCGCCGCTCAGGGTGCTGGCCCTCGTCGAGAAGGAGACGGCATGACCCACACGGCACTCATCACCGGCGGCAACAAGGGCATCGGCGCCGATCTCGCGCAGGCCCTGCTCGACCGCGGCTACCGGGTCGTGTCGGTGGCGCGGCACGCGCCGGACGTCACCCACGAGCGGCTCGAGCACGCGGAATGCGACCTGCTCGATCCGGTGGCGGTCGCTGCGGTCGCGGCCGACATCGCCGCGCGGCACGAGATCACCCATCTGGTGCACAATGCGGGCGTGATCTGGCCGAACCGCGTCGAGGACGCGACGCCCGCCGACATCACCGGCCTCGCACAGCTGCATCTGGGATCGGCGCTGACGCTGCTGCAGGCCGCACTTCCGGCGATGAAAGAACGGCGCTTCGGGCGCGTTCTTTTCAACTCGTCGCGTGCGGCGCTCGGCGCGGCGACGCGGACCGCCTACGGCGCGTCCAAGGCCGGCATGATCGGCATGGCGCGCACCTGGGCGCTGGAACTCGCGCCGCACGGCATCACGGTGAACGTGGTGGCGCCGGGACCGATCCAGACCGACAATTTCTGGGGAATCGTGCCGAAGGGGTCGGACCAGGAGGCCTCGCTCGCCACGCGCATCCCGGTGGGGCGGCTCGGGACGGTGGGCGACGTGACGCGCGCGTTCCTGTTCTTCTGCGATCCCGAGAACGGCTTCGTCACTGGCCAGACGCTCTATGTCTGCGGTGGCGCGAGCGTGGGGTCGGTGCCGATCTGATCGGGCGGGCCCCCCGCTTGGGGGGCCTGCGCGCTCAGCCGTTCGGCAGGACCGCCGTCGCCTCGATCTCGACCTTCGCCTCGTCCTCGACGAGGGCACTCACCACGACCATGGTCATGGCGGGAAAGTGGTAGCCCATCACCTCGCGGTAGGCCGCGCCCACCTCGCGCTGGCGCGCGACGTATTCGGACTTGTCGGTGACGTACCAGGTCAGGCGCACGATGTCGGTGACGTCGCCGCCGGCGGCGCGCACCACCTCGGCGATGTTGACGAGCGCCTGCTTCATCTGGCCGATGAAGTCGTGGCTCTCGAAGACCTGCCGGGACGTCCAGCCGATCTGGCCGCCGACGAACAGCATGCGTCCCTCGGCGACGATGCCGTTGGCGTAACCCTTGGCGGGCGTCCAGCCTTCGGGGTGAATGGTGACCGTGCTCACTGCGGGGCATCCTCCAGATAACGTTCGAGCGCCCGGCGCGTGGGCTCGGGCCAGGGCTTCGATTTCAGCGGGTCGAGCGAGACGAGGACCAGCGTCGCCCGGGCGGTCAGCCGGGCGCTGCCGTCGTCGCCGGTGGCGTGCAGCACGAGGTCGAGGCTCGCGCCGCCGATGCGGGTGACGCGCAGCGACCAGTCGAGATCATCGCCGAGCCGCGAGGCGGCGTGGAACTCGGTGTCGATCCGAGCGGCGGGCACGCCCACCCGGTCCCGGCCGTGCATCCGCGCGAAGGACCAGCCGACCGCGTCGGCGAAGAACGTCTCGATCGCCGCGTTGATCATCTCGAAATAGCGCGGGTAGAAGACGATTCCGGCCGGGTCGCAATGCTGGAACATCACGCTATTTCGCCACGCAAAGGCGGGCATCAGCCGCGCCCCCCGTCCTGTTCGCCAATAGCCATGGGTCCTCGCCCGCTGCCGTTGCCCATCCACCTTCGGGCAGTGCGGCAAAAACTTCAAGCCTAAAGTTTTATACTTGAAATGAATCGCGGGCGGTGGGACAGTTCCGCCAAAGCTTGCCCGGAAGGAGAGCGCGCGATGAAGATTGTCTGCCTCGGGGGAGGTCCGGCCGGCCTCTACTTCGCCATCAGCATGAAGCTGCGCCGCCCGGACGCCCAGGTGACCGTGCTGGAGCGCAACCGCGCCGACGACACCTTCGGCTGGGGGGTCGTGCTGTCGGACGAGACGCTCGACAACCTCGAGAAGAACGACCCGAAATCGGCCGCCCTGATCCGCGACCATTTCGCCTACTGGGACGACATCAAGGTGGTGAAGGAGGACGTGGCGATCACGTCCACCGGCCACGGGTTCTGCGGGCTCGGGCGCAAGACGATGCTGCTGCTGCTGCAGGAACGCGCGCGGGAGCTGGACGTCGAGATGCGGTTCGAGACCGAGGTCGACGACATCGAGACGCTGATGCGCGAGAACGACCTCGTCGTGGCGGCGGACGGCATCAACTCGCGCACGCGGACGGCCTTTGCCGCCACGTTCAAGCCCGAGATCGACACCCGCGCGTGCAAGTTCATCTGGCTCGGCACGCACGCGAAGTTCGACGACGCCTTCACCTTCATCTTCAAGAAGACCGAGGCGGGCTGGATCTGGGCGCATGCCTACCAGTTCGACGACGACACCGCGACGTTCATCGTGGAATGCGCGGAGCCGACCTGGCGCGCGCTCGGCCTAGACACCGCGTCGCAGGACGAGACCATCGCGCTCTGCGAGAAGATCTTCGCGGATCACCTGGACGGCCAGCCGCTCATGTCGAACGCCAAGCACCTGCGCGGCTCGGCCTGGCTGAACTTCAACCGCGTGCTCTGCGAGAAGTGGCACCACGAGAACGTGGTCCTGCTGGGCGATTCCTCGGCGACCGCGCATTTCTCGATCGGGTCTGGCACCAAGCTCGCGCTAGAATCCGCGATCTCGCTCGCCGAGCTCGTGACCGAGAAGCCGACGCTGCGGGAGGCCTTCGAGACCTACCAGGAGGACCGTCGGCTCGACGTGCTGCGGCTGCAATCGGCGGCGCGCAACTCGACCGAGTGGTTCGAGGAGGTGGAGCGCTACCTGCATCTCGATCCGGTGCAGTTCACCTATTCGCTGCTCACGCGCAGCCAGCGCATCAGCCACGAGAACCTGCGCCTGCGCGACGCCGCATGGCTGCGGCAGGCCGAGGAGTGGTTCCAGGCGCAGGCGGGCGCCAACGGCGTGCACCGCGCGCCGATGTTCGCGCCCTTCGCGCTGCGCGACATGCGGCTCAAGAACCGCGTCGTGGTCTCGCCCATGGCGCAGTACAAGGCGGTGGACGGCTGCCCGACCGACTGGCACTTCTCGCATTATGCAGAGCGGGCAAAGGGCGGTGCGGGCCTCGTCTACATCGAGATGACCTGCGTCAGCCCCGAGGGGCGGATCACGCCGGGATGCCCGGGTCTCTACGCGCCCGAACACGAGGCCGCGTGGAAGCGGCTCTGCGATTTCGTGCATGCCGAGACCGACGCGAAGCTCTGCATGCAGATCGGCCATGCGGGCCGAAAGGGATCGACCCAGATCGGCTGGGAGGAAATGGACGCGCCGCTGCCCGCGAACAACTGGCCGCTCCTGTCGGCCTCGGCGGTCCCGTGGTCCGACCGCAACGCGGTGCCGAAGGCCATGGACCGTTCCGACATGGACCGGGTGCGCGACGAATTCGTCGCCGCGACGGAGATGGCGGCACGGGCGGGCTTCGACATGATCGAGCTGCACGCGGCGCACGGGTACCTGTTGTCCTCGTTCATCTCGCCGATCTCGAACCTGCGCGACGACGAATACGGCGGATCGCTCGAGAACCGGATGCGCTGGCCGCTCGAGGTGTTCCGCGCCATGCGCGCGGCCTGGCCCGAGGAAAAGCCCATGTCGGTGCGGATCTCGGCAACCGACTGGATCGGCAGCCGCGGCGTCGAGGGCGAGGAGGCGGTCGAGATCGCGTCGATGTTCCGCGCGGCAGGCGTCGACATCGTCGATGTCTCGGCGGGCCAGACCAGCGTCGAGGCGCGCCCCGTCTACGGCCGGATGTTCCAGACGCCGTTCTCGGACCGCATCCGTAACGAGCGCGGCATTCCCACCATGGCGGTCGGCAACATCTACGAGCCCGACCACGTGAACTCGATCCTGATGGCGGGACGGGCGGACCTGGTCTGCCTCGCGCGGCCGCACCTGGCCGATCCCTACTGGACGCTGCATGCCGCGGCGGCCCTCGGCGACGAGGACACCGCCTGGCCCGATCCCTACCTTCCGGGCCGCGACCAGATGCGCCGGCTCGCCACCCGCGGCGAGGGGCTGGGGATCCGGGTATGACCGATCTCACGGGACGCACGGCCCTGGTGACGGGCGGGGGCGCGGGCCTCGGCGCGGCGCTGGCGCGGGGGCTCGCCGAGGCGGGCGCCGAGGTCTGGATCGCCGGGCGCCGCGCCGGCCCGCTCGAGGCGGTGGCGGCGACGCATGCGCGCATCCGCGCGGTCGAGGCCGACGTGACCGACGAGACCTCCGTCGAGGCGATGTTCGAGTTCGCGGGCCCCTGCGACATCGTGATCGCCAATGCGGGCGCGTCCGAAAGCGCGCCCTTCTCGCGCACCGGGCTCGACACCTGGCGGGCGATGATCGACGTGAACCTCACCGGCGCCTTCCTGACGCTGCGCGAGGGCGCGGCGCGGCTCAAGGGCGCGGAGTGGGGCCGGCTGATCGCCGTGTCCTCGACCGCGGGGCTCAAGGGCTACGCCTACGTGTCGGCCTATGCCGCTGCAAAGCACGGTGTCGTCGGCATGGTCCGGTCCGCCGCGCTCGAGATGGCGCGCACGGGCGTGACGGTGAACGCGCTCTGCCCGGGCTTTCTCGAGACCGAGATGACCGACCGCTCGATCGCCAACATCGCCGAGAAGACCGGCATGAGCCCCGAGGATGCGCGGGCGCAGCTCGAGCAGATGAGCCCGCAGCGGCGCCTGATACGCCCCGAGGAAGTGGTGGCCGCGGCGCTCTGGCTCTGCGGGCCGGGATCGGAAGGGATCACCGGCCAGGCGATCGCGATCGCCGGCGGCGAGGCCTGAGGCGCGCGTCGCACGCGCGCGTCCCGGTCCGCGCGTCGGTCAGACCTTCTCGAACACGAGGAAGGTCATGATGCCCATGGGCGGCTTGCGCTTGCGGATGATGAGGTTCAGGCCCGGCGTCTCGGTCACCGTGGACATCGGGAAATCCGAGTGCCAGCCCAGGAGGTCCGCGAAGGGCGCGATGCCGCGTTCGATCCGCGCCATTGGGCCCCGGTCGGTGGAGAAGTGGTTGGTCATGACGAGCCGGCCGCCCGGGCGCAGCACGCGCGCGATCTCGGCCATGACGCGCCTTGGTTCGGGCACGACCGAGATGACGTGCATCGCGGCGACGGCGTCGAAGCTTTCGTCGGGAAAGGTCAGTTCGCGCGCGTCCATCTGCAGGAGCGCGTCGATCTGGTTCAGCCGGTCCCGGCTCACGCGCGCGCGCGCCTTGGCCAGCATCTCGTCGGAGAAGTCGATGCCCGTAACGCGCCGGTCGCGGCCGTAATGCGGCAGCGCGAGGCCGGTGCCAACCCCCAACTCGAGGACGTCGCGGCCCGGCAGCGCGTTGATGTGGCCGACCGCGCAGGCGCGCGTGCCGGCGGTCAGCGCGCCGAAGGTCCGGTCGTAGATCGGGGCCCACCGGGCATAGGTGTTCTTGACCGCGTCGAGTTCCAAGTGCCTCATCCTCCTCGGGGTTTTCGCAGGTAGTCCCGGACCGACAGGAGCAGCGCCGCCCCGTAGAAGCCCGCGAGGACCACGAGGGTGGCCCATGTGTAGATCAGCAGGAGCGCCGCCAGGAGCACCGTCCCGAGCAGCACGTAGCGCGCGCGACCGCGCGAGATAGTCACGTTCTTGAAGGACGGCGTCGGCAGCCGGCTGATCATCAGGAAGCCCACGAAGACCACCCAGGCCGCGACGGCGCCCGCCGGCAGGAACGGCCCGGCATCGAAGGCGAGCGACAGGATGATCGGCAGGAGCGCCAGGAACCCGCCCGCGGGCGAGGGGACACCGGTGAAATGCGTGGCGGGCCCCGCGGTCTCGGTGGTGCGGCTGTCGACGTTGAACCGCGCGAGCCGCATCAGCCCGCAGAGCGCGTAGCACAGGACCGCGATCCAGCCCGCGCCGCCGATCTCCTGCAGGCTCCAGAAATAGAGGATCAGCGCCGGGGCGACGGCGAAGTTCAGGAAGTCCGCGAGCGAATCGAGCTCCGCGCCGATCAGCGAGCGGCTGCGCAGGAGCCGGGCCAGCCGGCCGTCGAGCCCGTCGAGAAGGCCCGCGAGCAGGATCAGGCGCACCGCCCAGTCGAATTCTCCCTGCCATGCGAAGCGGATGGCGGTCATGCCCGCGCAGACCGCCGAGAGCGTGACGAGGTTCGGCAGGAGCTTGACCAGCGGCAGTTCGCGGGCGGCGCCGTTGCCGCGTCGCGGCTTGCCCTCGGGATCGCGTGGCGCCTCGTCCAGCATGGCTCAGGTCGTCCGCGAGGACCGGCGGGGCTCGTCCGAGGCGAGGTCGGCGATCACCGTCTCGCCCGCGACCATGGTCTGGCCGACGCTCACGAGCGGCGCGACGCCCTCGGGCAGGTAGACGTCGAGCCGCGAGCCGAAGCGGATCAGGCCGAAGCGGTCGCCGCCGCGCAGGTCGTGGCCCTCGGAGACGAAGCAGAGGATGCGCCGGGCGACGAGACCCGCGATCTGCACCACGGCGATGCGCTGGCCGCCCTCGGTGTCGATCACCAGCGCGTTGCGCTCGTTGTCCTCGGACGCCTTGTCGAGCGAGGCGTTGAGGAACTTGCCCGGGCGGTAGGCGATGGCCGAGACGCGGCCGGGAACCGGCGCGCGGTTCACGTGGCAGTTGAAGACCGACATGAAGACGCTGACGCGCAGACGCCGCTCCTCGGGCAGGCCGAGCTCGGGCGGCGGCGTCGCTTTCTCGATCAGCGACACGATGCCGTCGGCGGGGCTGAGCACGAGCCCGGGCCGTTCCGGCGAGGTCCGCACCGGGTCACGGAAGAAGTAGTAGCACCATACGGTCAGCCCGACACCGATCCAGCCGAGCGGTTCGGCGATCAGGAACAGGACCGCGGTAACGGCGGCGAAGATCGCGACGAAGCGGCGCCCCTCGGGGTGCATCGGCTTCAGGAAGGTGTCGCGCATGCGCATGGGCGGGTCTTTCGGGACGTGTCGGTACCCGGCGGTGGTATCCCGTGGCGCGCGGCACATGCAAGGGTCGCCGCGCGTCTGGATTGTGCGGATCGTTGCCGGGACGGCGCGTCAGTCGGCGCTTCCATGGATCGCCACGAGGTCGATCTCGGCCTCGGCGGGGGTGATGGCGCGGAAGCTCTCGCGCACGCCGGCCTCGGTCAGCTCGCGGCTGACGGCGAGGAGCACGTTCGGGGAATGGTCGGCGCAGAGCTCGACCATGTAGGCGATCTCCTCCCGCGCGATGGGCAGGGCGGCCTCGGCGTCAGGGGCGCCGTAGAGCTGCACGAAATGGTCGGCGAGCCGGCGCGCGAGCGGCTCGAGCTCGGCCTCCTCGACCTGCGCCACCGCGACGAGCGTCGCGCGGCCGAAGCTCTCGAGCGACAGCCAGCCATTGGCGAAGGCCTGCCGCGCCTTGCCCGACAGGTCTCCCTCGGTCCAGTTCGAGAACTCGAAACCGCCGGGAATCGCCCATTCCCCCGCCTCGGCGGGACGGGAGAAGACCTGCGCGTCGCTTTCGTCGAAGCGGATCGTGCGGGCAAGTTTGGGCATGGGGTCAGAGGTCCTCCAGCATCAGGGTGAGCGGCAGGAGCCGCGTGGCCCCGTCCGACTTGAGGATCATGCCGCCCGTTTCGTCAAGGCCGAGGAACGTGCCCGTCTCCTGCCTGCCGGGCAGGGTTACGGTGACGGGGCCGTTCAGGCCGAAGGCGCGGCCGGTCCACATGGCGTGCAGCCGCTTGCGTTCGCCGCGGTCGAGCATGTCGATCCAGTAGAGCGCGTGGCGCCCCCAGGCCGACAGGAGGTCGGTCGCGGCCAGGTCGCCGCAGCCCTCCTCGATCAGGCTGGTGCGGTCGGGATGGTGGCCCGGTTCGTGCACCCGCGAGGACGTGAGCGCGAGGTCGAGGCCCACCACCAGCCAGTCGGGTTCCGCCTGCGGGTCGCGGGTCGCTGCCGCGGCGCGCAGCGTGCCGCACAGCCCGCCGTTGATCCGGATGCCGCCCGGCCAGTCGAACTGCGCGGCGATCTCGGAGGGCGCGAGCGCGCCGAAAGCGTCTGCGAAGCCGTTGGCGAGCGCCAGCACCGCCAGCATGGCCGAGCCGAGCGGCTCCTCGGGGGCGAGCACGATGGCGGCCGACAGCCTCTCGGCGTCGAGCCGGTGCAGGATCAGCCCGGGATCGGTGCCGGCGCGGGCGCGCGCCACCGCCTCGGGCAGCGGCGCGCGCCGCACCGGCTCTCCCCGCAGGAGCGGGGGGAAGGTGGGCGCGTCGGCGGTGACGTCAGACATGGCCCGCGTCGATCAGCTTCCGCGCGATGTCGCGGAAGGCCTTCGCCTGCGGGCTTTCGGGCTTGATCGCCACGATCGGCGCGCCGCCGTCGCCGGCCAGCCGGATGTCGAGGTCGAGCGGCACCGCGCCGAGGAAGGGCAGGCCCAGTTTCTCGGCCTCGGCCCGCGCGCCGCCATGGCCGAAGAGATGCGCCTCGTGGCCGCAGTTCGGGCAGATGTAGGTCGACATGTTCTCGATCATGCCCAGCACCGGGGTGCTCGTCTTCTTGAACATGTCGAGCGCCTTGCGCGCGTCGAGAAGCGCGATGTCCTGCGGCGTCGAGACCACCACGGCGCCCGCGACCACCGCCTTCTGCGCGAGGGTCAGCTGCACGTCGCCGGTGCCCGGCGGCAGGTCGACGAGCAGCACGTCGAGGCTGCCCCACTGCACCTGGTTCAGCATCTGCTGCAGCGCGCCCATGAGCATCGGCCCGCGCCAGACGACCGCCTCGTCCTCGCGCGTCATGAGGCCGATCGACATGAGCGTCACGCCGTGGTTGCGCAGCGGCAGGATGGTCTTGCCGTCGGGCGAGGCGGGCCGCCCCGAGACGCCCAGCATGCGCGGCTGCGAGGGGCCGTAGACGTCGGCGTCGAGCAGCCCGACCTTCTTGCCCTCGGCGGCGAGCGCGACCGCGAGGTTCGCGGCGACCGTCGACTTGCCGACGCCGCCCTTGCCCGAGGCGATGGGAATGATGGCGCGCACGCCCGGGATGGCCTGCGGGCCTTTCTGCGGCGTCGGGTGGCGGCCGACCTTGAGGTCCGGCGGCGGCGCCTTGGCGCTGTGCGCGGTCAGCACGGCGGACACGTTGCCCGCGCCCGCGATCTTCTCGAGCTCGGCGACGGCGGCGGCGCGCACGGGCTCCATCGCCTTGCCATGGGCGGGATCGACCTCGATCACGAAGCGCACGCGCCCGTCCTCGACGGTGAGCGCGCGCACCACGTCGGAGGCCACGAGATCGGTGCCGGTCGTCGGGTTCTCGATCGACTTGAGCACCTCGAGGACGCTGTCGCGGGTCAGGCTCATGCCGCGCCCCCGCTGTCGCGGGCGGGCTTGATGCGGCCCTCGACCACGTGCTCGAGCCCGAGCGCGTCGGAGGTGAGGACCACCTTCACCGGCACCTCGTCGGGAAGCGCGCGACCCTCGGCTGCGGCATTGCGCACCGCCTCCTCGATCGCCTGCTGCGATGTCACGCCCACCTGCTTGAGGAACTTGCGCATGGACATGTTGAAATCTTCGTCGGTCACTCTGGCCTCCTCGGCGTCGGATCCGGCGCGGCGCGCGCTGTGGCGTCGCGCCGCCGGTGGCGTTTGTGTCGTCTCGCGCGTCCGAGGACAAGGTGCGCGGCCGTCCGTCCCGCGCATCGTGATCGCGGACCGGGACCGGCGCGCCTGTCCTCAGTTGCGCTTCGACGGGTCGAGATAGTCGTCGGTCGTGCGCACCCGCGGGCGGTCGCCCATCCGGAAGGGCGCGTTCTCGTCGTGGTACTGCGCCCGCACGCGGCAATCGTCGCACATGCGGATGAGCCGCGTGTTGTGCGAGTTCGTGAACATCGCGTGGCTGCCCTCGAGCTTGGCCACGATGCGCTCGACCGTCGACTTCACGCCGAACGGCTTGCCGCACTCGATGCAGCAATAGGGCTCCTCGGCCTTGAGGACGCGCGCGTCGAGCGCGGCGTCGGAGGGATCGAGCCGGGGTTCGAGCGTGATCGCGTCCTCGGGGCAGATCGTCGCGCAGATGCCGCATTGCAGGCAGGCGTCCTCGCGGAACCGCAGCTCGGGGCTGTCGGGATTGTCGAGCAGCGCCCCCGACGGGCAGAGCCCGGCGCAGGAGAGGCAGAGCGTGCAGGCCTCGGTGTCGAGGAGGACCGCGCCGTAGGGCGCGCCCTCGGGCAGGGCGATCGGGTCGTGTTGCGCGCCGCGGGCCAGCGCGCGGACCGCGAGCCGCGTGGCGTCGCGCCGCCGCCCGAGCGGCAGGATGGGCGAGACGCCGTCGAGCGGCGCGGGCCGCCCGGCATGCAGCGCGTCGGCGACCGCGTCCGGGTCCGCCATGTCGAGAAGCCGCACGCGGCCCGCACCCGCGCCGATGCCGCCCGACAGCGCCTCGGCCAGCGCGATCTCGGCCTCGAGCGGGCCGCGCTCGGTGCGGGGCGCGGGCAGGATGTCGACGCCGACGAAGCCGCAGCCCAGGGCCACCAGCGCCTCGGCATGGCCGAAGGCGTTGAGCGCGGGCAGTTCCAGCGGGATCACGTCGGCGGGCAGGCCGCGGCCGAAGCGCGCGGCGAGAGCGATCAGCTCGCGCCCGTGGCCCTCGTCGTGCACGAGCAGCCGCGGCGCCGTGCCGCCCGCTGCGCGATGGGCCGCGGCGAGCGCCGAAATCTCGGCGAAGACGTCGGCCACGGGCGGCGCGTCGTAGGAGATGGCGCCCGAGGGACAGGCGGCCGAGCACATGCCGCAGCCCGCGCAGATCATCGGATCGACCGCGACATGGTCGCCGTCGGGGGTGATCGCCCCGGTCGGGCAGAGGTCGAGGCAGCGCGTGCAGCCGGTCTGCCCGGCGCGGGAATGGGCGCAGAGGCTTTCCTCGAGCGCCACGTGCAGCACCTTCTCGAAGGTGCCCGAGAGGTGCGAGGCCTCGAAGAGGACGCGTTCGACGGCGATGCGGTCGCGCGGGTCGGCGCGCAGGTAGCCCTCGCGCTTTTCATGCGCCGGAAAGAGCGGCGTGCCGCCCGTCAGGTCCAAGAGCACGTCGCAGTCCGAGGTGCCGCCGTCGCGGGGCGGGCCGAAACCCGGCACGCGGCCCGCGGGATCGAACGGGCGAAGCGCGTCCACCGTGACCTCGAAATGTCCGAGCGCACCCTCTGCGCGGCGCAGCCGGCCCATCGCCACGTCGAAGCGGCGCACGGGTTTCGCGAGCATCGCCGGATCGGGCGCGTCCGTCAGCACGCAGGTGACCGACAGCGCGTCCGCGAGCCGTTCCGCCGCGGGCAGCGCCACGTCGGGCGCGCCGATGACGAGGCAGAGCCCCTCGGACACCACGTCGCGCGTCTTGGCGGGCGTCCGGCCGCGGCGGGCGGCGGCGAGCAGCGCCGCGATCTTGGGCGTGGCGGCGCGGCCGCCTTCTTCGGACCAGCCGGCGCGATCGCGGATGTCGACGGTCAGCGGCGGCGGCACGCCCTGGTCTTCGGCCAGCGCCGCGAAGGTCTCGGCCTCCTGCTCGCAGGCGACGATGACCTCGGCGTCGGGATCGGCCAGCGCCTCGGTCAGCGCGTCGGACTGGCGGGTGCAGAGCGCGGTGTGCGTGCGCGGACAGCTCAGCCCCGTCGCCGCCGCGATGCCCTCGCGGTCGAGCGTCTGGCTGCCTCCGCAATCGCAGAGAAACAGGCGGCGTGACATGTGGTCCCTTCCTGCGCACGTCTGGACATATGTCCCGGTCTGCGCGTTATCCTCAGGCCGGGCACGGTAGAACGGCCGAACGGAGAGGACAAGATTATGAATGGCGCATCGGACACGGGCACGGCGGCGCGCAGCGCGCGGCTGCCGGTCGGCATCGTGGTGCGGCGCGCGCCCGGGGCGACGCGCTGGGCGAAATGGTCGTGGCGCGTCGTGGCCCTGATGCCGGGGGCGGGGCCCGGCGGCTGGACCGAGCTGCGCCGCGACGGCGAGATCGTCGACTATCACGCCGCGACGGTCCCGCTCGAGCTGCACCGCGCCGAGACCGACGGCTACCTCGTGGCGCTGAACGGCACGCCGCCCGCGGTCTTCGTCATCCTGCGCCGGCCGCCCGGCACCATCGAGGCGCGGCCCGAGGTCGTGAAGATCACGGCCTCGGCCTATGACGGGCAGGACCACACCGACAACGGCGAGGACATCGTCGAGCGGGTGCCGATGCCCGAGGGGCTCGAGGCGTGGATCGCCGAGTTCTGCCGCACGCACCATGTCGAGGAGGCCTTCGTGAAGCGCAAGCGCACGCCGCACCACGTCGAGGCGCGCGAGGACGGCAAGGGCGACGCGCGGGTGCGTCAGGCGGCGGACGTCTACCGCGCGCCGGCCTCGCTGCGCGCGGGGCAGCGCGGGGAGGGTGCGGAATGACCGGCAGCGACGACGGGTTCCTCGGCCGCTGGTCGCGGCGCAAGCGGGCGGTGGCCCGGGAGGAGGCCGAGGCCGAGGACGTGGCGCCCGCGCCCGACACGGCGCCCGACGAGGCGCCGGATGCCGAACCCGAGCCGGCCGGGCCCGAGCGCAGCGACGCGGAGATCCTCGAGATGCTGGGGCTGAAGGATCCCGACCTTCTGAAGAAGGGCGACGCCTTCGCGCCCTACATGCAGGCCGCGGTGCCGGATCACCTGCGCCGGCGCGCGCTGCGCCGGCTCTGGCGGTCGAACCCGGTGCTCGCGAACCTCGACGGGCTCAACGACTACGACACCGACTTCACCGGCGGGGGCGTGGCGCC
Source organism: Roseivivax isoporae LMG 25204 (assembly GCF_000521865.1). Taxonomy (GTDB): domain Bacteria; phylum Pseudomonadota; class Alphaproteobacteria; order Rhodobacterales; family Rhodobacteraceae; genus Roseivivax; species Roseivivax isoporae. The sequence continues at coordinate 81,991 of NZ_JAME01000004.1, forward strand.
CGGGATGCTGAAGACCGCCTACAAGGTCGGGCGGGGATTCCTGCGGGATGCGCCCGAGGTGGCGGACGGGACGGGCGAGTCGGAGGTGGCGGTCGCCGATGCCTCGGACGAGCCCGCCGAGGCCGCTGCAACCGGAGCGGGAGACGCCGCGGCGGTGTCGGAGGAGACCCCCGCGGACGGTGGCACTGACGACACTGCAGAACCTCCCGAAGAACACGAGACCGGGAAGAAACGACACGAACCGCAGGATTATGCATACGCGCCGCCCCGTCGTAGAATGCGCTTTCATTTCAATGACTAGGAAGTGAGCGGTGCGGCACCTGCGCGCTTGAATTATGACGCGGCACCGCGCAATCTGTATGCAAACGGGCGGAACGGCCCGATCGTGACGTCGCGGAACAGCGATGCACGCCATGCCGCATATGGGAGGACGACCGATCGTGTCTTCGGGGACAGCCGAGCTTGACGCCATCGCGGAAGAGGACGCGCTCCGGGCCGAACTCTACGATCTGCTCGCCGCGCTCCTGGCGCGGCCGGCGGATGCGGAGCTGATCGCCCGCGTCGCGGGCCTGAGCGGTGACGCGACGCCCCTCGGGACGGCGATCGGGGATCTGGCGCGGGTGGCCCGCGCGGCGAGCCCGGGTGCGGTCGAGCGCGAGTTCAACCGGCTCTTCATCGGTCTCGGGCGCGGCGAACTCCTGCCCTATGCCAGCTTCTACATGACCGGTTTCCTGAACGAGAAGCCGCTTGCGGCGCTGCGCCGGGACATGGCGCGCATCGGCGCCGCCCGCGCGCCCGGCGTATGGGAGCCCGAGGACAACGTGGCGAGCCTCTGCGAGATCATGGGCGGGCTCATTCGAGGCCGCTTCGGCGCGCCGGCGTCGCTCGCCGAGCAGCGCGAGATCTTCGGCCGGCACATCGCGCCCTGGGCCGGGCATTTCTTTTCGGACCTCGAGGGCGCGAAGAACGCGGAGTTCTACCGGCCGGTGGGCGCGGTGGGCCGCGCCTTCGTCGAGATCGAGAAACAGGCGTTCCGGATGTCCGGCGACGGCGCGGACTGAACGGGCGCGCGGGGATACATGCAGCGGGAAGGGATCAGACAGATGGCCGAAACGGACAGACCGGGCGACGCGAGCCGCCGCAACTTCCTGAAATTCGTGGGTGTCGCGGCGCCTGCGGCGGCTGCGGCCGCGACCGGAACCGCCGCGGCGGCCGATGTCGACCAGCCGGAGGCAGAGGGCAACGGTCTGCGCGATACCGCGCATGTCCGCGCCTACATCGCCAGCGCGCGGTTCTGACCGCCGCGCACGGTCGCACTTTACCAGTACCGAGCGCAGCCCGGCCGGAATGACGGTCCGAGGCGAGCCAGGGAGGACAGACATGCTGAAGAAGAAGACGAACACCGCCCCCCGGTCGCGTCCGCGCGGGGCGTTCCAGCGCGTCGCGGAGGCGTCGGTCGACCGGCGCTCGTTCCTGCGGGGATCGGGTCTTGCCATCGGCGGGCTCGCAGCGCTCGGGGCCACCGCGGGCACCGTCACGCGGGCCGAGGCGCAGGCCGCCGTCGCCCGCGCGGTCGACACCGTGAAATCGGTCTGCACGCACTGCTCGGTCGGCTGCACCGTCATCGCCGAGGTGTCGGACGGCGTCTGGGTCGGGCAGGAGCCCGGCTGGGACAGCCCGTTCAACCTGGGCGCCCATTGCGCCAAGGGCGCGTCCGTGCGCGAGCACGCCCACGGCGAGCGCCGCCTCAAGTACCCGATGAAGAAGGTCGGGGGCGAGTGGCAGCGCATCTCGTGGGAAGACGCGATCAACGAGATCGGCGACCGGATGATGGCGATCCGCGACGAGAGCGGGCCGGATTCCATCTACTGGCTGGGATCGGCCAAGCATTCGAACGAGCAGGCATACCTGCTGCGCAAGTTCGCGGCCTATTTCGGCACGAACAACATCGACCACCAGGCGCGGATCTGCCATTCCACCACGGTCGCCGGGGTTGCGAACACGTGGGGCTACGGCGCCATGACCAACTCCTACAACGACATCCACAATTCCAAGGCGATCTTCCTCATCGGCGGCAACCCTGCCGAGGCGCATCCGGTGTCGCTCCTGCACCTGCTGAAGGCCAAGGAGGAGAACAACGCGCCGCTGATCGTCTGCGACCCGCGCTTCACCCGCACGGCGGCGCATGCGGACGAGTTCGTGCGCTTCCGGCCCGGGTCGGACGTGGCGCTGGTCTGGGGCATCCTCTGGCACATCTTCGAGAACGGCTGGGAGGACAAGGAGTTCATCCGCACCCGCGTCTGGGGCATGGACCAGATCAAGACCGAGGTCGCCAAGTGGACGCCCGACGAGGTCGAGCGCGTGACCGGCGTGCCGGGCAGCCAGCTCGAGCGCGTGGCCCGCACGCTGGCCAACAACCGTCCGGGCACCGTGATCTGGTGCATGGGCGGGACGCAGCACACCAACGGCAACAACAACACGCGTGCCTACTGCATCCTGCAGCTCGCGCTGGGGAACATGGGCACCGCCGGCGGCGGCACCAACATCTTCCGCGGCCATGACAACGTGCAGGGCGCGACCGACCTCGGCGTGCTCGCCGACACGCTGCCCGGCTATTACGGCCTGACCGACGGGGCCTGGGCGCACTGGGCGCGGGTCTGGGACGAGGACCTCGACTGGCTGCGCGGCAATTTCCGCGTGATGCCGGGGGCCGGCGCCGACGGCGCCGACCGCATGATGATCAACGAGACGGGCATCCCAGTGTCGCGCTGGTTCGACGGCGTGCTCGAGGCCAAGGAGAACCTCGACCAGCCCGACAGCACGCGCGCCATGGTGTTCTGGGGCCACGCGCCCAACTCGCAGACGCGCCTGCCGGAAATGAAGGAGGCGATGGAGAAGCTCGACCTCCTCGTGGTCATCGACCCCTATCCGACCATGACCGCGGTCATGCAGGATCGGACCGACGACCTCTACCTGCTGCCTGCCGCGACGCAGTTCGAGACCTACGGGTCGGTCACTGCGTCGAACCGGTCGCTGCAATGGCGCGAGAAGGTGGTCGAGCCGCTGTTCGAGAGCCGCCCGGACCACAACATCATCGCCATGTTCGCAGAGAAGTTCGGGTTCGCAGACCGGCTGTTCCGCAACATCGAGGTGAACGACACCGACCGCGGCCCCGAGCCGCTGATCGAGGACCTCACCCGCGAGTTCAACCGCGGCATGTGGACCGTTGGCTATACCGGCCAGTCGCCGGAACGGCTGCGCACCCACATGCAGAACCAGCACACCTTCGACCGTACCACGCTGCGCGCCATGGGCGGCCCCGCCGACGGCGATTTCTACGGCCTGCCGTGGCCCTGCTGGGGCACGCCGGAGATGCGGCACCCGGGGTCGGCGAACCTCTACGACACGTCGCTGCCGGTGGCCGAGGGAGGCATGGGTTTCCGGGCCCGCTACGGCGTCGAGTACAACGGCGACAACCTGCTGGCCGAGGGATCCTATCCCGTGGGCTCCGAGATCCAGGACGGCTACCCCGAGTTCACGATGCAGATGCTCATCGATCTCGGTTGGGACGGCGACCTGACCCCCGAGGAGCGCGCCGCGATCGAGACGGTCGCGGGCTACACGCCCCCGGGCGGCGAGGAGGTCGGCGAGACCTCGCAGACCGGCGAGCGTCCGTCCGACTATTCCGAGAAGGTCGGCGGCGTGAACTGGAAGACCGACGTGTCGGGCGGCATCCAGAGGGTGGCGATCGCCCATGGCTGCGCGCCCTACGGCAACGCCAAGGCGCGGGCCGTGGTCTGGACCTTCCCCGACCCGATCCCGCTGCACCGCGAACCGCTCTACTCGAACCGCCGCGATCTCGTGGCCGACTACCCGACCTACGAGGACAAGAAGTTCTGGCGGGTGCCGACCATGTACGCGTCGATCCAGCAAAACGACTTCAGCAAGGACTTCCCCATCATCCTGACCTCGGGCCGGCTCGTGGAATATGAGGGCGGCGGCGACGAGACCCGGTCGAACCCGTGGCTCGCCGAGCTGCAGCAGGAGATGTTCGTCGAGGTGAACCCGCGCGACGCCAACGATCTCGGCGTGCGGGACGGCTCGGACGTCTGGGTCGAGGGCCCGGAGGGTGGCAAGGTGCTCGTGAAGGCCATGGTGACCGAACGGGTCGCCGCAGGCGTCGCGTTCATGCCGTTCCACTTCGGCGGTCACTGGATGGGCGAGGACCAGAGGTCGAAATATCCCGACGGCGCCGATCCCTACGTTCTGGGTGAAAGCACCAACACCGCGCAGACCTACGGCTACGACTCGGTCACCCAGATGCAGGAGACCAAGGCCACGCTCTGCAAGATCTCGGCCGCGTAAGGGAGGACTCGATACATGGCACGCGCAAAATTCCTTTGCGACGCGGAACGCTGCATCGAGTGCAACGCCTGCGTCACCGCCTGCAAGAACGAGCACGAGGTGCCCTGGGGCATCAACCGGCGCCGGGTGGTCACCATCAACGACGGCAAGCCGGGCGAGCGGTCGATCTCGGTCGCCTGCATGCACTGCTCGGACGCGCCCTGCATGGCCGTCTGCCCGGTGGACTGCTTCTACCAGACTTCGGACGGCGTGGTCCTGCATTCCAAGGACCTGTGCATCGGCTGCGGCTACTGCTTCTACGCGTGCCCGTTCGGCGCGCCGCAATACCCGCAGGCCGGCAATTTCGGCAGCCGCGGCAAGATGGACAAGTGCACCTTCTGCAACGGCGGTCCCGAAGAGGACATGTCCGAGGTCGAGTTCCAGAAATACGGCCGGAACCGGATCGCCGAGGGCAAGCTGCCCATCTGCGCCGAGATGTGCTCGACCAAGGCACTGCTCGCCGGTGACGGCGACACGGTGTCGGACATCTACCGCGAGCGCGTGGTCGCGCGCGGCTTCGGCTCCGGCGCCTGGGGCTGGGGCACGGCCTACGACCAGAAGGGCAACTGATCCCTTCGGGTCCGGCGCCGGTGCGCCGGGCCCGTCACCTGAAACGAGATCGGGCCGGACGGCGGGATGTCCCTGCCGGCCGGCCCTTGAACGAAGGCCCCGTGCGCGGCACGATGGGCGCTCTCCGGGGAGGACGGCAGCATGGCGACGACGGCATCGGGCGGCAGGGGATCGTCGGGTTTCGGGTGGTTCCTACTGATCGGTCTCGTTCTGGCGGTGGCGGGCGGCCTCTTCGTCCTGCGCAACGCCGAACCCGCGGGCCCGCCGCAGGAGGCGCTCGCCGAGGCGCGCGAGGCGGTGGGCGGGGCGTCGAGCCTCGAGGACATCCTCGCACGCCAGCAGGGCCTCGACGTGGACCGCACGCCGCGGGATTACGGCAGCGCGGCCGAGGGCGCGGACGAGATCCGCAGCCAGCTCGGCACGCTCGGCGGCACCTCGGATGCCGAGGTGTGGGAGGCGCTGCGCTTCGGCACCGCGGACGTGAGGGTGTCGGCGGGCGATGCGCCCGCGCGCGTGCTGATGCAGGACAACGGCATGTGGTGGCAGCAGTTCCGGCAGGGCCCGCTGTCCACCTGGGGCGGCATCCTGCTGCTCGGCACGATCGGCGTGCTGACGCTGTTCTTCCTCGTGCGCGGCCGCGTCCGGATCGGCAAGGGCAAGTCGGGCCGCACGATCCTGCGATTCACCGCCATCGAACGCTTCGCCCACTGGCTGCTCGCCGGCTCGTTCATCCTGCTGGGCCTGACGGGTCTCATCACGCTCTTCGGGCGCAAGGGCCTGATCCCGCTCATGGGCAAGGACGGCTACGCGACGCTCGCGCTCTATTCCAAGTGGATCCACAACAACGTCAGCTGGGCCTTCATGCTGGCCCTGGTTTTGGTGTTCCTGTTCTGGGTCTGGCACAACCTGCCTGACAAGACCGACCTCAACTGGATCGCCAAGGGCGGCGGCATCTTCGGCAAGGAGCATCCGCCGGCGAAGAAGTTCAACGCCGGGCAGAAGGTCATCTTCTGGTCGGTGGTGATCTTCGGGGCGTCGATCTCGGCCTCCGGCCTGTCGCTCCTCTTTCCGTTCGAGATCCCGATGTTCGCCAAGACCTTCGGCATCCTGAACGACATGGGCGTGCCGGCGATCCTCGGGCTCGATCCGTTCCCGGCGCAGCTCGCCCCGCACGAGGAGATGCAGTATGCGCAGCTCTGGCACGCGATCGTGGGCTTCGTGCTGATGGCGATCATCATCGCGCACATCTACATCGGCACGGTCGGCATGGAGGGCGCCTACGATGCCATGGGCAGCGGCCAGGTGGACGTGAACTGGGCCCGCGAGCACCATTCGATCTGGGCGGCCAAGGTCGAGGCCAAGCGTCGCGGCGGCCGCGCCGCCACACCTGCCGAATAGCGATGCGGGCGGCGCTGGCGCTCGTCCTCGCGGCGCTGTCGACGCCGCTGGCCGCCGAGGGCTTCCGCAGCTTCGCGGGCCACGGCGGCCCGGTCATGGACATCGCGGTGTCGGGCGACCGGGTGCTGACCGGCAGTTTCGACTACGCGGTCGGCCTGTGGCCGATCGGCGGCGGGGACCCGCGCTGGCTCGACGGTCATCGCGCGGCGGTCGTCGACGTGGCCTTCCTCGGGGACGGGCATGTGCTGTCGGCGGGTGACGATTTCACCGCGATCCTGTGGGACCTCGGCACCGGCACGATGGTGCGCCGGTTCGAGGGGCACCAGGGCAAGGTGACGGCGGTGCGCCCCTCGCCCGACGGGACGACGCTCGCCACGGCAAGCTGGGACGGCACCATCCGGCTCTGGGACATCGCGACGGGCGCGGAGCGCGCGGTCCTCGACGACCACGAGGGCAACGTCAACGACGTGGCATGGAGCACCGACGGCACGCATATCTACTCGGCCGGCTATGACGGCCTCGTGCTCGACTGGGACGTGGCGGCGCGGGAGCCGGTGCGCCGCCTCGCCGATCACGGCTTCGGGGTGAACGTGCTGGCGCGGGCGCCGGACGGGACGTGGCTCGCCTATGGCGGGCTCGACGGCGGCACCCGCATCCTCGACCTCGCCACGGGCGAGACGGTGGCGGACCTCTCCGGCGAACGGCGGCCCGTGCTGGCGCTGGCAGTGCCGCCCGCGGGGGACATGCTGGCCATCGGCGATGGCGAGGGGCACATCATGGTCGTGGGCGCGGCCGCGTGGAATGTCCTGCACGATTTCCGCGCCGCCGCGAACGGCCCGATCTGGGCGCTGGCCTTCACCCCCGACGGATCGGGGGTGATCGCGGGCGGCATCGCGGACGAGGCGTTCCTCTGGCCGCTCGCGGAGGCCACGTCGGAGGCGCCACAGATCGCCGAGGCCGCGCGCGCCTTCCACACCGATCCCGCAGCCGTGCCGAACGGCGAGCGGCAGTTCCTGCGCAAGTGTTCGGTCTGCCACACGCTCGGCCCCGACGGCGCGCGGCGCGCGGGGCCGTCGCTTGCCGGCGTCTTCGGGCGTGCGGCGGGCAGTCTGCCGGGCTATCCCTATTCCGACGCGCTCCGGCAGAGCGACATCGTCTGGACGGCCGAGACCATCGACGCGCTCTTCGCGCTTGGTCCCGACCACGTCACGCCGGGCTCGAAGATGCCCATGCAGCAGATCGCGCGTCCCGAGGATCGCGCGGACCTGATCGACTACCTTCGGCAGGCCACCGCCGCCAACTGAACGGAGACCCCCATGCCTTCGATGCTTCTTGCCTTCGTGTCGATCTTCGTCATCGCCTTCGGGGCCGAATACGGCCTCGAGCAGCTGGGCCTGTCGAGTGCCGCGACCCAGTCGGCAGACAGCGTTCGGCTCGAATAGGGGCGACGCGGCTCAGGCGGCGCGGTCACGCACCCGCGCGCGGGCCCAGGCAAAGAGCGCCTCGGGCTCGGGCGCCAGTTCCTCCGCCATGCCGTCGGCGATCTGCAGGAACGCCGCACGGTTCGCGTCGGACACCGACACCAGCACCGGCACGCCCTGCGACAGCGCCTCGCCGATCACCGGCAGGAAGCCGCGGCCGTCGCATTCCTGCTTGCCGAACTTGTTCACGATCAGCAGGTCGACGCGGGCATCGAGCGCGCCCGCGACCATCGCCGCCGCGCGTTCGAGCCCGTCGGGATCGAGCCGGCAGCCGCGGGCATGCTCGCCCAGGTCCTGGCTGATGCGCACGCGGCGCGTGCCCGCGAGCACGTGCAACTCCATGTGGCAGTGGCGACGCCCCGGGCGCTCGATGTTCTCCTGCACCGCGCCTGCGAGGTGGAGCCCCGCCTGCTGCAGGCGGCGGGCGAGTGCCGCCACCATGGGATCGGTGCCGCCCCGCTGGCGGCAGGTGAAGAACCCGAGCATCTGATCTCCCCGTGAGCGGGCCTTGCGGACCCGCGGCGCAGCCGACAAGATGCGCCGGAAGGAGGATACCGCCCCCATGCCCGACCGCAAGCCCATCCTGCCCGACCCGACGGATCCGCGGCTGACGCGGGCGGTCCTGGGGCGCGACCATACCGGCGCCGAGGTCGAGATCGCGGTGGTCGAGGAGCGCCCGCTGACGATCTTCCTCAACAGCCAGGAGATCGTGACCGCCATGACCATCGGCGATCACCCCGATTACCTCGCCGTGGGATTCCTGCGCAACCAGGGCATGCTGCGCGACGACGACGTGGTGACCGGCATCGACGTGGACGAGGAGACCGAGGTCGTCGTGGTGCGCACCGAGCGCGAGACGCGGCACGAGGAGAAGCTGAAGAAGAAGACCCGGACCTCGGGCTGTGCGGTGGGCACCGTCTTCGGCGACATGATGGAGGGGCTCGAGGGCCTGACCCTGCCCGCGGCCGAGTGCCGGACGAGCTGGCTCTATGCGCTCGCGCGCGAGATCAACACGATGCCGTCGCTCTACCTCGCGGCCGGCGCGATCCATGGCACGGTGCTGTGCCAGGCCGACCGCCCGCTCGTCTACATGGAGGATGTCGGGCGCCACAACGCGGTCGACAAGGTGGCGGGCTGGATGTTCCGCGAGGACGTGAGCCCCGCGGACAAGATCCTCTACACCACCGGCCGGCTCACGTCCGAGATGGTCATCAAGACCGCGCTCATGGGCATCCCGGTCCTCGCCTCGCGGTCGGGCTTCACCGCCTGGGGCGTCGAGATCGCCCGCCAGGTCGGGCTGACGCTGATCGGGCGGCTGCGCGGCCAGCGGTTCGTCTGCCTCGCGGGCGAGGAGCGGCTCGTGCGCGATGCCGATCCGGGCGCCGTGTCGGACGAGGGGACGCGCCACCGGCGCAAGGCGGCGGCCCTTGACTGACCTCCTGCCCGCGGTGGTGCTGGCCGGCGGCGCGGCGACGCGGATGGGCGGCGGCGACAAGCCGCTCCGCACGCTTGCGGGGCGCCCCATCCTCGCCCACGTGCTCGACCGGATCGGTCCGCAATGCGGGCCGGTGGCGCTGAACGCGAACGGCGATCCCGCGCGGCTCGGGGCGTGGGGCCTCCCGGTCCTGCCCGACACGCTGCCCGACCGGCCGGGTCCGCTGGCCGGCGTGCTGGCCGGGCTCGACTGGGCGGCGGACCTCGGGGCGGAGGCCGTGGTCAGCGTCGCGGGCGACACGCCGTTCTTCCCCGCGGATCTCGTGGCCCGGCTGCGCGGGGCGGCGGCGCCCTCGGGTCTCGCCCTGGCCGCGACGCCCGACGCGGAGGGCGTGCTGCGGCGGCACCCGACCTTCGGGCTCTGGCCCGTGGCGCTGCGCCACGACCTGCGCGCCGCGCTCGGGGACGGGCTGCGCAAGGTGGTGCTCTGGACCGACCGCCACGGCGCGGGCACGGCGACCTTCGCGACCGATCCGTTCGATCCCTTCTTCAACATCAACCGCCCCGAGGACATCGACGCCGCCGAGGCGCTGCTCGCGGGGGCGGCGCGGTGAGGGTCTACGGCGTCACGGGGTGGAAGAACACCGGCAAGACCGGGCTGGTGGTCCGGCTGGTCGCGCATTTCGCGGGACAGGGCCTGCGCGTCGCCACGGTCAAGCATGCCCACCACGCGACCGAGACCGACCGGCCGGGCACCGACAGCTATCGCCACCGCGAGGCCGGCGCGGCCGAGGTGCTGGTCGCCTCACCGCATCGCTGGGCGCTGATGGCCGAGCTCGCGGGGGCGCCAGAGCCGCCGCTGTCCGAGCTCCTGGGGCGGCTCTCGCCCGCCGACCTCGTGCTGATCGAGGGCTACAAGTCCGAGCCGCACCCGAAGATCGAGACGCACCGGGCTGCCGCCGGCCGCGATCTCTTGGCGCCGACGTCCGCGTCGGTGCGTGCGGTCGCGTCCGACACGCCGCTCGACGGGATCGGCGTGCCGCTCTTCGATCTCGACGACACCGCCGGCATCGCGGCCTTCATCGCGGCCGAGGTCGGCCTGTGAGGGTCGTGGTCATCGACGGCGCGCGCACGGCCTGGGCCGAGGGCGACGCGACGGGGCTCGATCCCGTGGACCTTGCCGCCGACGTGGTGGGCGTGGGACCGGAGAGCGCGGGGCAGCCGGGCGTGGCGCTCGACCCCGCGGCGCTCGCGGCCGAGGCCGAGGCCGAGGCGCGCCGGTCGGGCGGCGCGCCCGAGGCGTGGCGGATGCGGCTCGCCGCGGCCGCGCTTCTCGCCATCGCGCGGTCCGGCACGCCGCCGCGGGTGCTCGACGCCGTGGCGCTCAGGCGGGCGGTGCCGTCGACGCTGGTGCCGCCGCGCCTGCGCGACGATTGTTTCGCCATGCCGCAGGGCGTCGCGTGGATCCCGGTCGACGACGCGCTGGCGCGCCTGCGCGCGGGACTGCACGCGGTCACGGGATCCCATACGGTGCCGCTGGCGGATGCCGGGGGCCGGGTGCTGGCGCGCGAGGTCACCGCGCTGCGGTCGAACCCGCCCGCAGCGAACGCGGCTGTCGACGGCTACGGGTTTGCCCACGCGTCGATTGGCGTGGGGCCGCAGCGCCTGCCGCTCGTGCGGGGCCGGGCGGCGGCGGGCCAGCCCTTCGCCGGGGCGGTGCCGCCGGGCGCGGCGGTGCGCATCCTGACGGGCGCGATCCTGCCCGAGGGCGTCGACACCGTGGTGCTCGAGGAGGACTGCGCCAGCGACGGTGCGGCGGTCGTGTTCGACGGCCCGGTGAAGCCCGGAGCCAACACTCGCCGCGCGGGCGAGGACGTGGTGGCGGGCACGCCGGCCTTCGGCGCGGGCCACGTGCTGCGGGCGCCGGATCTCGCGCTCCTGTCGGCGCTCGGGGTGTCCGAGGTGCCGGTGCGCGCGCGGCTCCGGGTTGGGGTGCTGTCCACCGGCGACGAGCTTGCCGACCGGGTCGCGGCGGACGCGCCGCCGCACGTGATCGCGGATGCGAACCGGCCGATGCTCCTGTCGCTGCTCGCGGGCTGGGGGATCGACGCGGTCGATCTCGGGCGGGCGCCCGACGATGCGGACGACATCGCGCGCCGGCTCGACCACGGGGCGGCGACGTGCGACGCGATCCTCACCTCGGGCGGCGCCTCGGCCGGGGACGAGGATCACATGTCGCGGCTCCTGCGCACGCGGGGCACGCTGCAGAGCTGGCGCATCGCGCTGAAGCCGGGACGTCCTCTGGCGCTGGCGCTCTGGGACGGCGTGCCGGTCTTCGGCCTGCCCGGCAACCCGGTCGCGGCCTTCGTCTGCGCGCTCGTCTTCGCGCGGCCCGCCCTGTCGATGCTGTCGGGGGCGGGGTGGACCGAACCCCCGGGTTTCACCGTGCCGGCGGCATTCTCGAAATCGAAGAAGCCGGGCCGGCGCGAGTTCCTGCGCGCCCGGCTCGACGCGCAGGGCCGGGCAGATGTGTTCCGGTCCGAAGGCTCGGGACGCATCTCGGGCCTCGCCTGGGCCACGGGCCTGGTGGAGCTGCCGGATGGCGCAGCCGAGATCGCGCCGGGCGACCCGGTGACGTTCCGGCCCTATGCGGGCTTCGGCGTCTGAGGCTCAGCCGCCCTTGCGGATGAAGTGGTAGGTGACGCCGTCGCCCTCCTCGGCGCCGAGATAGGCGTGACCGGCCTCGGCGCAGAAATGCGGCACGTCCACCACCGCGGCGGGATCGGTCGCGGCGAGCCGCAGCACCGCGCCGGGCGCGAGGGGGACGAGCCGCTTGCGCGCCCGCAGGACCGGCAGCGGGCATTTCAGCCCGACGGCGTCCACGTCCTCGTCGCTGTGCATGTGCCGTCCTCCGTTCCCGATGCCCGGTCCGCGCGGCGGACGCTAGCGCCCCGGGCGGGCGACCTCAAGCGGTGCGGTGCGCGGACCGCGCGGCGGCCCAGGAGAGGAGGTCGCCGCGGTCGAGCGGCGGCGACACGTAATATCCCTGCAGGAGGTCGCAGCCCATCTCGCGCACGAGCCGCGCATGTTCGGCGGTCTCGATCCCCTCTGCGGTCATGGGGATCCCGAGGCCATGGCACATCTCGGCGATGGCGCGGACCATGGCGCCGGCGCCGCGCGTGTCCTCGAGCGCCGCGCGCACGATCTGGCTGTCGAGCTTGACCCGGTCCGGCCGGATCTTGAGCAGGGAGGTGAGCGAGGCGCGGCCGCTGCCGAAATCGTCGACCTCGATCAGGATGCCGCGCTCGCGCAGGGCGTCGAACACCCACGCGATTTCGTCGAAGTCGCGGTCGACATCCACCGCCTCGAGGATCTCAAGGCTGAGGCGGAAGCCGTCGCAGGGCCCGGACGGCAGTTGCTGGACGAACGGCCCCTCGGTCAGGCGGCCCATGCTGACATTGACCGACACGGTCGAGAGCGCATGCCCCGCCGCGACCAGAGCGCGGCCGGTGGCAATCGCGTGGTCGCAGATCAGCCGGTCGACGGTGGGCACGAGGCCCAGATCCTCGGCGATGCCGAGAAAGGCCTGTGGCCCGAGCAGGCCGCGGACCGGGTGGCGCCAGCGCGCGAGCGCCTCGAAGCCCACGAGCGTTCCGTCGGCCGCATCCACCTGCGGCTGGTACTGCGCCTCGATCTCGCCGCGGGAGAGCCCCGCGAGCAGGTCGTCGGACAGCGCCTTGCGCGCCTCGACCCGGTGGCGCAGGTCTGCGTTGAACAGCAGGTTGCGGTTGCGCCCGCCCTTCTTGGCCTCGTAGAGCGCGATGTCGGCGTCGGCCTGCATCCGCGGCAGGTCGGCGGCGGGGCCAAGCGCGATGCCGATGCTCGCCCCGAAGCGCAGCGTCTTGCCGTTCCAGTCCACGGGTTCGCTGCACTGGCTGAGGATGCGCTGCGCGGCGGCCATCGCCCGGCGCCGGTCGCAGGGCGGCGTGAGCACCAGCACGAACTCGTCGCCGCCGACGCGTGCCACGACGTCCTCGCGCCGGACGCTGCGGGTCAGAACCTCGGCCACGCGGCGCAGCGCGAAGTCGCCGGCGGCATGGCCGAAGACGCTGTTGATCGGCTTGAAGCGGTCGAGGTCCACGTGCAGGAGACCGAAGCGCGCGGATTTCGGGCAGGTGCGGGCAAGCTCGGCCACCGCGCGTTCCAGTCCGCGGCGGTTCCGCAGGCCGGTGAGGGAATCGGTGGTCGCCGCGACCTCGAGCGCGGCGGCCTTTTCCCGCAGTTCCTGCTTGCGGCGCTTGATCTCGGTCACGTCCACGCGGAATCCGGCCGTGTCGCCGTTGGGCAAGCGGACCTCGTGGATCTGCAGGTGGCGCCCGCCGGGCAGTTCCTGCGCGATGGGCCCCCGCGGCGCGCGGTGCCGTTCGAGCCGTTCGGCGAGCCACGCCTCTTCCCGTCCCGCGGCCTCGGGATACTGGCCGTGGGCGAGGCCCGCGCGCAGGATCTCCTCGAACGTGGCGCCGATGCGGATCGCGCCGGCGGAGGCGGCGTAGAGGTCGCGGTACTTGGTGTTGAAGAGCGCGACGCGGTCCTCGGCGTCGTAGAGGACGAAGGCGTCGGGCAGCGCCTCGATCGCGGCCCAGAGCCGGTCCTCGGCGGCCCGTGCGGCCCGGCGCGCGCCGGCCAGTTCGGCGGCACGCCGCCAGCGGCCCTGGGCGGCCGATGCGTCGTCGGGGCGCGGTGTCCCTGCCTCAGTCATGGCGCCGATCTGTCCCAAGCCCTGGTCCCGCGGACCACGAGGGCCATGGATGCACCAGAAAGCTTACGAAGCCGTTAGTGCGCGCCGCCCGGGTCGGGCGGCGCGCGGTCGCTCAGTTGCCCGGGGTGAGCTTGTGGATCATGCCCTCGTCGACCGCGGTGTAGAGGCTGCCGTCGGGCCCGAGCACCAGCGAGCGGAAGCGGCCCGCTTCCATGGGCAGGGTCATCTCGGTCACGTCCACGACCTCGGTGCCCTCCTCGTTGAACTCGATGACGTCGATCCGCTGGCCGATGGGCGTCCCGCCGAAGCCGATGCCCATGATGCCGACCGCCATGGCGCCGTTCCAGTCGCCCCACTGCTCGCCCTCGAGGAAGACCGCCGAGGAGGTGCCCTGCGACCAGCCGTTGTTGGTCCAGACCGGGGGCATGGCGTCGGGATAGGTGTCGAAGTCGGTCATCGGCATGAAGGCCGCGCGCTCGTAGCGGTTCATCCCGTCGTTCTGGTTCGGGCTGTAGCCGCAGTAATCGTCGGGGCAGTCGCCGCGCCCGGCCATGTTCGGACGCGGATCCCAGCCGCCGTTCCCGCCATTCGTGAGCACCGTGATCTCGTCGGAATGCCAGGGCCCGTGCTCGGCCGTGATCGTGGCGCCGGTGTCCGGATGGAAGGCGATGCCCTGCACGTTGCGGTGCCCGTAGGTGTAGGTGCGCGGGTCGAAGCCCTCGGGCGGGCTGTTGTCGGGGTGTCCGTTGCCGTCGGTGTCCATCCGCAGCACCTTGGAGCCCATGATGGTCGGGCTCTGGGGGATTTCCTCGTTGTGGTTGTCCCCGGTGGTGAGCCAGAGCGCGCCGTCGGGGCCGAACCGGACCCGGCCGCCATTGTGCGCGCCGGGGCCGCCGAACGGATGGTCCGAGGCCGCCATCTTGTAGGGCACGTCATCGACGATGTCGGTGCGGTCCGACACGCCGGTGAAGTCCTCGTTCACCACGAGGCGCATCAGCCGGTTGGTGTGCGGGTCCGACATGTTCGAGGTCGAATAGACGTAGATGCGGCGGTTGTCGGCGAAGGACGGATCGACCGCCACTCCCATCATGCCGGCCTGGCCCTCGCAGAAGAGGTCGTCGGCGGTGTCGGGATAGCTCTCGCTGCCGCCCATGCCGAGCAGCGCGTTCACCGTGCCGTCGGGCATCCGCACCGACAGGCCCTTGCACTTCTCGGTGAAGAACATCGTGCCGTCCTCGAGGAAGGCCATGTCCCACGGGTTCTCGAGATCCTCGAGCACGACCTCGTGCTGCAGGCTCGTGGTGTTCATGCCCGACTGCGCGAGGGCGGCGGTCGCGGTCATCGCGGCCCCCGCGACGACCGGCAGGACAAGCGCGGCGAGGGATCTTCTCGGTGGTTGAAGCATTGTTTCCTCCCTGAAACGTGCGCCGTCGGCCGGGCGCCGGGCCATTCTGCGATGACGCTGCGTCAGGCCGACTCTCGGGACGGTAGAAAAGAAGGAAACACCCGGCAGCTTATTTCGTCGCCCGAAGGGGTTGCGGCGGGGGCCGGGTCGGATCCGGCCCCCCGGCGCGGGGCTCAGTCGAAGGCAGTGGTGATGTAGCCCGCGAGGTTCGCGATGTCGGCGTCCGACAGCTCCTTCGCGTGCGGGATCATCAGCATCGAGTTCGGGCCGATCTTCTCGCCGTCGCGGTAGCGCTCGAGCCGCTCGGTCAGGTAGTCCGCGTCCTTGTCCGACAGCCGCGGATAGCTCGCGATCCCCTGCGCCTTCGGGCCGTGACAGTTGCGGCAGACGCCCTGGTAGGTTTCCTCGCCCGCCGCGATGTCGGCCTCCGCATGGGCCGCCCCCGC
Organism: Roseivivax isoporae LMG 25204; assembly: GCF_000521865.1. Taxonomy (GTDB): domain Bacteria; phylum Pseudomonadota; class Alphaproteobacteria; order Rhodobacterales; family Rhodobacteraceae; genus Roseivivax; species Roseivivax isoporae. Next base: position 97,888 of record NZ_JAME01000004.1, read on the forward strand.
ACCGCCAAGCGCGAACAGGACCAGGAACATGGCGCGTTTCATGTGATGACTTCCCCTCGAGGCCATTGCGCAGGATGCCGCGCGCCGGCCGGTCCGGTCGCGCCAGATCCCGACGCTACCGGTTCCGCGGCGTCGATCAAGCCGATTGTCGCGGGGTCGTATCGGGCTCGCGGATGCGGCGGAAGCACTTTTGCCGCGGGCGGCGAGCCTCTACATACGGAACCGGACCGCCCGCCCGCGCGTCCAGAAAGGCGGCACCGCCGGGTACCGCCCGCGGGGGCGCCGGTCATCCGTCACAGCCGCGCCGGGTGGCGCGGGAACGAGGTCCCTCATGGTTCTGGAAATGTCGATCGTCCTGGCGCTGATCGTGCTGAACGGCGTCCTCGCGATGTCCGAGCTCGCGGTCGTGTCCTCGCGCCCCGCGCGGCTCGAGACACGGGCGCGGCAGGGCGACCGGGGCGCGCGCGCGGCGCTGCGCCTGGCCGAGGAGCCGGGGCGCTTCCTGTCGAGCGTGCAGATCGGCATCACGCTGGTCGGCATCCTGTCGGGCGCGCTCTCGGGCGCGACGCTCGGCCTGCGGCTGGCGACGGTGCTGCCCGAGGTCGGTGTGCCCGAGCGCTTCGCGCAGGAGGTGGGCGTGGGCATCGTCGTCGTGGTCATCACCTACCTGTCGCTGATCGTCGGCGAACTGGTCCCGAAGCAGATCGCGCTCTCGAATCCCGAGGCGGTCGCCGCCCGCGTGGCCCCGGCGATGCAGCTTCTCGCGCGGATCGCGCTGCCGCTCGTCTGGGTCCTCGACCGCTCGGGCGCGCTGGTCCTCGCGCTGCTCGGCCAGTCGGGCCGGCGCGAGACCACGGTCAGCGACGAGGAGATCCGGCTGGTGATCTCGGAGGCCGCGGGCGCCGGCGTGATCGAGACCGCCGAGACCGAGATGATCGCGGGGGTGATGCGGGTCGCGGACCGCACCGCGCGCGGCCTGATGACGCCGCGCCACGACGTCGAGATCGCGGACGCGCGCGAGAGCCGGGCAGAAGTCCTCGCCCGGTTCGCGGCCTCGGGACGCTCGCGCCTGCCGCTGCGCGACGGGGGCGCGGACGACATCGTGGGAATCCTGCACAGCCGCGACGTGCTGCTCGCGCCGGCCGAGGCCTTCGTGCCGCGGGACATCGCCGTGGCGGTGCCGGTTGTGCACGAGGCGCTCGCCGCGACCGAGGTGATCGAGCGGCTCAAGACGGCGCCCGCGCACATGCTGCTCGTCTACGACGAGTACGGCCATTTCGAGGGCGTCATCACGCCCATGGACATCCTCGGCGCGATCACCGGCGGCTTCGACGAGACCGAGCGCGACGAGCCGAAGCTGGTGGAGCGGCCGGACGGGTCGATGCTCGTCGCGGGCTGGATGCCGGTCGACGAGTTCGCCGCGCGCCTCGGGATCGAGATCGAGCCCGAGCGCGATTTCGAGACGGTGGGCGGCCTCGTCCTCGACCGCGCCGGCGTCCTGCCGGACGTGGCCCAGCACGTCACCATCGGCGACTGGCGCATCGAGGTCGTCGATCTCGACGGGCGCCGCATCGACAAGCTGCTCGTCTCCCGCACCGCACCCATGCCGCCCGACGCGGCCTGACCCGTCGCCCGCGCGACGTCAGTCGAGGACCCATCCGGGGATGCCGTGCGCGCCGCGCGGTGGCTTTGCCCATCTCGTCTTCTATGCGCATGCCGGCGATGTCCGCAGGTCTCGGACGCGGAGCGGAGCTCGTCCGTGGTGGAGATGTTCATCGTGGTCGGTGCCGCGGGGAGCCTCCCGCAGGCCATCTTGGGCGTGGCATGCGGCGCGGTTGCGGGTTAGGTCCGCAGGCGACGGAACCGCGCGGGACGCTGCATGACCTTCGACGACCTCTGGCTTTTCCTGCCGCTCCTCCTCGCCACCGGCGGGTTCTCGGGCGTGATCTCGGGTCTTCTGGGGATCGGCGGGGGCATCTTTCTCGTGCCGGTGTTCCTGTTCGTCTTCACCCGGTTCGGGGTGTCGGACGCGGTGGTGATGCAGCTCTGCGTCGGAACCTCGACCGCCACCGTGGTCGCGACCTCGCTGCGCTCGGTGCTGAGCCACCACAAGCGCGGGGCGGTGGACGTCGCGGCGCTGCGGCTCTTCGCGCCCTGGCTGTCCGTCGGCGCCGTGGGCGGCGTAATCGCCGCCACCTCGATGCGGTCGGACACGCTGATGGCGGTGTTCGGCACGATCGCGCTGGTGATGGGCTTCTACATCCTTGCGGGCAATCCGAGATGGCGGGTGGCCGAGACGCTGCCGCGCCGGCGGGTGGCGGCCCCGCTCGGCGGGTTCATCGGCTTCGTCTGCGCGATGATGGGGATCGGCGGCGGCACGTTCGGCGTACCGACCCTGACGGCGTTCGGGCGCAGCGTGCACGTGGCGATCGCCACCGCGGCGGGGTTCGGGTTGCTCGTGTCGCTGCCCGCGGCCCTGGCCTACCTGGTCCGGACACCCTCCGCCCCGGTGCCACCCCTGACCGCCGGCTTCGTGAGCCTGCCGGCTTTCGCGGTCACGGTGATCGCGACCTTCCTGACGGTGCCGATCGGCGTCCGGCTGGCGCATGTCCTGCCGGCGCAGACGCTGCGCCGCGTCTTCGCGGCCTTCATCATCCTCGCGGCCCTCAACATGCTGCGCAAGGCGTTCGGCTGATCCCGCCGTGCGCTAGCGCGCCGCGGTGGACCGGCGCGGGATGAGCGAGGGCGTCACGACCCGCAGGCGGTCGTCGTCGGCAAGATCCGTCGCGGTCAGCAGGTCGAGCGCCGCGGCCGCGATCTGGTCGAAGGGCACGCGCACGGTGGTCAGCGGAACGGGCAGGCGACTGACGATGGGGATGTCGTTGTAGCCCACGAGCGAGATGTCCTCGGGCACCGACAGGCCGCGCCGCGCGATGGCGGACAGGGCACCGATCGCGGTGTTGTCGTTCACCGCGAAGATGGCCGATGGCGGCGCGTCGAGAGACAGGAGCCTCTGCGTCGCCTCGGCGCCCGATTCGATGCTGAAGGTCGATCCGACGACCAGCGCGGGATCGACTTCGAGGCCGGCTTCCGTCATGGCCTGGCGGTAGCCCTCGACGCGGCCCTGCGCCGAGGTGGCGTAGTCCGGGCCGGTCAGGATGCCGATGCGCCGGTGCCCGAGATCGGTCAGGTGCCGCGTCGCGAGGTAGCCGCCCAGCCGGTCGTCGCCCACCGCGGCAAGGCTCCGACCGTTGTGGCGCAGCGCCAGAACGTAAGGCACGTCGCGCGCAGCCAGCTCGGCGGTGAAGTCGCTGCCCCGGCGCGCGGTCGACAGCACCAGCCCGTCCACGCCCCGGCGCAGGAGCGCGTCCGCCGCCTTGCGGTCGGCCTCGGGTTCGTCGTCGGTGGTGGCGACGATGGTGAAGTGCCCGGTCCGCGCCGCGGCGCGCGCGAGCGCCTCGTAGAGCATCGCCATCACCGTGTCCGTCAGGCGGGGCACGATCACGCCGATCATGCCGGTCGTGCCACGCCGAAGGCTCGAGGCCGAGACGTCGCGCACGTAGCCGAGCTTTTCCGCGATGCGGCGGACATGGCGGGCCTTCTCGGTGTCCGACCGCGGCAGGCGTTCGTCGAGCATCCGCGACACGGTCGATTTCGACACTCCGGCAGCCTTCGCGACGTCGTGCAGCGTCACGCGCACCTTCTCCTTGCCGCGTCTGTCTTCGGGATACATGCGCCTTCCTCCTGCCGGCTGCTCGGGCCGCCTTCCGAAAACTAGCACTTGACTCGTGCGTGCTGCAATGGGAATTTGGGAACGTTCCCACAAACGTTCCCAAACGCGCCGTGGGTCGGACATCGTCTCGCACAGGAGGAGCTACACAATGCAACCCATGGATCTTCGCGGCCTCAACCCGGCCCCCGTCACCGCGTTCACCAGGGACGGTGCGCTGGATATCGAGGCGAACGTGCGCATCGCCAAATGGCTCGCGAGCTTCGAGGACGTGAAGTCTCTGGTCATCCTCGGCCACGCGGGCGAAGGCACGTTCCTGACCACGGACGAGCGGCTGGAGCTCATTCGCGCCTACAAGGATGCGGTCGACATCCCCATCATCGCGGGCATCACCGGCGAGGGCACGAAGGTCGCCGCCGAGGAGGCCAGGCGCTCGCACGATGCCGGCGCGACCGGCGCGCTGGTCTATCCCAACCACGGCTGGCTGCGCTTCGGCTTCCAGAAGGGCGCGCCGCAGGACCGCTACAAGGCGATCCACGAGGAGGGCGGCCTGCAGACGATCCTCTTCCAGTACCCCGATGCCACCAAGGCGTGCTACGACCTCGACACCCAGCTCGAGATCGCGGCGCAGCCGGGCTGCGTCGCCACCAAGAACGGCGTGCGCAACATGAAGCGCTGGTACACCGAGATCCCCGAACTGCGCGCGGCGCAGCCGGATCTGCAGATCCTGTCGTGCCACGACGAATGGCTGCTGCCGACCATGTTTGACGTGGACGGCCTCCTTGTGGGCTACGGCAACATCGCGCCCGAGCTGCTGATCGCGCTGATCAAGGCTGGCAAGGCGCAGGACTACACCGCCGCGCGCAAGGTCCACGAGCAGCTTCTGCCGGTGACCAAGGCGGTGTACCACCGCGGCTCGCACATGGAGGGGACGGTCGCTCTCAAGATCGGTCTGCGCCATCGCGGGCTCCTTGACCACGCGACGATCCGCGAGCCGCTCAAGGATCTCGGCGCCGCGGCGGAGCGCGAGATCGAGGCCGCGTTCGACGCCGCGGGCATCGGCCGGGTCGAAAGCCGCATGGCGGCCGAGTGACGCAGACAGCGGCCCCCGCGGCACCCGCGGGGGCATCCGGAGCAAGGGAGGAAAAGGCATGTTGGACTTCATCCGCAAGCGGGCCCGGTCGGCGGCGCTTGCCGCGAGTGTGGCCGCGCTCGGCGCGACCGCCGTCGCGGCGCAGGACATCCGCATCGGCGCGATGCGCGAGGGCTCGTCCTGGTACGTCTTCGCCGCGACGCTCGAGCAGATCATCGAGCCGATCCTCGGCGGCAACTCGGTCGAGGTGATCGCGCGGGGCGGCGGCGTCGCCAACCCGATGGTCGTGCAGAACGGCAAGGCCGAGATCGCCCTGTCGAACGTCGCCTCGGCCGTGTGGGCCAGCCAGGGGGCCGACGTCTACTAGGGCATGGCTGCACCCGACATCCGCGCGCTCGTCGGTGGGCTGAACAACGTCTACGTGGGCGTGATCGCGCGGCAGGATTTCGTCGAGGCCCGCGGCACGCGCGACCTCGCGGAGATCCTCGGCTCGGACGAACCCGTGCGCGTGCTGATGAAGCCGGTCGGGTCCTCCGCGGTGCCGGTGGCCGAGATGATCTTCGAGAGCCTCGGCACCAGCGTCGACGACATAAAGTCGAATGGCGGCGAGGTCACGCAGGTGGATACCGGCCAGATCGCCGACCAGATGCGCAACGGCGCCGCGGATCTCTACATCGACACGATGATCAAGGGGCATCCCGCGATCACGGAGGTCGCGCTGACCACGGACGTGACGTTCCTCGACCTGCCGCAGGCGGCGCTCGACCTGCTGACCTCGAACGGCCTGACCGAAGGCAGCTACGGACCCTGGTTCGAGGGCCAGGAGGGCGAGACCGTCGGCGCCAACCTCGGCACCGTGCTGATCGCCAGCGCCGCGCTCGACGAGGAAACCGCCTACCAGGTCACCAAGGCGATCATCGAGAACGCCGAGGCGCTCAAGTCGTCGCACGGTGCCTGGGCTGCGTTCGATCCGGCCGCCGCGATGACGCCCGAGAACACCGGCGTGCCGCTGCACCCGGGCGCGCAACGCTATTACGAGGAAGCGGGCCTGATGTAGGGCCCACCCGAGCCGCGCCGCCACAGGGAGGGCGCCGCGGCCGCACCGCCGGACAGACAGACCACGTCGCGCGCTCCAAGGGAGGAGATCATGCTCGCAGGTTCCCGAAACACCCCGGCCCGGCTGCTTGCCTTCGGGATCGGTGTCGCCTTCATCGCCTTCCAGATCTGGCTGCTCTTCTCGCCGCAGCAGCCGCTTCTGGCGCGGCCGATCCACCTGTGCTTCGCGCTGGTCCTGCTGTTCCTCTACAAGCCCTTCCGCGCCGCTGCGCTGCCGGCCTGGGCCTGCCGCGCCGTCGACGTGGTCGCCATCGGCGCGGCGCTGGCGGTCGGCACCTACTACCTCGCCGGCTTCGAGCGGCTGACCACGCGAATGGAGAACGTCTCGCCGATCTTCCCGGTCGACATCGCCATGGGGGCGACGCTGGTCCTGCTGCTGCTCGAGGGATCGCGCCGCGCGGTGGGCTGGATCCTCGTCTGGGTGGTCCTCGCCTTCATCGCCTACGCGTTCTGGGGAGACGTGCTGCCCGGCTGGCTGAACTTCCGCGGTTTCGGCGTCGAGGCGGCGACCGAGATCACGACGATGACGACCGCGGGCGTGCTCGGCATCACCACGTCGACCTCGATCAGCTTCGTCTTCTATTTCGTGCTCTTCGGCGCGTTTTACGCCGCGGTGGGGGGCGGCCAGCTGTTCATCGACCTCGCGATCCGCGCGGCGGGCCGTGCCACCGGCGGGACCGCGAAGGCCGCGATCATCGGCTCCTCCCTCATGGGCTCGATCAGCGGCTCGGCCGTGGCCAACGTGGTCTCGACCGGCGTCTTCACCATCCCGCTGATGAAGCGCACCGGGCTCTCGGCGCATCGCGCGGCGGGGATCGAGGCGATCGCCTCGACCGGCGGTCAGCTCATGCCCCCGATCATGGGCGTCGCCGCCTTCATCATGGCAGAGCTCCTCGGCATGCCCTATGCGCAGATCGCGCTCGCGGGCCTCATCCCGGCGGTGGCGTTCTACCTGGCGCTGCTGCTCGTGGTGGACCTCGGCGCGCGCCGCGACGGCATCCGCGCGCTGACCGCCGCCGAGGTGGCCGACACCGAACGCCTCGGCCCGCGCATCCACCTGATCCTGCCGCCGCTCCTGCTCATCGGGCTTCTCGTCGGCGGCTATTCCGCCTCCTACGCGGCGGTTCTCGCCACGGTGTCGTGCCTCGTCGTGCCGTTCCTGCGGCGGTCGACCCGGATCGGCTGGTCCGAGATCGCGGACGGCTTCCGCGAGGCGCCGCGGCAGGCGGCCGAGGTGGCCGTGCCCATCGCCGCCATCGGCATCATCATCGCCGTCGCGGTGCAGTCGAACCTCGCGCTCAAGTTCGCGGGCTCACTCCTGTCGCTTTCCGAGGGGTCGGTCTACGCGTCGCTCGCGCTTGCCATGGTCGGATGCATCGTCATGGGCATGGGCCTGCCGACGGTCGCCGCCTACATCATCGGCGCGGTGCTCTTCGTCCCGGCGCTCGAGGATCTCGGCATCCAGCCGCTCGCCGCGCATTTCTTCATCTTCTACTACTGCGTCCTGTCCATGGTGACGCCCCCAGTCGCGCTCGCGTCCTTCGCCGCGGCCGCCGTCGGCGACGCGTCGGCGGTCCGGACCAGCATCTCGGCCTTCGGGCTGAGCCTCGTGGCCTTCTTCGTGCCCTTCGGCTTCGTCTTCGACATGGGCGTCCTGGCGCAGGGCAGCGCGGTCGAGATCGGCGTGAGCGCGCTGTCGCTGCTCGTGTCGACCGCGCTCTGGGCCGTGGCGTTCGGCGGATGGTGCGGCCGGCCGCTCTCCTGGGGCGCGCGCGTGCCGATCGGCATGGCCGGGCTCGTCGGCGTGATCGCCCCGTCGGGCACGCCGCTCTGGCTTGCCGCGGTGGCGGCGGGCTGGCTCCTCGTCGGCGGCATCGCGCTGTTCTCGCGCCGCGCCGGTGCCCGTCCGGTCTTCGTCAAGCCCGCGGAGTGAGCGTCGTGCCCGACAGCCTGCACCCCACCCGCGGACGCATCGTCGAGGAGCGGGACGACATCGTCGTGCGCCAGGTGACCGAGGGCGCCGCGATCCATCACCATCCGTTCTTCTTCGTCAATGCCTGGGACCGCGAGATGACCTTTCTCGTCCTGGTCTCGCACCGGACGGGCCGGCCGCAGATCTGGCTCGAATGGCAGGAGACGGGCGCGCTCGTCCAGCTGACCGACGATCCGGCACTGGCGGAATGGTCGGTGATCCCGTCGAAGGACGGGCGCTGGATCTACTTCGTCTCGGGACAGGAGGGCAAACGCGTCTCGCCGCGGGACGGCTCGGTCGAGGTGCTGGTCGCGTTCGGCGGGGCGGAGATGCGCGAGGCGGGCATGGTCGGCGCCGCGATGGGGACCACGGCGCTCTCGGCCTCGGGCCGCTACTGGGCGGTCCCGGTCAAGACGGGCGGGGTCAGCCGCTTCTGGATGATCGACACCGGGCGCGGCACCGCCGACGTCTTCCTCGAAAGTCCGACCATCGGCCATCCGCAATTCTGCCCCGACGACGACGACCTCATCCTCTACGCGGGCCCGATGACCGACCGCGTCTGGGTGACCGATCGCGCGGGCAACCGCCGCCGCATCTTCGAGCGGCGCCACGACATGCAGTGGATCACCCACGAGGTCTGGCGGCCCGGCCATCGCAGCGTCCTTTTTGTCGACTGGCCGAACGGCATGGGCGAGATCGACGTGGACACCGGCGCCGTCGGCACCGTCACGGGTTTTCCCGTCTGGCACGGTGCGCCCGACCCGGGCGGCAGGCGGCTCGTGTGCGACACGAACTTTCCGGATCGGGGCCTTTTCGCGCTCGACCTCGACGGGGTCAGTGTCCCGCGGTTCCTGCACGCGCCCGGGGCGTCCTCGCAGGGCGCGCACTGGGCGCATCCGTTTCCCTACAACGATGGCCCGGTCACGGTGCATGCCCCGCAGCACACCCACCCGCATCCGCGCTTTTCCCCGGACGGTCGGCAGGTCGTCTTCACCTCGGATCGGACGGGACATGCGCAGGTCTACGTGGCGACGCTGCGCGACACCGGCTGACCGCGCCCGCGCGCCTCAGGCGCGGGCGGCTTCGTGCCGCGCCGCCGCGCCGGTCATGTCCCGCACGAGGCTGCCCCAGCGCAGGCCGTCGCCGGCGCCCCCGAGGATCGGCGCCAGGCGATCGGCGCCGCCGGGATAGGCCGCGTCGATGGAACGGCGTCCCTTCTCGCGGATTTCGTCGGGCGTGAACGGGCGATCCGGGCCGCCGCGCGCGCTGCGGCATTCGCCGGTCAGCGTCCGTCCGCTGCCGAGCGTGATGCGCACGCGCGCGGGGCGATCCTCTGGCGCCGGCAGGGCGGGCTCGAACGGCACGAGCGTCACGCGGTCCCGCACCGCGGCAAAACCCGCATCGGACAGCGTGTCGGGATGGAACGCGCCGGCATCGGCTGCCCCCGTGAGGAGCGTCGCCGCCGCAACATGCTGCATCGAGAACTTGGCGGCGAGCGTGGTCCGCGGCGCGGCGTTCTCGAGCTTCAGGGCCTTCTCGTGGGTCTCGATCCGGATCTCGGAGATGTCCGCCGCGTCGAGGACGTGACCGTCGAGTGCGCCCTGGATCGCCTCGACCGTCGAATGGGCGTACTGACAGCAGGCGTGCATCTTGTGGTAGCCTTGGCTCACCGCCCAGTCGGACCCGAGGTCCGCGGACAGCGCCTCTGGCTCCGCATCCGCGCCGAGGATGTCGCAGAACACGGCGCGCAGGCTCGAAGACGTTCCGGCGATGCCGATCTCGGCCCAGTCGACGGCCCGCAGGCCGTTCTGCGCGCAATGCCCCGGCCAGACATTGCGCACCAGCGCCCCCTCGACCGCGTGTCCGAAGGGGCCCGGCACGACCAGCGTCGCGGCGCCCGTGAGCGCGTCGAGGCGGGTTGCGGCGTCGTGGCCGCGCAGATGCGCCACCGCGGCGGCCGCCCCGATCGTGGCGAGACCGCCATGCGGATGCAGCTTCAGCGCGGGAAAGCTGAATGCCTTCGCCACGCGGGCGACCGTCTCGTAGCCCACCACGAGCGCCGCCAGCAGGTCGGGCACCGCGGCATCCGCGGCTTCGGCCTCGGCCAGGAGCGCGGGCAGGACGTAGAGCGCCGCATGGCAGACGACCGGGCGGAAGCCGCCGTCGAGTTCGCACCAGTCGGCCGCGCTGCCGTTGCCAAGCGCCGCGCTGTAGCGGTCGGTGCGGGTCGACCCGCCGTCGAACACGGTGGCCTCGGCGCGCCCTCCGCTTTCGGCGATCTTGCGGCGCAGGGCCCGGACCTCGGGTTCGTCCCGCGCGGCGAGCATCGCGCCCAGGTCGTCCCAGAGGATCAGCGCGGCGCGGCGCCGGATGTCCGCGGGCACGGCGTCCGGGGTCAGCCCGGCGGACCAGTCCGTCAGGGTGCGCAGGTGGGCGAAGATCGGGTCAGGCGGCGTCATGTCGGCTCCTTCCGGCGTCAGCCGGCGATCGAGGGCAGGAAGGTCGCGATCTCGGGGAAGAGGATCAGCAGCATCAGCACCAGCGCCTCGAGCCCGATGAAGGGCGCGACGCCGCGGAAGACGTCGCCGAGGCTGAGCGGCACGGGCGAGGCGCTGCGCACCACGTAGACGTTGAGCCCGACGGGCGGCGTGATGAGGGAGATCTCCGCCATCTTCACCGCGATGACACCCAGCCAGACCGGGTCGTAACCGACCTCGGTCATCACCGGGAACATCACCGGCAGCGTCATGATCATGATCGCGATGGGCTCGATGAACATGCCGAGGATCAGGAACAGGAGCGCGAAGGCCATGAGATAGGCGAAGGGCGGCAGCCCGAGGCCCAGCACCGCCTCGGACACCGTGGCGACGAGCCCGGTATAGGTCAGGAAGCGGGCGAACAGCATGCCGCCGATGATCACGGTGAAGATGGTCGAGCTTGTCAGCACCGCGTCGCGGAAGGTCTCGGCCAGCACGCCCGCCTTGGCGCGCCGCTTGAGCAGGACGATGACGAAGGCGCCGAAGGCCCCGACCGCGCCGGCATAGGTCGGCACGAAGAAGCCGCCGTAGATGCCCCCGATCACCAGCGAGAAGAGCAGGACGATCCCCCAGACGTTCTTGAGCGACGAGAGCTTTTCCGACATCGGGATCGGCTTGTCGGGCCGCGGCGCGATCTCGGGGTTCCGCCGGACCATGACGTAGATGCCGACCAGGAAGACCACGGCGGTCAGCAGGCCCGGCACCAGTCCCGCGATCAGGAGGATGCCGACCGATTGTTCGGTGATGATCGCGTAGATCACCATCAGGACGCTCGGGGGGATCATCGCGGCGAGCGTGCCCGAGGCGGCGATCGAGCCCGCGGAGAGCTGCTTGGAATAGCCGAGCTTCGTCATCTCGGGCATGGCCATGCGGGTGAAGACGGCGGCGTTCACGATGGTCGATCCCGACGCCGCGCCGAACGCGGCGGAGGCGATCGTGGTGGTCATCGCGAGCCCGCCGGGCAGCCGCGAGACCCAGTTGTAGGCCGCGTGGTAGAGCTCCGTGGTCAGCCCCGCCTGCGTCGCGAGCGAACCCATCAGGATGAACAGGGGAATGACCGCGAGCGTGAAGGAGTTCGTGGTGCTGAAGGGCACCGTGGCCAGCTGGGCCATCGCCGCGCCCGAGCCGATGGTCAGCGTCATGCCGAGAAGGCCGGCAAGTCCGAGCGAGACGCCGATATGCGCGCCCGAGATGAGCAGGAACGCGACCAGCGCGATGACGATGAGGGCGGCCGTCACGGGATCGAACACGTGGGAAACCTTTCTGGGGGCGGAGCGGGGCAGGTCAGCCCAGCTCGAAGTCCTTCGGCTGGCCGAAGGTCGCGAAGTCCTTCAGCAGGTCGAGGCAGAGTTGAACGATGTAGAGGCCGGCCCCGAGCACGACGGCGATGCGCGCGGGCAGGAGCGGGAAGCTCACGAGTCCCGACGTGGCCTCGCCGATCTGGTAGCTGAAGAGCGCCTCGTTGTAGGCCTGCCAGGTCAGCAGGCCGAAGAAGACGATGCCGCTCAGCGAGGCCACGATGTCCATGACGGATCGGAGCTTCGGCCCGGCCTGGAGATAGGCCAGTTCCACCCTGAGGTGCCGCTGCCGGATCTGGGCGTAGGCGAGTCCGCCGAAGACGATCAGCACCATGGTGCTTTCGGTGACTTCGAGCGCGCCGGGCAGCGGCTTGTTGAAGAGCGAGCCGATCACGTCGCCCATGCCGAGGAACATCGAGATCATCAGCCCGACGCCGCCCAGCAGCACGGCGAGGAACGCCATGGGCTCGATGATCCGTTGTGCACGGTCCAGCATTGCCAGTCTCCGTCATGCCAAGGCGCGGGCGGCACCTCGGCCGCCCGCGTGGAATCTTCGGTGAAGTGGGGGCGTCAGTCGGCCATCAGCTCGCGCCAGGCATCGGCAGTCTCCTGCGCCGCCTCGCCCTTGCCACGGCCCTCGAGCTCCTCGACCCACTGGGCCAGCATGTCGGGCGCAGCCTCGTCCCACTGGGCCAGCTGCTCGTCGGTATAGGCGTGGATCGTGGCGCCTTCGGCCTCGACGGCCTCGGCGGACCCGGCTTCGCTGGCGTCGACCCACTCGACGTAGCGCTGCTGGGCCTTCTCCGCCTCTTCCATGATGATCGTCCGGATGTCCTCGGGCAGGCGTTGCCAGGTGCGCTCGCCGACGACCACCATGTGTCCCGCCATGGACAGCGCCGGGCCGCACAGGTTCGGGCCCGGCTCGTAAAGGCGATAGGCCTCGATGTTGCCGATGTTGACGAAGGCATAGTCGAGGGTGCCGCGTTCCAGCGCCTCGTACTGGTCGCCTGCGGGCACCGATTGCGGCACCGCGCCGACGGCGTCCATCATCTTGGGGATGTCCGACCCGAAGGTGCGGACCTTCTTGCCCTGCAACCCGTCGAGGGTCTGGCACTCGTCCGACGGGCCGGCAAAGTAGTAGGACCCGAGCGGCTGGTGGAACAGCCGGCGCACGCGCAACTGGTCGAGCTCTTCCTTGAAGGCCGGGATGTTGTCGTAGGCATATTCGGCCGCCTCGATGGCCTCGCCGGGCGAGCCGAAGACGAACGGGATCTGCAGCGCCTTCGCGAACAGCAGCTGGTTGGCGTAGTATCCCGGGACGACCGAGGCGATGTCGACCGCGCCGCGGCCGGCGAGCGTCAGCAGTTCGTCGCCGGCGCCGAGACCTCCGGAATAGACCACGTTGAATTCGACGCGGCCTTCGGTGCGTTCTTCCACGGCGGCGATGAACTCGTCCTCGACCTCGAGGAACGGGCCGTTCGCCAGGTAGTGGCCCCAGTTGAGCCGGAATTCCTGCGCCTGGGCCGCGCCTGCGCCGAGCGCCGTCGCGAGGAGCGTTGTCGTGACCAACCTGTTGAGCATCTAGTGACCTTTCATTCTGATGGGGTGCCCGTTTGCGGGTTCTTGGAGCGGTCCGGCCTCGGGGGCCGATCCTGCAATCTGCGATCTGTTAACAGTTTACATTAGAGCCCCGCCCTGTCAATAAATGCAAGAGCCAAGCGCAAGGGAAATCGTGATGCATCCGCAAACCCCCGGTGCCGCCCAACATTTTGGCACCGATGCCGAGGTCCAGGCGATCCTCGACCGCCTCGCCGCCCGCCATTCCTGCCGGGCCTTCGACGGGCAGCCCATGGACCAAGAGGTGATCCGGCGCATCGTGCTGGACGGCACGCAGGCGCCGTCGTCCTGCAACCAGCAGCAATGGCATTTCGTCGTGGTCACCGACCGCGACACGCTCCGCCAGGCCCGCGACATCGCCGGCGGAAACCCGCATTTCGCCGAGTGCAGCGCCCTCATCTACCTCACCTTCCAGAAGGGCTGGGCGCACCGGAACTACTCGGTCGTGCAATCGGTGGGCGCGGCCGCCTACCACATGCTCCTGAGCACGCATCTGCGCGGCTATTCCGGCATCTGGAACGCCGGGGTCGGCGAACATGCCGAGTTGCGCGAGATGCTGGGCATCCCGCAGATCTTCGAGATCCTGGGGGCACTCGCCATCGGCCGCGCCGCCGAGACCGCGCCAGGACTGAAGGCGCCGCGCCGGCCCGACGACACCATCCTGTCCTTCGAGCGGTTCGATCGCCCCGCGCACACCGTCTACCCGGTGAAGCCCGCCGACAGCTACCCGGCCGACCGCATCGCCAACCACGACAACCCTTTCGCCGAATGGGATCCGGTGCGCTGGAGCTGGGACCAGCTCGGCGACCTGCGCGGCTATTCGGTCTGGGCCAAGTCCCCGACGGCGGGCGTGTTCGTCTCGGCCCGGCACGGCGCGGCGACCGCGCGCGAGATGGATGTCCTCGGGCCCGTGGCGCCCGGCGCCCGGGTGGCCGAGATCATGCCGTGGGGCGGGACCACGACGGTCGACCTGCTGCGGCATTTGCCCGAGGACGTGCGGCTCGACGTGGTCGAGCTGTCCGACCACAACCTGTCCTTCATCCGCGAACGGCTCCGGCAGGAAGGCCTGACGCGCGAGGGCACGGCTTTCCTGCGCGCGGACGGCGGCCGTCTGCCCTTCGAGGACGGCAGCCTCGACATCGTGTACTTCCCCCAGTCGCTGGAGCAGGTGCCGGATCTCGGCGGCATCCTCGACGAGGCGCGGCGGGTGCTGAGGCCCGGTGGCACGCTTCTTGCCGGCGTGCGCAACATGACCTCGCGCTACGGCCGCGAGTGGCGCGCGGTGGAGAGCCGGGGGCAGGTTCCGCTGCAGGGGCCTTTCGTTCCGCTTGCGGCCCGCACGGTCCGCGATGCCGTCGCCGCGCGGTTCGCGATCGAGGACGAGGCGGGGATCGGCCTCGCCGCGGGTCACGAGGCCGACCTGGTGCGGGGCTGGGGACGTCATCGCCGCCGCATCTACGTCGTGCGCGCGCGCAAGGACTGACGGGCGCTCAACTGCCCGGCACGATGCCGGGCGCGAGGCCCGCGCAATGATCGTGCACGCCGCCGACCGTGGTGATCCAGAGCGCGTCGCGGTGCTGCAGGATGTGGGTCAGTGCCCGGCGCAGCGCCCTGAGGCGGTAGGGCTGTCCGAACACGAAGGGGTGCGTCACGAGCGTGAAGACCAGCGGCCGCGTGCGCGACTGGTGCAGCATCTCGTCGAACTGGTCGACGATCATGCGCTCGAAGGACATGGCGCTTTCCTGCCGGAAGACCATCGAGGGCGAATCGTTCAGCTCGACCGAATAGGGCACCGACATGATCCGCCCCGCGCGCGTGCGCATCCAGAACGGCTGGTCGTCGGCGGGCCAGTCCAGCATGAAGCGGTAGCCCGCCTCGGCGAGGAGGTCGAGCGTCACCTCGCTCTGGGCGAAGTACGGCCCCATCCAGCCCTTGGGCTGGTAGCCCAGATGCGCGATCAGCTCCTCGGTCGCCTCCGCGATCAGCGTGCGCTCCTCGGCCTCCGGGCGGTCGTCCTGCCGCTCGCCGTTGGTGCGCCCGTGGCCCACGACCTCGTCGCCGCGCGCCACGATCCGCTCGAGGATCTGCGGATGGGCGGCGAGCAGGCCGGAATTGGTGTTGTGCGAGGCGGGCAGGCCCAGCTCGTCGAGGAGGTCGAAGAGATACCATTGGCCGACGCGGTTGCCGTAGTCGCGCCAGGCATAGTTGCGGTGGGTCTGCGGCGCGCCGAGGACGGCGCTGTCCGATCCGAGACCCTCGCGGTAGCCGAAGATCTCGAGGTTGTTGCAGAGGCAGAAGGCAAGGCGCTTGCCGCCCGGCCAGGAATAGTCCGGGCGGTCGGGCAGGGGGATGTAGTCGTAGCGGCCGTGCGTGCGCAGTTTCATGTCAGACCTCGTCGAAATCCTGTTGCAGGCGCTCGGGATCGGCGGTGCGCGTCAGGCCGAGCATGAGAAGGATGCGCGCCTTGTGCGGCGGCAGGTCGCCGCCGGCGATCCACCCGCCACGGGCAAGCGCGTCGCGCCGGGCGACGCGGCCGCTGCCGGCGCGGCTGCACTGGACCACGGCCACGCCCTGCCGCGCGGCATCCGCCAGCGCGTCGCGTTCGGCGGGCGAGGTCATGCCGGGCGCGAAACCTGCGGAGACGAGGCCGCTTGCGCCGGCCGCAAGGCAGGCGCGCGCCATCACGTCGTCGCCGCCCGCCACCGCGTAGAGGACGTCGACCCGCGGCAGCGCCTCGATCCGCGCCGGATCGAAGCGGAGCCCCGCGCGGTCCGGGCGGCGACGGAACACCACCCGGTCGGCGTCGACCACGCCGATCGGCCCGTACGCGCCCGACACGAAGGCCTGCAGCCGGTACGTCGAGCGCTTGGAGACGTCGCGCGCCGCGTGGACCTCGTCGTTCAGCACCACCAGCACGCCGCGGTCGCGGGCCTCGGGGGCGATCACGGTCCGGAGCGCGGCGGCGGCGTTCGAGACCGCGTCGCTGCCGGCGGTATGCAGGGGACGCTGCGCCCCGACCAGCACCACGGGCCGGTCGCTCTCTACCGTCAGGTCGAGGAAGAAGGCGGTTTCCTCCAGCGTCGCCGTCCCGTGAAGGATCATCACCCCGGCAAGCTCCGGATCGGCATCGAGCGTCTCCTGCACGGTGCGGGCGAGGGCCAGCCAGTCATCGGGGCCGATCTTGCTGGACCCGACCTCGCGGAACGGAACCGGGCGAAGATCTGCGAAGGCGGCGAGCTCGGGCATCTCGGCCAGGACCTCGGCGGCGGCAAGCTTGGTGCCGGTCTCGGGATAGTCGAGCGTGTCGAACGGCCCCGACACGACGGTCGAGATCGTGCCGCCGCACCCGATCAGCGCGACCCGCGGCAGCGATGTCCCGGGAGCCGCCATCTCAGTGCCTCAGCGTGCGGTGCTGGTAGCGGCCTGTCCCGGCCGCGTCCGGCACGAGCGCGCCCGCGCGCACCACGCCCCGGCCCCGCACGAAGGTGTCGGTGACCTTGCCCTGGAACGTCCAGCCCTCGTAGATCGAGTAACCCGCCGAGGACACCACGTCCTCGCGCCGCAGGGTGTACTCGGCATCGAGGTCGACCAAGGCCAGGTCCGCGTCGAGCCCGACGGCGATCCGCCCCTTGCGGTCGGACAGGCCCATGAGTCGGGCGGGGGTCTCGCACAGCAGCGCGACGATGCGTTCGAGCGGCAGGCCGCGGTTGCGGTATCCCTCGGTCAGCATGACCGGAAGCAGCGTCTCCATGCCGGGGCAGCCGGGCGAGGCCTTCCAGATGCCGCCGTCCTTCGAGGTGATGTCGCGGTGCACGTGATCGGTGGCGACGGTGTCGATGTCGCCGTCGTGGATCGCCTGCCAGAGCCGCTCGCGGTCTTCCGGGTGCCGCAGCGGCGGGTTTATCTTGCCGACGACGCCGCCCTCCCACGTCACGTCGTGCGTCAGGTAGTGCGGGCAGGTCTCGAGGTGCACCACGTCGCCCGCCAGTCGCCGGGCAAGCGCGGCCTCGAGCGCCGCGGTCGAGGACGTGTGCACGACGTAGAGCGGCGCGCCCGCCTGGTTGGCGAGGTAGGCTGCGCGCTGCACGGCGTCGCCTTCGACGAAACCCGGACGCGTCGCGTCCCACGCGGCCAGCCCGCCCGTCCCCTCGGGATCGGCGCCCATCACGCGCGCGCGGAAGGTCCAGGCGACCTCGATGCTTTCGGGGTGGGGATTGACCATGCCGCCATGCTCGGCCGCAAGCTCGGCCAGCCGGTACAGGAACCCGTCGTCGATGTCGGGCAGGCCCAGCCGTTCACCCTCGCCGCCCCGGTTGTTCATGAAGGTCTTCAGCGTCGGGGCGCCGTATTCGGTGATGTAGCGCGGGACCTCGGCCAGCTGCTCCTCGGTCGACACGATGGGGTGGTAGCCGAAGTCGATGCGCGATCCTGCCTCGGTGACCGCCACGACCTCGTCGAAGATGCCGGAATAGGGTCCGGTCGACATGAGGTAGGGGATCATGCACGTCACGCCGCCAAGTGCCGCCGAGGCGGATTCGCGGTCGGCATCCTCGGGCACCTGCGGGCGCGAGATGTCCTTGCCGTGTCCGAGGTGCAGGTGCGCGTCGATGACGCCGGGAAGGATCACCCGGCCGTCGGCCGCGACCGTTTCGTCGGCCTCGGCGCCGTGTCCGGGCGCCAGGATGGCGGAAATCCGTCCGTCGGTCACCGCGATGTCGCACCGCGTGCGGCCGGTTCCGGGCAGGATCGCCTCGCCCCCGGTGATCAGCAGGTCGTGTCTCATGTCTGTGCCTCCTTCGCGGAAATGCCGGCCAGCAGCGTGCGCACCTCGCCCAAGTCATCGAGACGGGCCAGGTGGCGCAGGGCGTGGGCAAGCCGCTCCGCGGCTTCGGGATCGGCAAGGTCGCCGAGGTTGTCCATGAACTTGCCCCGGACCGCGTCCTCGGAGGGCGGACGCGAGGCATTGCCGTAGACGTCGTCGATCCGGCGCGTGAGGACCTCGCCGCCGACGGTCTCGATCTCGAGCAGCGCGTCGAACCGTTCCGGAAAGCGGCTGTCCGCAAGCGGGCGCCATGTCGACCGCGCGGCGACTTCGAACACGGCAGCCTCCGGCGTGCGCTCGAAGCTCTCGAGTCCGACGCGCCCCTCGACGATCTGCATCGCGACGACGACCGGAAGGCTCCACCGCGCGGCATGCCCCGAGGCGCGGCATTTCGCTTCCCACGGCGCGCAGACGATCGGCGCAGCCCCTTCCGGCACGTGCAGGCGGATCGCGGCGATCCCGTCCGCGCCCGGCCGTCCGGCGGTCAGGTCCCGCGCAGCCTCGACGAATGGATGGATGTAGTGGCAGCACGGCACGAACTTGTAGGCCACGTCCGGCAGGTGCCACCGCCGGCCGAGGTCGGCGACATGCCCGGCAAGACGTCCCGCGCCCTCGGCGTCGCCCGCGAAGACGCGGAAGAGGCCGAACGTGTCGTCGAACGGCCGGTCGGGCCCGGTCAGGCCGGCCGATGCCAGCTCTGCCGCGGTGATGCCCGCATGGGCGGCCCAGCCCGGATGCATCGACTTCACCGTCGCGCCGTTCGACAGGAACGCGAACACGCCCGAAGCCTGGCTGAGCGCGATCCCGACCGCGTGCGCGACGCCCTCACGGTCGAGGCCCTTGAGCGTGGCCGCGATCCCGGCCGCGCAGAGCGCGCCGCCCACCGAGGTCAGCTGGAACCCGCGGGCCTGGAACCCGCCGGCGGCCGAGAGGCCGAGGCGGATCAGCACCTCGTACCAGACCGCGTAGGCGCGCAGGGTCGCGCAGCCGCTCCGTCCCTCGGCCTCGGCCACCGCGAGCGCGGTCGCGGCCAGCACCGCGGACCCGTGCGCGATGGCCCCGGTATGGGTGTCGTCGTATTCGAGGCTGTGCATCAGGCCGCCATTGACCAGCGCGGCATCGGCCGGGCGCGCCCGGTGCCCGGTGCCGATCATCGAGCTCCGGCCGGCATCCGCCGCCACGGTGGCGGCGTGCCGCACCCACGGCGCCCCGGCCGAGCTGCGGGCCGCCGCGGCGGCCACGCCCACGATGTCCAGGAGGTGGCCGGACGCTGCCGCATCGACCTCGGGCGGAAGCGTGTCGATGGCGTCGAGCGCGGTCAGCAGGTCCTGCAACAGGCTCATGGTTCCGCCTTCGCGAGGTCCCGGGCGGCGGCGAGCGCCGCGAGGCGGCCAAGCGCGACCGCCGTCAGCAGGCCGTTCCCCGAGGCGTAGCCGTTCGCTCCGGCCCGCCCGCTGATGCCGGCCGCCGCGCCGCCGCCGGCAAAGAGGCCGGGGATCGGCGATCCGTCCGTGCGCAGGACCCGGCCATGCGCATCGACCTTCAGGCCGCCCTGCGTGTGGAAGAGCGCCGGCACCGTGCGGCAGGAATAGAACGGCGCCCGGAGCGGCGCGTGACCGAAGGCGGTGCGGCCGAACCTGTCGGGGCGCCCGGCTTCGGCGGCGGCGTTGTAGTCCGCGACGGATGCCTCCGCGGCGTCACCGTCGAGGCCCTGCGCCCGGGCGACGTCCGCGACGCTGTCGCCCGTCTTGAGGCCGCCATGCGCGTGCAGCTCGGCGAACTCCTCCTCCTGCATGGCGATCTCGAAGATCCGCTGGTCGAAGACCGCATATGCGTAATCGCCCTGCGCCAGGACGTGCCTGGCAAAGCCCGAATACCCGAGGCTCTCGTCGCCGAAGCGGGCGCCGTCCCCGCCCAGAAGGACGCCGCCCTTCTCGATCGTGGTCCAGGACAGGATGCTGCCGTGCGGGTCGGCCACCGCGGCATAGCCCTGGTAGGCCGCCATGTTCACGAGTGCGGCGTCGAGGGCCTCGCCCCATTCGACCGCCTCGCCGTCCGAACCGGGGGCGCCGAAATACTGCGCGCCCGCGATCTCGGGCGTGAAGCGTTCCACGAGTGTGCGGTTCGCGCCGAAGCCGTTGAGCGCGAGCAGGGTCGCGGCGGCCCGGAACTCGACCTCGGCGCCGTCGCCGGTGTCGATCACTGCGCCGGCCACGCACCCGTCCTCGACGATCAGGCGGCGGACGGTGTTCCCCACCGCGAGGGGGATGTCGCGTTCCTCGACCGCGCGCACGAGGTCGTCGACCAGGTCCCGGCCCCGGCGGGATTTCGGCGCGTGCAGCCGCGGGACCGAATGGCCGATGTGCTTGTAGGCGGTGACCAGTTCGATCCGCGCCTTGACCGCGTCCACCAGCCATTCGACCGTCTCGGCCGACACGGCGGTCATGCGGCGCACGAGGTCCGGATCCTCGGTCTCGCCCGCGATCGACATGAGGTCGCGGAAATATGTCTCGGCGTCGTCCTCGATGCCGGCCTCCTTCTGGAACCGGGACCCCGCCGCCGGGACCGACCCGGTGCTCAGGGCCGAGTTCCCGCCGGGGCGATCGGTCTTTTCCACGATGGCCGCGCTGAGGCCGGCATCCGTGGCCGCGATGGCGGCGCAGAGGCCGCAGGCGCCCGCCCCGATAACGAGAAAGTCGACGTCATTGGCCATGTCGGGTCTCCTGCTGATGTGGGGGTCCGGTCGCGGCGGTCTCAGCCGACCTGCGCCAGGGCCTCGATCACGCCGTCCGTGGGCATGACGTCCGCGTATTTCGAGGCCATGTCGAACAGGTTCACCGCGTGGGACGTGCTCGAGCGGTCGTAGACCGCGTCCTGCGGCACCGTGACGTGGAAGTTGTAGGCGAAGGCATCGACCACCGAGCCCCGCACGCAGCCGCTGGTCGTGCAGCCCGTGACCACCAGCGAATCCGCGTTCAGGTCGATGAGGTAGCTGGCCAGCGGCGTGCCGAAGAAGGCGCTCGGGTGCTTCTTGGGCAGCAGGATGTCGTTGCCGGAAGGCGCCACGTCCGGCACGAACTCGTAACCCTTGGCCGAGACGCCCATCAGAGCCGGCACCTTCTCGGCGAGCCGGCCGGTATCGAAGCTCTCCTTCGGCGCGACGTAGGGGTAGATGACCGGCCAGCCATTGGCGCGGAAGACCTTGAGCAGCTTCGCGATGTTCGCGACCGCGTCCCAGCCGACCTGGCCGCAGGAGGTCGGGAATTCCTTCACCGCCTCGAAGAACGGCTTCGGTTCGGTGCCGACCGTGCGGTACTGGACGTCGATGATCAGGAGGGCAGGGCGCTTGCCGAGGCCGGTCGGGGCCCCGAATCCCGCGGCCTCGTAGGCCCGCACTTCGTCTTCGCCGATGATGCCGTCCCAGGGGCGGCGGGTCTCAGTTGTCATTGTATCGTTCCTCGAGCGCGTCCCATGTCGCCTTGTTCACGGTGGTCTGGCGTTCCTCGAACGAGGCCAGCCGGTCGCCCACCCGGTCGAGCGAGCCGTCCACCTTCAGCGCGCCCAGCACCTCGCGCGAGGCGCGCAGCGCCGCCTGCAGCGC
The DNA here is from genome assembly GCF_000521865.1 of Roseivivax isoporae LMG 25204. Lineage (GTDB taxonomy): Bacteria > Pseudomonadota > Alphaproteobacteria > Rhodobacterales > Rhodobacteraceae > Roseivivax > Roseivivax isoporae. Next base: position 119,674 of record NZ_JAME01000004.1, read on the forward strand.
GGCGTTCGCGTAGAGCACGAAGCCGAAGCCGTTCTCGGCCAGCACCGCGCGTCCGGGATCGGGGGTCCGGCCCCCGAACACGATGTTGGCCACCTGCGGCACGGGCAGGTCGCGGCCGATCCGGGCCAGTTCGTCGAAATCCTGCGGCGCCTCGACAAAGGTCATGTCCGCGCCGGCCTCGATGTAGGCATGGGCACGGTCGATGGCCGCATCCAGCCCCTCGACCGCCCGAGCATCGGTGCGCGCGATGATCATCAGGTCGTCGTCGAGCCGGCTGTCGACGGCGGCCCGCACCTTCTGCACCATCTCCGACCGCGCGATCACGGCCTTGCCCGAGAAGTGTCCGCACTTCTTTGGAAAGACCTGGTCCTCGATCTGGATGGCGGAGGCGCCGGCGCGTTCGAGCAGGCGCACGGTCCGCACCGTGTTCACCGCGTTCCCGAATCCCGTGTCCGCGTCGACGATGATCGGCAGGTCGACCGCGTCGGCCATGTCGGACACCGCCTTTGCCACCTCGGTGACGGTGGTCAGCCCGACATCCGGTGCCCCGAGCGACATGTTCGCGATTCCGGCGCCGGTCGCGTAGACCGCGTCGAATCCGAGGTCCTCGATCACGCGGGCAAACATCCCGTTCGCCGCTCCGGGGACGCTGATGGCCCGGCGCTCCGCGGCAAGGGCTTTCAGTCGTGTCGTGTTCTTCATCTGGGCTGTCCGTCCATTGTGTCGCCACGCGGCGGTTCGGTGCGATTGTCCCATCGGATAGCGGACGGCTCCGGCAACTGTCAACAGTTTACCGAAAACCGATTACAAGATCGACATGCCCGGCCGGATGGTGCTATTCAACTGCAAATAGTGAAAAATACCGCGCGCGCCCGTAGGTCACCCGGGGTGTCCGCCCCCCTTGAACCACATGAGGCAGAGTGCCGTATGGACAAAATCGTCGGAACTTCGCTGGCGTCCGAAGCTTTTGATCGCGTTGTCGAGGCCATCATTTCCGGCGAGTTCGAGCCGGGCCAGAAGATCTCGGAGGCCGACCTCGCCCGCCGGCTCGGCATCAGCCGCGGACCCGTGCGCGAGGCACTGCACCGGCTCGAGGGGCGCCTCGTGTCCCGTGTCCCGCGCATCGGGGTGCGGGTCATCAAGTTCGGCTCGCACGAGCTGCGACAGCTCTTCTACCTGCGCGAGGCGCTCGAGGGCATGGCCGCCCGGCTGGCCGCGGAGTTCGCGCCGGACGATTTCGTCGAGGAGCTCGAGTCGCTCCTGCACCGCGATTCCGCAGAGATCGCCCAATCCGGTCAGAGCGTCTATCGCCAGCGCAGCGCGGACGAGGATTTCCATTCCGCCATCGCGGGGGCGTCGAACTGCGAGAACATCCAGCGGATCCTGCTGAACGAGGTCTACTACCAGCTTCGCATCCACCGGCTGCGGTCCTCGCAGAAGCCCGGCCGCGCCGACCAGGCGCTGAAGGAGCATTTCGAGATCATCGCCCAGCTCAAGGCGCGCAATCCGGCCGCCGCCGAGGAGGCGATGCGCGCCCACGTCCGGGCCGCCCGCGAAAGCAGCCTGGCGGATCTTTCCTGACCCGAATGACGCCTCATTCCCGGCGTCGCAAGCGGAGGACGGCGGCGACGATCGGTGCGCCGGTGATGACGAGGATGATCCGGGTGAGGTGGTGCACCACGATGAACCCGAGATCCGCCCCAGCGACGATCGCGAGCACCGTCATCTCGGCCTGGCCGCCGGGCGCGAAGGACAGGAAGCCCTCGACGGGCGTCGCGAACCCGGCGAGGACGACGATCTCGGTCACCACGAAGGCGAGGACCGCCAGGATCAGCACGTAGACGACGCCGGCCAGGACATCCTTGCGCAGCTCGTGCAGGGTCACGCCCACGTAGCCCACGCCGATGCCGATCCCGATGAAGAACTGCGCGGCGAGGATCGCCTCCCGCGGCGGGCGCTGGTCGATCAGGCCCGCGAGGGACAGCGCCGCGGTCAGGAGGAGCGGGCCGATGATGGTCGCGCCGAACAGGCCGATGCGCTCGCCCCCCTTCCAGCCCACGAGCGCGGCCACCGCCATGAGCGCCATCTGCTGAAGCGGCAGGTCCGAGGCTGGCGCGCCGATCGGCTGCGTGAGCGGCCGGTCGAAGAGGTGCACCAGGAGGAACGGCACCACCGTCACGATCACCAGCACGCGGGTCGCGTGGATCAGCGACAGCGCCCGCACGTCCGCGCCGGCCTCCTGTCCGAAGACCACCATGTCCTGCAGCCCGCCGGGCATCGCCGCGTAGTACGAGGTTGCCATGTCGAACCCGCAGACCTTGCGGAAATAGGGCACGCCGATCGCGCCGATGACGATGACGTAGAGCGGCACGAAGGCGACCGAGGCCGCCATCGCCGGCAGCTGGCCCAGCACCTCCGGCGTGACGGAGGCGCCCACCGCCACGCCGAGGATCGTGCGTGCCGCCTTCGACACCGGCCCCGTGCCCCTCAGCGGCGCGCCGAGCAGCGCGGCGATGAGGCAGGCCGACATCGGGCCGAAGAGGAACGGCAGCGGCAGGTCGAGCACCCAGAACAGCGCCGCACCGCCAGCGGCAAGGCCGAGGGTCGCGAGGCGCCGGGTGCCGGTCGGGGCGGGGGTGGGGGCGTGTTGACTCATGTGTATCCAAGAGTATACACATGCACACATGAATCAAGACAAAGAATCCATGGCGCGCGTGCAGGACGGTGCGGGCGGGGCCTCGCAGGGGGAAAGCGTCTACGTGGCGCTCCTGAACGACGTGCGCTCGGGCGTGCTGGCGCCGGGCGCCCGCCTGCTCGAGACCGAGATCGCGCAGCGGCTCGACGTCAGCCGGACGCCCGTGCGCGAGGCGATCCGCCGGCTGGAGGCGGACGGGCTCGTCAGTCACATGCCGCGGGCGGGCGCCACCGTGCGCCGGCTCTCCTACCCGGAGATCATGGAGCTCTACGAGATGCGGACCGTGCTCGAGGGCACCGCGTCCCGGCTCGCGGCCCGCAGCGCGTCGGAGGTGGAGCTCGACGAGCTGCAGAGCATCAACGACGAGATGGGTGCCTGCGGTGGGGACGGTGCGCGGCTCTTCCAGCTGAACCAGCTCCTGCACCGCACGCTCATCGACGCCGCGCGCAACCGCTTCCTCGTCAAATCGGTGAACGCGATCCACACCACGCTGCTGATCCTCGGGCCCTCGACGCTCGGCCGGCCCGACCGCGCACCCGAGGCGGTGATCGAACACCAGGCCGTGCTCGACGCGCTGCGGTCCCGCGACGGCGACGCCGCCGAGGCGGCCATGCGCCGCCACATGGAGGCCGCGCAGCGGACCCGCCTGCGCATGCTGCGCGATATCGGCATCCTCGACGACAGCTATCCGGAAGACGCCCTATGACCGACGATCTGAACCGCCTGTCCGCCACCCGATGGGACGTGGTGGTCGTGGGGGGCGGCAATGCCGCCCTCTGCGCCGCCATCGAGGTCGCCGAGACCGGCGCCAGCGTGCTGATGCTCGAAGGCGCGCCCGAGACCTATCGCGGCGGCAACTCGCGCCATACGCGGAACTTCCGCTGCAAGCACGACGCGCCCCTGTCGGTCCTCACCGACGCCTACGAGGAGGACGAGTTCTTCGACGACCTGATGCGCGTCACGAAGGGCAAGACCGACGAACACCTCGCCCGGCTCGCGATCCGCAAGTCCGAGGAGGCGCTGCCGTGGATGGAGGCGCACGGGGTGCGGTTCCAGCCGTCGCTGTCGGGCACGCTGTCGCTCGGCCGGACCAACGCCTTCTTCCTCGGGGGCGGCAAGGCGCTGGTGAACGCCTATTACAACACTGCCGCCGATCTCGGCGTGCGCGTGGTCTACGAGGCGCAGGTGCGTCACGTGGGCATCGAGGGGCGCCGCTTCACCCATGTCGAGGTCGAGAAGGACGGCGTCACGCACCGGATCGAGGGCCGCGCCATCGTGCTGGCCGCCGGCGGCTTCCAGGGCGACATCGACTGGCTGGCCCGCGCCTGGGGCGAGAGCGCGCGCAACTTCCTGATCCGCGGCACGCCCTACAACAAGGGTGTCGTGCTCCGCGACATGCTCGACCAGGGTGCGGAAAGCGTCGGCGACCCCACCCAGTGCCACGCGGTCGCGATCGACGGCCGCGCGCCGAAATACGACGGCGGCATCGTCACCCGGCTCGACTGCGTGCCGTTCTCGGTGGTGGTGAACCGCGACGGCGACCGCTTCTATGACGAGGGCGAGGACGTCTGGCCCAAACGCTACGCGATATGGGGCCGCCTCGTCGCCGCCCAGCCCGAGCAGGTCGCCTACTCGATCATCGATTCCCGGTCGATCGACCTTTTCATGCCCTCGGTCTACCCGCCCGAAAGCGCGGACACGATCGACGGGCTGGCACAGAAGCTGGGCCTGCCCGGCGCGAAGCTGCGCGAGACCGTGGAGCGGTTCAACGCGGCCTGCACCGACGGAAGCTTCAGCCCGCAGGAGCTCGACGGGCTCGCCACCACGGGGATCGAGCCGGCCAAGACCAACTGGGCCCGCCCGATCGCCGAGCCGCCGTTCTACGGCTACGTGCTGCGCCCCGGCGTGACCTTCACCTACCTTGGCCTGCGCGTGGACGAGACCGCGCGGGTCACCGGCCCCGAGGGCCGTTACGACAACATCTGGACCGCCGGAGAGATGATGGCCGGCTCGATCCTGGGGCAGGGCTACCTGGCCGGGTTCGGCATGACCATCGGCACCGTGTTCGGCCGCATCGCAGGCCAGGAGGCCGCAGCCCATGTCGCTTGACGTCACCCTTCAGACCGACCCCGAAAGCTTCGGCGCGGACGCCACCGACGAGGCGCGGCGCCAGGTCGAGATCTGCAATGCCTGCCGCTATTGCGAGGGCTACTGCTCGGTCTTCCCCGCGATCACGCGGCAGAAGGTGTTCGCCTCGGGCGACATCACCCAGCTCGCGAACCTCTGCCACAATTGCCGCGGCTGCTACTACGCCTGCCAGTACACCGAACCGCACGAATTTGCGCTGAACCTGCCGCGCGCGCTGGCCGAGGTGCGGACCGAGAGCTGGGACCGCCTCGCCTGGCCCGGCGGTCTCAGCGAGACGTTCCAGAAGAGCGGGGTCGCTCTCGCCGGCGCGCTCGTCGCGGGCTTTGCCCTCATGTTCTTCGCCATCTCGGCCCTGCCGAGCGGCGGAGAGGGGTTCTACGCGCATCTCGGCCACACGGCCATGGTGGCGATCTTCGCCCCGGCCTTCCTGCTGCCGCTTGCCGCCATGGGGGTGAGCCTGACGCGGTACTGGCGCGAGGTCGGCGGCACGCGGGTCACCTGGGCGGACCTCCGCGAGGCCGGCGCCTCGGCCGGCCGGCTCCGGAACCTCTCGGGCGGCCAGGGACAGGGCTGCAACTTCGAGGAGGGCGACCGCTACACGGACCGGCGGCGACAGATGCACCAGCTCGTGCTCTACGGCTTCCTTCTGTGCTTCGCCTCGACCTCCTCGGGCACGATCATGCACTATGTCTTCGGCATGGAGGCGCCCTATGCCTGGTACGCGCTGCCGAAGCTCCTCGGCGTGCCCGGGGGCGTGATGCTGACCGTCGGCGCGCTGGGGCTCGCCTGGCTCCGGACCAAGGCCGATCCGGAGCTCGGCGCCCCGGACGTGAAGGGTGGCCAGATGGGTTTCGTGCTGCTCCTCGCCTTCGTGGGCCTGTCGGGGCTCGTTCTTTATGCCGCGACCGGAACCGCGGCGGTGCCGCTCCTGCTCGCCCTGCATCTCGGCAGCGTGCTCGCGCTCTTCCTGCTGATCCCGTATTCCAAGATGGCGCACGGCTTCTACCGTTTCGCGGCGCTCGTCCGCGAGGCCCAGATCGCGCGGGCCGCGTCATGAGCGGCGCAAGGCTCCTGATCCTCGAGGGCGACGGCATCGGGCCCGAGATCGTGGCGGCGACGCGCACGGTGCTCGACGCCTGCGACGCGGCCTACGGCCTCGCGCTGCGCCTCGAGACGGCGGAGATCGGCTTTTCCGCCCTCGACGCGCACGGCACGACCATTCCCGACACCGTCGTCGCGGCTGCGCGCGCGGCGGACGGCGTGATCCTCGGCCCCGTGTCGCACAACGACTATCCCCCGGTGGCCAAGGGCGGGCTCAATCCCTCGGGCGTGCTGCGCAAGTCGCTCGACCTCTATGCCAATATCCGTCCCGCCCGCACGCCCGAAGCCCTCGGTTTGCCGGGTCGCGCAGTGGACCTCGTGACGGTGCGGGAAAACACCGAGGGCTTCTATGCCGATCGCAACATGTTCGAGGGCCCGGGCGAGTTCCGTCCCGATCCGGACATCGCGCTCGCCATCCGCAAGATCAGCCGCCGGGCCTGCCGCCGCATCGCCGAGGCCGCATTCGCCCTGGCCGAAACGCGCCCCGCCCGCCACGTGACCGCCGTGCACAAGGCGAACGTGCTGCGGATCTCGGACGGGCTGTTCCTCGAGGAATGCCGCGCGGTGGCGGCCGACCATCCGGACCTGCGCTACGACGAGGTGCTGATCGACGCGATGGCGGCGCATCTTGTGCGTGACCCCGGCCGCTACGACGTGATCGTCACCACCAACATGTACGGCGACATCCTCTCGGACCTTGCCGCCGAGCTGTCCGGCAGCCTCGGGCTTGCCGGGTCCCTCAATGCGGGTGCCGATCACGCCATGGCGCAGGCGCAGCACGGCTCGGCCCCCGACATCGCTGGGCAGGGAAAGGCGAACCCGGTGTCGCTGATCGCCTCGGTCGCGATGCTGCTCGACTGGCTGGCCCAGCGGGGCACGCTGCCCGAGGGCGCGGCCGCCGCCGCCGCGATCCAGGCGGGCATCGCCGCGGCGCTCGCCGATTCCGCCACGCGCACGCCGGACCTGGGCGGGACCGGTACCACGACCACTCTGGCGGACGCCGTCGCGGACGGTGTGCGCCGCGCCGCGTAACGGCCGGTCGCGCCACGGTGCGGATCACGGGACGGGAGGATGCAGATGCGGATCGCGGTTCTGGACGACTGGGCCGGCGTGGCACGCGGGATGGCCGTGTGGGAGACGCTCGGGGACGTCACCTTTTTCACCGACCCTGTGCCGCGGGACCGGCTGGCCGAGACGCTGGCCCCGTTCGAGGCGATCTGCCTCATGCGCGAGCGCACGCCGTTCCCGCGCGAGGTGATCGAGGCGCTGCCGAGGCTCCGCCTCCTGGTCACGACCGGGCCGCGCAACGCCGCGATCGACCTCGACGCGGCGAAGGCGCGCGGCATCGTCGTGTCCGGGACGCAGTCGCGCAAGACCTCGACGTCTGAACTGACGCTCGCCCTGATCCTGCACCAGCTGCGCGGGATCGGAAGCGAGGCCGCGCGGCTTGCCGGCGGCGGATTCCAGGGTCCGCCGGGCCGCGACCTCGCGGCGCTGCGCGTGGGAATCGTGGGCCTCGGCAACATCGGCCGGCAGGTCGCGACGCTGGCAAACGCCTTCGGCTCCGAGGTGGCGGCATGGTCGCCCAACCTGACCGAGGCGCGCGCCGCGGATGCGGGCGTCGCAGCGGCCCCCTCGCTCGCGGCTCTCGCCGCGCGCTCGGACGTGCTGACGATCCACATGGTGCTGTCGGAAACGAGCCGCGGCCTTGTCGGCGCGGAGGCGCTGGCGCGCCTGCCCGCGGGGGCGCTCGTTGTGAACACCTCGCGCGCGGGCCTTCTTGAGCGCGAGGCGCTCTTCGACTGGCTCGACCGCGATCCCGAGGCGCGTGCCGCCATCGACGTGTTCGAGGCCGAGCCGCTGCCGCCCGCCGATCCCTGGCGCGGCGCCGCCGCCCGGTTCGGTGACCGGCTCCTGCTCACGCCGCACCTTGGATATGTCACCCGGGCGACGTGGCAGCTGTTCTACGAGCAGACGGTCGAGGCGGTGGCGGCCTACCAGGCCGGCACACCGATCCGGACGCTCTAGGCCCAGACGCGGGCCGGCACCATCAGCGACCCCTTCGCGAGAAGGCGCGCGGTCCGCAGGAGGCCCGCGGTCTCGAGCCGGAACGCGCCGTCGTCGATACCGTAATCGGCGGTGACCTCGATCCGCCCGGAGGCATGTTCGATGGTGACCAGCGCCTCGCCCGGCGCCGGGCGGTCGACGAGGCCGTCCGACACCGTGCCCGGGATCAGGGTGCAGGAGGCGAGGCATTGCGCGCCGGTCACGGCCATGGACGGGTGCGTCTTCCACGGCATGAAGTAGCGCGCGGTGACCGTGCCGCCTTCGCGGGCCGGCGCCAGGATGCCGAATTTCGGCATCACCGATTTCGTCACGTCGCCAAGCCCCATGCGCCGTCCCGCCTCGATGCGGATCGGCTCCATCCGGGCGTAGAAGTCGCTGTTGGCGTCGAGCTCCGCCGCGCTCTCGTAGCCGGTCAGGCCGAACGCGTCGGCGCGGGCGATGACCATGGGCATCGCCACGTCGAGGCAGGTGACCTCGATGCCGTCGATCTCGTCCCGCAGGTTCCCGGTCGGAAGCAGGGCCCCGGTCGCGTTGCCCACCACGTCGCGGAAATTCAGCATGACGGGCGCCGCCGTCCCCGGCACGCCGTCGATCGCCGCGTCGCCGTCGTAGTCCACGGCCCCGCCGGGCGTGCGCACCACCGCCTCGACCCGGGCCTCGGTGTTCACCGCGCGGATCCGCACCCGCGTCTCGTCGCCCTGCGGTGCCACGAGGCCCATCTCGATCGCGGCCGGGCCGACGCCCGACAGGATGTTGCCGCAGGTGGGCTTGAAGTCGACGAGCGGCTCGTCGACCGCGACCTGCGCAAAGAAGTAGTCGACATCCGCCCAGTCGTCGTCGGACTTCGACAACATGGCGACCTTCGTCGTCACGGCCGCCCCGCCGCCGATGCCGTCGATGTTGAGCGGATGGCCCGCCCCGATCGCCGCGATCAGCACGCGCGCGAGCGTGTCGCGGTCCTCGGGCAGGTGGTCGCGGCGGATATAGGGCCCGCGGGACGTGCCGCCGCGCATGAAGAGAAACGGGATTTCGGTCTGGGTCATGTGGGTCTCCATTCAGCCGAACGGCCAGGGCAGGCTGACATAGGTCTGTAGCAGGCCTTCGGGGAACCTCAGGTTCAGCGCGTCCGACAGGAGCAGCACGAAGGCCGCCGCGCCGGCGGTCAGCAGGATCGTGCGCAGCGGACGGGTGCGCGCGCGGATGGTCAGGAACAGCACGAAGAACACCACCATCGCCGCGAAGAACCCGAGCAGGGCCGACAGCGCGACGAGCGAGGCGATCCAGAACATGCCCGACCAAAGCGATCCCGCCTCGGAATCGCTGGCATACTCGCCGAGCACCTCGGTGTCCTGCGAGACGTTGTGGCGGTTGCCCTTGGTGACGAGCTGCCAGGTCAGCAGCGCGACGGACAGGAAGCCCGCGCTCGCCATGACCAGGGGAAAGACGCGGCCGAGGAACGAATGCTGGAGCGAGTCCACGAAGGCCGCCGCGAAGCAGGCGCCGGCGAAGAGGGCGAACAGGATTTGCGGCATGCGCACCCTGAGGCCCGCGCGCCCCTCGGACGGCAGGTCGTCGATGTCGGCGCGCAGTTCGTCGCCGGCGGTGTCGTCGACCCGGTTCCGCATCCCGAACCAGACCGACAGCAGGATGAAGGCCAGGAGGATGAGGCATCCCGGACGCAGGATGAATTCCCAGCCGTAGAACTGCACCGCCTGGTAGAGATAGGTCTCGGACTGCGCGGCGAGCACGAACCCGATCAGCAGGGCGGGCCGCGGCCAGCCGAAGCGCCGCATGAACACCCCGATGACGCCGATCACCAGGAGCGCGACGAGGTCGGCCAGCGACCGCGTCGCCTGGAACGCGGCAAAGCTGATGACCGCGATCATGAAGGGCGCAAGCTGCGGGAACGGGATAGTCGTCAGGCGCGCGATGGGCTGCGCGAGGATGATGCAGAGCCCCGCGCCAAGGACGTTGGCCAGCGCCAGCGACCAGATGATGGTGTAGGTCACGTCGAGGTTCGTGGTGACCATCGAGGGCCCGGGTTCGATGCCGATCAGCACCATGCCGCCCAGGAAAACCGCCATCGAGCCCGAGCCCGGGATGCCGAACATGAGCGTCGGCAGCAGGCCGCCGCCTTCCTTGGCGTTGTTCGCGCTCTCGGGCGCGATCACGCCGCGGATGTCGCCCTTGCCGAAGTTCTCTGTGTTGCGTTCGGACTGCATGGCGTGCCCGTAGGCCAGCCAGTCGACGACGGAGCCCCCGAGGCCCGGGATGGCGCCGATGATGGTGCCGAGCCCGGCGCAGCGCAGGCTGAGCCACCAGTTCTTCCACCAGTCGCGCAGGCCCGTGAACCAACCCGCGCCGAGCCCGCCCTCGGACGAGATCGACTGGTCGCGCCGCAGGAGGTCCACGATCTCGGGCACCGCGAAGAGGCCGAGGCCGACGATGACGAGCGGGATGCCGTCATAGAGGTAGTCGGTGTTGAAGATCATGCGGAACTCGCCCGTCGCCGGGGCGCCGCCGATCGACCCGATGACGAGCCCGAGCCCGCAGGCCCCGAGGCCCTTGGCAAGCGAGCGTCCGGCAAGGACGCCGACCATCGACAGGCCGAACACCGACAGCATGAACAGCTCGGCCGAGGTGAAGAGCAGGATGAGGGGCCGCGCGATCAGCACGAAGCCCGTGAGGACGATGGCGCCCACGAGCCCGCCGAAAAGCGAGGAGACGAACGCGGCGGACAGTGCCCGCGCGGCGTGGCCCTGCCGCGACAGCGGAAAGCCGTCGAGGACGGTGGCCTGACTGGCCGACGAGCCGGGGATGCCCATGAGGACGGAAGCGAAGGTGTCCGAGGTGGGGATGACCGCGACCAGCCCGATGAGCATGGCGAGCGCGGAGGTCGGATCCATGCCGTAGATGAACGGCAGCAGGAGCGACAGGCCGGCGATGCCGCCGAGACCGGGAAAGACCCCTACCGAGAGGCCGAGCGTGACGCCGACCAGCATGTAGAGGAGGTGCTGCAATGTCAGGAGGTCCGACAGCGCCGAAAGCATCGCGTCGAGCATGGGCTATACCTCTTTTGGACAGGGATCGACCCGCGTGCTGCCGGCGGCAGACGCGCAAGCGGGCGGCCCCGGATTCCGGAGCCGCCCGAAGGTACGGACGTCAGTCGAGGGTGACGTCGTACTCGCTGGTCAGCAGGTCGACGACCGACCGGCGCACCTCGTCGCTGACGCGCGTGCCCTGCTCGTAGAGGTTCTGCGCCGAGTCGCCGGTGGCCAGCTGGTAGTCCCCGATGGCCGGGCCCTTCTGTTCCTGGAATTCGGGATCGTCCTGGATGTCCACGAAGGCCTGCTTGTAGGCGTCGATGATCGCCTGGTCGGTGCCCTCGGGAAGGAAGACCATCTTCTGAGCCGGGAACCCGGCCACGAAGAACGCCTTGTAGGCCTCGAACTCGGCGCCCGACGGTGCCTCGCCGTTGATCGCCTCGTAGGCCTCGACGTAGGACGGCAGGTCCGGGAAGGTCGGGTCGCGGACGATGTTGCCCTCGTCGTCGAGCGCGCCCCACGAGAAGAGCGGTACGGCCGAGCCTTCGTCGACGAGCGGCTGCACGTTCTGCAGGTAGCCGGACGAGGTCTGGTAGTCGATGTTGACCTCCCCGCGCTCGAAGGCGAGCCGGCCGTCACCGCGGCCCTGGAAGCCGAAGACGTGCCGCACGTCGAGGCCCATCAGCCGGAAGCCGAGGAGCGGCACGAGGTCGAGCGACGTGGCGCCCTGGCTCGCATAGACGAGGTCCTGGCCCGCCAGCTTGTCGATCTGGTCGGCGCTTTCCACGCCGGTGTCGGGGGTCGTGTAGACGACGCCGCCGGTCGGCGTCGCCATGACGACGTTCCAGTCGGCATATTCGTAGCGCACGCGCGGATCGCCGAGCAGGTAGGGAAACTGCGTCGAGCCGGACGTGCCGAGGATGGTCAGGCCGTCGGGCCGGGCGCGTGCCGCGAAGAGGTTGGCGCCCTTCGTGGAGCCGCCGCCGGGCTCGTTCACGACCTGGACGCTCGGATTGCCCGGCAGGTGCTTCTGCAGGAACGGGGCGAGGAAGCGCGCCCAGGTGTCGGACCCGCCGCCGGCCGAGAACGGGATCATGAACTCGATCGTCTCGCCCTCGAAGGTGACGTCCTGCGCCGACGCGGGCAGCGCCGCCGTGAGCGCGGCACCGGCAACGCCGAGAGCCATCGCGGCCCGGCGGGTGAATCTGGAGACAGTCATGTCTTTCCTCCCATTCGTGGTCATTAAGGTCCCGATCCGGCCCTCCTGCCGGACGGTGGACGGCGCCCCGCAAGGGGACGGCCGTCGACAAGGCGCCCTGTTAGCATGGTAACCTGTCCGATTGCTGTCACCCGAAAATTCTTTCACTCTGCGGGCGCCACAAGGAGGAGCGGGCAGTGCGGGTCGTGATCGCCGAGGACAACAGGGACCTGTCGGATGCCATCGCCCGCGTTCTGAGGCAGGCCGGCCACGCGGTCGACCAGGTCTTCGACGGGATCGAGGCGGACGAACACCTGGCGGGGGCGGGCGCGGACCTGCTCATCCTCGACATGAACCTCCCGCGGCTGTCGGGGCTCGAAATCCTCGCCTCCCTGCGCCGGCGCGGGCATCTGGACCCGGTCCTCATCCTCACCGCGCGCAGCGGTCTGTCGGACCGTGTCGCGGGGCTCGACGCGGGCGCGGACGATTACATGGTGAAGCCGTTTCCCATGGAGGAGCTGCTGGCCCGCATCCGCGCGCTGTCGCGGCGGCGGTCGCAGATCGCGCCCACGGTGGAACGGCTCGGGGCGCTCGAGCTCGACCGCGGATCGGGGACGCTCAGCCGTGACGGCACGGTCATCGACCTCGCCCCGCGCGAGCGCGCGCTCTTCGAGCTGCTTTTCGACCGCGTGGGCTCCGTCGTCACGAAGGCGCAGATCGTCGACACGCTCTATGGCCACGGCGCCGAGGTCGAGGCGAACGCGGTCGAACTCGTGGTGTCGCGCCTCCGGCGCAAGCTCGGCGACGCGGGCGCGATCCGCACCCTGCGGGGTCTCGGATACCTCCTGGAACGGCCTGCATGAACGCGCGCCGCGTCCCGTCACTGCGCACGCGCCTCTTCGCGACGATCCTGAGCGCGCTGCTCGTGACGGCGATCTTCGCCTCGGCGGTGCGACTGTCGATCGCGCGCGAGATGTCGATGCGCCTCTACGACAACACGCTCGAGGTCGTGGCGCTGACGATCTCCCGGGACACGATCCTGACCGATGGCGACATGCTGGCCGAACAGCTGCTCGACCGCCTGGTGCAGTCGCTCGGGGACCCGGTCTACTACCGGATCATCGGCCCCGGCGGACGCTTCGTCACCGGCTATTCGCGGGGTCCCGACGGCTCGCCCGCCCGCGGCACCGAACTGCCGACGGGCGAGGCGGTGTTCTACGACGGGACCTATTTCGGCGACCCGGTCCGGGGCGTCGTCCTGCGCGAATTCGTGGCCGACACCGAGCTTCAGGGCTGGACGACCGTCGAGGTGTGGCAGACGGTGACGCAGAGGCACCATCTCGCGGTGCGGCTCCTGAGCCAGACGCTCATGATCCTCGCGGGCGTCATGGCGGTGGTGGCGGCCGCGCTCGCGGTCGGCATCTGGTACGGTCTCGGCCCGCTGCATGCCCTGTCCGAGGCGGTGTCCCGGCGCAGCCCGCGCGATCTCGCGCCGATCAGCGGTCCGGTGCCCCGAGAGCTCGACGCCCTCGTGGCCGCGCTGAACGGGCTCATCGCCGAGATGCGCGAGGCCATCGACAAGCGGGACGCCTTCATCTCGGATGCCGCGCACCAGCTGCGCAACCCGATCGCGGCGGTCGCGGCGCAGCTCGACGCGGGCATTGTGGCCACGACCGACGCCGACCGGCGCGAGATCCTCGCCGAGGCGCATCGCGCCATGGCGCGCGTGCGCCGCATGACCACGCAGCTCCTGAGCCTCGAGGCGCTCGACGGCGCGGCCCGCATGTCGACCCGGACCGCCGATCTCGCGCGGCTCGCGGCCGAGGCGGCGGCGGGCGCCGCGCCGCGCATCCTCGCCGCCGGCGGCGACATCGACTTCGACGCGCCCGAGGACGGGCTGGCGGTGACCGAGCGCAACGGGCTTCTGACCGAACTTATCGACAACCTTCTCGACAATGCCTGCAATTACGGTCTGCGCCGCGGCGGCCGGATCTCGATCCAACTCGCGAAGGTCGGCGGCAGCGCGCGACTGGCCGTGACGGATGACGGCCCGGGGGTTCCCGAGGAGGAGCGTGCACGGATCTTCGAGCGTTTCCACCGCGGCACGGAGGACGGTAACCGGGGCAGCGGCCTCGGCCTCGCCATCGCGCGCCGCATCGCCGCGACGCATGACGGCACGCTCGAACTGGAGCCGAGCGCCACCGGTGCGCGGTTCGTGGTCGTCCTTCCCCTTGCCGCGTAGCCGCGGGCGGCGACGGCCGCTAGTTCTCCGGAAAGAAGCAGGCGGCGGGGTGGGGCGTGCCTTCGAGCTGGGGGCGTTCGGCGGTGCACTTGTCCTGCGCCTTCCAGCAGCGCGGGGCGAAGGGGCAGCCGGGCGGGACGGCGAGCGGCGAGGGCAGCTCTCCGGCCAGCTTGATGCGCTGCTTGGCGCGGCGCGGGTCGGCGCTCGGCGTCGCGGACAGGAGCGCCTTGGTGTAGGGATGGCGCGGGGCGGCGAAGACCTGGTCCTTGGGGCCAGTTTCGACCGGGCGGCCGAGATACATGACGACGATGTCGTCCGCCACGTGTTTCACCACCGACAGGTCGTGGCTGATGAACAGGTAGGCCAGGTCCATGCGCTCCTGCAGGTCGAGGAGCAGGTTCAGGATCTGGCTCTGGATCGAGAGGTCGAGGGCCGACACCGGCTCGTCGAGGACGAGGAGCTTCGGCTCGAGCATGAGCGCGCGCGCCACGGCGATCCGCTGGCGCTGGCCGCCCGAGAACATGTGCGGGTAACGGTCGTAATGTTCCTTGCGCAGGCCGACGAGGCGCATCATCTCGCGCGCCTTGGCGGCCCTGTCTCCGGCCGACAGGTCGGGGCGGTTGATCTTCAGCGGCTCCTCGAGGATCGCCCCGACCCGCTGGCGCAGGTTGAGCGAGCCGTAGGGGTCCTGGAACACGATCTGGACATCCGCGCGCAGCTCGCGCCACCGGTCGCGCGTCACGGTCTTGCCGCCGATGGTCAGCGTGCCCGAGGTCGGCTCCTCGATCATGGTGACCATGCGGGCGAGCGTGGACTTGCCGCAGCCGCTTTCACCCACGACGGCGAGCGTCTTGCCGGGCTCGATGCTGAAGGACGTGCCGGCCACGGCGCGCACGATGCCCGGCTGCGAGAAGAGGCCACCGCCCACGTGATATTCGCGGGTGAGGTCCTCGGCGATGACGACGGGGTTCATGCGCGCTCCTCCTCGGCCCCGGCCGGGACGTTCAGCGGGTAGTGGCAGCGGGCGAGCCCGATGGGACGTGGCTGCACCGGCGGCGGCACCTCGCGGCAGCGATCGTCGGCGAATTTGCAGCGCGGCGAGAAAAGACAGCCCCGCGGCCGGTCATGCTGGCCCGGCACGACACCCGGGATGGTCGGCAGCCGCCGCTCGGTCGCGCGCTCGGGCAGCGCGGCCAGCAGGGCGGAGGTGTAGGGATGGTGCGGCCGGTCGAAGAGGTCGGCCACCTTCTGGTCTTCGACCTTCTGGCCGGCATATTGCACCGCCACGCGTTCGGCGGTCTCGGCCACCACGCCCATGTCGTGGGTGATCAGGATAAGGCCCATCCCGGTATCCTTCTGGAGATCCGTCAGCAGGTCGAGGATCTGCGCCTGGATCGTCACGTCGAGCGCGGTCGTGGGCTCGTCCGCGATCAGGAGGCGCGGGCGGCAGGCGATGGCCATGGCGATCATCACCCGCTGGTTCATGCCGCCCGAAAGCTGGTGGGGAAACGCCTTCAGCCGCCGCTCGGGGTCGGGGATGCCGACCATCTCGAACAGCTCGACGGCACGCGCCTGCCGCGCCTTGCGGTCGAGGTCGAGATGTTCCTTCAGCGCCTCGCGGATCTGGAAGCCTACGGTAAAGCAGGGGTTGAGCGACGACATGGGCTCCTGGAAGATCATCGCCAGGTCCTTGCCGATGAGCTTGCGGCGCTCCCGCCCCGGCATGGTGCGCAGGTCGCGCCCCTCGAAGCTCATCTCGTCCGCGGTGATCGTCGCGGTCCAGGGCAGGAGGCCCATGGTCGCCAGCATCGAGACCGACTTGCCCGAGCCGCTTTCGCCGACGATGGCGAGGATCTCGCCCTTCTCCACGTCGACGTCGACGGAATCGACGGCGCGGAACGGGCCCGTGGCGGTGGCGAATTCCACCGAGAGGTTGCGGATTTTCAGGAGTGACATGTCAGCTCCGCTTGAGCTTGGGGTCGAGCGCGTCGCGCAGACCGTCGCCCATCAGGTTGATGGACAGGACGGTGACCAGGATGGCGAGGCCCGGCAGGGTGATGACCCACCATGCGCGCAGCACAAACTCGCGCGCATCGGCCAGCATGGTGCCCCATTCGGGCGTGGGCGGCTGCGCCCCCATCCCGAGGAAGCCGAGCGCCGCGGCATCGAGGATCGCCGTCGAGAAGGACAGCGCCGCCTGCACGATGATCGGAGCGAGGCAGTTGGGCAGCACCGTCTTGAACATGAGCCGCGGCAGGCCCGCGCCCGCGACCTGCGCCGAGATGACGTAGTCCTTGGTGCGTTCGTTGATGACGCTCGCGCGGGTGAGGCGCACGTAATGCGGCTGCAGGACCAGCGCGATCGCGATCATCGCGTTCAGCAGCGACGGCCCGAGGATCGCCACGAGCGCGAGCGCCAGCAGCAGCGACGGGAAGGCCAGGATGATGTCCATGAGCCGCATGATGATCGTGTCGAGCCACTTGGGCGCGAAGCCTGCGATGAGCCCGATCAGGATGCCGCCCGTTGCGGCGACGACCACGACCACCACGCCCACGAAGAACGAGAAGCGTGCGCCGTGGATCAGCCGCGAGAGCATGTCGCGGCCGAGCGCGTCGGTGCCGAGCGGGAATTCCCAGGTACCGCCGCTCTGCCAGAAGGGCGGCTGCAGCGCGTGCTGCCGGAACTGGGCGGCCGGGTCGTAGGGCGCGAGCAGGTCCGCGAAGACCGCCACCAGGAAGACCGCGAGAAAGACCCAGAAGCCGATCACCGCGCCGCGGTTCTCGCTGAAGTAGCGCCAGAACTCCTTGAACCGGCTCGGCCGGCGGGTCGGAACGGTGCGGGCGATTTGCGAGGATGCGTCGGCCATCAGCGTTTCCGGATCTTGGGGTTGATGAGGCCGTAGAGCACGTCGACGGTCAGGTTCACGAGCATCACGATCAGCGCGATCAGCAGGAGCCCGCCCTGCACCACGGGGTAGTCGCGCCGGAAGATCGAATCGACCATCCACTTGCCGATGCCGGGCCAGGAGAAGATCGTCTCGGTCAGGATCGCGCCGGCCATCAGCGTGCCGACGCTGAGCCCGATCACGGTGATCACCGGGATCATGGCATTGCGCAGGGCATGGAGGCCGTTGACGCGGCCCGAGCTCAAGCCCTTGGCGCGCGCCGTGCGGATGTAGTCCTCGGACAAGACCTCGAGCATGGCCGAGCGGGTCTGGCGCGCGATCACGGCAAGAGGGATCGTGCCCAGCACGATGGACGGCAGGATCAGGTGCTGCACCGCCGAGCCGAACGCGCCGTCCTGTCCCGAGAGCAGCGAGTCGATCAGCATGAAGCCCGTGACGTCGTCGAAGTAGTAGAGCAGGCCGATCCGCCCCGAAACCGGCGTCCAGCCGAGCCAACCCGAGAACACGATGATCAGGAGCAGCGCCCACCAGAAGATCGGCATGGAATAGCCGACGAGCGCGGTGGACATGAGCGCCCGGTCGAAGAACTTGCCGCGGTAGACGGCGGCGATCACGCCGGCGGGGATGCCCAGCACCATGGCGAAGATGATCGCGCAGAGCGACAGCTCGAGCGTCGCCGGGAAGAGGGTGAAGAACTCGTCCCAGACCGGCCGGTTCGTCACGAAGCTGTTGCCGAGGTCGCCCTGCACCACGCCCGTCAGGTAGTCCCAGAACTGCTGCCAGAGCGGCTGGTCGAACCCGAAGCGCTGCACCAGCTCCTCGTAGCGTTCCTGCGTCAGGCCGCGTTCGCCGGCCATGACGATGATCGGATCACCCGGCAGCACCCGGATGAAGGCGAAGGAGATCAGCGTGACACCGATGAAGGTGGGCACGAAGGTGATCAGGCGGGACAGGAGGTATCTGAGCATCGGGCGGCGACCAATATCCCCTTCGAGGTGAAGGTCAAGGGTGGGGGAGCGGAAACGCGCAAACGCTACGTGACGTCGCCCGGGCGGATCGGGCGGGGGCGCCCTCGCGCAGGGCCCGGACGTGAAGCGGGGCCCGCATGGGGCCCCGCCGCGACAGCCTTACTGCGAGAGGCTGACCTGGTCGAAGATGTGCCCGCCGAGCGGGTGGACGATGTAGTCCTGGACCTCTGCACGCACCGGCATGAACACGGTGGAATGCGCGATGGTGACCCAGGGCGCCTGCTCCTTGAAGATGACCTGCGCCTCTTCGTAGAGCGCTGCGCGCTCGTCCTGGTCGGTCAGCGTCTTGGCCTCGGCGACCAGCTCGTTGAACGGCTCGTGGCACCACTGGGCGCGGTTCGCGCCGCCGACGGCGTCGCAGCCGAGGAGCACGGACAGGAAGTTGTCCGGGTCGCCGTTGTCGCCGGTCCAGCCCAGCAGGACCGCGCCGTCACGATCCTCGGCGCTCGACCGCTCGAGGTATTCGCCCCATTCGTAGGACACGATCTCGACGCTGATGCCGACCTCTGAGAGGTCTTCCTGGATCAGCTCGGCCATGCGGCGGGCGTTCGGGTTGTAGGGCCGCTGCACCGGCATCGCCCAGACCTTCATCGACAGGTCGCTGACGCCTGCCTCCTCGAGCAGCTGGCGCGCCTGTTCGGGATCGTGGGGATAGTCCTCGACCGCGTCGTTGTAGGACCACATGGTCGGCGGGATCGGGTTCTTGGCGACCCGGCCGGTGCCCTGGAAGACCACGTCGATGATCGCGTCACGGTCGATCGCGAGGTTGACCGCGCGGCGGACGTCCGGGTTGTCGAAAGGCTCCTGCGTGGTGTTGAACGCGAGGTAGCCGACGTTCAGGCCCTCCTGCTCGAGCAGTTCGAGGTCGCCGTTCGAGCGGATCGATTCCACGTCGGCCGGGTTCGGATAGGGCATCACGTGGCATTCGCCGGCCTGCAGGCGCTGCAGGCGCACCGAGGCGTCGGGCGTGATCGCGAAGACCAGGTTCTCGACCTTCGGCAGGCCCTCTTCCCAGTAGTTCTCGTTCGCCGCGTAGCGGATGACCGCATCGGTCTGGTAATCCTGGAAGGTGAACGGACCGGTGCCGATGGGCGCCTGGTTGATCATCTCCGGGGTGCCGGCCTCCATCATGGCGTCGGCGTATTCCTTGGACATGATCGAGGCGAAATCCATCGCGAGGTTCGCGATGAAGGGTGCCTCGGGCCGCGTCAGGTTGAAGCGCACCGTCATGTCGTCGACCTTCTCGATCGACTCGATGAGCTCGCCCATGCCCATGGCGTTGAAGTATTCCCAGGACCCCGCATAGGTGTGGAACGGGTTCTCCTCGTCCATCTGGCGCTCGAACGTGAAGATCACGTCATCGGCGTTCAGCGGCCGCGACGGCGTGAAGCTGTCGTTCGCGTGGAACTGCACGTCGGAGCGCAGCGTGAACGTGTAGCTCAGCCCGTCCTCGGAGGCCTCGTAGCTCTCGGCGAGGCCGGGGACGACGTTGGTCGTGCCGGTCTCGAACTCGACGAGCTGGTTGTAGACCGTGTGGGACGAGGCGTCGAAGGTCGTGCCGGAGGTGTAGAGCGCCGGGTCGAAGCCCTCGGGCGACCCTTCGGAGCAGTAGACCAGCGTTTGTGCCCCGGCGGTCGTGGCGGCGAACGCGGCAGCCATGCCGGTCGTCGCGATGAGATGACGGAATTTCATTCCACTCTCCCTGTTGGTTGCGGTGTCTCGGGGATGCCCGGCAACGTGGACTGGACGCCGGAGGCCGAAGCTCCCACCGTCCGGACGGGACGTCCTGACCCGCGTTGCCGCGGTCCGCTCGTACTCCCCGCCCTGTCGCAACCGGGCGTCCTCTGAGGTGCATGAAACAGCAAGCGCACCGCTGTCGCAACAGATGCCCTAGGGTCAGCGCCGGGCGATCAACCTTTCCGGGAACGCGATCCCCGCGCATCCCTCGGGAACCGGGCCGCTCCGGGCCTTCACGGAAACTGCCGGGACCATCCCCCGCGGCGCCGCACCGACCCCGTCCCTGGGCGGTGGAACATCGGCCGCATCGGCCTGTTACGGGGCCTGTCCGGATCAAGACGGAGGGGCTTCCATGCGGCCCAGAGACCTGTCCCGCCGCGAATTCCTGCAGGCCGCCGCTGCCGCCGGCGTCGCCGCCTCGGTGGTGCCGCTGGACCAGGCGCTCGGCGCGATGCAGGGCGGCACGGTCACCCAGCCGCCCGGCTGGATCGAGGGCGGGCGCGTGCGCTTCCGCAGGGACGGCATCCCCAAGGTCGCGGGCGAGAAGGTCTTCGCCATCGACGTGCGCGCCCGCGACATGCCCGGCTGGCCCGACACCCAGTCGCACGGCCTGTTCCTGCGGGTGGCCCGCGCCGACCGGGTGTTCGAGGGCATCGACCTGTCGGTCCTGGACGAGGGGCTGGCCCCGGACGTGGCGGTGACCGCGGGGACGCTCGCGCGCGACGGCGTCTCCATGCCCGAGGAGGATTTCTACGGGGCGCTGCTCCTGCCGGCGGGCGAGACGCCGGTCTTTCTCGGCCAGCCGGTCGCGGTCCTGATCTACCACGATTACGCGCGGTTCCGGCTGGCCAAGCGCCGGCTGCAGTTCACCGAGGACGCGATCCGCTACGGTGCCGAGACGGGGTACCTGCCGCGCGATCCCTATGGCGGGGCGCGTTTCGTGCGGGTCGGCGGCCCGACGCCCGACGCGCCCGACGACTTCTCGCCGCTGAAGGACGCCACGGTCTTCGCCCGCGTGGCCAATCGTAGCACCGAATGGCCCGAGGGTGCTGCCGAGGGCGATCCCGACCAGCAGGCCCTGCATCATGCCGCGCGGATCCGCGCGGAGCTCGAGGCGCCACCGGCGGACTGGGCCGTCTACCGCCGGCAGTACCGCTCGCAATACGTGGACCCCGCCGCGCTCGAGACCGACAACGGGAACGCCTGGTACGATGGCGACACCGGGCAGCTGCACGTGGTCACGGGCACGCAATCGCCCTACACCAATGCCGACCACATCATCGACATGGTCCGGAACAGCCGTTTCGACTTTGCCGCGCTGTCCTTCCACCCGGGCTATACCGTCGGCTACGGGCAGAAGGAGCACCATTCCTTTCCCTATTACGTGGCGATGGCCGCGCTTTACGGCGACGGGCGGCCGGTCCGGCTGGCCCTCGACCGGTGGGAGCATTTCCAGTCCGCGATCAAGCGGCATCCCTTCGACATCGACACGACCATCGCGGTCGACCGCGAGACCGGCCTCTTCACCTCGCTCGCGGCCGACCTCGTGGGGGACGGCGGCGGGCGCAAGAACTTCAGCCCCTCGGTCGGGCAGGTCTCGGCGTCGGCGCTGCAGTCGATCTACTACTTCCCGAAAAGCGACCTCGCGGTGACGATGAACGCCTCGCGCGCGCCGACGGCGGGGTCGATGCGCGGCTACGGCACGCTGCAATCCATGGTCACGACCGAGATGCTGGTGGACGAGATCGCCGGCGATCTCGGCATCGACGCCATCGACCTGCGGCGGCGCAACGTCCTTCGTGCGGGCATGAAGAACACGCAGGGCGCGATCCCGGGCGGCGCGATCCGCGCGGACGAGCTGCTGCAGGCCGCGGCCGACGACCCGATCTGGCGCAACCGCGCGCGGCGCAAGGCGGAGTGGGAGGCGGCGCATCCCGGCCACCTCTACGGCGTGGGATTCGCCGCGGTGCACAAGGATTACGGCACCGGCGCCGAGGCCGCGCTGGTGCAGATGGAGGTGGCGCCCGACGGCCGCATCCGCATGCGCCACGTGGTGTCCGAGATCGGCTGCGGCGCGACGACGGCGCAGATGCTGATCCCGGCCGAACATCTCGGCCGGCCTGCGGACGACGTGGAGTTCGCGGCGGTCGACTGGCCGAGCCTGCCGCTCACCTCGAACAACGAACCCTACACCATGTCCCAGGAGGAGCAGGACCGCCGCGCGCAGGACCCGCACTGGGTGCCGCGTATCACCTCGCCGCGCAGCGCGTCCAATTCCGCCTACTACCAGTCGCATGCCACCCGCGAGGCCGCGCGGCTGCTCTTCGAGCTGGGCCTCTGGAAGGCGGCGGTGTCGATCTGGACCGAGGGCATCGGCGGGGGACAGGCGGCGCCGCTGGTCCTGCGGCGCGAGAACGCGGAATGGCGCGACGGCCTCCTGGTCTGCGGCGGGCTCGAGCCGCTGTCGCTCGAACGGCTCGCGGACCGCGCCCACCGGCGGGGCGAGATCACCGGCGTCACCATCCACACCTTCAACCGCTGGGCCTGGACCGAGGCGGAGTTCGACGTCGACGGCGCGCGCCTGCGCGCGCCCATCGACGCGCTGTCGGTGCAGTGGGGCAGGGGGGCGTCGCAGGCGCGCAGGGCGCGCATGACCGACGCGGGCTACGCGTTCGTGCCGCGAACCAGCGTGTCCTACCCGCCGGTGCAGCGCAACAACGCCGCGGTCGTCTACTACGCGCCGAATGCCGCGCTGGTCGAGCTGTCGGTGAACGGCGGCACCGGCGAGGTCACGCTGCTGTCGCACCGATCGTGGATGGAATGCGGCACCCAGATCGTGCCGGAACTGGTGTCGGGGCAGCTGCAGGGCGGGATCGCCATGGGCATCGGCCACGCGCTGTTCGAGGACATGCCGCGCTACGAGGACGGGCCCGGCAACGGCACGTGGAACTTCAACCGCTACCGGCTGCCGCGCGCGAGTGACGTCGCCGTGTGGTCGCAGACCGGCACCGTCCTGCCGCCGCTGTCGGACACCGACCCGCCCAAGGGCATCGCCGAGGTGGTGATGATCCCGATCGTCGCCGCCATCGCCAATGCCGTGCACCACGCCACCGGCCACCGGTTCTACGACTACCCGCTCACGTCCGAACGCATCCAGCAGGTCCTGACATGACGCCCGAAACACTTTCCGTCCGCATGACGATCAACGGCGCTCCGGTCGGACCCGTGGACATTCCCGAAGACCTCATGATGCTCGAATTCCTGCAGGAATACGTGAACCTGACCGGCACGCGCTACGGCTGCGGACAGGGCGTGTGCCTTGCCTGCGGCATCATCCTGGACGAGGACGACGGGACCTCGCGGCTCGTGCCCGCCTGCATCACCGGGGCGGCCTATCTCGACGGGCGCTCGGTGCGCACCGTCGAGGGCCACGCCGCGCGCGGACCCGACGGACAGGTGACGCGGCTCTCGCCGATCCAGCGCGCCTTTCTCGAGCATTTCTCGTTCCAGTGCAGCTATTGCACGCCGGGCTTCGTGAACGCCGCGACCGTGCTCGTGGAACGGCTGGAACGCGCGCCCGTGCCGCGGGACGAGGTCGAGGCCACGGTGCTCGCGGCGATGGACGGCAACATCTGCCGGTGCACGGGCTATGTGCGCTACCTGACCGCGGTGCGGGACGTGATCCTGTCGACGCCCGGACTGACCCGCGGCAGCGACCCGGGATCGCGCGCGTCATGAAACGGCTCGCCCTCATCCTCGCCGGCGCGGCCGCCGCCGTCCTCGCGGTGCTGGCCGTCGTCTACCTGGCTTTCACCGGGCCCGGGGACATCCCGCCCGCGACGGTCGATTTCGACGCCCTCGGCGACGAGGAGCACGCCGACCTGGTCGCGCGCGGCCGCTACGTGGCGCGCGCCGCGGACTGCGTCGCCTGCCACAAGTCCGAGGACGGGCTGGCGCTCGCCGGCGGCCTGCCGCTCGAGACGCCGTTCGGCACGCTCTACGGCACCAACGTGACCCCGTCCGACGATCACGGCATCGGCGACTGGTCGGCGGACGACCTCTACCGCGCCATGGTCTGGGGCATCAATCCGGACGGATCCCGGCTCTACCCCGCGATGCCCTACGCGTCCTACCACCACGTCGCGCGCGCGGATGTGGACGCGCTCTGGCTCTACCTCATGGCCGAACGGCCGGTGGACAAGCCGAACCGCCCGGCCGAGCTGACGTTCCCGTTCAACATCCGGCCGGCGATAGCGTTCTGGAACCTGCTTTACCGCCCGGACGACCCGGGCCTGGCCGAGGTCGCGGGCAAGTCCGAGAGCTGGCACCGCGGGCGCTACCTCGTGGACGTGCTCGGCCATTGCGGCGAATGTCACACGCCGCGGAACCTCGCCTATGCCCGCACGGACGCCCATCTCGAGGGCGAAGTGATCGAGGGCGCTCTGTCGCCCGACATCTCGCCCGAGGGCCTCGTGCGGCGGGGCTGGACACCGGAGGACCTCGCGCGGTTCATGCGCGAGGGGCTGTCGCCGCAGGGCACGATGACCTTCCGCATGTATCCCGTGCTCGAACATTCCTCGCGCTACCTGACGGACGCGGACATGACCGCGATGGTGACCTACCTCTTCGACGGCGCCCCGGGGGACGGGCAGCGCGACCCGGCGCTCGCCGCGGACGCGCCGCCTCGGCAGGAGGCAGACCTCCCCCCAGAAGGCCGCCGCCTCTATGTCGGGCTCTGCGCGGGATGCCACGGCACGGAGGGCGAAGGGCACCCGCACGCCTCGGTCCCGCTCGACACCAACACCACGGCAATGCTCGACGATCCGCTGAATCTCGTGCGGATCATCCGCGAGGGCGTGCCCGCCCGCACGCTCGCGGGCGAGGAGCGGATGCAGGCCATGCCGGGCTTCGCCGACAGGCTCGACGCCGCGGAGATGGCAGCGCTGGCGAACTACATGCGCGTCCGCTGGGGCGGCCGGCCGGGCGACGTGACCCCCGAGCAGGTCGAAGACATCGCCGAGGCGCACGGCGGCTAGCCCGGACTGGCGGCCGGGCCGCGACCGTGCTAGGCGCGGGCCGGCCCAACAGCCCGGCATGCGCCCATGATCCGAGAATTCGCCGCCTATTACCGACCGTGGAAGGGCCTGTTCTGGCTCGATTTCGGCAGCGCGGTGCTGTCGGGTCTGCTCGAGCTCGCCTTTCCCTTCGCCATCAAGCTCTTCATCGACGTGCTGCTGCCGCGCGGCGACCTGACGCTGACGATCCTCGCGGCGCTCGGGCTCGTGGTGGTCTACGCGGTCAACACCGGGCTCATGGCGGTGGTGATCTACTGGGGCCACATGCTCGGCATCAACATCGAGACCGAGATGCGCCGCCGCGCCTTCGACCAGCTGCAGCGGCTGTCGTTCTCGTATTTCGACCGCATCCGCACCGGCAAGCTGGTGGCGCGGGTGACGCGCGACCTCGAGGAGATCGGCGAGGTCGCCCATCACGGCCCCGAGGACCTGTTCGTGGCGATCATGACCTTCGTCGGCGCGTTCCTCATGATGG
Source organism: Roseivivax isoporae LMG 25204 (assembly GCF_000521865.1). Taxonomy (GTDB): domain Bacteria; phylum Pseudomonadota; class Alphaproteobacteria; order Rhodobacterales; family Rhodobacteraceae; genus Roseivivax; species Roseivivax isoporae. Next base: position 145,389 of record NZ_JAME01000004.1, read on the forward strand.
TGGCGATCGACGTCGAGCTCGCGCTGATCACCGCGGCCATCGTGCCGGTCTGCGTCGGCATCGTAATGGTCTTCGGCGGGCGCATGACGCGCACCTGGCGGTCGATCTACGCCCGCGTCGCCGACTTCAACGTCCGGCTGGAGGAGAACGTGGGCGGCATCCGCGTGGTGCAGGCCTTCGCCAACGAGGACCACGAGAAGCGGCTCTTTGCCCGCGACAACGCGCGCTACCGCGACACCAAGCTCTCGGCCTACCGGGTCATGGCGGCCTCCTCGACGCTCAACTACATGGGCATGCGCTTCGTGCAGGTGGCGGTCATGGTGGTGGGCGCGGCATTCGTGCTCGACGGCGCGCTGACCACCGGCGGCTACGTCGCGTTCCTGCTGCTCGTCGGACTGTTCTTCCGTCCGCTCGAGAAGATCGCCGCGGTGATCGAGCTCTATCCCCGCGGCATCGCGGGCTTCCGCCGCTATCTCGAGCTCATGGCGATCCGTCCCGATGTCGAGGACCGCCCGGGCGCCAGCGAGGCGCCGCCATTCTCGGGCCGCGTCACCTTCGACGACGTCACCTTCGGCTACGATCCCGACCGCCCCGTGCTGGGATCGGTCACGCTCGACGTGGCGCCGGGCGAGACGGTGGCCTTCGTCGGCGCCTCGGGCGCCGGCAAGTCCTCGCTCCTGTCGCTGGTGCCGCGCTTCTACGAACCGCAATCGGGCCGCATCCTGATCGACGGGCGCGACGTCGCCGACATGACCCTGCGCTCGCTGCGCCGGCAGGTCGGGATCGTCAGCCAGGACGTGTTCCTGTTCGGCGGTACGCTGCGCGAGAACATCGCCTACGGAAGGCTCGACGCCACCGAGGCCGAGATCCGCGAGGCCGCGCGCAAGGCGCGGCTCGCCGAGATGATCGAGGACCTGCCCGACGGGCTCGACACCGTGGTGGGCGAGCGCGGCGTGACGCTGTCGGGCGGGCAGAAGCAGCGCGTCGCCATTGCCCGCATCTTCCTGCGCAACCCGCCGATCCTGATCCTCGACGAGGCGACCTCGGCGCTCGACACCGAGACCGAGCGGCGCATCCAGGCCTCGCTCGCCGAGCTCTCGCGCGGCCGCACCACGCTCGTCATCGCGCACCGGCTCGGCACCGTGCGCGAGGCGACGCGGATCGCGGTGATGGACGCCGGGCGCATCGTCGAGATCGGCACGCACGACGATCTCATCGCGCGCGGCGGCCGATATGCGGGCCTCGCCGCCGCCTGAGCGCAGCGGGGTCTTGCAGCCCGGGCCAATGTCTGGGACACCAATCCTGAGCGAACTTATCGGGATTGCGCCGCCATGGCCGACGCCGCTACAGCCACATCCACAGCTTCCGACATCTCCGGCCGGATCGCCGTCCGCGGTCTGAGTGTGCGGCGCGGCGACACGCAGGCGCTCCGGGACGTGGACATGGACGTGGCACCGGGCGAGATGACGGTGCTTCTCGGGCGGAACGGCTGCGGAAAGTCGACGCTCCTGCGCGCCATCGCGGGCGTGCTGCGGCCGGGCGCGGGGACGGTCGAGATCGGCGGCGTGCCGCGCGCGCGGCTCTCCGCCCGCAAGGCGGCGCGGCGCCTGGCCTTCCTGCCGCAGGCGCCGATCCTGCCCGAAGGCATGCGGGTGCGCGATCTCGTGGCGCAGGGGCGCCATCCGCACCGCGGCCTCGTGCGCCACTGGTCGGCGGCCGACGACGCGGCCATCGAGCGTGCGCTCCGCGCGACCGACGTCGCGGATTTCGCCGACCGGCCGCTCGACGCGCTGTCAGGCGGGCAGCGGCAGCGCTGCTGGATCGCCATGACGCTGGCGCAGGAGACGCCGATCCTGCTGCTGGACGAGCCCACCACATGGCTCGACCTCGCGGTGCAGCTCGACATCATGCGGCTCCTGGCTCGTCTCGCGCGCGAAGGGCGCACGGTTCTCGTGGTGCTGCACGACCTGAACCTGGCCGCGGCCTTTGCGGACCGCATCGTCATGCTGCGCGAAGGCCGCGTCGACGCCCGCGGTACGCCGACCGAGGTGATGACCGAGGCGACCCTCGGGCGCGTCTTCGGGCTCGACGCGCAGGTGATTGCGGATCCGCGCACCGGGCGGCCGGTCTGCCTGCCGCGGATCGCCGCATGACCGGCCGGACGCTCGCAGCTCCCGCCGCACTGGGCCTCCTGCTGCTGGCGGCGCTCGGCTGGCACGTGACGGCGGGCGCGCACGCGGTGCCCATCGGCGCGGCGCTCGACGCGCTCTGGTCGGGGGGCGACAGCTACGAGGCGGCAGTGGTGACCCAGATCCGCCTGCCGCGGGCCCTCGGCGCCGTGCTGGCGGGCGCCGCGCTCGCGGTGGCGGGCGCCCTGATGCAGGGCGCGACACGCAATCCGCTGGCCGAGCCGGGCCTCTTCGGGCTGCTCGCCGGCGCGGCGCTCGCCGTCGTCGCGGGGCAGGGGCTCTTCGGCATCGACACTCCCGCGGCGCTGCCGGTGCTCGCCGCCGCGGGCGCCGCGGGCGGGGCCGCCATGGTGCTGGTGCTCACGCTGGCCGCCGGCGGTGGCGCGGGTCTCCTGACACCGATCCTCGCGGGGGCGGCGGTCACCGCGTTCCTCGCCGCGCTCACCATGCTCCTGAACCTTCTCGACGCGCGCAGCTTCGAGGACCTGCGCGTCTGGCTCTCGGGCTCGCTCGCCGGGGTGCGGATGCCGCTCGTCGCCACCGTGGCGCCGGCCGTCGCGGTCGGAGGCGCGCTGGCGCTCGCCGTCGCGCCGAAGCTGACGGTGCTCGCCCTCGGCGACGAGACCGCGCAGGCACTCGGCGTCCGCGTGGGCCGCACCCGCGCGGCGGCCTTCGCTGCCGTCGTCGCGCTGACCGCGGGCGCGGTCGCGCTCGCCGGGCCGCTCGCCTTCGTGGGCCTGACCGTGCCGCACGCCGCGCGGCTCGTCTTCGGCACGGGCTACGCGCGGCTCGTGCCCGCCAGCGCCCTGCTCGGCGCGGTCTACCTCCTCGCCGCGGACACGCTCGGGCGCACGCTGCTCGCACCGGCCGAGGTGTCCGCGGGCATCCTCACGGCACTCGTGGGCGCGCCCGTCTTCGTCGCGCTGATCCGGGCGCGCGCATGAGGGTGCTGCGCGTCTCCACCCTAGGGCACCGCGTGGCGCTGGAGGTGCCGGCACGCGCCGCGACGGCGCTCGCGCTCCTCTGTGGGCTCCTCTTGGTGCTGCTTCTCGCGAGCCTCGGGACCGGCAGCACCGCGATCGGGCTCGGCGAGGCGCTGTCGGCGCTTGCCGGCTCCGCCTCCGATCGCGCGACGCTCGTGGCGACCGAATTCCGGCTGCCGCGCGCGCTGACCGCGCTCATGGCAGGCGGGCTCCTCGCCGTGTCGGGGGCGCTGCTGCAGGGCACGACGCGCAATCCGCTGGCCGATCCGGCGCTCGTGGGCGTGAGCCAGGGCGCGGGGCTCGCCGTCATCGTGCTGGTCGTGCTGGTCCCGGCTGCGTCCGATGCCTGGCGCGCGCCCGCGGCCTTCGGCGGCGGGCTCGCGGTGGCCGGCGTGATCCTCGCGCTGTCGGGCGGCGAGGCGCGCGGCGCGCAGGTGCGGTTCCTGCTGACCGGGATCGGGCTCGCGGCCTTCCTGGCCGCCGCGACCACGGCGATCCTGACCTACGGCCGGATCACCGAGGCGCACGAGGCGCTCGGGTGGCTCTCGGGATCCGTGCGCGCCGCCGCCTGGGACGAGGTGCGGCGCCTCGTGCTGGCGACGCTCGCCGCCGCGCTCCTCTGCGCCATGGCCGCGCGTCCGCTCGCGGCGCTGCGGCTCGGCGAGGACGTGGCGACGGGGCTCGGCCACCGGGTGGCGCGGGTTCGCACCGGGCTCCTCGTCGCGTCGGTCGCGCTCGCCTCGGCCTCGGTCGCGGTGGCGGGTCCGGTGACGTTCGTCGGGCTCCTCGCCCCGCATGCCGCGCGGCGGATCGCGCCGTCGGGCCCGGGCCTGCATCTCGCGCTGACCTGGTGCGTGGGCGCGGCGCTGGTCATGGGCGCCGACCTCGCCGGCCGCGCGGCCTTCGGGACGGCGCACGTGCCCGCGGGGCTCGTGACCGCGCTCGTGGGCGCGCCGTGCTTCGCGCTCCTCATGCTTCGCACGCAACGAAAGGACGGATCGTGATCCTGCGCCTTCTCTCCCTCGTCCTGTTCCTCGCCGCGCTGGCGCTGCCGGCGCGCGCGCAGGACTTCCCCCTGACCATCGCGCACAAGTTCGGCGAGACGGTGATCGACGCGCCGCCCGAGCGCGTGGCGACCCTCGATTTTGCCGGCGCCGACGACCTTCTCGCGCTCGGCATAGAGCCGGTGGCGCTGCGCTACTGGTACGGGGATTTCGACGGCCCGCTCTGGCCCTGGGCCGCGCCGCGCCTGACGAGCGATCCCGTCGTCCTGAGCGGCGAGATCGATTACGAACGTGTCGCCGCCGCCGATCCGGACGTGATCCTCGCGCTCTGGTCCGGCATCACCGAGGCCGATTACGCCCAGCTGAGCCGCATCGCGCCCGTCGTGGCGGTGCCCGAGGGCGTCGGCGACTACGAGCTGCCGTGGGACGAGCGCGCCCGGATCGCCGGCCGCGCCACGGGCCGCGCCGGCGCAGCCGAGGCGCAGGTGCGCGCCATCGAGGCGCGGCTGGCCGCGATCGCGGCCGCGCATCCGGACTGGGACGGCCGCACCGCCAGCGTAGCCTACGCGATGGCCGGCACGCCCGGTGCCTACACCTCGGCCGACCTGCGCGCGCAGCTCCTGGCGCAGCTGGGCTTCGAGACGCCGGCCGCCATCGACGCGGCGGCGGGCGGCGGCAATCCCTTCGCGGTGACACTGAGCGAGGAGGCGCTGTCGGTGCTCGACGCCGACCTCATCCTGTGGCTCTCGACCGACGGCGACCACGCGGCTGTCGAGGCGCTGGTGACCCGCGGCTTCCTCGGTGCGACGCGGGCGGGGCAGGAGGTGCTCGCGGGCAGGCTCCTGTCGGGCGCGCTGTCGCATGCCTCGCTCCTGAGCCTGCCCTACGCGCTGGACCTACTCGTCCCGGCGCTCGAGACCGCGCTCGCGGGCGAAGGCCCGGTGGTGACGGAGTGACCTTCGCCTTCACGCTCGCGACCACGGGTCATGTGGCGGACGACCTCGTGGCGCTGAACGCGGGGCCGATGCCGGCGATGTCGCGCCGCGACCACGCAGCCTAGGTGATGAACGTGCTCGCGCATGTCGCGGGGCCGGTGCTGGCCCGCTGGGATGCCGAGGGACGTTCGCTCGCGCGCGTCGACGCGGAGGCGGTGGCGCTGACGGCCCGCCTCGGGCCGGAGGGGTTCCTGACGCTCGACCTCGACGCGACGCCGCCGCCAGTCACGGCGGCCGCGACCGGGCCGGGCGCGAGCTTTGCCGTGGCGCGGCTCCTTGCGCCCTCGGTCAACGCGCTGGCCTATGCCGGCCCGCTCGCGCCGCGTGCGCTCTGGCGGATCGCGGGTGACGGGCTTGCGTGGGGCTGGATGCAGGCCGGGGCGCCCGACCGCGCGGCCGAGGTCCTCGGCCGGTACGGCGCGCCCTTCGCGAACAGGCAGCTCCGGCTGTCGGCCGACCGGATCGCGCGACGCGGCGGCTGCTGCCGCTACCTGTCGGTGTCGGGTGCGGCCTGCCTCAACTGCCCGCTGCGCAAGGATGCGGCGTGATCCCCTGACGCGACACGGGCGCCCCCGAGGGGACGCCCGTCGATGCCTGCGGCGGCGCGATGCTCAGAACGACCGGGTGATCCCTAGGCTGACCACGCGGCCCTCGCCCTGCCAGCACGAGGAGACGCCGAACGAGGTCTGGCAGCTCGCGGTGTAGCGCTCGTCGGCAAGGTTGGTGACGTTCAGGTCGGCGGTCCAGTTCTCCGCGAAGTCCCATGTCGCCCCGGCGTCGAAGAGCCACGCGCCGTCCACCGACAGCGTGTTGGCGTTGTCCGCCCAGCTGTCCCCGCGGTAGCGCGCGCCGAGCCGCAGCTCGAGCTCGGGCAGGGCGAGCGGCGTGTAGGCGAGCTGCAGCGACCCGAACTCCTCGATCACCGATTGCGGCGTCTTGCCCTCGATTGTGGTGTCGGGAGAATAGTCGTCGATCGTGACGTCGAGGTCGGTATAGGCCGCGCGCAGCCGGAACGCCTCGGAAAGCGCCACGTCCGCCTCGATCTCGAACCCGCGCGAGCTGACCTCGCCCAGGGTGCGGGCGTCGATCGTGCCGTTCGCGACCAGCGACTGCGACACGTTCTCGCGCTGGATGTCGAACAGCGCGAAGGTGACCAGCGACGACGGGTTCGGCTGCCATTTCACGCCCAGCTCCACCTGCCGGCCGGTTTCGGGATCGGCGTCCTCGGAATTGGCGGAGAACGCGTCGAGCACCTGCGGATTGAAATATGTGCCGACCGTCGCGTAGGGCGTGACGCTGCCGAATTCCCGCGCGAGCGCGAGTCGCCACGTGAACGCGTCGTCCACGCGGTCGAGGTCGCTGTCGGCCGGCCCCTGGTCGTCGAAGGAGGACCAGACCCGGTCGTACCGACCGTTCACGGTGGCGATCCAGCCGTCGCCCCAGCGCAGCTGGTCCTGCACGTAGAGGCCGATCTGGTCCTGCACCCGCACGCCGTCGATATAGGTGTTGTTCGTTGCCGGCAGGTCGATGTCGCGGTCCGGATCCGTGGGGTCGATCGGCGGCAGCGGGTTGGCCGCGTCGAAATAGCTCGACTGCTCCTCGTCGAGCCGGTAGCGGCGCGCGTCGAGACCGACCAGCAGGTCGTGACTGACGCCGGCGGTGGCCACCTCGCGGGTGAAGCGCAGGTCGTTCTGGGCGATCGTGGCGTAGCTGTCGTGGTGAAACAGGACCGGGCTCAGGCCGTCGCCGGGCTGCGGCACCTGTCCGCTCTCGTAGCCGTTGGGATACTGGTAGAGTTCCTCGATGTCGGCGTAGCCGAGGCGGAACGTGTCGGTCATCTCCCAGCCGGCGACATCCCGGCGATAGATGCCGGTGGCGATGAGCTGCTCGCGGTCGTATTCGTCGGAGTCCGGGTTGCCCGCGTTGAAGTAGTCGTCGAACCTGCCGAACGGGGCGTCGCGCTCGGTGCCGTAATACGGCAGGAACTGCCCGCCCACGTGGTCCTCGTCCATGTCCGTATAGGACAGGTGGAAGGTCAGACGGCTGCCGTCGGCGAAGGCGCGGGTCGCGCCGCCGTAGACCACGCCTTCGAGGCCCGGATCGAACATCCCGTGTCCGTCCTGGCGCTGCAGCTTGCCGCCGATGCGGTAGGACAGGTCGCTGCCCACGAGAACCGCCGCCTCGCCCTGGACCCAGGCGCGGCCCTCGCTGTCGGCGCCGAAGCTCAGCGAGCGGCCCTCGGTCCCGTCGGGCAGTTTCGAGACGTAGTTGACGACGCCGCCCGGGCTCGATGCGCCGTAGAGCATCGAGGAGGGGCCCTTCAGAACCTCGACCCGGTCGAGCAGGAACGGATCGACGTAGAACGTGCCGAAGCCATAGGAGAACAGCGACAGGCCGTCCATGAAGGCGCCGGTGTCGAAGGCGTTGAACCCGCGGACGTAGAACCAGTTCGTGTCGCTGTCGTAGCCGTAGAGCTGCGACTGCACCCCGGCCACGTCGCGCAGCACCTGGTCGACCTTGCGCGGCGTCTCGCGGTCGAAGGTCTCGCGTCCGACCACGCTGACCGATTGCGGCACCTCGGTGATCCCGGTCGCGGTCTTCATGCCCGACAGCGTCTCGGGGTTGACCGCGTCGCCCACGGGCTCGGCGCCCTGCACCTCGAACGTGATCTGGCCCAGGTCGACCGACCCGTCCTGTGCGGCAACCGGCGCGGCGATGCCGCCGGCGAGGATGGTGGTCGCGGCAAGCGTCGCCCGTGTGACCCCGCTCCGTTTCGTCATGATGGTTCCCCTCGACATGTCCGGACCCCGCGCGCGCCCGGGGGCGCGCGGTGCCGATCGTTTCCCGCCAGCTACCGAAGCGCGGCGGGCCTGTCTTGACTGAAACTGTCGGGAATTGTGCGATCCTGCTCCGAACTCCCCCGCAGGGCGCGGCGCCAGGCGCCGGGGGTCATGCCGGTGCGTGCCGCGAAGGCGCGGGTCAGGTGCGCCTGGTCGGCGAAGCCGACATCGGCGGCAATGTCGGCGATGCTGCGGTCGCCGGCGCGCAGATGGGCCTGCGCGGCCTCGACCCGCAGGGCCTGCAGGGCGCGGTGCGGGCTTTCGCCCCGGCTCTCGCGGAAGGCGTGGGCAAAGCGGCTTTCCGACAGGCCGACGCTGTCGGCCATGTCCGACACGGTCAGGCGGCGTCCCATCTCGCGCCGCATCAGCGCCTCGACGGCGGCCAGCTGGTGGGGAGCGAGGCCGCCGCGGACCGGCGCGGGACGGGCGCTGCACCCCTCGGCCAGCACGCGGCCGGCAAGTGCGAGCCCGAGCCCGTCGCGCACGAGCGGCGAGGGTGCGTCCGACGCGATCTCGGCGGCCAGGAGCCGGGCGATCGCCGCGACCTCGGGCGCCTCGCGCAGGAAGACCGGGCGCGCGAGGACGTCGTCCGCCGCGATGCCCGCCGCGACGAGACGCCGGCGCAGGTGTTCGCCGTCGAAATGCAGGTCGAGATGGCAGAGCCCGCCGCACCGCGAGAACCGCGCTCGCACCGGGACCCCCGCCGGCACGTAGGCGACGCGCACGGGCTCCGCGCCCTCCGTCCCGTCGCAGGCGATGCGCAGCGGGCTTTCGCCCTCGTCGAGGACCACGACGAAACGCGGGTCGGGCGCGACATAGGCGCCGTGCCCGTCCTGCCCCACCTCGACGCGCCACAGGTCCGCGACCGCGCCCTCCCACGCGCCGTAGACCAGCGGCGCCGCCGGGCGGATGTCCGACAGGAAGGAGGTCACGGAGGGACGGAAGCTCATGAAGGCGGAAATCCTGATCGATCACGTCGGAAAAGGTATCCCAGACCCCGGGGCCGGGATCAACGCGAATCTCCGACAGTTTTCATCAGCTATTGCCCTCGGCCCGGATTCGTGGTGGGACTTGCCCGAAACGCATGCGCCAGCCAACGCCGGAGCGTCAGCCACGCATGTCCGGCATCGCGAGACGCACCTACGAGGAACGGACATGACCCGAACGATTGCACTGGCCTCGGCGGCACTTGTCGCCGCGTGGGCCGCAGGCCCCGCCGCCGCGCAGGAGGAGCTCGGACCCCGCCTGTCGATCGAACTCAACGCCGCCGAGACCGACGCCGGCAGCTGCAAGCTGTCCTTCGTGGTGATGAACGGGCACCCCACCGCAATCGACCGGGCGGTGTTCGAGACTGTCCTCTTCGATGCCGAGGGGCAGGTCGACCGACTGACGCTGTTCGATTTCGGCGCGCTGCCGGCTGGGCGCACCCGCGTGCGGCAGTTCGTGATCCCCGAGACCGGCTGCGACGGGCTGGGGCGCGTGCTGTTCAACGGGGCCGAGACCTGCGAGGCGGGCGATCTCGGCGCTGGAGCCTGCGAGGCGGATCTGCGGCTCGAGACCCGGACCGGGATCGAGGTGTCGGGATGACCGCGCTCAGAGATGCCCTCGCGCGGATCGCCGAGCTTGGCGGCCCGGTGGTCCTTGTCCTGATCGCGGTGTCGGTGCTGACGCTGGCGGTCGTGCTCTACAAGCTGTGGCAGTTCGGGCGCGCGGGCGTCGGGCGCCACCGGGCGTTGTCCGAGGCGGTCGCGGCATGGGATCGCGGCGACCGCGCGGCGGCGCGCGCGGCGCTCGGGCGCTCGCGCAGCTATCTCGCGCCGGTCGTCGACATGGCGCTCGACATGGCCCGGCAGGGCGGCCGCGATGCCGCGGGCCGCCTCGAGGCCGAGGCCGAGGCGCGCTTCGCCCGGCTCGAACGGGGCTTCCGCTTCCTCGATTCGGTCGCGCAGCTGGCGCCGCTCCTCGGCCTGTTCGGTACCGTGCTCGGGATGATCGAGGCGTTCCGCGCGCTGCAGGATGCCGGCGCGCAGGTGGACCCGTCGATCCTTGCCGGGGGTATCTGGGTGGCGCTCCTGACCACCGCGGTGGGTCTCGTCGTGGCGATGCCGACCGCGCTCGCCCTCAGCTGGTTCGAGGGACGGATGGACGCCGAGCGGGTGACCGCGTCGCGGGCGCTCAACACGATCCTCGCGCCGCGGGGTGCACGCGCGCAGGCGCCCGAGGCGGATCTCGCGCCGGCCCATGCGTAGGGCGCGCACCCGCAGGCGGTTGTCGATGACGTCGCTCATCGACGTGATCTTCCTGCTCCTGCTGTTCTTCATGCTGACCTCGACCTTCTCCAAGTTCTCCGAGGTGGAGCTGACCGCCGCCGCGCGCGCCTCCGCCGGGTCCTCGGACGCGCCGCCGCTTTTCCTGCAGCTTGGCGCCGAGGACGTGCGGCTGAACGGGCGCGACGTCGCCTTCGACACGCTGCCGGACACGCTCGGCTCCGAGGTGGACCCGGACGCCGCGGGGCCGCGCGTCCTGCTCATCGCGCTCCGCGACGGCGTGAGCGCGCAGCGGCTGACCGACCTCCTCGTGCAGCTTCGCGGAGTCGCGGGGCTGACACCGACCGTGGTGGGGGCGTCATGAGGAAGAACACCCGCCGCACCGGGCGCGAGCCGACCATCGCGCTCATCAACATCGTCTTCCTGATGCTGGTCTTCTTCATGGTTGCGGGCACGCTGGCGCAGCCGCTCGACGGCGATCTGAATCTCGTGCGGACCGAGGACCTCGAGGGGCGCGCGCCGCCCGACGCGCTGGTGGTCCATCCCGATGGCCGGCTCAGCTATCGCGGCGCGGACGTGGCGACCCCGGCCGACTATCTCGCGCTCGCCACGCCCGAGACGCCCGCGGGTGCCGACGGGCCGACGCTCCGGATCGTGCCCGACCGCGATCTCGACGCGACGGAACTGGTCTCTGTCGCCGGGGCGCTGCGGGCCGCGGGCGCCGCGCGGGTGCTGGTCGTGACGGAACGGGGGCTCGACTGATGCGCTCGGTGGTCTCCTCGAAAGGCGTGAAGATCGCGGCGCTGGTCGCGGCGGGCGCCGTCCATGCCGGCCTCGCCTGGGCGCTCTGGGCCGAGGAAGAACCGCAAGTCGCGGGCGGGCAGGGCGGTGCCGTCGCCGAACTCGGCAGTTTCGCCGACATGGTCGCAGGCACGATGTCGGCCGAAAGCGCGACCGACACCGCGGAGCCCGTGGAGCCGACGCCGGAAACCGCGCAGCCGGTGACGCCCGAGGCCGCCGAGCCCGCCGAGGCGCAGCCGACCGAGGACGCCGCACCGGCGGCCGAAGCGCAGCCGGCCGCGCCCGAGGCGGCGGCGCGCGCGGAACCCGACGCGCTGGCGGCGCTTCTGCCCGAGCGCGCGGACGGCATCGCGCTGGAGACGCCCGAGGCGGCAGCGCCCCCGCCGCCCGACGCGCCGGCAGAGCCGGCGGAGCCCGAGGGGCAGGTGGAGGCGCCGGAGCCCGAAACCCTGACGGCCGAGGAGCCCGACAGCGCGGCACCGCCGCGCTCTGCCCGGCCCGCGCGCCGCAGCGCCGCGTTCGAGGAGGCGCATCGCCCCGCGCCGCAGCCCCGGACCGAACCCGCCGAGGCACCCCGACGCCAGGCCGCGCCGCGCGGCAATGCCGACCAGAACGCGAGGGCGGGATCGGCGACGGGCCAGAGGGGCGCGCAGTCGGTCCAGCAGGGCACGCGCGAGGGCACCGCGCGCGCCTCGGGCAATGCGGCGGCCAGCAATTACCCGGGGCTCGTGATGCGCAAGCTCGCAAGCGTCGGCAAACCGCGCATGAACCGCACCGGCGCGACGCGCGTCAGCTTCAGCGTGTCGGGATCGGGCGGACTCGCGGCGGTCGGCGTGGCGCGCAGCTCGGGCTCGGGGGCGCTCGACCGGGCCGCGGTGCAGGTCGTGCAGCGCGCCGCCCCGTTCCCGCCGCCGCCCGCGGGCGCGCAGCGCAGCTTTGCCATCGAGATCGAGTTCCGGCGCTGAGGGCGGGCGCCCGGCCGGTCAGTCGACCGGTTCGGGTGACCGCACGATGTCGGCGAGGAGGGCGAAGGCGGGAACCGCAACATCGGGATCGTTGCCTTCGCAGAGGATCCACAGATGTGCCGCGATTCCCGCGCGATCGCCGCGCAGGGCGGCGCGGAGCGCGTTCATGAAGCTGCGTTCGTTCGCCGAGACGTAGCGTGCGCAATCCGGGCAGTTCGGGCAGTTGAAGCGGAAGGGCGAGCGGCGAACGCGGCGCAGCGTCTGGATCGCGTTCAGCGTGGCGAGCGCGAGGTGTGGGCCGTCGTCGGGCCCGCGCACGGACAGCGCGTGGCCGAAGGCCGCGATCCAGCCCTGCCGCTCGGGGTCGCAGAAGGTCTGGAAGAAATGGCGCGCGACGCGCAGCGCCTCGCGTTCCGCGGGGCTGTAGCCAAGGGTCGCGATCGGCGTGCCGCGGTCGCCGTTGTGCCGATGTGTCATGCCTGGTCCTCCGGGTCGGGCGGGTTCCGCGGCTTGGCGCACCTGGCGGGGAACAAGTCCGACAAAAACTATCAGAAAACTTGGGGCGGGCAAGGTCCGCGTGGGAGGATTGCCGCCGAAGCGTTCGGCGGGGCTTGGCAGCATGCGTCGCTGCAGCTAAACGTTATGATATAACATATGTGAGGAAAGACATGACGCCTTCCGATCCCCGCCTTCCCGTCACGGTGCTGTCCGGTTTTCTCGGGGCGGGAAAGACCACGCTCCTGAACGACGTGCTCAACAACCGCGATGGCCGGCGGGTCGCCGTCATCGTGAACGACATGTCGGAGGTGAACATCGATGCCGACCTCGTGCGCGACGGGGGCGCCGGCCTCAGCCATACCGACGAACGGCTCGTGGAGATGACGAATGGCTGCATCTGCTGCACGTTGCGCGACGACCTGCTCGAAGAGGTGCGGCGGCTCGCGGCGGAAGGCCGGTTCGACTACCTCCTGATCGAATCGACCGGCGTGTCCGAACCGTTGCCGGTGGCCGCGACATTCGAGTTCCGCGACGCCCAGGGCCGCAGCCTGTCGGATGTCGCCCGGCTCGACACGATGGTGACCGTGGTGGACGCGGTGAACCTGCTTCGGGACTATTCGAGCCACGATTTCCTGCGCGACCGGGGCGAGAGCCTGGGCGCGGACGACACGCGCACGCTGGTAGACCTGCTGGTCGACCAGATCGAGTTCGCGGACGTGATCGTCCTGAACAAGGTGACGGAGGCGGGAGAGGACCGCCGCGACGCCGCGCGGCTCATCGTGACGGCGCTCAACCCCGATGCGCGGATCGTCGAGACGGATTTCGGGCGCGTCCCGCCCGGCAGCATCTTCGACACAAGGCTCTTCGATTTCGGGACCGCGCATGACCATCCGCTCTGGGCCAAGGAGCTCTACGGCTTCGCCGAGCACGTCCCGGAGACCGAGGAATACGGCGTGTCGTCCTTCGTCTACCGCGCCCGGCGCCCGTTTCACCCGCAGCGCGTCCACGACGTCCTGAACGGACCCCTGCCGGGAGTGATCCGGGCCAAGGGGCATTTCTGGATCGCGACGCGGCCCGACTGGCTGGCCGAGTTCTCGCTCGCCGGCGCGCTCAGCACGGTCCGGCCCATGGGGCACTGGTGGGCGAGCGTCCCGCGCGAACGATGGCCGGATCATCCGCAGGCGCGGGACTATATCGCGCGCCACTGGCAGGAGCCTTACGGCGACCGCAGGCAGGAACTCGTCTTCATCGGCGCGGGCATGGACCGGGCGGCGATCACCGCCGCGCTCGATGCCGCGCTCACCGGATCGGAGGCGTCCTTCGACCCGCGTGCATGCCCCGACCTCGCCGATCCGTTCCCGGCCTGGCGGCAGGCCCCCGAGGCCGCATGAGCCGCCGAAGCGCGCAGGGCAACGGACGCAGCGCGCTGCGCCGGCGCGCCCGCCGCGGCTGTCCGATGGCGGCATACGACCGGCTGCCCAAAGAACTGCGCGGCTGGCTGCGGGACGCGGTGCTGCCCTGGTCCGCGCGCTCGGCGCTCCGCGCATGGCACTGCGCCCTGCGGCGGGCCAAGGGCGATGCGGGTCGCGCGCTCGGGATCATGTCCGCGATCGAGCAGGGGGCGCTCCGCCGCGACACGCCGCGCATCTGGGGCAGGGGCCACCCCGACGCCCCGGACGCGCACGCGGCGTCGCGGACCCCTCAGCCGAGCGCGATTGTCCGGCCGGTGCGCACGGACTCCGCGCAGGCGAGCGCGATCCCGAGGGCGCGATGCCCGTCCTCGGCCGAGGGCTCGGGCGCCTCGCCCGCGACCAGAGCATCGTGGAAGGCGTCGAGTGCGGCCGAGAAACTCTCGTCGTAGCGTTCGAGGAAGAAGTGCTTGAGCGGTGCGCGGGCCTCGGTCGCACGGCCGCTCCAGCGCACGAGGTCGTCGTCGCGGCGGTTCAGCGTCTGCAGCATCCCGTCCCGACCGAACGCCTCGAGCCGCTGGTCGAATCCGTAGGCGCAGTGCCGGGAATTGTTGACATGCGCAAGCGCGCCCGAGGGGAATTTCAGCGTCGTCATGGTCGCGTCCACGTCGCCGAGCGCCCCGATCCCGGGATCGAACAGGCAGGACCCCGCCGCCTGAACCTCGTGCGGCCATTCGCCGGCGATCCAGCACAAGAGGTCGATGTCGTGGATCGTGGCGTCGACGAAATAGCCGCCCGAGGATTTCACGTAGTCGAGGGGCGGCGGCGCCGGCTCGCGCGACCAGCTCATGAGGAAGGTCAGCGCGCCGATCTCGCCGGCGCGGACGGCGGCGCGCAGGCGCGCGTTTTCGGGATCGAACCGGCGGTTGAAGCCCAGCATGAACGGCACCGGATGCGCGTCGAGGACCGCGCGGCAGCGCTCGGTGCGCTCGAGCGTGCCGTCGAGCGGCTTCTCGCAGTAGATCGCCTTGCCGGCACGCGCGGCGGCGTCGATGTAGTCGAGATGCGTCGCGGTGGGCGTGGCGATGACCACCGCGTCGACCGCCGGGTCGGCCAGCGTCGCGGACAGGTCGTCCGACGGCGTGCCGCCATACATGGCGGCGGCGCGCGCGGCGCCTTCCGGCCGGTGGTTGTAGACCCGGACGAGGTCGAGCCCCGGATGCGCGCCGATCTTCGGCCCGTAGACATGGGCCATCCGGCCGGTGCCCAGAAGTGCGATCCCGATCATCGCGTCCCCCTCATTCCGTCGCGGCGCGGGCGCGGCAATCCTCGAGCACCATGTCGGTGCCCTTTTCCCCGATCATGATCGCGGCCGCGTTGGTGTTGCCCGACACGATCCGCGGCATGATCGAGGCGTCGATGACGCGCAACCCGGCGACGCCGTGGACCCTGAGGCGAGGATCGACCACGGCGCCGTCGGCCGCGGGGCCCATCCGGCAGGTGCCGACCCCGTGCAGGAGCGAAAGCCCGTTCGCCCGGCAATGCGCGAGCAGGTCGTCGTCGGTCCGTGCGTCCTCGCCCGGCGACAGCTCGGCCTCGACGCAGGCGGCCATGGGCTCGGTCCGGCTGATGCGGCGGCCGAACTTCAGCCCGGCGAGCGCCGCGTCGCGATCGGCCTCGGTCTCGAGGAAGTTGAACCGGATGCTCGGCGGATCGGTCGGGCGCGGTCCGCTCAGCCGGCAATGCCCGCGCGCCTCGGGGCGGATATGCTCGGCCAGGATGGTGAAACCCGAGAACGGCCGCGGCCGCAGATCCTCGCCCGTGCACCAGGCCATGAAGGTCACCATCATGTCGGGCGTCGCGATGTGCGGCGCGGTGCGGATGAAGGTGTTGGAATAGTTGCCGTTGTCCGCGAAGGGCCCGGTGCGGAACAGGATGTAGCGCAGCAGCTCGCGCCCGCCGAGGAGCGGGTTGTTGTAGATGTCGTTCACCGTCGACCGCTCGCGCGAGCGGAACTCGAGCCCGATGCCGAAATGGTCCTGCAGGTGCTCGCCCACGTCGGGCATGTGGCGCACCACGTCGATCCCGTGCCCGCGCAGGAGGTCGGCGGGCCCGAGCCCCGAGCGTTGCAGGATCTGGGGCGAGTTGTAGACGCCGCCGCACAGGACGATCTCGCGCGCGGGCCGCGTGACCCGGCGCCCGCCCGGGCCCTTCCACGTGACCGACACCGCGCGTCCGCTCTCGACGCCGATCCGTTCCACGAGCGCGCCGGTGCGGATGTCGATGTTGCGCGCCATCCGTCCCGTCAGGTAGCCGCGCGCGGTGGACCAGCGCCGCGCCCGTCGGGTCGTGGTCTGCACGTAGCCCGTGCCGAGCTGCGCCGCACCGTTGAAGTCGTCGTTGCGGGGACTGCCGAGCGCCTCGGACGCCGCGTGGAACGCCTCGCCCAGCACATGCGGTTCGGGCAGGTCCGACACGGCGACGGGGCCGCCCGTGCCGTGGAACTGGTCGGGACCGCGTTCCTGGTCCTCGCATTTCTTGAAATAGGGCAGCACCTCGGCCCAGGACCAGCCGTCGCAGCCCGCCCGCGCCCAGCCGTCGAAATCCTCGGGCTGGCCCCGCATGTAGATCATGCCGTTGATCGAGCCGGTGCCGCCCAGCACCTTGCCGCGGGGCTGGAACAGCCGCCGCCCGTTCAGGTTCGGCTCGGGTTCGGAGCGGTAGCACCAGTTGACCGTGGGGTTCGCGTAGAGCTTTGCGTAGCCCAGCGGGATGTGGATCCACGGGTTGCGGTCGCGGCCTCCGGCCTCGAGCAGCAGCACCTTGTGGCCGGCATCGGACAGCCGGCCCGCGACCACGCAGCCCGCGGACCCCGCGCCGATCACGACGAAATCGTAACTGCCCTCTTCCATCGCCTGCTCCGCTGCCGCCCTCTTGCGGTCCGACCATCCCACGGGGCAGGGCGGGTCCAGAACGGTCGAAATGTCAGAAATGGACGAAACGGCCCCTGCCGCGGATCGGGCGCGCGCGCTATGCACGGGAAAGGGAGGACAGGTCGTGACGCGCGAGGAACTTTTGCGCGTGCTCGATTTCGTGGACAGCCTGCGCGGCATCGCCGAGACGCGGACGTCGCTGGCCACGACCGATGCGCGCTGGAACATCATCTCCTACGCCATGCGCCGGCACCTCCAGGGGCGGCTCCTGACGGTGACCTCGGTCGCCTCGGCCGCGGGCGTGCCCTACGGGACGGCCATGCGGCGCATCACCGAGCTGACCGACGAGGGCTACCTGCTGCGCCGGCCGCGGTCGAAATCGGGCAAGTCCTTCTCGCTCCACCCCACCCGGCGGCTGATCGAGGAGTTCGAGTCCTACGCGCTCCAGACCAAGGCGCTGGTGGGCAAGACCTTCGGGTTCAACACAGGCGAGGGCGAACTGGGCGATTTCTACTTCGGCGGCGGCTACATGGCATCGCGGATCCTGTCCTATCCCGCGGCCATGCGCGCAGGCATCGGGTTCGAGAACAAGGTGCGCATCCTCAGTCCCGTCGATCCCACCTTCAAGACGCTCAGCGACTTCTCGTCCAACCTGAACGAGCTCTGCGGCACCGAGGTCGAGATCGTGACCATGCCGCTCGACGCGCTGCACGACGAGATCCTCGACAATCACGGGCGCGGCGCGCGACGCTACGACCTCGTCGCCGTGGATCTGCCGTGGATCGGCCAGCTGGCGAGCGCGGGCGCGATCGAGCCGCTCGACGACCTGCTCGTGCGCCACCGCTACAACGCTTCGGATTTCCATTCGGCGGCGTGGAAGGGATCGGCCTTCGACGGGCGGCATTACGGCCTGCCGATCCAGCCGACCCCGGAGCTTCTGTTCTGCCGGCAGGATCTCTTCGACGAGGTGGGCCTGTCGCTGCCGACCTCGGCCGAGGAGGTGCTGTTCGCCGCCCGCGCGCTGCACCGCTCGGCCATGAATCTCTCGGGCATCGTGATGAATTTCGGCCGCGGGCTGCCGGTCGCGCACAGTTTCGTGCAGACGCTGGCCGATTTCGGGCAGCCGGTGATCGACCTCGCCCCGGTCGTCGGCGGCGACTACGACGTGACCGCGATCCGGGGCACGAACTGCCGCCCGATGATCGACACCGAGGCCGGTCACGAGGCGGCGGACTTCCTCCTGAGCCTCCTGCCCTACGCGCACCGCGACAGCCTGAAATGCAACTGGGACCGGCGGATCGCGCTCTATGCCCGCGGCCACGCGGCGATGACCTATGGCTGGACCATCCGCGCGGGCATGTTCGAGGCAGACGCCGCCTCGCCCGCGCAGGGCCGCACCGCCTACCTGGCACACCCGCCGGGCAATGGCGCGCGCAGCGTGTCGCCCATTGGCGGCTTTTCCCTCGCGATCCCCACCGGACTCGATGCCGCGTGCCTGCAGCGGGCGTGGAAGATGCTCGAATACCTGACGCGGCCCGAGATGCTGAAATGGTACGTGCTGAACGGCAACCCGACCTCGCCGCGCTTCTCCACCTCGGCCGATCCCGAGGTGCAGGCGGCCTCGCCGGTCATCAAGCAGGTCGACGCCATGGAGCGCCGGGGCGAGCTGCAGATCTGGCCGCGGCCGCCGGTGCCGGAATTCCACGAACTCCTGTGCATCGTCGCCGAGGAGATCCATCCAATGCTCTGCGGCGAGGTGCCGGTGGCGCAGGCGCTGCGCAACGCGCAGAACCGCGGCGACGCGCTGATGCGCGCGAACGGGCGCTACTAGCGGGGCGGGTACCTCAGGGTGGCAGGACGTCCTCCCAGCCGCCCGAGGCCGAGGACCGCTGCATCGCCTCGACCGTCTCCTGCACCGCCAGCGCCTCGCGGAAGTCGGGATAGAGGACGCCTTGGCCGGCGATGCCGCGGATCAGGTCCGCCACCTCGATCACCTTGAGGTCGTTGAAGCCCAGGTGATGACCCGGCGCGGGACAGAAGGCGCCATAGGGCGGATGGTCGGGCCCCGCCTCGATCCGGGTGTAGCCCTGCCGGCCCGGCCGCGCGGACCAGAGCAGCAATTCGTTCATCCGCTCCTGCGAGAACGCGACGGCGCCGCGCGTGCCGGTGATCTCGAAGGACAGGTCCATGGTCCGACCGGTCGCCGCCCAGTTCGCCTCGATGCTGCCCGCGGCGCCGTCCTCGAAGGTGACGAGCGCGTGCGTCATGTCGTCGACCTCCACCGGCGCGCGCTCGGCGCTGCCGGGATGCACGGGCCGCGTCCGGTGGATCGTCGTGCAGGCGGCCGAGGTCCGCAAAATCGGCCCGACGAGATGGCGCGCGAGGGACACGATGTGGCTGCCGATATCCGCCGCGGCGCCACCGCCCGCGGGATCGGTGCGGAAGGAATGCGGCGCGTCGGGATCGGCCATGTAGTTCTCCGCGTGCCGGCCGCGGAAGCCGGTGATCCGGCCGATCTCGCCCGCGGCCACGATGTCGCGCGCGAGCCGGATCATCGGGTTGCGCAGGAAGTTGAAGCCGACGAGCGTGGGCACGCCCGCCGCCTCGGCGGCCTGCATCATGGTGCGCGCCGAGGCCGCGGTGGTCGACAGCGGCTTCTCGCAATAGACCGCCTTGCCGCCCGCGATCGCGGCAAGCACCACGGGTTCGTGCAGCGCGTTGGGCGCCGTCACGGCGACCACGTCGACCTCCGCGTCCGTCACGAGCGTCCGCCAGTCGCCCGTCGCGCGGGCAAAGCCCAGGGCCGCGGCACTGGCCGCTGCCGTCTCTGGCGTTGCATCGGCAAGAAGGCGCGCCACCGGCCGGCGTGGCAGGTCGAAGAGCCCCGACACCGCGCGGAAGGCATTGGCATGGCAGCGCCCCATGAAGCCCGCGCCCACGAGCCCGATCCCGATCTCCGGCTTGTCCGCCATGGTTTCCGTCCTTTCCGTCATTCCGCCGCCGAGGGCAGCGCGGCGGGGCCCGCCGACACCGCGCCGATCAGCGTTTCCTCGGTCATCTCGTCGCCGGTGAAGCTGCCGGTGATCCGCCTGTCCGCCATGGTCAGGATACGGTGGCTGACCCCCAGCACCTCGGGCATCTCCGACGAGATGACGATCACCGCGAGCCCCTGTTCGGCCAGCCCGGCGATCAGCTCGTGGATCGCCGACTTGGACCCCACGTCGATGCCGCGCGTCGGCTCGTCGAGGATCACGAGCCGCGGCTCGGCGCAGAGCCACTTGGCCAGCACGAATTTCTGCTGGTTGCCCCCCGACAGGAGGCCCACCGGCTGGTCGGGCCCGGTGGTCTTGATCGACAGCTCGTCGCGGAAGCGGTCGAAGACGCGCGTCTCCGCGCCCGGGCGCATCACGCCGAGCGTCGAGAAGCGCGCGAGATGCGGCAGGGTGATGTTGTCGCGGCCCCCGAGACCCAGCACCAGACCCTGTTCCTTGCGGCTTTCGGGCACGAGCGCGAGGCCGAGGTCGACCGCCTGTCGCGGCGTGGGCAGCGGGATCTCGCGGCCGCGCCAGCGCATCCGTCCGGCGCTGGCCCGGCGGATGCCGAAGATCGCCTCGACGAGCTCGGACCGCCCGGCGCCGACCAGCCCGTAGAGGCCCAGCACCTCGCCCGCGCGCACCGACAGGTCGACCCCGTGCACGAGGCCCGGCACGTGCAGCCCCTCGATGCCCAGCGTCTCCTCGCCGAAATCGGCGCGGGCGCGGTGGAAGTAGCTCGACAGGTCGCGCCCGATCATCATCCGCGTGATGCTGTCCACATCGGTCGCGGCAGTCTCGACCGTGCCCTGCACCGTGCCGTCGCGCAGGACCGTGATGCGGTCGGTGATCGAGAAGATCTCGTCCATCTTGTGGCTGATGTAGACGATGCCGACGCCCTGCGACCGGAGCTGCGCCACCGTCGCGAAGAGCTGCGCGCGCTCCGCCTCGGTCAGCGACGCGGTCGGTTCGTCGAAGATCACGAGGTTCGCGTTGAAGGCCTGCGCGCGGGCGATCTCGACCATCTGCTGGCGGGCGATCGACAGCGTGCCCACGCGCACGTCCGGCCCGAAATCGCAGCCGAGCGCCTCCAGCGCGGCCGCTGCGGCCTCGCGCATGGCGCGCTTGCGCAGGATGCCGAAACGGTTGGTGGGCCAGGCGCCCAGGTAGATGTTCTCGGCCACCGAAAGTTCCGGCGACAGCGACAGCTCCTGGTGGATCAGGAGAATGCCGCGGGTGCGCGCGTCGAGCGGCGAGGCGATGGCGACCTCGCGGCCGTGATGGACGATGCGCCCGGCATCGGGCTGGTGCAGGCCCGCGAGCACCTTCATCAGGGTCGACTTGCCAGCGCCGTTCTCGCCGACGAGCGCGTGCACCTCGCCGGGGCGGACGTCGAAGCTCACGTCGGAGAGCGCGCGCACGCCCGGGAAGGTCTTGGTGATGCCGGCGACGGTCAGGATCGGGGTGGTCATCGCGCGCCCTCCCGCGTCAGGAGCGCCCGGTCGAGCGCCAGCGCCAGCAGCAGCACGCCGCCCATCACCATCAGCTCCACGTAGTTCGGCGTGTTGAGAAGCCGGAGCCCGTTGCGCAGGACGGCGAGCGTGAGCACCCCGCCCACGGTCATCCAGAGACTGCCGTAGCCCCCCGAGAGCCGGGTGCCGCCGAGGACCACGGCAATGATGGTCCAGAGCTCCCAGATCCGGCCGGCATTGGGTTCGGCCGTGCCGAGCCGCATGGACAGCAGGATCCCCGCGACCGCCGCCATGGTTCCGCAGATGGTGAAGTTGACGATCTTGTGCCGCTTCACGTTGATCCCGGCATCGTGGGCGGCGGCGACGTTGTCGCCCACCGCGTAGGTCTCGCGGCCGTGGCGCGTGTTGGTCAGCAGCCACTGGAACGCGGCGGCGAGCCCGAAGAACACGAGCGCCGTCAGCGAGAGCGGTCCGAGATAGACCTCGGCGATCTCGGTATAGGCAAAGTCCTCGACCATCAGGGCGTTCTCGCCGGTGTAGACGAAGACGAGGCCGCGGATGCCGATCAGCGCGCCGAGCGTGACGACGAAGGAATGCATGCCCGACAGCGCGACGACCAGCCCGTTGAGGAGCCCGAGCCCCGCCCCGGCGAGAAGGGCCGCGATCACCGCGGGCCATGTGCCGATCGAGGTCTGCAGGCCGATGGCCAGCGCGCAGGACAGCGCGAGCGTCGCGCCGACGCTGAGGTCGATCTCTCCGTTCAGGATGACGAGCGTCATGCCGACCGCGAGGATGCCGATGAACGCGCCCTGCGTCAGCAGGTTGCCGAGGTTGTTCACGGTCAGGAAATAGGGGCTGGCGAACGAGAACACGGCGACGGTCAGGGCGAGGAAGACCCAGATGTGGTTGCGCATGATCCAGTCGCCGGCGGCGACGGCCCGGCGCGGGGTTTCGGCGACGCTCATGCGAGGATCCTCCCGCGCTTGGCGCCGAGGTCGATCCACACGGCGAGGATGATGATGCCCCAGGTCACGAGCCATTGGACGTAGTAGGGATATCCCATGAGCAGGAGCCCGTTCTGGATGAAGCCCAGCATGGCGACGCCCAGCACCGTGCGCCCGATGCTGCCCGACCCGCCGAGCAGCGACGTGCCCCCGAGGATCACGCCCGCGAGCACCGTCAGCTCGTAGCCCTGGCCGATCGTGTTCTGCGCCCCCATCACGCGGCTGCCCATGATGATCGCGGCGATGGCGGTGGTCAGTCCCGACAGGCAGTAGGCGGCAAAGACCACGAGCCGCGCGTCGATGCCCGAATAGGTGGCCGCCGTCTCGTTGCCGCCGACGGCAAAGATCGCGCGGCCGAACCGCGTGCGCTTCAGGACGAAGGCGAGGACCGCGGCGCTGAGCGCGAAGATCACCACCGGCGCGGGGATGCCCCAGAGGCTGCCGCGCCCGAAGGCCGCGAACCACGTCGTCCCGTCGGCCACGTTCACGTTCGAGCCGCCGGAATAGGCCAGCGTCAGGCCCTGCAGGAACGACAGCATCGCCAGCGTGACGATCAGCGCGTTGAGCCGGAACACTCCCACGAGAAGCCCGTTCCAAGCGCCCGCCGCAAGCCCCGCGAGCAGCGTCACGAGGATGGCGAGGCCGGGGCCGAAGGCGTTCGTGCGGTCGACGACGATCACCGTCAGGAGCGTGAGCATCGAGCCGACCGACAGGTCGAGCCGTCCCGCCACCACGACGAAGGTGACGCCGAGCGCCATCATCCCGATGATCGACACCTGCCGGAGCACGTCGAGCACGTTGCTCGGTGTCAGGAACGCCTCCGCCTGCACCGCGACGAGCGCGAGAAACAGCGCGAAGGCGACGAGCAGCCCGTGCCGGCGCAAGAGCGCGGCGAAGTGTAGCGACATAGGTGGTCCTCCCTCTTCCGGGGATCTTCCATGGAGGGGGCCGACGGAGACAGGGCGGAGACGTCCATTTTGGACGAAACCGCCCGGCGCCTGCCGTGCGGGTCGCGGACATGGCCCTATTCGCGGGGCGCGCGCGGCGGCCGGGACGGGCGCCGGTCCCGAAGCGGTCAGTTTTGGACATCTGCGGCGTTGAGCGGAGCGCCCCGCCGCAGATCATGGGACGGGACGCGTCGGCACGGCGCGGACGCAGAGGGAGGAACGGAATGAAACTTCATGCACTCATCGCCGGCGCGCTGGCGCTCGCGGCCGGCACCACGGCCGGCCACGCGCAGGACGCGGCCCCCGAGTGGCTGGGCGGCGCGCTGAAGAAGCCGCTGTCGGAGACGCGGATCGGGATCACGGTGCTCTATCCCGGGTCCAACGCCTACCAGGCGAAATATGCCGAGACGGCCGAAGCCTACACCGCCGAGCTCGGGCTCGATGCGACGGTGATGGACCCGCAGGGCGATCCCGCGACGCAGTTCAACCAGATCCAGGACATGTCCTCTCAGAACATGGACGCGATCGTGGTCTGGCCCACCTCGCAGAACGCGCTGATCCCGGCGATCGGCGGCGCCTCGCGCGCGGGCATCCCGGTCATCACCTCGAATTCGCCGATCGGCGAGGGCGGCCGGCGCTACGTGGCGGCGCATACCGGCCCCGACGACTGCATCCAGGCGGAACAGTCGGCCGAGATGCTGGGCGAGGCGCTCGGCGGCTCGGGCGAGATCGTGGTCGTCGAGGGGACCCCCGGCTACACCGTGTCGATCCTGCGCAAGAACTGCTTTCTCGACCGGCTCGCCGACGCCTATCCCGACGTGACCATCCTCGAGAGCCAGCCGGCCGACTGGAACCGAGAGCGGGCGCAGACTGTGATGGAGACGTTCCTGACCAAGTACGGCGACGAGATCGACGGCGTCTACGCCTTCGACGACGGCATGGGCCTGGGCGTCGTGTCGGCGCTGAAGGGCGCGGGCAAGCAGCCGGGCGACGTGAAGGTGGTGACTTGCAACCAGTTCGGCGAGGGCTGGGACCAGATGCGCGAGGGCTGGATGACCGGCACCAACAAGCAGTCGCCGGTCGACGACGCGATCCTCGCCATCCAGACGGCGGTGAAGGTCGCGAACGGCATCGAGGTGCCCGAGACCCAGAAGATCGACACCCCCAAGGTCACGCCCGACAACGTCGACGCGTTCGAGCGTCCGAGCTGGTGAGGCGCCGCCGGACCGGCCCCTGACGGCCGGCCGCGCCCTCCTCCCCGGTCCGCCATGTGCGGGCCGGGCGATCCTTACACGGTCCTTACGCGTGCCCGCGGCCTTCCGCATGGCGCCCTTACGCGTCCCGGTCGCACATGTCTGCCATCCGCCAGACTGGAGCATGCGATGACCGACCTTCTCTATCTCTCCCTCGGGCTTCTGACCTTCGGCGCCTTCGCCGTGGCGATCCCTGCCATCGGCCGGCTCTGAGGAGACGCTCCCATGTTCGATATCGTCCTGGGCCTCGCCGTGGCGGCGGGGCTGCTCGGCTACCTGGTCGCGGTCCTGCTGCGGCCGCAGAAATTCTGAGGCGGGCCCATGTCACCCGATATCCTGGGCCTCGTCGTCTTCCTGGTCGCGCTCGTGGCGCTGGCGCTGCCGCTCGGCCGCCACATGGCGCGGGTCTACTGCAACGAGCGCACCCTGCTCACGCCGGTCCTGGCGCCGGTCGAGGGCGCCATCTACCGCATCGCGGGCATCCGCGCGGGCGAGGGGCAGTCGTGGCGCGCCTACGCCGCCGCGGTCATCGCCTTCAACGCGGCGGGCTTCGTGGTCCTCTACGCGATCCTGCGGCTGCAGGGCGTCCTGCCGTGGAACCCGGCCGGGATCGGGCCCATGGCGCCCGACCTCGCGTTCAACACCGCGGTGAGCTTCACCACCAACACCAACTGGCAGGCCTATTCCGGCGAAGCGCAGCTGTCGCATTTCAGCCAGATGGTCGGGCTCACCGTGCAGAACTTCGTCTCTGCGGGGACCGGCATGGCCGTGGCCGCGGCGGTGATCCGCGGCTTTGCGTGCCGCGGCGACGGCCGGCTCGGCAACTTCTGGGCCGACCTCACGCGCTCGGTGCTCTACGTGCTCCTGCCGCTGTCGATCGTGGTCGCGCTGATCCTCGCGGGGCAGGGCGTCGTGCAGACGCTGTCAGGCCCCGTGACCGCCGCCACGCTCGAGGGCGCGGAGCAGGTGATCGCGCGGGGTCCCGCGGCGAGCCAGGTCGCGATCAAGCAGCTCGGCACCAATGGCGGCGGCTTCTTCGGCGTGAACTCCGCGCACCCGCTCGAGAATCCGACCGTGGTCTCGAACATGGTGCAGGCGCTCTGCATCCTGCTGATCCCCGTCGCCTTCTGTGTCACATACGGCCGGATGGTGGGGGACCGTCGGCAGGGTGCCGCGCTCTTCGCGGCGATGGGCATCCTGTTCGTCGCGGGACTCGCGCTCGTCACCTGGTCCGAGGCCGCGGGCAACCCGCTCGTCGCGCAGGTCGCGGGCACCGACGGCCCGAACCTGGAGGGCAAGGAGATGCGCTTCGGCGCGACGCTCTCGGCGCTCTGGGGCGCGGCGACGACCGCGGCCTCGAACGGGTCGGTGAACGCCATGCACGACAGCTTCATGCCGCTCTCGGGGCTCGTGTTCCTCGTCAACATGATGATCGGCGAGGTCATTTTCGGCGGGGTCGGCGCGGGGCTCTACGGCATGCTCCTCTACGTGGTGCTGGCCGTGTTCCTCGCCGGGCTCATGGTCGGGCGCACGCCCGAATATCTCGGCAAGAAGATCGAGGCGAAGGAGGTGAGCCTCGCCGTCCTCGCCTTCCTGTCCATGCCGCTCGGCATCCTCGTGCTCGCCGCGGTGTCGGTCCTCGTGCCGCAGGCGTTGGCGGCGGTGCAGGAGGTCGGCCCCCACGGACTGTCCGAGGTGCTCTATGCCTACGCCTCGGCCACCGGCAACAACGGGTCGGCCTTCGCGGGCTTCGGCGCGGCGGACCCGGTCCACACGACGCTGCAGGGGATCGCCATGCTGCTCGGCCGCTACGCGATCATCGTGCCCATGTTGGGAATCGCCGGTGCGCTTGCGGTCAAGGTCCCGGCCGCGCCCACGGCGGGCAGCTTTCCCACCCATGGGCCGCTCTTCGTCGTGCTGCTGATCGTGACCGTCGCGATCCTGGGCGGGCTCACCTTCTTTCCGGCGCTGGCCCTGGGCCCGCTTGCCGAACAGGTGAGCCTCTCCGCCGGCACGACCTTCTGAGCCAGGATCGGGGCCACCGCCGGGCCCCGTCCCCGCATCGTCCAAGGATGTCAGACATGTCCCGAACCGACACGGCCGCCCCCCGCGGCCTCTATGCCACCGCGGCGCGACAGAGCGTCGCCAAGCTTTCGCCCCGCCTGCTCGTCCGCAACCCGGTGATCTTCGTGACCGCGATCGTCGCGGCGATGACGACGATCCTCGCGCTGCGAGATCTCGTCGCGGGGCCCGCCGGCGCCGTGATCCCGCAGATCGCCGCCTGGCTCTGGGTCACCGTCCTCTTTGCCAATTTCGCCGAGGCGCTGGCCGAGGGGCGCGGCAAGGCGCGAGCCGACACGCTGCGCGCCACGGGCCGGGAGACGCGGGCGCGCCGCCTCGCCGCGGCCGACGCCGACCATGCGGGCGCCGAGACCGTGTCCTCGACCGAGCTGCGCGCGGGCCAGTTCGTGCTGGTCTCGGCCGGCGACGTGATCCCGGCCGACGGCGAGGCCGTGGCAGGCGTCGCGTCGGTGAACGAAAGCGCCATCACCGGAGAAAGCGCGCCAGTCATCCGCGAGGCGGGCGGCGACCGGTCCTCGGTCACGGGCGGAACCACCGTCGTGTCGGACTGGCTCGTGGTCCGCGTGACGGCCGAACCCGGCAAGAGCTTCATCGACCGCATGGTCGCGCTCGTCGAGGGCGCCGAGCGGCAGAAGACCCCGAACGAGATCGCGCTTTCGATCCTCTTGACCGGCCTCACGCTGATCTTCCTCTTCGTCGTCGTGACGCTCGAGCCCTTCGCGCGGTATTCCGGCACGTCGATCCCGGCCGCCTTCCTCGCGGCGCTCTTCGTGACGCTGATCCCCACGACCATCGGCGGGCTCCTGTCGGCGATCGGCATCGCCGGCATGGACCGGCTGGTGAAGGCGAACGTGATCGCCAAGTCCGGCCGTGCCGTCGAGGCGGCGGGCGACGTGGACGTGCTGCTGCTCGACAAGACCGGCACGATCACCTTCGGCAACCGCATGGCCGATGCCGTCCTGCCGGCGCCGGGCGTGAGCGAGGCGCGGCTCGCGCAGGCGGCGTGGCTGGCCTCGCAGGCGGACGACACCCCCGAGGGCAAGTCGATCGTCGCGCTGTCCGCGCGCCTTCTCGGCGGCGACCTGCCGCACGCAGCCATCGCCCGGCATGTGGCGTTTTCCGCGCAGACGCGTCTTTCGGGCGTCGACCTCGACGGGGGCGCACAGGTCCGGAAAGGCGCCGCGGACGCCATCATGGGTCACACGGGCACCGAGCCCGGCGCGATCCTTGCCGCCAATGTCGAGAACATCGCCCGGGCGGGCGGCACGCCGCTCCTCGTGAGCCAGGGCACCGAAATCCTCGGGGTCATCCACCTCAAGGACATCATCAAGCCCGGGGTGCGCGAACGCTTCGCCCAGCTGCGCGCCATGGGCGTGCGGACGGTCATGATCACCGGGGACAACCCGCTGACCGCCGCCGCCATCGCCGCCGAGGCCGGCGTCGACGATTTCATGGCCGAGGCCACGCCCGAGGCCAAGCTCGAGCGCATCCGCGCCGAGCAGCAGGAGGGCCGGCTCGTCGCCATGTGCGGGGACGGCTCGAAAGACGCGCCGGCGCTCGCGCAGGCGGATGTGGGCGTCGCGATGAACTCGGGCACGCAGGCGGCCAAGGAGGCGGGCAACCTCATCGACCTCGACAGCGACCCGACGAAGCTCATCGAGATCGTGATGGTGGGCAAGCAGCTCCTGATCAGCCGCGGCGCGCTCACCACGTTCTCGATCGCCAACGACGCCGCGAAGTACTTCGCGATCCTGCCCGCTCTGTTCCTCGGCGCCTATCCCGGGCTCGCCGCGCTGAACTTCATGGGGCTTTCGAGCCCCGAGAGCGCGATCCTGTCGGCGGTGATCTTCAACGCGCTGGTGATCGTGGCGCTCATTCCGCTTGCGCTCCGCGGCGTGCGCTACGCGCCGGCCTCGGCTTCGGCGCTCCTGCGCAACAACCTGCTGGTCTACGGGCTCGGCGGCCTCGTCGCGCCGTTCCTCGGGATCAAGGCGATCGACATGATCGTCGTCGCCCTCAACCTCGCATAAGGTGACCGCCATGTTCGCGATCCTCCGACCCGCGCTGTCGATCCTGGCGCTGATGACCCTCCTGACCGGGGTGGCCTATCCGCTGGCCATCACCGGGATCGCGCAGGCCGCGATGCCGGCCCGCGCGGCCGGCAGCCTGATCGCGCGCGACGGCGTGGTGGTGGGCTCCGCGCTGGTCGGGCAGGCCTTTCGGGGCGCGGGCTACCTGCACCCGCGCCCGTCCGCCACGGATTTCGACGCCGCCGCAGCCGGCGCCTCGAATCTCGGGCCGAGTGCGTCCGCGCTCCTCGCGGCCGTCGCGGGCCGGGCCGAGGCGTGGCGCCGCGCGACGGGGCAGGACCGGGTGCCGCTCGACGCGGTGACCGCCTCGGCCAGTGGGCTCGACCCGCACGTGTCGCCCGCGAACGCGCGCGCGCAGGCCGCGCGGATCGCCGAGGCCCGCGGCGCGCCGCGGGCACGGGTGCTTGCGATCATCGACGCCGCGACGACCGGGCCGTGGCTCGGCCTGTTCGGCACGGCGCATGTCGACGTGCTGGCGGTGAACCTCGCGCTCGACGCGGAATATCCCGGAGGTGCCGAGTGACCGACGCTTCCGATCCCCGGCCCGATCCCGACGCGCTCCTCGAGGAGGCGGCGGGCGAGGGGCGCGGACGGCTCAAGATCTTCCTCGGCGCGGCGCCCGGTGTCGGCAAGACCTACGCCATGCTCGAGGCCGCCCGGAGACGGGCGGCCGAAGGCGTGGACGTGGCCGCGGGCGTGGTCGAGACGCACGGGCGGGGCGAGACCGAGGCGCTGCTGGCGGGGCTCGAGGTGCTGCCGAAGCGCGCGCATTTCTACCGCGAGCGCATCCTGCACGAGATGGACCTCGAGACGCTGATCGAGCGGCGGCCCCGCCTCGCGCTGATCGACGAGCTCGCGCACACGAACGTGTCGGGCAGTCGCCACGAGAAGCGCTGGCAGGACGTGGAGGACGTGCTCGCCGCGGGGATCGACGTCTACACCACGCTGAACGTGCAGCATCTCGAGACGATGAACGACCGCGTCGCGCGCATCTCCGGCGTGAAGGTGCGCGAGACGGTGCCCGACCACATGCTGGAACAGGCCGACGAGATCGAGCTGATCGACCTGCCGCCCGAGGACCTGCTCGACCGGCTGCGGGCGGGCAAGGTCTACGTGCAGGACCAGGCGGCGCGCGCGGTCCAGAACTTCTTCACCAAGGGCAACCTCACGGCGCTGCGCGAGCTCGCCATGCGCGCCGCCGCCGACAGGGTCGACGCGCAGCTCATGCGGCACATGCGGTCGACCGCGACGAGCGGTCCCTGGCCGGTGCAGGAACGCATCCTCGTCTGTCTCGACGACGGCCCCATCGCCCGCGAGGTCGTGCGCGCCGGCAAGCGCATGGCGGACCGCGCGCGGGTCGGCTGGACCGCGGTGCACGTGGCGACCGATCGCAGCGACCGCATGAGCGAGGAGGAACGCGACCGGCTGGCCGGCGCCATGCGGCTGGCCGAACGGCTCGGCGCCGAGACGACGACGCTGCGCGAGGGCGAGGGTGGCAGCGTCGCGGCGACCATCCTCGACCACGCGCGGCGCATCAACGCGAGCCGCATCGTGCTCGGGCGGCGGCGGTCGCGGCGCGCCCGCCCTGCATTCCTGGCCGAGGACGTGGCGGGCGGCGTCGTCGCAAGGGCGCGGGATTTCGAGGTCACGCTGATCGCCGACCCGCCGCACGAGCAGGCGCGGGGCCGGCGGCGCCTGCCCCGCTGGCAGCCGCAGGCGCAGGGCGGCGCCTATCTGCGCGCGGGGGTCATCATGGCGGGCTTCACCGTCGCGGCGCTCGCGCTCGAGACGGTGCTGCCGGTGACGGCGCTGTCGCTGGTCTTCATGACCGGTGTGATCGTGGTGGCCTCGATCCACGGGCTCGGGCCATCGATCGCGGCCTCGGCGCTCGGCTTCGTCGCCTACAACTTCGTCTTCACCGAGCCGCGCCTGACCTTCCGTGTCATGCGCGAGGCGGAACTGGTGACGCTCGGGCTCTTCCTCGTGGCCTCGATCGTGACGGGCAACCTCGCCGCCCGGCTCAGGGCGCGGGCCCTCGCGTTGCGCGACAGCGTCGAGCGCACCACGGTCCTGCACGATTTCGCCCGCCGCATCGCGGTGGCGCCCTCGTCCGAGGCGGTGGCGCGCGCGGGCGTGGAACAGGTCGCGGCGGCAATGGGGCTCGACGCGCTGGTGCTGCGCCGGGTGGGTACGCGCACCGACGTCGTCGCCGCCGAACCCGAGGCCGAACCGCTCGACATGCGCGACCGGACCGCGGCGCGCTACACGCTCGAGAAGGGCGAGGCCTCGGGGTGCGGGACCGACACGCTGGCCGCGAGCCGCTGGCTGTTCCTGCCGGTGCGCGCCTCGGACGACACGCTGGCCGTGCTGGCGGTGCGCGGGCCCGGCGAGCGCGGCATGAACGCCGAGGATCGCCGGCTCCTCGAGGCGTTCGCGAGCCAGCTGGCGCTGGCCTTCGAGCGCACCGATCTCAACGACGCGCTCGAGGCCGCGCGGCTCTCTTCCGAAACCGAGCGGCTGCGCGCGGCGCTTCTGTCCTCGGTCAGTCACGACCTGCGCACGCCGCTTGTCACCATCATCGGGGCAGCCTCGACGCTGACCGACGACGCGGTCGGCTACACGCCCGGCACGCGGCGCGAACTGGCCGAGACCATCCGCGAGGAGGGCGAGCGCCTCGACCGCTACATCCAGAACCTGCTCGACATGACCCGGCTCAGCCACGGTGCCCTGACGCCGCGCCGCGTCGCTGCGGACCTGTCCGAGATCGTCGGCAATGCCCGGCGGCGGCTGCGGTCGGATCTCGCGCGTTTCGCGGTCGAGATGCGACTGCCGCCGACGATGCCGGCCATCGACGTCGACCCGATCCTGATCGAGCAGGTGCTGGTCAACGTGCTCGACAACGCGGCCAAGCATGCGCCCGACGGATCGGTCCTGCGCCTGTCGGCGCGGGTCGACGGGCCCGCGGTGGAGCTTGCGATCGCGGACGAGGGGCCCGGCATCCCGCCCGAGGCGCGGCGGCTCATCTTCGAGATGTTCTACCGCGTCAGCACGGGCGACGCGCAGCGCGCGGGAACCGGGCTCGGGCTTGCCATCGCGCGCGGGATCATCGAAGCCCATGGCGGGACCATCCGGGCCGAGGCCACCACGCGGGAGGGCAGCGGCACCACCATCGTGGTCCGCCTGCCGCTCGCCAACCCGGAGCTCTGATGGCGCGTATCCTAGTCGTCGACGACGAACACCAGATCCGGCGCTTCCTGCGCATCGCGCTTGAAGCCGAGGGGCATACCGTGATCGAGGCGGCGACCGCCCGGCAGGGCATCGCGCAGGCCGCGACCGCGTCGCCCGACGTGCTGATTCTCGATCTCGGCCTGCCCGACCGCGACGGCAAGGAGGCGCTGCGCGAGATCCGCCGCTGGTCGGACGTGCCGGCGCTCGTGCTCTCGGTCCGCTCGGACGAGAGCGAGAAGGTCGCGGCGCTCGACCTCGGCGCACAGGATTACGTGACGAAGCCCTTCGGGACCCGCGAGCTGCTGGCGCGGCTGCGCGGGCTGGTGCGCGACCGCGGCCCGGACCGCGAGACCACCGCGCGGATCGAGATCGGCGGGCTCGTCCTCGACGCGGCGGCGCATTCGGTGCAGCTCGACGGGCGCCAGATCGCGCTGACCCCCAAGGAGTTCGACCTGCTCTGGTTGCTGGCCTCGCATGCGGGCCGGCTCGTGACGCAGCGGATGGCGCTGCAGACCGTCTGGGGACCCGCGCATGCCGAGGACAGCCAGTACCTGCGCGTCTTCGTGCGGCAGCTGCGCGCAAAGCTCGGTGACGACGCGGCCGACCCGGTCTGGATCTTCACCGAACCGGGGATCGGCTACCGTTTCCGCGAGACGTGAGGCGGCTCAGTCGGCCGTCTCGTCGAGCTTTGCCGGCGCGAGGCTTGCGTAATAGGCCGCGAGCGCCGCGATGTCCTCGTCTGTAAGCTCCTGCGCGGCGTGGTGCATGAGCTCGGACACCCGCCCGCCGCCGCGATTGCCGTCGCGCCAGAGCCGAAGCTGCTGCGCGAGGTAGGGCTCGTATTGTCCGGCAAGCGAGGGGAATGCGGGGTTCAGGGGCTCGGGCCAGGGACCGTGGCAGGCGCGGCAGGCGGGCACCTCGTCGGTGCCGCTCTCGGCGGCCAGCGCGCGGCCGCGCTCGGCCGGGCCCTCGGGCGCGGTGGCGGAGCCAGATGGCGCAGTGGCGGAAAACGCTGCGGCAAGTTCGCCGATCGCCGCCTCGGGCACGTGCGACATCGCCTCGGCCATGATGCCGCTGTCGCGCCGGCCCGAGCGGTAGGCCTCGAGCGCGGCCGTGATGTAGCTTTCGGACAGGATGTCGAGCCGCGGGATGTGGGGGTTGCCGGACACTCCGTCCTGCCCGTGGCACATGGCGCAATACTGCCCGTCCGGGCGTTCGGTCAGCTCCGCATATGTGGCTGCGTCCATCTCCTCCACCACGCTCAGGAAGGACACGAGCGGCCAGACGTCGTCGGGCCGCTCCGCGGGCCAGCCCGGCATGCCGCTCATCTTCACGCCCTGATGCACGATCCAGTGCAGTTCCGCCGGGTCCCAGTCGCCCACCGCCTCGGTGATGTGCGGCGGCTCGGGCACCATGGCCCGCACGGTCGCGCTGCGCTCTGCTCCGGGGCGCGCATGGCAATGCGTGCAGGCGCTGTCGAAATGGCCCGCGCCGAGCCTGACCATCGCGTCCGAGGCCAGGTCGGCAGGCGGCTCGGCATGGGCACGCAGGTCGACCGAGTTGCGGAAGGTGGTGTGCAGCACCCAGCTGACGCCAGGAAGATGTCCGACCTTGGCCGACACGTTGTAGAGACCGAAGGCCACGACCGACCCGCCGGCGATGCCGCCGAGGATCGCCAGCGCGCCGAGGGTCCGGCCCACCGTGGGCCAGTGCGGGGGGCGGGTGAAGAGGTCGCGCCAGGTCATGCGGGGGTCTCGCGCAGCGTGCGGGCGGTCAGGGCCAGCCCGCCGATGAGGTAGACGGGCGTGCCGATGGCGAGCATCAGGATGCCGCCGACCTGCTGGCCCGAGAGATCCGGCGCCCGGCCGCAGAGCGCGGCGTAGAGGTCGTTCGGCGCGAGGACGAGAAGCGCGCCGAGCAACGTCATGTGCATCGACGTCAGCAGGAGGCCGCCCGCGCCGGCAAGCGGTGCAGCCGGGGGCAGGGCGCTGGCCCAGACGGCGACGCCCGCCGCGAGGAACAGCGCCTGTTCGAGCACGAGCCAGGCACCCGTCGTCTGCGCGGCGGCATGCGCCAGCGGCAGGTGGAAGCCCCAGACCACGGCGAATTCGAGCGCGGCGGCGACCGCCACCGGCGGCGCGTGGCGGCCGAGCGCGGGCAGGCCCAGCACGAGGAGCGGCGCCGCGATGGCGACGAGCGTCATGTGGCGCAGCATGTGCGCGGGAAACGGTCCGAGGACGGCGGTCCAGTCGGGCCCCCAGGCGAGCGCCAGCACGGCCAGCGCGGGAAGGAGGAACGCCGCGCGCATCAGAGGCAGGTCTCGATGAAGAGCGCGGGCATGCCCACGAAGATCACGCCGATCGCCGACACGATGGCGAGGAGCCAGCCTGCATGTCCGAGGAACTCGCGCCGGTCCTCGACCGACGGCCCGTCATGTTCGTAGTCGTAATCGTCGAGGTAATCCCATTGCCGCCACGCGCGCCAGCCGACCACGGCGATGCCGAGGAGTGCCACCGCCGTCGCGATGCCGATGCCGAGCCGCGCCGCCGCCGGATCGGGGCCGCGCGCGCAGACCGAGGCGGTCCAGCCGTAGACCACGCAGAAGTGCAGCGCCCAGATCGTGGGCGCCGAGATCATGTGCCAGAGGCTCGATTCCCGCGGTCCCAGCATCAGAGCATCCTCGGCAGGATGCCGATCATGGCGGCGGTGATCAGGCAGGTGACGACGAGGAAGTGCCAGAACAGCGTGGTGTTCCACAGGTCGGCATCATAGCGCGGCGTGAGTTTGCCGAAGATCGACCCGGCCAGGCAATAGCCCTGCATGATGACGCCCGCGCCCACATGCGCGCAGGTCCAGACGACGAGCGCCCACATCATCGCCGGGTAGACATGGGTCGCGGGTTCGAGCCCCGGCCACCAGACCGCCAGCACGAGCGCAGTGGCCCCCGCGATGCCGAGGAGCGGCGCCGCCCCGAGGAGGAGGCGGGCTGTGAGGACGTTGCCCGACCGGTTCACCCCGCGGGCGATGCGCGTCGCGGCCCAGCTTGCCGCGAAGGCCGCGGCGGCGAGCCCGGCAAAGGCCGGATCGGCGTGCACCGCGTTCTCGGGCGGGAAGTCCGGCCGCGCGGTCCAGTAGAAGAACACGCCGAAGATCAGGCTGGCAAAGGCCGTGGCATCGCCCAGCATGGTGATGAAGACGCCCCACCAGCCCGGGGCGCGCGGGCCCGACACGTAGGTCGGCAGGCGCAGGCCGAGGCCCGCATCCTTCATCGGCTTCTCGGGCACGAGCGCGGTCGAGGTCCAGAGCCAGTAGATCACGCAGGCGATGGCGAGGATCCCGCAGACGATGGCGGGCGGGTACATGTGGAAGGTCGGGAAGATGAACGCGCCGCCGGTGAAGACCGCCGCCCAGATCGTGCACCATGCCGGGCCGGTGATCCGCGCCACGTGCTGCGGCACCGCGTCCACGGCCGAGGTCACGATCGTCTCGCGCAGCCCCTCGGGCGCATCGGGAATGTAGAAGCGGCCCGCATCCATCCGCTCGAGCAGCTTCGGCTGGTCCCAGAGCGGGTAGCGCGAGGTGATGTAGGGCACCGACCGCGATCCCCAGCCCGGGTCGGGGATGTCGTGCGCCCATTCCAGCGTGCCGCCGCCCCACGGGTTGCGCTCGGTCAGGGGCTGCCGCGATTTCGGCCGCAGGAGGTCGTAGGCGAAGACGAGGATGCCCGACGCCACGACGAAGGCGCCGATCGTCGACACCATGTTGAGCCAGTCCCAGCCGATGTCGCCGGGATAGGTGAAGACCCGCCGCGGCATGCCCTTGAGCCCGGTGAGGTGCATGGGCAGGAAGCACAGGTTGAAGCCGGTGAAGGTCAGCCAGAACGACCAGCGGCCCAGCCTGTCCGACATCTTCTTCTTCGCGAAGAAGGGGTAGAAGTAGTAGACGCCCCCGATGATCGGGAAGATCATGCCGCCGAACAGCGTGTAGTGCAGGTGCGCCACGATGAAATAGGTGTCGTGCACCTGCCAGTCGAAGGGCGCGAGCGCGATCATGATGCCGGTGAGCCCCCCCGCGGTGAAGATCGCGACGGCCCCCGCGATCCACAGCATCGGCTGGATCATCCGCACCCGGCCCACCATCAGCGTGGCGACGAAGGCGAAGATCTGCACGCCGGTCGGGATCACCACCGCCTCGGAGGCGGCGGAGAAGAAGCCGAGCGAGAGCGACGGCAGACCGGTGGTGAACATGTGGTGCACCCAGAGCCCGAAGCTCAGGAACCCGGTACCGACGGCCGACAGCACGATCCAGTTGTAGCCCATGATCGGGCGGCGCGCGGCCGTGGGGATCACCATCGCGGCGATGGCGATGGACGGCAGGAAGATGATGTAGACCTCCGGGTGGCCGAAGATCCAGAACAGGTGCTGCCAGAGCAGCGGATCGCCGCCCCGCTCGGGGTCGAAGAACGGCCAGTCGAAGGACCGCTGCATCTCGAACAGGAAGTCGCCCGCGATGAGCGGCGGGAAGGCAAAGAGGATCATGCCGCCGACGACGAGCACGTACCACGCGTAGAGCGGCATCAGGTTGATGCGCATGCCGGGCGGCCGGCACTTGATCACGCCCACGATGAGCTCGACCGCCGCGGCGATCGAGGCGACCTCGATGAACGAGAGGCCGAGGAGCCAGATGTCGCTGCCCGGTCCCTCGGATTCGGTGGCGAGCGGCGGATACATGAACCAGCCGGAATCGGGCGCGATCCCGAACAGCACCGAGCTCAGCACGAAGATGCCGCCGATCAGGAACGACCAGTAGCCATAGGCGGACAGGCGGGGGAACGGCATGTCCCGCGCGCCGAGGAATGCCGGCAGCAGCAGGATCGAGATCGCCTCGAACATCGGCACGGCGAAGAGGAACATCATCGCCGAGCCGTGCATGGTGAAGAACTGGTTGAACGTGTCCGCCGACAGGAAGTCGTTCTCGGGCACGGCGAGCTGCACGCGCATCAGGAGCGCGAGAAGCCCCGCCGCCAGCATGAAGGCGAAGGCGGTCAGCGAATACCAGGCGCCGACCTCGGAATTGTTCACCGCCGACCAGTAGCGCCAGCCCGGCGGCTCAGCCCAGACCGCGCGCAGCCGTTCCTCCTGCGCCTTGCGCAGCTCGGGATCGACGGGTTCGTCGAGCATCTCCTCCGTCGGGGGATAGATGCCCTCGGGGCGGGCGTCGTCCGCGTTCTCGAGCACGCGGCGCGACATGGACTGGGTGATGTCGGTCATGTCAGGCCCTCGAGATAGGCGGCGAGCGCCGAGAGGTCGTCATCGCTCAGGTGGTCGTAGCCGGGCATCATCGCGCCGGGCTTGATCGCCTCGGGATCCCGGATCCAGCGCATCAGCGCTTCGGCGGTCATGGGAAGAATACCGGCGGCCAGCGACACTCGGCCGCCCACATGCGTGAGGTCGGGCCCGACCCTGCCCGAGGCGGCCGTGCCGCGCACGGCGTGGCAGGCGCCGCAGCCCTCGGCGTTGAACACGGCCTGTCCGCGGCGCGCCGCGTCGCTCTCGGGCGGGACGGCGGGCGCGGCCTCCTTCTCGAGCCAGGCGGCGAAGGCGTCCTCGTCCATCACCACGGCGCCCAGGGCCATGAGCGCGTGGCTCTCGCCGCAGAACTCGGCGCACTGGCCGCGGAACTCGCCCGCGCGGGTGGGCTCCAGCGACATCCGCGTCTCGCGGCCGGGGATCATGTCGGTCTTGCCACCGAGCGCGGGGATCCAGAACGAGTGGATCACCCGGTGGGCGTTCAACGTGATCTCGCTGCGCCGGCCCACGGGCAGGCGGATCTCGTTCGCGGACACGACGGGCGTCTCGGCCCCGTCCGGCAGGTACTCGACCCGCCACCACCAAGATTCGCCCGTGACGCTGACCGTCAGGCCCGATCCCGGTGCGCGCTGCTCGGGCATCTCGGACAGGGCAAAGGACAGAAGGCCCGCCAGAACCACGGTCGGAAAGACGATGCCGCCGCCGATGATGAGCCATTCCGCCGCCCGCGCGGACAGCGGCCGCGTGTCGATGCGCGAGACGTAGACGAGCAGCCCGTTCATCAGGACCCACAGGATCACCGCGCCGCCGAGCATCCACCAGAAGAGCCGGGCGAGGACCTCGGCATCGCGGCCCGCGGGGTCGAGCACGGACTGGACGCCGGAACATCCCCCGAGAAGGATCGCGATCAGGACGGCCGGAAGGACACGCCCCACGTTCAGCGGATCCCTGCCCGCGCGGCGGCGGCTGCCCGCCATGCGATCCTGCGGCTGGGGCGGGAGGGGCAGGCGCCCCGGTGGCAAAACATCAGGACTGACTCCGCGCAGTGGATGTCAACGTGGGCAGACAGGTTCCAGACTAGACGCGGTGCCGGGCGGATCAACTGGCCGTGATCGACATGTCAGCGGATCGGGGCAGGGCGGTCACACCTCTACGCGGACGGGTGGACCGAAGTTCCGCCCTCGGGCGGAAAACTTGGGGGCGCCCGCAGAGCCGTGCGGGCGCCCCCGTGAATGGTCAGATGGCGAACACGTCCGCCGGTTCGAGGGTCACGTCGACCCAGTAGTTCGAGGCATTGTAGCTTGCCAGCGGGAAGACGTTGGTCTGGCCCGCGTTGAACACGCCGTTGCCGTTCGCCAGCGCGCTCGACGGGGCTGACAGCACGCCGTCCGGGCCGATCCATTCGTCGGCGAAGAAGTTCGGCGTGAAGGCATAGTTCTGGGTGGTCCCGTAGGACGCGACGTAGACGGCGCCGGCGGTCACGTCGACGGGGGTGTCGAGCAAGCCGATCTGCCAGCCGGTCATGCCGGGCGTCGACGTCACGGTGACCTGCGCCAGCTTCTGGCCGTTGCCGTCCCAGAGGTTGAGCACGCGGGAATCGGTGTCGTCCGCGTCCGCCGCGCCGCGCCAGTAGCGCAGCGAGGTGATCTGTCCGTCCTCGGCCGACACGAATTCCAGCCCGAGCTCGTAGTCGGTCGGATCGTTGGTGACGATCTGTGCCGGGGCGTTGCCGGGGCCGAACAGGGTCGACGCGTTGGCGGATACCTCGTCGGGATTGTCGGGCACGGTCACGGTGATGGACGTGGTCACCGCCGGATTGGCGCCGTCCGACACCGAGACGTCGAGCTGGTAGACATTGTCCCCGTTCGCGTCGGTCGGGGCCTCGAAATCCGGTGCCTCCACGAAGGTCACGAGCCCCGTCGTCGGGTTCACCGTGAACCGGGCCGCGTCGGCGCCGCCGGCGATCGCGAAGATCAGCGTGTCGCTGTCGGCATCCGCCGCCGTCAGCGTCGTGACCGCGGTGCTGTTCTCGGCGCCGGTGATGTTCGACGTGGCCAGGGTGAAGACCGGCGCGTCGTTCACGACCTCGATCTCGCGGAACACCACGTCGACCCAGTAGTTCGAGGCGAGGTAGGTCGATGTCGGCAGGACGCCAGTCGCGCCCGCATTGTACACGCCGTTGCCGAAGCCGCCGTTGTTGGCGGGGGCGAGCAGCGTGCCGTCGAGGCTGGGCCGGTCGGTGACGAAGTAGTTCTGCGTCACGACGTAGTTCTGCGTCGTGCCGTAGGACACCACGTAGTTCTGGCCCGCGCTGACCGAGACCGGCGCGTCGAGGAGCACCGTCTGCCAGCCGACCTGCCCGGGATCCGAGCTGATCGTGCCGCTGGCGAGCAGCGTGCCCGACGCCGTCCAGAGGTTGATCGTGCGCTCGTCGGTATCCGTGGCATCCGCCGCTCCGCGCCAGTAGCGCAGCGCGTCGATCTCGCCCTCGACCATCGGACGGAAACGCGTTCCGAGCTCGTAGGTCGTGGGGTCGTTGGTCACCGTCTGGGCGGGCGCGAGGGCCGGCCCGAACAGGGTGGACAGCGGCGCCTCGTCGTCCTGGTCGGTCAGGGTGACGGTGACCGATTGCGTCACGGGGTTGTGGATGATGTCGCTCACCGTGACGTCGACCTCGTAGACGCCGTCGCCGTTCGCGTCGTTCGGCGCCTCGAAGTCCGGCGCGTAGAGGAAGGTCAGCGCGCCGGTGACGGAGTCGATGGCGAACCGCGCCGCGTCGGCGCCCCCGCCGATGCCGTAGACGAGGTCGTCTCCCTCCGGGTCGCTCCCCGTCACGATGCCGGCGAGCAGCGTGTTCTCGGACGCCGTGTAGGCGAGCGGCGAGGTCAGCGTCGGCGCGTCGTTAGTGGTGGCGGACGGCGCGAAGGTCACGTCGACCCAGTAGTTCGTGGACTGGAACGAGGATTGCGGGAAGATCGCGCCGGCGCCGACGGCGAAGACGCCGTTCGACCCGCCAGGGGCGCTCAGAATGTCGTCGGGTTCGGTGTAGGTGTCCCCGAAAAAGCCCGGCGTGCCCACGTAGTTGTTCAGCGTCTCGTAGGTCACGACGTAGTCGCGGCCCGGCAGCAGCGTCACCGGCGTGTCGAGCGTCGCGATCTGCCAGCCGGTTTCGCCCGGGTCGGACACGAACTGGACCGTCGCGAGCAGGTTGCCCGCGCCGTCCCAGAGCCGGCCCGTCCGCACGTCGGTGTCGCTCGCGTCGGCCTCGGCGCGCCAGTAGCGCAGCTCGGTGACCTCGCCGTACTCCATCGGCCGGAACCGGGTGCCGAGCTGCAGCGGCGTCGTTTCGTTGAAGAACCGCCCGTCGAAGGTCGTCCAAGGGCTCAGCAGGCTGACGGTCTCGGGCGGCAGGGGCGCCGTGATCTCGACCGTGCCGCCATCGAGCGACCCGAACGAGGGCATGTTGAGGCTGTCGTCGATCGCTCGGACGCGGACGTCGTAGGTGCCCGCGGTCAGCGGCAGCCAGGTGTAGGACCAGGTGTTGCGGCCCTCGGCCACGTTCCAGGTCACGCCGCCGTCGAGCGACACCTCGACCAGCGCCACCACGCCGTCATCGGTCAGCGGGTTGCCGTCGTCGTCGGTCGCGGTGCCGGTCAGGGTGATCTCGGTCAGCGCCGGGATCGTCGCCTGCAGCGAGTCGAACTCGGCCGTGGCGGCCACGGTGTCGGTCGACTGGATCGCACGGATCAGGTTCTGCGAGGCCAGCACCGCGTCCGCGACACCGGGCTGGATGCCCATGTCGGCGAAGAGGTTGATGACGAACTGCTGGAGGTCGCGGTTCTCGATGTTGGCGCCGTAGGGCTCGCTGTCATGCTCGTCGCTGAGCGCCCATGTCCAGAACACGGTGCCCGCGCCGAAGACCAGCGCGCCGCTTTCGGCGCGGTAGAGCGACAGGTTGTGCGTCGCGATGCCGGGCGCGTTGGTGTTGCCCTGGTCGACCAGGATGCCGCCCCAGGGGATCGTGGTCTCGGACAGGTGCACGAGCCCGGCGGGACGGTTCTCGTCCGTGGGAGAGGTGTTCCATTCGTAGCCGAGGATGCCCTCGGCGATGTCGAGCTGGCCGCCATTGGCGATGCTCGTGTCGCGCCAGACGCGCAGCGGCGCGAACTCCCCCGGCACGTCCAGCGCGCCGCCGAACTCGCCGGTCCCGTCGGGGCCGAAGAGCTGGCCGGTCAGCGCGTTCTCGGCGCAGTTGCAGGTGTGCGGCTGGCCCGAAACCAGGTCCTCGGGCAGGCCGACGCCCGCCAGCGGGTTGCCCTCGAAGCGCGTGTCGCGCCAGGTGCCGGTCCAGATGTTGGTCGGGTCGAGGTTGACGTAGTCGTCCGGGCCCGCGTTGGGGTTCGTGTTGGCCCACGTCTCCTTGTAGCAGACGAGGGTGCGAAGCTCGACGCCGTCGACGATGCTCGTTTCCCAGCGCGTCTTCCAGTAGACGTCGTTGCCGCCCCAGAACAGCAGGTTCGTGCCCGCGTCGCGGGCCTCCTCGACGTTCTGCCGCTGTTCGCCGGTCCAGTACTCGTCGTGCCCGACCGAGATGAAAGCGTCGTATTTCGTCAGGTAGTCCGCGCCCAGCCGGTGCGTGTCGAGACCCGAGATGTACGAGACATCGTAGCCGTTCTGTTCCAGCCAGTGGATGGCCGCGTAGTCGGCGCCGAAGAGGTAATCCTGCGCGCCCGCGAGCGGCCCGCCCTGCTGGCCCTCGATCCCGCGGGTGATGAAGGGGCGGTTGTAGCTGACCGCGTAGGCGCGGTCCTCGACGCCGCCGACGCGTCCTCCCGGAATGTCGGGATGGTCGACCGTGCCGCTGGCATCGCCGTAGAAGTTCGCGCCGACCTGCCCGTTGTTGCCGAACCAGCCGTTGTAGGCGTGCCAGGTCGTGTCCGAGGTCTGCAGGACGATGTCCGCGGGCCGGTCGTCCTCGCGGACGATGAAGGGTATCTGGTTCGCCGCGCCCTCGATCGGATCGCCGTTCGCGTCGAGCCGCTGGATGCGCGCGAGGTAGACGCCGGACACCGCGGTCTCGGGCGTCACCCAGCTGTCGGTGACCGACCAGTTGCCGGCATCGACCAGGGCCCGGGTCGCATCGTAGGCCGCGTCGGGCTGGACCACCGCGTCGGTGTTGGTCCACTCCGCCACCTTGCGGGCGCCGTCGCCGCCGTAATAGCCCAGCCGGAAGATCTCGACCTTGTAGTCGCTCCCGGCGCCGCCGTTCACGTTGATCTTG
Source organism: Roseivivax isoporae LMG 25204 (assembly GCF_000521865.1). Taxonomy (GTDB): domain Bacteria; phylum Pseudomonadota; class Alphaproteobacteria; order Rhodobacterales; family Rhodobacteraceae; genus Roseivivax; species Roseivivax isoporae. Next base: position 187,971 of record NZ_JAME01000004.1, read on the forward strand.
AAATCGATCCGCTCGCCCGCGTCGACGCTGATGTCCGTCGCGAAACCCTCGATCTGGGTGGAATGGGGCACGTCCCAGTAGGACTTCGCCGCCCGTCCGTCGGTACGTGCGTTTTCCAGCACGATCGCGTTGTCGACCATGTAAACTTCACCTCACAAGATGTTCGCGCGCGACCGGTCGCGCCTTGGGCGCCGGAGCCGCGATGCAGCGATCGAGGGCCGCGCAGATCGCGTCCCGGTTCATCGCCTGGGTTCCGATGAAAACGAGTTCCTGCCGCCGGTCGCCGACATCTGCGCTCCAGTGGCGCAGGATGCGCGCGCGGGCCTCGCCGTCGGCGGGCCAGTCGGAACGCGGCATCGCCGCCCACCAGCGGCCGCCCACGGCGATCTCGTTCAGCCGGCCGGCAAGGCTGAACGTCATGACCGAGGACGGATGCTCGGCGATCCAGAAATGTCCCTTGGCCCGCAGCACGCCGTCGAAGAGGCAGGGCGCGCCGCCGCCCAGCACGTGGCGCACCCGCTGCCAGTCGAAGGGCGCACGCGCGCGGTAGCAGAAGGACGAGATGCCGTATTCCTCTGTCTCGGGCACGTGGTCGGCGGCGCCGTTCAGCTCCTTGAACCAGAGCGGGTGGCTGCGCGCCCGCGCCGCGCTGAAGAGGCCGGTGTCGAGAATCTGCCCGGGCACGACGGCGCCGTGATCGGTCTCGATCAGCCGCGCGTCGGGATTGAGCGCGCGGATGATGCGGCGCGCGGCCGCGGTGCGTTCGGCGCCGGCAGTGGTGATCTTGTTCAGCACGATGATGTCGGCGAACTCGATCTGGTCGACCAAGAGCTCGACGATGGTGCGCTCGTCGGTGTCGTCGCGCACCTGGCCGCGGTCACGCAGGAGCGCGCGGTCGTCGTAGTCGGCGGTCAGGTTCACCGCGTCGACCACCGTCACCATGGCGTCGAGCCGGGCCACGTCGGCGAGGCTCGCGAAGGTCTCGTCGCAATATTCGAAGGTGGCGGCGACCGGCAGCGGCTCCGAGATGCCGGTCGATTCGATCAGCAGCCGGTCGAAGCGTCCGAGGACCGCGAGCCGGTGCACCTCCTGCAGGAGGTCCTCGCGCAGGGTGCAGCAGATGCAGCCATTGGTCAGCTCGACCAGCGTCTCGTCGGTCGCGCTGAGACCGGCCGCGCCCGACCGCACGAGGTCGGCGTCGATGTTGATCTCGGACATGTCGTTGACGATGATCGCCGTTCTCGCCGACCCGGCACTGCGCAGGAGCTGGTTCACCAGCGTCGTCTTGCCCGCGCCGAGAAAGCCCGACAGGACCGTGGTCGGCAGCCGCGTGTCAGGCGCGGCGGAGGCGCCTGCATCCCGGGTCGCGGGGCGCACGCGTTCGGATCGGTGGTCGCTGGTCATCCCCCAGGCTTTCGGCTGTGAAGGTCACCAGAGTGGTGTGCGGCAGGTTCGTCGGCGCACCAATCGTCCGATCGGGCGCATCCCCGTCCCAGTGGTGCGGGGCCCTGCCTGAAAGGCGTAGACGCTCCGCGACGGCCTGCCCGGATTGCATTGAAACCCTTTGACCGCGCCTGTCGTGCGCCGGGCTGCGGACGCCCCCCGCGCGGGCCGGTTCGCCGGGCGCGGGAGAGACCGCGGTCACCGGCCGCCGTGTCCGGCGGCCGCGGGCAGTGGCGCCGCGCCGGCGTGAATTCCGACCGATCGATGCACTGCCCGAGCGGCATGGCCGGATCGCCGCGCAGCGCGCGCCCGGCGCCCCGACGAAACCCATTGTGCCGGAAGCATTTTCGTCGGGCCGATCCTGATTCGGCGTCATCGCCCCATGAAAGAATTGATCAGAAACACCCTTCCTGTCGGATGAGTATCTCGAGTTTCTAACCAATCTCATCTCGGAACCTGCAAAATCCGGCGAAACTTGAGAGCACCCGTCAGGCCGCAACGGGTATGTTCCGCGTGGCGGGAACGGATGCCGCCGCCGCTTGGCCGGCCAGATTTCCCGAAGTCGCAACGCCTTGATCCCTCGACCAGATTGCAAACGAAGAGGTACTCCCGATGTCCAGAAAACTCAGAACCATGGCAGTTGCCGCGGCCGCCGCGGTGAATCTCGGTACCGGCGCATACGCGCAAGGCTCGCTCCCGACCGACCAAGCGGTGCGGTCGGTCGTCCTCGTCCACGGCGCCTTTGCGGACGGGTCCGGGTGGCGTGGCGTCTACGATATCCTGACGGCCCGTGGGTACCGCGTCAGCGTCGTGCAGAACCCCCTGACCTCGCTCGAGGATGACGTGGCGGCGACGCACCGGGCGATCGACCGCCTCGACGGACCGACGATCCTGGTCGGCCATTCGTACGGCGGCACGGTCATCACCGAGGCAGGTGTGAACCCCAACGTCGCGGGCCTGGTCTACGTCTCGGCGCTGGCGCCGGACGTGGGCGAGACGACGGGCGACCAGTTCTCGGAAATCCCGGCGCCGGCTGATTTCGTCATCGAGACGGGCGCGGACGGCTTCGGCTTCGTCAATTCCGAGAAGTTCAAGATCGGCTTCGCCGGCGATACCTCGGATCCCGACGCGGCGTTCCTGCGCGACAGCCAGGTTCCGATCAACATGGAGATCTTCGGAACGCCGGTGTCCCACGCGGCCTGGAAGGAAAAGCCCAGCTGGGCGGTTGTCGCCACCGAGGACAACGCCATCGATCCCGAGCTTCTTCGCCACACCGCCGACCGCATCGGCGCGGTTTCGGTCGAGGTCCCCGGCAGTCACGTCGTCTTCCTGACCCAGCCCGAAGCCGTGGCGGATGTCATCGACACGGCCGCGCGGTCCGCGCACACGAACTGACCGAATGCGCCGCCGGATCCGGTCCGGCGGCGCACCGGCCAATGCCGGACCCTGGCATCGCGCCGCTTCCGCACATGACCGCGCACACGCGCGCCAGAACCGGGGCCGTCGCCCCGCACCCGCCCTGTTCCCAACGCAAATCCAAGGACATCTCGCCATGGCAACGATCCAGACCCGGGACGGCACGACCCTCTTCTACAGGGACTGGGGTCCGCGGGACGCCCGGCCCATCGTCTTCCACCACGGTTGGCCGCTTTCGGGTGACGACTGGGACACCCAGATGCTGTTCTTTCTCGACCAGGGCTACCGGGTCATCGCGCACGACCGTCGAGGGCACGGACGGTCGGACCAGACCGATGCCGGCAACGACATGGACACCTACGCGCAGGACGTGGCGGACCTCGCCGCAGCGCTCGACCTGAGCGATGCAGTCCATATCGGCCATTCCACCGGCGGCGGCGAGGTGACGCGCTATGCCGCGCGGGCCGAGGTCGGCCGGATCGCCCGGGCCGTGCTGATCGGTGCCGTGCCGCCGGTGATGGTCCGGACCCCGACCAACCCCGACGGCATTCCGCCCGAGATCTTCGACGGGTACCGCGCGGCCTTCGCTGCGAACCGGGCGCAGTTCTTTCTCGACATCGCGTCCGGCCCGTTCTTCGGCTTCAACCGCGACGGTGCGGTCGTCAGCGAGGGCCAGGTCCGGAACTGGTGGCGGCAGGGCATGATGGGCGGTGCGAAAGCCCAGTACGACTGCATCCGGGCGTTTTCCGAAACCGACTTCACCGAGGATCTGCGGAAGCTGACGATCCCGGTGCTGCTCCTGCACGGCGAGGACGACCAGATTGTGCCGATCAGGAACTCGGCCCACAAGGCGGTCGCGCTTCTGCAGGACGGCACGCTCAAGACCTATCCCGGCCTGTCGCACGCGCCCTTCGCGACGCATCCGGAAAGGGTGAACGCCGACCTCCTGGACTTCATTCGGGTTTGACCCGGCCGCAGGGTTCGGGGCGGAGGGTTCTAGCCGCCCCGGACCGTCCCGCTCCGGTGTCAGAACGCCAGCGGGGCGTTGTCCTTGACCTCCTTCAGGACAAAGAAGGTGCGGATCTGCCGGACGCCCGGCAACGAGATGAGCTGCCGGCCGTGCAGCAGGTTGAAGCCCGCCATGTCGCGCACGCGGATCTTCAGCAGGTAGTCGAAATCCCCTGCGACGAGGTTGCAATCCAGCACCTCCTTCATTCCGCGGACCGCCGCCTCGAAATCCGCGAAGCTTTCGGGTGTCGAGCGGTCGAGGACGACGCCGACCATCACCAGCGTCCCGAGCCCGACGCGCGCGGGCGCGATCTGCGCGCGCACCGAGGAGACGTATCCTTCCTCGAGCAGCCGCTGCGTGCGGCGGTGGCACGTCGCCGCACTGACGTTCACGAGCTTCGCAAGCTCGGCGTTCGCCATGCGCGCATCCTTCTGAAGCGCGCGAAGGATGTTCCGATCGATACGATCGATGCCCTGTCCGGAAGGATCTTCCAACTCGCCCCCGCCCTCTGCAAGAATCGCGCCATTGTGGCAGATCTCGGGTGACGGCGGGTATCCCGTCTTTCGATGACCTCGGTCCCCAAGCGCCAGATGGCGATGCACGGCCCTCGCCACGGGGATGTCCTCGGCTGCCGCAATCGAACATCAGACAGATTCCGATGCCGCCGCCGGACCGTCGTGGCTGACGGGCATGCGCGGATGCGCGACGCCTCGAACGGAATGATCCGCTGATCCGATCGTTGCGCGGTCGAATCCAAAGAAATCGGCAAAGAAAACAGAAGCATAAAGAGGTTCTTGCCACCAAGGCCGTGTGCTCGAAAATCAGGCGTTTGACGAATGACAAAATAGCAAATACAAATGTAAAAGATCGGGAGGGGATCATGCGCGACGCATTGCTGGAGGTCAGCGATCTGAAGAAGTCGTTCGGCGGCGTGACCGCGCTGAGCGACGGGCGCTTCCGCCTGGAGGCGGGCAGCGTTCATGCCCTGTGCGGCGGCAACGGCGCCGGAAAGTCGACCTTCCTGACCATCGTCATGGGAATCCAGCAGCGCGACGGCGGCACCATCCGCCGCAACGGACGCGAGGTGTCGTTCGGGTCGCCGGCCGAGGCGCTGGAGAACGGGATCTCGATCATCGAGCAGGAGCTCAGCCCCGTGCCGGCGATGACCGTCGCCGAAAACATCTTTCTCGGTCGTGAGCCGTTGAAGGCGTTCGGGCGCATCGACTTCGCGCGGATGAACGACGAGGCCCAGAAACTGCTCGACCGGCTGCACTTCGACATCTCGCCCCGGGCGCGGATGATGGACCTGAGCGTGGCCAAGCTGCAGCTCGTCGAAATCGCCAAGGCGCTGTCCTACGACGCCGAGGTCATCATCATGGATGAACCGACCTCGGCTCTCGGCGAAAGCGAGGCCGACCAGCTTTTCACCGCGATCCGGCGGCTGAAGGAGCAAGGCAAGGGCATCATCTACGTCAGCCACCGCCTGACGGAAATCTTCGAGATCGCGGACAGTTACACGGTCTTTCGCGATGGCGCCTATGTCGAGGCGGGGCGCATCGCGGACACCAACAAGCAGGACCTGATCCGCATGATCGTGGGCCGGCCGCTGACCGAAGAGTTCGTGAAGGAGAACGCGCCAGGCGCCGAGACCGTCCTGTCGGCGCGCGGCATCGACAGCCGGAACGGCGTGCGGGACGTGAGCTTCGACGTCTACAAGGGGGAAATCCTTGGTTTTTATGGGCTGATGGGCGCCGGGCGGACGGAGATCCTCGAACGGCTGTTCGGGCTGACCGCGCATGGTGCCGGGACGGTCACGCTCCACGGCACGCCGTTCAGCCCGCGCTCGGCCGCGGAGGCGATCGCCCGTGGCGTCGCCTTCGTCACCGAAGACCGCAAGGAAAGTGGCCTCGTGCTGTCGGCTACGGTTCGCAACAATGTCTGCATGGCGAGCCACGACCGGCTTTCCGGCGGGCTTTCCATGACACGTGGCGCAGAGCGGCGGGCCGCGGAGCGCATGATCGACATGTTCGGCATCAAGACCGCGACAGACACCTTGCCGGTGTCGGGCCTGTCCGGCGGCAACCAGCAGAAAGTGGTTCTCGGCAAGTGGTTCCTGACCGAACCTGACGTGCTTCTGCTCGATGAGCCGACCCGCGGCGTCGACGTCGGAGCCAAGCGCGAGATCTACCGCATCATGTCCGACTTCGCATCGAAGGGCGGGACCATCCTGATGGTGTCGTCGGAAACGGACGAGATCCTGGGCATGGCGGACCGCGTCGTGGTGATGCGCGACGGACGCGTGTCGGGAGAACTGTCGCGCGCCGAAATGAGTGCCGAGAAACTTGTTCACCTCGCGGCCTGACGGCCGCCGAGCGGTGACATTGGGAGGAAGCAATGAGTGACCACACCGAGACGCCTGCCGCCGCCGGCAGCGGGACCGAGACCCGGAGCGGCGCGCGCACGTCGCGCGTCGCGTCCTATGCTCAGCGGTTCGGGATCCTGATCGCGCTCGTGGTGCTCTGCGTGGTGCTGTCGGTGGCCAACGAGTACTTCCTGATCGGGCGCAACATCGTCAACGTCCTGCGCCAGACCTCGATCAACGGCATCCTGGCGATCGGCATGACCTTTGTCATCCTGACGCGCGGCATCGACCTCTCCGTCGGATCGGTCGTGGCGCTGGCGGGCGTCACCTCGGCGGCCTTCGCCACCACCTCGTCGATCGCGGCGGTGGCCGGGGGGCCCTTCCCGGTGGTGGTGCCGCTGCTGATCGGGCTTCTCGTCGGGGCCGCGGCAGGCGCCGTGTCGGGTCTTCTCGTGGCGCGCTACAACGTGCCCGCCTTCGTCGCCACGCTGGGCATGTTGTCGGCGGCGCGCGGTCTCACGCTGCTCTTCGCCGGCGGACGGCCGATTCCGGCTCTGACAGACGGTTATCGCTGGATCGGCACGGGCGACGTGCTCGGCGTACCGATGCCGGTGGTGATCTTCGCCGTGGTCTTCGTCGCCTCCTGGTACGTCCTGGGCTCGACCAAGTTCGGCCGCCGTGTCTACGCCGCCGGCGGCAACCCGCACGCGGCGACGGTCTCGGGGATCAACGTCGCGCGCATCCGACTGTCGGTCTACGTCATCTCGGGCCTTATGGCTGGCCTCGCGGGGATGATCCTGGCGGCGCGCACCGGCTCGGCGCTGCCGCAGGCCGGCGTCGCCTACGAACTCGACGCCATCGCCGCGGTGGTGATCGGCGGCACGAGCCTCGCCGGCGGAGTTGGGCATGTCGCCGGCACGCTCATCGGGGCGCTGCTGATCGGCGTCGTCAACAACGGCTTGGACCTGATGGGCGTCGAATCCTACTACCAGCAGGTCATCAAGGGCGTCCTGATCGTGGCGGCGGTGCTGCTCGACCAGACGCGAAACCAGCGGGCGTGAGCCCCGGCCTTTCAGACTTTCGCAACCAAAATCGTAATCCAAGGGAGGAAACACGATGAAGACCCTCGCATTTGCCGTGGCCGCGTCCACCGCGCTCGCCGGATCGACGGCGCTGGCCCAGGACGATCCGCTGAAGATCGGAGCGGCCGTCTACGGCCTCAACGCCGAGTTCATGCAGCTCTGGTCGGAAGCCGCCGAGAACCACCCCGCCGTGCAATCGGGCGAGGTCGACCTGACGGTGTTCGACGGCCGCTACGATGCACTCGTCCAGCAGGAGCAGTTCGAGACGATGATCACGCAGGGCTTCGATGCCATCGTGTTCGTTCCGATCGACGTGGAGGCGGGCGCCACGGCGGTCCAGCAGGCCGCCGATGCCGGCATCCCGGTGGTCGGGTCGAACACGCGGGTGAACAGCGACCTGCTTACCGCCTATGTCGGCTCCGACGACGTGCAGTCGGGCCGCATGGAGGCCGAGGCCGTGCTCGAGAAGATCGGCTGCGAAGGCGGCGTCGTGATCCTCGAGGGGCCGATCGGCCAGTCGGCGCAGATCCAGCGCCTCGAGGGCAACATGCAGGCGCTCGAGGCATGCCCGGATGTCGAGGTGCTGGAGCAGCAGACCGCCAACTGGTCACGGGCCGAGGCGCAGACGCTGATGGAAAACTGGCTGACGGCGCATCCCGAAGGCATTGACGGCATCATTGCCCAGAACGACGAGATGGCGCTCGGCGCGATCGAGGCGATCAAGGCCGCCGACCTCGACGTCGCGGACTTCGCGATCGCCGGTATCGATGGCGTGACCGATGCGCTGGTGGCGGTGCAGAACGGCGAGATGACGTCGATCCTGCAGGACGCGAAGGGTCAGGCGCAGGGCGCCATCGACGTGGCGATCAACGCCGCGCGCGAGGGCGGCCACGAGCCGCTGGCCGACCTGTGGCAGCAGTACCCCGACATGGAATGGGCTGACGGCGCGAAGGGCGAGTACGAGGTCCCGTGGACCCCGGTCACCGAGGAGAACGTCGGCGAGCTGCTGGAGATGCGCCAGTAAGGCACGCGGGATGCGACCAGGGCCGGCATCCGTGCCGGCCCGCTTATTCAGGGACGAGGCAGATGAACTACGACTTCCCACTTTCCGACAGGGTCGCGCTCGTGACCGGCGGCGCCTCGGGGATCGGCGATGCCATCGCAGCGGCACTCGCCACCAAGGGCGCGCGCGTCGCGATCTGCGACCTGAGACGGGACGGTGCGCAGGCCACCGCCGACCGCATCGGGAACGGTGCGCGCGGCTTCGCCTGTGACGTCACCGACGAGGCCAGCGTCGACACCTGCGTGTCCGATGTCGTTGAGGCGTTCGGCCGGATCGACATCCTGGTGAACTCCGCCGGCATCGTCGATCTCGCGCCGGCCGAGAAGCTTTCCCCGGCCGCGTGGCGGCGGACCCTGGACGTCAACCTGACCGGCAGCTACCTGGTGGCCCGGGCCGTCGCCCGGCACATGATCGCCGCCGGCGCGGGTCGCATCATCAACATGGCCAGCCAGGCCGGGAGCGTCGCTCTCGACGGTCATGTCGCCTATTGCGCGTCGAAGTTCGGGGTCATCGGAATGACGAAGACGATGGCGCTGGAATGGGGCAAGCACGGCATCCGCGCGAACACGATCTCGCCCACCGTCGTTCTCACGGAGCTCGGCCGCAAGGCGTGGGAGGGGCCCAAGGGCGACGCCATGAAAGCCGAGATCCCTGCCGGCCGCTTTGCCGAGCCTGAGGAGATCGCGGCAGCTGCCGTGTTCCTGGCGTCCGAGGGCGCCGACATGATCAACGGCGCCGACTTGGTCATCGACGGCGGCTATACCGCGAAATAGGCGCCGGTCCGGAGAGAGACATGCAGAGATTCAAGAACGATCC
>NZ_JAME01000005.1 GCF_000521865.1 Roseivivax isoporae LMG 25204
GGCGCACCACGGTCGCGAGGTCCTCGCGGTAGGGCGTCGCCTCCTCCTCGGTGGACTTGCGCCGGCCGAGCAGGCGATCCGCACGCGCCGCGGCCACGGCGGCCCGCAGGTGCGCGATCGCCGACCGGCGGCGGTTGCCCTCGGGCTCCTGGAATTGGCTGTCGGTGCGGTCCATGATCCGCGACACCGACCCCTCGTCGTCCTCGATCTGGGTCTCGGTCAGCATGGCACGCGCGGGGCTCGCGAGCTTCACCGTGCGCCGCGCCTGCTCGAAGGCCGCGTCATCCGCGTCGAGATCGGCGTCGTCGTCCTCGGTCAGCGCGCGTGCCGCCGCGGCGAGCTCCTCCTCTTCCTCGTCGAGCTCCGCCCCGGCCGCCGCGCGGTCGCGCGGATCCGTCTCCGCGTCGTCGTCGTCCGCGGCCGCGCCGAACGCCGCCTCGAGCTCTCGGGCAAAGGAGGCATCGCCGTCCGCGTCGTCCTCCGCGAAGGCGTCGCTCATCTCGCGCGCCAGCCTGTCCTCGCTGTCCTCGGCCTCGTCGCCGAAGGTGTCGCGCACGTCGCGGGCAAGCGCCGCGTCCTCGGCCTCGTCGTCATCCCCGTCGGCGTCGTCCAGCCACGCCGCCGCACCGTCGTCTTCGTCCTCGTCCTCGGCCTCCGGCGCGACCGCCGCGTCCGCTGCATCGCGGCCCAGCTCCGCCTCGAGCTCGGCCAGCTCGCGGGCCAGATCGGCCTCGTCCTCGTCGGACAGCGTGCTCGCAGCGGCGAGGGGTGCCGCAGGCACGGTCTCCGCCGCGTCCGCGTCGTCGTCCTCGTCCACCTGCTCCAGCAGGCCACCGGCGACCGCCGCGTCGAAATCGGCGCGCTTCACCTTCAGGACCTGCACGCGCGGCGTCGCGGGCGCCTCGTCCGCGTCGTCGGGTGCATCCTCGGAGGCGGCTTCGGCCACGGGCGGCACGGTCTCGTCCGCCATCAGGCCCGCGATCGCCCCGGCAAGCGCGTCGTCGTCGCCGGCGTCGGCGTCCGCCGAGGGCGCCACGGCCGCAGGCACGGGCTCGGGCAGCTCGGCATGTTCGTCCTCGGTATATTGCGCGGGGGCCGTCGACACGACGGCGCGGATGCGCTTCAGCTTCTCCGCGACGCTCGCGGGCTCGGCCTGGGGCGCGGCTGCCGGCATCGGCACCGCCTCCGCGTCCGTGTCCTCCGGGACCTCCGGCAGGGGCGCCGCTTCCGCCGGCGCCTCGGGCTCGCCCGCATCCGGCGCCTCGGCGGCAGCCGCAGGAGCAGGAGCAGGCGCCGCGGCCGGTGCCGCCGGCGTGCCGCCGAAGCCCGAGGCGGCGGCGAGCGCCGTCATCGCCTGGCCCCCTGCCCGGTCCCCCGAGGCCCGCAGCACCACCGCGCCGTCCTGGACGCGCGCCTCGACGCGGCGGGCGATCTCGCGCTCGGCGATCCGCGCCAGCATCTCGGCGTCGGGCGTCGGCGGCTCGGCCCCGAAATACCGGTCATCCCGGGCAAGATCCCGGAAATATTCCGCGATGGCCTTCATCGTGTCGAACGAATCGTCGAAACCCTCCAGCGTGCAGGAGAACGTCCCGTAGGACACCGTAAGAATCTTGCTGGAACTGACCATGTCGCAACCCACCTTCAGCCTTTTCGCAACACACCGTTTATCATGATGAGCGCGACCAAAGCGGCACGAATCTGTGCCGTGCACCGTATCATTTCATGACCGGATTGTGGTGGTTGTCTCAGCCGGCCATTAATGCGCCATGAAGTCCCTGATTGTTGAGAGCGCCGAAACGGTCCTGCTCGTGGGCGGCGGAGCGTGCGAAGATGCGACACTGTCGGCGGCGCTCGACCGCCTTTCGACCGCAATCGCGGCGGACGGTGGCGCCGACCGGCTGCTGGCGCTCGGCCGCGTGCCCGATGCCCTGATCGGCGATCTCGATTCGGTGTCCGAGGCCGCGCTCGCCCGGCTCCCGCCCGACCGCGTGCACCGCATCGACGAGCAGGACACCACCGATTTCGACAAGTGCCTGCGCTCGGTCGCGGCCCCTCTGGTCGAGGCGCACGGTTTCCTCGGCGCCCGGCTCGACCATTCGCTCGCGGTGCTGAACACGCTCGCCCGCCACCCGCACCGGCCCTGCCTGCTGGTCGGGCCCGACGACGCGGTGGCGCTGGTGCCGCCGGTCCTCGACCTCGATCTCACGCCCGGCACGCGCGTGTCGCTCTGGCCGCTCGCCGCGGCGACCGGCCGTTCCCGCGGGCTGAAATGGCCGATCGACGGGCTGACGCTCGCGCCCGACGGCATCACCGGCACCTCGAACGAGGCCCTGGGCCCCGTCACGCTCGCGCCCGACGTGCCGCGTCTCCTGCTCATGCTGCCGGTCGCCAGCGCGCCCGCGCTGGCGCGCGCACTGGTCGCTGCGCCGCGCTGGCCCGCCCCCTAGACGGACATCAGCCCTGCGGGTCGTCCGGCGGCGGCTCGCGCCCGACGCCCTTGAACACGAACCGCAAGGGCAGCGCCCAGAGCACGCCCAGAACCACGTAGATCAGCAGTTCCACGAGGATCGGCGGGCGCTCGAACATCGTGACCACCGACGAGGCGATCACGATGTAGAGCGGCAGCCCCACGACCAGCACGAGCAGGGCGAGGCGGCGGCGGGTCTTGTGCGTCAGGTCCGGCATCAATCCGCAAATGGATCGGTGACGAGGATCGTGTCATCACGTTCCGGCGAGGTCGACAGCAGCGCCACCGGGCACTCGATCAGCTCCTCCACCCGGCGGACATACTTGATCGCCTCGGCCGGCAGGTCGGCCCAGCTGCGCGCGCCCTCGGTCGACTGCGACCAGCCCGGCATCTCCTCGTAGATCGGCACGCAGCGCGCCTGCGCCTCGGCCGCCGTCGGCAGGTAGTCGATCCGCGCGCCGTCCAGCTCGTAGCCGGTGCAGATGCGGATCGTCTCGAACCCGTCCAGCACGTCGAGCTTGGTCAGCGCGATGCCGGTCACGCCCGAGGTCACGCAGGTCTGCCGCACGAGGCAGGCGTCGAACCAGCCGCAGCGCCGCTTGCGGCCCGTGGTGGTGCCGAACTCGTGACCCCGTTCCCCCAGCCGCTGGCCGTCCTCGTCCTCGAGCTCGGTCGGGAACGGCCCCTCGCCCACCCGCGTGGTGTAGGCCTTGACGATGCCCAGCACGAAATCGATGGCGCCCGGGCCGATGCCGGTGCCGGTCGCCGCCTGCCCCGCGATCACGTTCGACGAGGTCACGTAGGGATAGGTGCCGAAATCGATGTCGAGCAGCGCGCCCTGCGCTCCCTCGAACAGGATGCGCCGGCCGGCGCGGCGCTTCTCGTTCAGCACCTTCCAGACCGGCGCGGCATATTGCAGGATCTCGGGCGCGATCGCGCGCAGCTCCGCGATCAGCCCGTCACGGTCCACCGGGTCGAGCCCGAGGCCCGAGCGCAGCGCGTTGTGGTGCACCAGCGCGCGGTCCACCCGCAGTTCCAGCGTGCGGTCGTCGGCCAGGTCCGCGACCCGGATCACCCGCCGGCCCACCTTGTCCTCGTAGGCGGGCCCGATGCCGCGGCCCGTGGTGCCGATCTTGGCGACCGAGTTCTGGCTTTCGCGCGCGCGGTCGAGCTCGCCGTGGAACGGCAGGATCAGCGGCGTGTTCTCCGCGATCATCAGCGTCTCGGGCGTGATCTCGACGCCCTGCGCACGGATGCCCTCGATCTCCTTCACAAGGTGCCAGGGATCGAGCACGACGCCGTTTCCGATCACGCTGAGCTTGCCCCGGCGCACCACGCCCGAGGGCAGCGCGTGCAGCTTGTAGACCACGCCGCCCACGACCAGCGTGTGGCCGGCATTGTGCCCGCCCTGGAACCGCGCGATGACGTCGGCGCGCTCGGACAGCCAGTCGACGATCTTGCCCTTGCCCTCGTCGCCCCACTGGGCGCCCACGACGACCACGTTTGCCATCTGCTGACCTCTTTCCGCCTGCGGCTTCCAAACGCGCTCCTCATATAGGCGCGCGTCCGGGGGTGAAACCGTTTTCCGCCCCGGACGCGGCACCGCACGCACAGCCGGACACCCGCCTTGCGGTGCCCCGACATTTTCCCTAGATAGCCCGCAGCAACCGAGAGGCCCCGCCCCATGGAGAACGTCATCCTCATCGTCCACCTGCTGCTCGCGCTCGCGCTGATCGGCGTGGTGCTGATGCAGCGCTCCGAAGGCGGCGGGCTCGGCATGGGCGGCGGCGGCGGCGGCGTCATGAGCGCCCGCGGCGCGGCCACGGCCCTGGGCAAGGTGACGTGGTTCCTCGCGGCGGCCTTCATCTGCACCTCGCTGGTGCTGACCATTCTCGCCGCGGCCGACAGCTCGGGCAGCTCGATCATGGACCGGCTGACCCCGGGCGGCGCGAGCGAGGACGACGGTGCGGCCCCGGGCGGCATCGACACCGACAGCCTGCTGCCCCCGCCGTCGGCGGGCGATGCGGGCGACGGCGACGCACCCTTGGTGCCGCGCGCCGACTGACCGCCGCCCGATCGGCGGTCCCTGCCGGACGCCGGGCGGCGTCCGGGCTGAACCTGTCCCCTTCATCACAACACCTTGGGATGCGGCTTGGCGCGCAACAACATCTTGCGGCCGTATTGCGGGGATGCGGCTCTTGCGCTATAGCTTGAATCCCGTGATCCCGCGTGCCAGCCCAGCCGCGGCATCGACCGAGCAGACGAGAATCACGGGGTTCGAGCACATGGCACGTTTCATCTTCATCACCGGCGGTGTGGTCTCCTCGCTTGGCAAGGGGCTCGCCTCGGCCGCGCTCGGGGCGCTCCTGCAGGCGCGCGGCTTCTCGGTCAGGCTGCGCAAGCTCGACCCCTACCTGAACGTCGATCCGGGCACGATGTCGCCCTTCGAGCACGGCGAGGTCTTCGTCACCGACGACGGCGCCGAGACCGATCTCGACCTCGGCCATTACGAGCGCTTCACCGGCGTGCCGGCGCGCAAGACCGATTCCATCTCCTCGGGCCGCATCTACATGAACGTGCTCGAGAAGGAGCGCCGCGGCGACTACCTCGGCAAGACGATCCAGGTCATCCCGCACGTCACCAACGAGATCAAGGACTTCATCTCCATCGGCGAGGACGAGGTCGACTTCATGCTCTGCGAGATCGGCGGCACCGTCGGCGACATCGAGGGCCTGCCCTTCTTCGAGGCGATCCGCCAGTTCAGCCAGGACAAGCCCCGCGGCCAGTGCATCTTCATGCACCTGACGCTGCTGCCCTACATCAAGGCCTCGGGCGAGCTGAAGACCAAGCCGACGCAGCATTCCGTCAAGGAACTGCGCTCCATCGGCCTCGCGCCCGACATCCTCGTCTGCCGCTCCGAGGGGCCGATCCCGCAGAAGGAACGGGAAAAGCTCGCGCTCTTCTGCAACGTGCGCCCCGACAGCGTGATCGCCGCGCAGGACCTGTCGTCGATCTACGACGCGCCGCTCGCCTATCACCGCGAGGGGCTCGACCAGGCGGTGCTCGACGCCTTCCAGATCAGCCCCGCCCCGCGTCCCGACCTGCGCCGGTGGGAGGACGTGTCGGACCGCATCCACAACCCCGAGGGCGAGGTCAACGTCGCCATCGTCGGCAAGTACACGCAGCTCGAGGACGCCTACAAGTCCATCGCCGAGGCGCTCACCCATGGCGGGCTCGCCAACCGGGTCAAGGTCAACATCCAGTGGGTCGACGCCGAGATCTTCGAGCGCGAGGATCCCGCCGCCCACCTCTCGGGCTTCCACGCCATCCTCGTGCCCGGCGGCTTCGGCGAGCGCGGCACCGAGGGCAAGATCCGCGCGGCCGAGTTCGCCCGCCTGCACAAGGTGCCCTATCTCGGCATCTGCCTCGGCATGCAGATGGCGGTGATCGAGGCCGCCCGCAACGTCGCCGGCGTCGCCCGCGCCGGGTCCGAGGAATTCGACCACGAGGCCGGCAAGAAGCGCTTCGAGCCGGTGGTCTACCACCTCAAGGAATGGGTGCAGGGCAACGCCAAGGTCAACCGCCGCCCCGACGACGACAAGGGCGGCACCATGCGCCTCGGCGCCTACGACGCCGTCCTGTCCGAGGGCAGCCGCGTGGCGCAGGTCTACGGCTCCACCGCCATCGACGAGCGCCACCGCCACCGCTACGAGGTGGATATCACCTACAAGAAGGCCCTCGAGGAAGCCGGCCTCTGCTTCTCCGGCATGTCCCCCGACGGCCGCCTGCCCGAGATCGTGGAATGGTCCGATCACCCCTGGTTCATCGGCGTCCAGTTCCATCCCGAACTCAAGTCGAAACCCTTCGACCCGCACCCGCTGTTCCGGGATTTCGTGCGAGCGGCGAAAGAGGTCTCGCGGCTGGTGTGAAGCTGCTGGCCGCAAACCGAACGAGGCCGACCGGAAGCAAGAAACGAAATGCGTGCCCGCTGAAATGTCAACGTGTGTCAGTTGACCACAAAGTGCCGCATAAAGCCTTAATTCATGGTCATTCACATGCCAGACGGGGTTTTCGGAAGCCCGTGATGACCCAATCGTTCCTGCTTTCCCGCGCGAGCAGCGTATAGATACATTCGTCGCCATACGCGATGTAGGATGTGGAATCCGTATTTATTGAAGCAGGTCCGCTACTTCCGTAGACCGTTGCAGGTCCGGGCGTGGTCACTGGGATGACGCCGAAATTGTCCATTTTCCACTGAAAAGCGCTCTGCCCGTCGTTCAATTGGACGACATCTTTTGGTGGGCCATAGTCCAGGATGGGCTCTTGAACTGACTTCACGACACAGTTTTGCCAACAAGGACAAATCGTTCATTCGGAAGCACAAGTATTTCACCGCCAGGACATTGATGAACGTTCACAGGAAATTCTGGACAGGGCCCCTATCGAGACGTGATGGGCAGGTGCAGCACGAAGAGCCACGTCGAATAGTCGCACGATTGGCACGACCCATTTCGCACTCGGCGTGATGAAGGATTGCGTCCCGCGGCTCACCGGGAAACGGTTAAAATTCAATTAATTCCGGAGAATTCTTGAAGATCGTTTCCATGCTCGCCATCACCCTCGGACTCGCACTCCCCGCAGGCGCCGTCCCGGCCGCGGGGCCGGCCACCGTTTCGGCGCCGGGCGCAAAGCTCGTCGGGCACAGCGGCGGCTGCCGCAAGAGCTCGCCGGCGGGACAATGCTGCCACGCCGGGTCGAACCCCCTGCACTGCCACTGACGCGGAAGGCGGGCGTGCGATCCCGCCGCCGCCGTCCCGAAACGTCCCGCGCGCCAGCGCGCGCGGACCGTGCTATCCTGGCCGCGTCGCTTCCCCCCGAGGACGTGCCCGCCATGCCCGACGCCCCGCAGGATCCCGCGCCCGCCGAACCGCGCTACCTCGCGCGCGGGCGCAAGACCGTCTGGATCACCCTCGACGACGGCCCGCATCCGGCACACACGCCGACCATCCTGCGCGCGCTCGACGCCCACGGCGTGCGGGCGGTCTTCTTCGTCATCGGGCGCAATGCCCGCGCGCATCCGGGGCTCCTCGCGGAGATGGCCGGGGCGGGGCACCTGGTCGGCAACCACACCTGGACGCATCCGAACCTCGCGCGGCAGCCGGCGGCCACGATCCGCGACGAGCTTGCCCGCACCCGCGACGCGATCGCGGACCATCCCGGCGGCACCACGCTCTTTCGCCCGCCCTACGGCGCGCACAATGCCACCGTCGACCGGGTCGCGGCCGAGATGGGCTACCGCACCATCCTGTGGTCGGTCGACACGCTCGACTGGAACCGCGCCTACAAGCCCGACAAGTGGGTGCAGCACGGGCTCGACCAGGTCCGCGCGCGCACGGAATCGGTGGTGATCGCCCACGACATCCACAAGACCACGGCCGCGCATTTCGACGCCTTCCTCGGGCGCATCCGCGGCCTGCCCGGCACGGGCTTCGGCGCGCCGACCGAGATCTGAGCGAAAGCGCCGCCCCCGCCTTGCCGAGCACGCCCCCGCGCCCCATCCTCCGCGCCATGCCGCGCGCGCCGACCCTCGCGATCCTCGCCCTGACGCTCCTCGCCCTGCCCTTCGTGCTCCACGCGGCGGCGTTCGGGCTGCGCGGGCTGTCGGCCGACCTCTCGGGGCAGACGCGGTTCTTCACCACGCCCCTGCCGACGGTCCTGATCTTCGGGCACATGGCTGCGGGCGCGCTCCTGACGCTGCTCGCGCCGCTCCAGCTCCTGCCCGCGACGCGGCGGGGCGGCGCGCGGCTGCACCGGCGGCTCGGCTACGTCATCCTGGCGCTCGCCGCGGTGACGGGGACGTTCGGGCTCGGCTACATCGGGCTGCGCGGCACGATCGGCGGGCCGCTCATGTCGGCGGGCTTCGCGCTCTACGGCGTGCTCCTCCTCGTCGCGGCGGCGAACGCCGTCTACCACGCGCTCGACCGGAACCTCGCGGCCCACCGCGCCTGGGCGCTGCGGCTCGCGGTCCTCGCGGTGGGCTCGTTCCTCTACCGGCTGCACTACTGGGTCTGGTATGCGGCGACCGGGGGCGCGGGATCGACGCCGGACTTCACCGGACCCTTCGACCTCGCGAATTTCGTGGGCTTCTACCTGCCCTACCTCCTCCTCCTCGAACTCTGGCTCAGACGGAGCACCCGATGACCGACATCCTCGCCGTGTTCACCACGCTGCCCGACGCGGACAGTGCCCGCGCCCTCGCCCGCCTTGCGGTGACCGAGCGGCGCGCCGCCTGCGTGCAGATCTCCGAGATCGCGTCGGTCTACACGTGGGAGGGCGTGCAGGAGGACCGCGAGTGGCGGCTCCTCTTCAAGACCACGCGCGCGGGCTATCCGGCGCTCGCCGCCCTCATCCTCAAGGCCCATCCCTACGACGAGCCGGCGCTCTGGTCGCATGTGGTGTCCGAGGGCTCCGCGGGCTATCTCGCCTGGATCGCGGACAGCGTCGCCCCCTGAGCGGCGCCGGCCCGAAGCCATACCGAAGCCATACGGAAGCCAGCCATGCTGTCCTACCAGCACGCCTACCATGCCGGGAACCTCGCCGACGTGCACAAGCACGCGCTCCTGTCGGAGATGCTGGACTACCTGACACGCAAGGAGAAGCCCCTCACCTACATCGAAACCCACGCCGGACGGGGACTTTACGACCTTTCCGGCGCGGCGTCGCGCAAGACCGGCGAGGCGCAGCAGGGAATCGCCCGCGCGCTCGGCTGGTTCCCGCAGGACCATCCCTACACCCGCGTGCTCGCCCAAATCCGCGCCCGCCACGGCCGGGACGCCTATCCCGGATCCCCGCTCATCGCGCAGGCGCTCCTGCGCCCGACCGACCGGCTGCACCTGGCCGAGCTGCATCCGGCCGAACACGCGGCACTTGCAGAGGCCGTGTCCGGGCGCAACGTTTCCCTGCAGAAGGCCGACGGGCTCGCGCTCGCGCTGTCCCTCGCGCCGCCCGAGCCGCGCCGCGGGCTCCTGCTCTGCGATCCCTCGTGGGAGCGCCCGGCAGACTATGACGAGGTCCCCAAGGCCCTGAAGCGCATCGCGAAATCCTGGAACGTGGGCATCCTCGCGCTGTGGTACCCGATCCTGTCCGACCCGCGCCACGGGACGATGATGGCCGATCTCGAGGCCGCGTTCCCGGACGCGCTGCGCCACGAGGTGCGCTTTCCCCCGGTGCGCGAGGGGCACCGCATGGTGGGCTCGGGGATGTTCGTGACCCGCCCGCCCTACGGGCTCGACGCGGCCGCGCGCCGGCTCGGCCAGGCCTTCGCCGGCGCGGCGGGCTGAGCGGCCGGGCGCGCGCTGTCCCCCATACGGGCATGGACAAGCGGCCACGGCTTCGCCAATCTTGGACGATGGACGAGGAGATCCAGCCATGACAACGTGTCGCCCGGCGCACCGCGCCTCCGGCACCGGCACCGCCCGGGACGCCCTACGGCGCGGCTGAGCCCATGTCCGCGCGCCTCATCCTTTGGGCCTCGCACCCGGACGCAGCCTGGCTCGACCCGGCCGACACGCCGCTCGCGCTCGGCGCGCTCCTCGTGCTGATGGCGCGCGAGGAGCTCGCGGCGCTCCTGCCCGCCGCCGACCGCATCGACGAGGTCCTGGCCCGCCGCTACGACCTGACCAGGAGCGAGGCCGCGGAAATGCGGCGCGCCTGCGAGGACGTGGCGCGCCGCCTGCCCGACGGCCCCGCCTACATGCGGCTGGTGCAGGCCCATGTCTGCGCGGCGGAACGCGCGGCGCTCGCGCAATGCCTCTGGGCGCTCGCGGGCAGCACCGCGGAGACGCGCAACGAGGCGGCGGCGGCCGCCCTGTCACGGGGGCTCGGCCTCGGCGACGAGACGCTGGCGCCGCTTAACTGACGTTGCGCGCCTCCCGCGGATTGCTGCCGGCCGCTGCCGCCTTATATGTGCCGACATGTTCGCTGATTTCCTCTCCCGCCTCGTCGCGCCGAACCCGCGCCCGCTGCCCGATGCCGACGCGCGTCTCGCGCTGACCGCGCTCCTCGTGCGCGTGGCGCGCTCTGACGGCGACTACGATGCCGCCGAACGGGCCCGCATCGACCGCATCGCCGCCGCCCGCTACGGGCTCTCTCCCGAGGACGCCGAGACGCTCCGCGGCGACGCGGAGGCCCTCGAGGCCGAGGCGCCCGACACCGTGCGCTTCACCCGGGCGATCAAGGACGCGGTGGACTACGAGCACCGCACCGCCGTGATCGAGGCGCTCTGGTCGGTGGTGCTGGCTGACGGCGTGCGCGATCCCGAGGAGGATTCCCTCCTCCGGCTGGTCTCGAGCCTCCTCGGCGTCAGCGACCGCGACAGCGCGCTGGCGCGTCAGCGGGTGCAGGCCGGACGGGACGCGTGACGCCACGGAACGGCGCCGAATCGGGCTGAAATGCCTCCGGAGCGGCGGATCCGCGCCCGGATCCCCCGCTTTGCACGTTGCATTGCCCGGAACATTCCCTCCATTCTCTGTCGCAGCCGACCGCGCCCCTAGCCAGACAGAGAACTCGTGACCGCCAGCCCGCCCGTCATCGCGATCCGTGATCTTCACAAGCGCTACGGCGCTCTCGAGGTTCTCAAGGGCGTCGACATCACCGCCTCCCGCGGCGATGTCGTGTCGCTGATCGGGTCGTCGGGCTCGGGAAAGTCGACGCTGCTGCGCTGCGCGAACCTGCTCGAGGACAGCCAGCAGGGCGAGATCGTCTTCAAGGGCGAACCCGTCACCTGGCGCGGCTTCGACGGGGCGCGCCGACCGGCGGACCAGAAGCAGGTGATCCGCATCCGAACCCGGCTCGCGATGGTGTTCCAGCAGTTCAACCTCTGGTCCCACCTCACCATCCTGCAGAACGTGATGGAGGCGCCGGTCACCGTGATGGGCCGGCCCCGCGACGAGGTCGAGGAAAAGGCGCGCGAATATCTCGACAAGGTCGGCATCGGCGCGAAGTGCGACGCCTACCCTGCTCAGCTCTCGGGCGGACAGCAGCAGCGTGCGGCGATCGCGCGGGCACTCTGCATGGAACCCGAGGCGATCCTCTTCGACGAGCCGACCTCGGCGCTCGACCCCGAGCTCGAACAGGAGGTCGTGCGCGTGATCAAGGCGCTGGCCGAGGAGGGCCGGACCATGATCCTCGTCACCCACGACATGAAGATGGCGCGCGACGTGTCCGATCACGTCGTGTTCCTGCACCAGGGCCTGATCGAGGAAGAAGGCCCGCCCGAGACGCTGTTCGGCGCGCCGCGCTCCGAACGGCTGCGCGGTTTCCTCTCCTCGACGCAGGGCTGAAAGGGCGGCCCGCCCGCATCACCGACCCGAACCCGAAAAAGAAAGAAAGACAGGGAGTCCACCATGAAGAAACTCGCATTCGTGACCGCCGCCGTCGCGCTGACCGCCGGCACCGCCTTCGCCCAGGACGTGATCCGCATGGGCACCGAGGGCGCCTACCCCCCGTACAACTTCATCAACGACTCGGGCGCGGTCGACGGCTTCGAGATCGAGCTCGGCAACGAGCTCTGCGCGCGCGCGGAACTGACCTGCGAGTGGGTGACGAACGAGTGGGATTCGATCATCCCGAACCTCGTCTCGGGCAACTACGACACGATCATGGCCGGCATGTCGATCACCGACGAGCGCGAGGAGGTCATCGACTTCACGCAGAACTACTACCCGCCGACGGAAAGCGCCTATGTCTCGACCATGGCCGACGCGGACGTCACCGCCGGCGTCGTCTCGGCGCAGGCGGCGACCATCCAGGCCGCGCACGTGGCCGAGAGCGGCGCGGCGCTGATCGAGTTCGCCACCCCGGAGGAGACCATCGCGGCGGTGCGCAACGGCGAGGCCGACGCGGTCTTCGCGGACTACGACTACCTCAAGCCCATCGTCGACGCCTCTGGCGGCGAGCTGACCTTCGTCGGCGACCGCGTGCCGCTGGGCGGCGGCGTGGGCATGGGCCTGCGCGAGAGCGATGCCGAGCTCAAGGCGACCTTCGACGCGGCCATCGGGTCGATGAAGGAGGACGGCACGCTGAACGAGCTGCTCGTCAAGTGGTTCGGCGACGAGGTCGGCACTTACTGATCGCACCGGGCGGGGTTCGCCCCGCCCCCCTGCCTGCCCGCGCGGTATTCCCATGTTCGCCTTCTGCACCGACCCCGAGACGCTGAACCGCGCCGCGTGGATGGCGTGCTACCTGACCACGGGCAAGCACGTGGCGTTCTACGGCGCCTTCGGCACCGTCCTGCTGCTGCTCGCCGTCACCGCGCCCACGGCACTCGCATTCGGGTTCCTCGGCGCGGTCGCTGCGCGCTCGCGCCTCTGGCTCGTCAGCGGCATCGGGCGCGTCTACATCGCGCTCGTCCGGGGCGTGCCCGACATCGCGTTCTTCCTCTTCTTCGTGATCGCGCTCGACCAGGCGTTCGAATGGCTCCGCCACCAGGTGAAGTGCCCCGACTGGGACCAGCCGATCCGGCAGGGCTCGGATTTCGTGGTCTGCGCCGCGGCCAAGCTGCCGCTCTCGACCGCGCCGCAATGGATGCACGAGGTCTACGGCTTCTTGCTCGCCGTCGTGACCTTCGCCATCGTCTTCGGCGCCTTCGCCGCGAACGTGCTCTTCGGCGCCATGCGCGCGGTGCCGCGGGCCCAGATCGAGACCGCCGAGGCCTACGGCATGACGGCGCGGCAGACCTTCTGGCGCATTCTCGTGCCGCAGATGTGGGTCTACGCGCTGCCCGGGCTCTCGAACCTCTGGATGGTGCTGATCAAGGCGACGCCGCTCCTGTTCCTGCTCGGCGTCGAGGACATCGTCTACTGGGCGCGCGACCTCGGCGGCACCAAGACGCCGCAATTCACCGCCTACCCGCACGGCGACTGGCGCATGTGGTACTTCCTCGCGCTCCTCGTCTTCTACCTCGGCTTCACGCGCGTCTCCGAGATCGTGCTGTCGCGGCTCATGGTCCGGCTGACGCACGGCCAGGCCACGCTCGCGGGCGAGGCACAGCGAAAGGCCGCCGCATGACCCATGCCCGAACGCCCGGCCCCGCGCCCCGCCCCCCCGCTTCTTCTTGGCACAAATATCCACGGCCCGACCGCGCCGCAGGAAAGGACGCCCGGGCATGAGCTGCTGGGAGACCATCGCGGACTACGCCTTCCGCAGCCTCGGCTTCGGCGAACGCCTGCTGCCGCGGACGGACTTCACCGTCTGCCAGCAGTTCACGCTGATCGGCTCGGGGATGCTCTGGAACATCTATTTCGGGGCGGTAGCGCTCGTCAGCGGCTTCGTCCTCGCCACAGCGGTTGCGCTCGGCAAGGCGTCGGCGCATCCGCTTTTGCGCAAGCCCTCGGAATGGTTCATCTTCGTCTTCCGCGGCTCGCCGCTCTTCATCCAGTTCTTCTTCGCCTACTTCGCGTTCCTGTCGCTCAAGTCGGCCTACCCGTTCTTCGACCCGTTCACCTCGGCCTGGCTCGGCGCGCTGATCGTGCTGTTCCTGAACACCGCCGCCTATTCGGGCGAGATCTTCTACGGCGCGCTCCTGTCGGTGCCGAAGGGCGATCTCGAGGCGGCCGATGCCTACGGCTTCTCGGGCTGGAGGAAGTTCCGGCGCATCACCTGGCCCACCATGCTGCGCCTCGCCTGGCCCGCCTACACCAACGAGGCGATCTTCCTCTTCCATGCCACGGCGCTCGTCTTCTTCTCGGGCTTCCCGGCGCGGCAGCAGCAGGGCGACGCGCTCTATTACGCGAACTACTTCGCCGACAAGACCTTCAACCCGTTCGTGCCCTACCCGATCCTCGCCTTCTACTTCATCCTGCTGACGCTCGCGATCATCGGCCTCTTCGGACTGGTCAACCGGCGCCTGAACCGGCACCTGCCGCAGGGCACGCGCCCGCGGATGCGCCTGCGCCCGCAGATCGTGCGCTGAGCCCCGGCGGCACCTGCCCCCCTTGCCAGACGCGTCGCGGCCCGTTATCCGTAATTTGATCAAATTAACCTGACCTTTGCCCCTCCGGTGTTTCGATGTTCGTTTCCGCCCCGATGAAGAATTTCCTGCGCAAGAACCCGCAGGTACGCACGATCCGCGTCGCGGCCGCGGATCTCAACGCCCAGCCGCGCGGCAAGCGGGTGCCCTCGCGCTTCGCGGAGAAGGTGCTCGAGGACGGCACGCGCTTTCCGCTCTCGGTGCTGAACCTCGACATCTGGGGCGAGGACATCGACGACAGCCCGCTCGTGTTCGAGAGCGGCGACCGCGACGGCATCCTCTGGCCGACCGAACGCGGCTTCCTGCCCATGCCGTGGCTCGAGGCGCCGACCGCGCTTCTGCCGATCTGGATGTTCCGCGACGACGGCCGCCCGTTCGACGGCGACCCGCGCCACGCGCTGCGCCGCGTGATCGACCGCTACAAGGCGCAGGGGCTCACTCCGGTCGTGGCCGTGGAGCTCGAATTCTTCCTGATCGACGATTCGGGACGCAACCTCGAGGTCCCGGTCAGCCCGCGCTCGGGCAAGCGCCGCAAGGCGGCAGAGACCATGTCGATCCGCGCGCTCGACCAGTTCGACCTCTTCTTCACCGACCTCTACGACGCGTGCGAGGCGATGGACATTCCCGCCGACACCGCGATCTCGGAGGCGGGGCTCGGCCAGTTCGAGATCAACCTGATGCATGGCGACGACGCGCTGCGCGCGGCGGACGACGCGTGGCTCTTCAAGATGCTGGTGAAGGGCCTCGCCCGGCGCCACGGCTTCGCCGCCTCCTTCATGGCGAAGCCCTACGAGGATTATCCCGGGTCCGGCCTGCACACGCATTTCTCGGTGCTCGACGCGCAGGGGCGCAACATCTTCGACGACGGCGGCCCGAAGGGCACCGACACGCTGCGCCACGCGGTGCAGGGATGCCTGTCGGCGATGCACGATTCGACGCTGATCTTCGCCCCGCACCTCAACAGCTACGACCGGCTGGTGCCGGAATCCCACGCGCCCACGGGCATCTCCTGGGCCTACGAGAACCGCACCTCGGCCATCCGCATCCCCTCGGGCAATCCCAAGGCGCGGCGGATCGAGCACCGGGTCGCGGGCGGCGACGTGAACCCCTACCTGCTGCTGACGGCGATCCTCGGGGCGGCGCTGAACGGGATCGAGGATCGCGAGGAGCCCCCCGAGCCCATCACCGGCAACGCCTATGCCCAGGGCCTGAGACACATCCCGGGCGACTGGTCCTCGGCCATCGACGCCTTCGAGAAGAGCACGGTCGTGCCGCGGATCTTCTCCGAGGAGCTGATCCGGAACCTGCTCCTGACGAAGCGGCAGGAGGTGCACTACATGAACGAGCTCTCGCCGGCGGAACAGGTGACGATCTACCTCGACACGGTCTGAGCCGCCTGCGCCCGGACCCGCCCCGGGGACGTGAGGGGCCAGCCCCTCACACTCCCCGGGATATTTCCGCCAAGAAGAAGATGGGGCGGTAGGCCCGGGGCGCGGCCGGAGCCTTGCCCCGACGCGGTCCCTTCCCTACCGTCCGCGCAATCCACATCGGTGACCCATGAAAATCGGCATCCTGCAGACCGGCCTCCTGCCCGACACCCTGATCTCGGCACATGGCGACTATCCCGACCTCTACGCGCGGCTCCTCGACGGGCACGGCTTCGAGTTCGAGGCGTGGCGCGTGGTCGAGGGCGCCTTTCCGGACGGCCCCGAGGCGGCGGAGGGCTGGCTCATCACCGGCTCGCGCCACGGCGCCTACGAGGACCACCCCTGGATCCCGCCGCTCGAGGCGCTGATCCGCGACATCGTCGCGGCGGAGCGTCCGCTGGTGGGCGTCTGCTTCGGCCACCAGATCATCGCCCAGGCGCTCGGCGGCCGGGTCGAGAAGTTCCCGGCCGGCTGGTCGGTCGGGCCGCAGGTCTACGACTTTCCCGAGGGTCCGCTTGCGGTGACGGCCTGGCACCAGGACCAGGTGACAGCCGCGCCCGAGGGGGCCGAGGTGGTGGCCTCGAGCGACTTCTGCGCCAACGCCGCGCTGCTCTATGCGGGCCGCGCCTATTCGGTGCAGCCGCATCCCGAGTTCACCGACGCCTTCACGCGCGACCTGATCGACAGCCGCGGCCGCGGCACGGTGCCCGACGCGCTGCTCGACGCGGCGCGCGCGCGGCTCGGCCAGTCCACGGGCGCGGCCGCCGTGGGCGACCAGCTTGCCCGTTTCCTCAAGACCCGGAGCCTCGCATGAGCGACTGGACCGAAGAGCTGCCCGATGCCGCCCGCGCCTATCTCGAGGGACGACGGCTCGACGAGGTGGAGTGCATCATCGCCGACCTGCCGGGCATCGCGCGCGGCAAGGCGGTGCCCGCGTCCAAGTTCGCGCGGCAGAAATATTTCCACCTGCCCGACTCGATCTTCTACCAGACCATCACCGGCGACTGGGGCGAGGCCGCGGACGAGGCCGAGGGCTTCATCGAGCGCGACATGATCCTGCGGCCCGACATGGGCACCGCCACCGCGGCGCCCTGGACCGGCGACTGGACGCTGCAGGTGATCCACGACGCCTACGACCGCAAGGACCGCCCGATCGCCTGCGCGCCGCGCAACGTGCTGAAGCGGGTGGTCGAGCTCTACCACCGGCAGGGCTGGCAGCCGGTGGTGGCGCCAGAGATGGAATTCTACCTCGTCGCGCGCAACACCGATCCCGCCAAGGACATCGCGCCGATGATGGGGCGGACAGGCCGGCCGGCCGCCGCGCGTCAGGCCTATTCCATGACCGCCGTGGACGAGTTCGGGCCGGTGATCGACGACATCTACGACTTCGCCGAGGCGCAGGGATTCGAGATCGACGGCATCACGCAGGAAGGCGGCGCGGGGCAGCTCGAGATCAACCTGCGCCACGGCGACCCCGTCAGGCTTGCCGACGAGGTGTTCTACTTCAAGCGGCTCATCCGCGAGGCGGCGCTCAGGCACGACTGCTTTGCCACCTTCATGGCGAAGCCCATCGCCGACGAGCCGGGATCGGCCATGCACGTGCACCATTCGGTCAACGACATGGAGACCGGGCGGTCGATCTTCTCGGGGCCGCAGGGCGGCGAGACCGACGCCTTCTTCCACTTCATCGGCGGCCTGCAGACGCACCTGCCCTCGGCCATCGCGGTGCTCGCCCCCTACGTGAACTCCTACCGGCGCTACGTGCGCGACCACGCGGCGCCCATCAACCTCGAATGGGCACGCGACAACCGCACCACCGGCATCCGCATCCCGCTGTCCGGCCCCGAGAGCCGGCGGGTCGAGAACCGCCTGGCGGGCATGGACTGCAATCCCTATCTCGGGATCGCGGCCTCGCTTGCCTGCGGCTATCTCGGCCTCATGGAGGAGCGCTGGCCGTCCAAGCAGTTCAAGGGCGATGCCTACGAGGGCGAGGGCGACATCCCCCGCGTCCAGGGCCAGGCGCTCGACCTCTTCGATGCGGCCAAGGCGCTGCACGGCGTGCTGGGCGAGGAGTTCGCGCGCGTCTATTCCATCGTGAAGCGCGCCGAATACGAGGAGTTCCTGCAGGTGATCAGCCCGTGGGAACGCGAGCACCTGCTGCTCAACGTCTGAGCCGAAGGCCGCACCGGGACAGGCGAAGGCTCTGCCCTCGCCTGTCCCGGGATAATTCCACCAAGAAGAAGCAGGGGGCGCAAGTGGACCTTCTCTTTTCCAACGACCGGCGGGGGGAATACCCGCCGAGCTGGTATGCCGAGACGGCCGAGGCGCTGCCGCCCTTCCCGCCCCTCGACGGCGACGCGCGCGCGGATGTCTGCGTGGTGGGCGCGGGCTATACCGGGCTCTCGGCGGCGCTGCACCTCGTCGAGGCGGGGTTCGACGTGGTCCTGGTCGAGGCGCACCGGGTGGGCTTCGGCGCGTCGGGACGCAATGGCGGGCAGCTCGGCTCCGGCCAGCGGCAGGACCAGCTCGCACTCGAGAAGATGGTGGGGGCGGACGCGGCCGACCGGCTCTGGGACCTGGCGGAGGATGCCAAGCGGCTGGTGAAGGACCTGGTCGCGCGCCACGGGATCGACTGCCACCTGACGCCCGGCGTGGCCTGGACGGCGTCGGATGCCGCCTCGGTGCGCGGACTGCACCGCTACGCCGCGCATCTGGCGGACCGCTACGGCTACACCGCCTGCGAGGTGCACGACCGCGACAGCTGGCGTGCGATCTGCCCCTCGCCGGATTATTGCGGCGGGATCGTCGACACCGACGCCGCGCACCTGCACCCGCTTCGGCTCGCGCTCGGGCTCGCCCGCGCGGCGGCGGGCGCGGGTGCGCGCATCCACGAGGGCACGCACGTGACCCGCGTGGTGCCCGGGACGCGGCCGCGCGTCGAGACCGACCGCGGCACCGTCACCGCCGACCACGTGATCCTCGCCGCGAACGGCTACCTGGGCAGCCTCGATGCCGGTGTGGCGGCGCGGGTCATGCCCATCAACAACTTCATCGTGGCGACGGAACCCCTGGGCGAGCGCCGGGCCGAGGTGCTGACCCGCGACATCGCGGTGGCCGACGCGCGCTTCGTCGTGAACTACTTCCGCATGAGCCACGACGGACGCCTGCTGTTCGGCGGCGGCGAGAGCTACGGCTACCGTTTCCCCGACATCCGGCGGACGGTGCGCGCGCCGCTCCTCAAGGTGTTCCCGACGCTGAAGGACGTGCGGCTCGACTATGCCTGGGGCGGAACCCTCGCCATCACCATGAAGCGGCTGCCCTATCTCGGGCGCCCGGCGCAGGGAGTGCTGTCGGCCTCGGGCTATTCGGGCCACGGGGTGGGCACCGCCGTCCATGCCGGGCGGCTGATGGCGGAGGCGCTCCGCGGCGACGCCTCGGGCTTCGACACGCTGGCCGCAGTGCCGGCGCCGGCCTTTCCCGGCGGCACGACGCTGCGCGCGCCGCTCCTCGCGCTCGCCATGAGCTGGTTCGCCCTGCGCGACCGGCTCGGGCTCTGAGCGCGGACGCCCCGCCTGACGCAGCGGCGCCACGCCCGGGTTGCGGCCCGATGTCGCCCGGTCCGTTAGGACTTGGCGCATCGCGCGGCCCGCTTTAAGACGTTCGGAGGATTTTCACGAGGACGCGGACATGACCCTGATCCCCGACATGCACGAGGCCGAGCCCATCCCGGCGGCCGCGCGTGCCGAGATCGAGCGCCTGATGCTGTCGGGCGACCTGTTCCGCTACACGTCGGAGGCGGCGAGCCCGGTGGCGCTCCTCGAACAGGAATTCGCCGACCTGCTGGGCGCGCGCTACGCGCTCGCGGTCTCGAGCTGTTCGGCCGCGCTGTTCCTGTCGATGAAGGCGCTCGGGCTGCCGCGCGACGCGCGGGTCATGATCCCGGCCTTCACCTTCGCGGCGGTGCCGTCCTCCGTGCTGCACGCGGAATGCCGGCCGGTGCT
Source organism: Roseivivax isoporae LMG 25204 (assembly GCF_000521865.1). GTDB lineage: Bacteria > Pseudomonadota > Alphaproteobacteria > Rhodobacterales > Rhodobacteraceae > Roseivivax > Roseivivax isoporae. The sequence continues at coordinate 19,924 of NZ_JAME01000005.1, forward strand.
CTGCGAGGTGGGCGAGGATTACCGCATCGACCTCGACGATTTCGCGGCCAAGCTGCCGGGCGTCGATGCCGTCCTCATCAGCCACATGCGCGGCCACACCTCGGACATGGACCGCATCATGGCGCTCTGCGATGCCGCCGGCGTCCCGGTGATCGAGGACGCCGCCCATTCGCTGGGGACGACCTGGGGCGGGCGCACCATCGGCACGATCGGGCGCATCGGCTGCTTCAGCTTCCAGAGCTACAAGCTCGTGAATGCCGGCGAGGGCGGGCTTCTCGTCACCGACGACGCGGACCTCATGGCGCGCGCGGTCATCATGTCGGGCGCCTACGAGCACAACTGGAAGAAGCACCCGGTCCTGCACGAGGCCTTCGCGCGCTGGCAGAACCGGCTGCCGCTCTACAACACGCGGCTGTCGAACCTGTCCGCCGCGGTCATCCGGCCGCAGCTGCCGCTGATCCCCGAGCGGGTGGCCCGCGGCCGGCGCAACCACGACCACGTGGCGGCACGGCTCGCGGCCTCGCCGTGGCTGCGGGTGCCCGAAAAGCTCGGGCCCGAGCAGCGCGCGCCGGACTCGCTCCAGTTCAACCTTGTGGGCATGTCGGACGAGGAGGTCACGGCCTTCGCCGCCGCGTCCGAGGCGAGCGGCGTCAAGGTGCAGGTCTTCGGCATGAGCCGCGACAATGCCCGGGCCTTCTGGAACTGGACGTTCATTCCCGACCTGCCCGAGCTGCCACAGACCCGCGCCATGCTCATGCGCGCCTGCGACACCCGCCTGCCCGCGCGGCTGTCGCTGCAGGACTGCGACGCCGTCGCCGACGTGCTGATCGCCGCCGCGGATCTGGTGATGGGACAGGTGCGCGCCTACGGGACCTGAGCGGTCCCGCGTGCGCTACTTGTTCATGCGCGCGAGCTTGCGCTGCAGCTCTGCGAGCTGGCGCTTGATCTCGTCGAGATCCTCACCCTCTTCGCGTTCGTCCTTGGGTCCGCTCGGCCAGCCCGCGTTGCCGCCGGTCATCGCCTTGAGGAAGGCCTCCTGCTGCGCCTGCATGGCCTCGAATCCGGGCATCTTCACCATCGGGTTGATCGAGCTCATGTTCTCGACCCATTTCGACTGGCTGTCGCGGAACATCTCGAAGCTCGCAGCGAGGAATTGCGGCACGACCGAGGTCGCCTGCGTGGTGTAGCTGCGCACGAGGTCGGTCAGAACGTTGATCGGCAGCACGCTCTCGCCGCGACTTTCGTGCTCGGCCACGATCTGCAGGAGGTATTGCCGCGTCAGGTCGTCGCCGGACTTCAGGTCGACGATCTTGACGTCGCGCCCCTCCCGGATGAAGCCCGCGATGTCCTCGAGCGTGACGTAGTCGCTGGTTTCCGTGTTGTAGAGCCGGCGGCTCGCGTAACGCTTTATGAGAAGCGGCTTTTCGGCGTCGGACACGGTCGGACTCCCATCGACAGAGCAGGTGCAGAAAACCTTAGGCCAGCCCTTGCCGCACCTGCAAGGAATTCGTGCATCCCGCGCTGCCGATGCAAAAAAAGGCGCGCCGCCGGGGCGGTGCGCCTGTGCAAGCGGGGCGGTGCGCGGGCGATCCCGGGGGACCGCACCGCGCGCCCTTATGCGCGTTTACTTGGACGCAGCGTCCGCAGCGGCAGCCGGTGCGGCGGCCGCGGCGCTTGCCGCGCGCTTCGTCGCGGTCGCGGCCTTCTTCGGTGCGGCCTCGGCGGCATCGGTCCAGGTCTTGCCAGCCGACATCAGAGCCTCGACCGTCGCGAGCTGCGCCGATTTCGCGACTTCGGCAAACTGCATGAACCGCTCGGACGCGGCCTCGGTCTGCGCGGTGGCGAAGCGGCTCATCGCCTCGACATAGGCGGCCGGGTCCGATTTCGCGCGGGTCAGCTCGGCGGTGTCGGCGAGCGTCTGCTTGGTCCACTGGGCGCTCAGCTCGGTGCTGCGGCCGGCGGCGTCGACGACGATGTTCGTCAGCGTCTCGTTCAGCTCGGCGCCGTGCTTGAAGCCGTTCTCGAACGCGTCGGCCTTGACCGGAAATGCGTTCATGGCGTCCTGGATCATCGTTTCGAAGTTCTGCGTCTGCTTGACCATGATCGGTCTCCTTTCAGTGCGTCTGCGGCGGTGTGCTGGCGGGTGCCCCCGCGTCATCCACCACCGATATGGGCCTTGGCGCGAGTCGTTTCAAGGAATTTTTGCTGCGTTGCAGCATAATTTTTATCATTTAAATTCAGCTTGTTGTAATACATAGACGCAGCGTGAGCGTGTTCGCGCCGCCCGAAATGCCGCGCTCGCACAGCAACCTTTCCGGGTGCCCGGGCACAAAAAAGGCGGGCTCTTACGAGCCCGCCAGAGAATCGCGCCACGAATGGGAGGAGGTGTGGCGCAATCTGTCGTCAGGTCACTTCGCGGTGGCCGCGGCGGTGGCCTTCTTGGCGTTGGCGGTCATGTCCGTCGTCGCCTTCTTCATCGCGGCGGCGGCGTCCTCGGTCATGTCCTTGCCGGCAGCCATCATCAGCTCGACGGTATCCATCTGGACCTTCTTCGCGATCTCGGCATAGGCCGCCATGTGCTCGGCGGTCATCTCGGCCTGCGCCGACGCGAAATCGGTCATCGCCTTCGCATAGTCGGCCGGCTCCGCCTTCGCCTTGGACATCTCGCTGAGCCGGGTCAGCGTGTCCTTGGTCCACTTGGCGGAAATCTCGGTCGACTTCTCCGCGGCTTCGAGAGCCACGCCCGACAGCTTCTCGTTGAGCGTCGCGGTGGTCTTGAAGGCATCTTCCATCGCGGCGGTATCCACCGGGAAGGCGCCCATCATGTCTTTCATCATCGATGCGAAGTCTTGCGTCTTGGCAGCCATGTCATTCACCCTTTGCTTCAGAGCGGCGGGCCCACCCCACCGGTTGTTCCTAAGCTGACGTGAATATGCCTGCTGCAGCGCAGCATTTCAAGCCCCGTTGCTGCGCCGCAGCAAAAAAGTGCTGACGCAGGGGAAAGCGGCTCAGCGGTTCGACCGCTGCGCCTTCACCTTGACGTATTCGCCGGGCGCCGGGCAGATCGGCGGGTGCTCCGCGCTGCCGGGCGCACGCGGCTCGACCCACTTGCCCGACCGCTTGGACAGCCAGCTTTCCCAGACCGGCCACCAGGACGTCTTGTGATAGGTCGCGCCCTCGAGCCATTCGTCGGCGCTGCCGGTGAGATCGTCGTTCACGTAGTGGCCGTACTTGTCCCGCGAGGGCGGATTGACGATCCCGGCGACGTGCCCCGATTCGGACATCAGGAACACGCGGTTGCGCGATCCGGTCCGCGACATGCCGCGGTAGCAGTCCTTCCACGCGGCGATGTGGTCGTTCTGGCAGGTCACCGCGAAGAGCGGCAGGTCGACGTCGCCGATCTGCAGCCTCTCGCCCATTAGGTCCACGCCCCCCTCGATGAAGGCGTTGTCCTGGCAGAGTTTGCGCAGGTACTGCACCGTCATGCGGCCCGGCAGGTTCGACCCGTCCCCGTTCCAGTAGAGCAGGTCGAAGGCGGGGGGCGTCTCGCCCATCATGTAGGACTTGATGGCGGGCCCGTAGACCAGGTCGTTCGAGCGCAGGAACGACATGGTCCGCCCCAGGATCCACGATTTCAGGATGCCGGAGCGCTCGACCTCCGCCTCGATCCCGTCGACGAAATCGTCCTGCAGGAACGGCGTGAACTCGCCCTGGTCCGAAAAGTCCGTCAGCGTCGTGAAGAAGGTCGCGGATTTCACCGACTTGTCGCCCCGGCGCTTCATCAGCGCGAGGGTCAGCGCCAGCGTGGTGCCCGCGATGCAGTAGCCGATCGCGTTCACCCGGTCCTGGCCGGTGACCTCGCGGGCCACGCGGATCGCCTCGAGGTAACCCTCCTCGATGTACTGGTCGAGGCCCACGTCGCGATAGGCGACGTCCGGATTGACCCAGCTGACCACGAACAGGGTGTAGCCCTGGTCGACCACCCAGCGGATGAAGCTGTTCGCGGGCTTGAGGTCGAGGATGTAGAACTTGTTGATCCACGGCGGGAAGAGGACGATCGGCGTCTCCTTCACCTTGTCCGTGGTGGGCGCGTACTGGATCAGCTCCATCATGCGGTTGCGGTAGACCACCTCGCCCTCGGCGGTGGCGATGTTCTCGCCGATCCGGAAGGCTTCCTCGTCCGCCAGCCGCACGACCAGCTCGCCGTTGTTGGCCTCGAGGTCGCTGATGAGGTTCTCGAGCCCCTTCACGAGGCTCTCGCCCTCGGTCTCGATCGCCTTCTCGAGCGCGTCCGGATTCGTCGAGAGGAAGTTCGTGGGCGCCATCATGTCGACGATCTGCCGCGTGAAGTACTTGAGCCGCCGCTTCTCCTTGGGCTCCATGTCCTCGATGTCGGCGACCGCCTGCTCGATCGCCTGCGAGTTGATCAGGTATTGCTGCTTGATGAAGTTGAAATAGGGATGGCTGTCCCAGAGCGGGTTGGCGAACCGGCGGTCCCGCGGACCCGGATCCTCGGGCGCCTGCAGCTTGCCCTTGGCCAGCGCCTGCTGTGCCTCGACGAAATGCGTGACCGATTTCGACCAGTACTCGATCTGGTGCTCCATCACCTTGGCGGGGTTCTGCATCCATTCCTGCCAGTACGCTGTCAGCGCCTTGGCATAGAGCTCCTGGCTCGGGCCGCTCAGGGACGGGTTCACCATCTTCTTCTGGGCCATGGCGCCGATCAGGCGCTGGGACAGTTCCTCGACCCGCTTGAGATTTGCTTTCAGCCTTTCGCTGTTGGCGTCTGCTGCTTTCATCTCAGTTGTCATCCGAGGCGTTCCCCCCTAAGATTCGCTGCTGTGCAGAAACGGTCGCCGGCCGCCGGACAAGCGAAGCGACCTCATGGCCCGGGCTCCGGTTCGGGGAAAGGAGCGGCAAACCATGCGCTACATGGCCACTTACGATTTGATGGAAACCATCCGCAACACGAACCAGTGGCTCGGCGCTACGGCGCGAACGATCGCATCCTACCCGCATTTCGCGCTGCTTCCGAACCCGATGATCCGCTGGATGGCGGCATGGGGCGAGGTGACGGAGCGCACGTTCGAACGCATGATCGCCAAGCCCGACTGGGGCATCGGCAGCTTCACCTGCGACGACGGACGCGATCACCTGGTCCATCCGCGCACCGTGGTGCAGCTTCCCTTCGGAGACCTGATCCATTTCGAGGTGGCCGGACGCGCCCCGCAGCCGCGCAAGATCCTGCTCGTGGCACCGATGTCGGGCCATTACGCGACGCTCCTCCGCTCGACCGTCAAATCCCTGATCGTCAATTGTGAAGTCTATGTCACCGACTGGAAGAATGCGAGGGACATTCCGGTCAGCGCGGGCAAGTTCGACGTCGAGGATTACACCCTCTATCTCGTTCACTTCATGAAGCATCTGGGCCCGGACACCCACGTGATCGCGGTCTGCCAGCCGGCGCCGCTGACACTCGCCGCGACCGCCTACCTCGCCGAGGAGGCGCCCGAGGCGCAGCCCCGGACGCTGACGCTCATCGGCGGGCCGATCGACCCCGACGCGACGCCGACCGACGTCACCGATTTCGGCCGGCGCGTCACCATGGGCCAGCTCGAGGAGACGATGTGCCAGCGCGTCGGCTTCAAGCATGCGGGCGTCGGGCGACGGGTCTATCCCGGCCTGCTGCAGCTCGCGTCCTTCATGTCGATGAACGCCGACCGCCATTCCTCCGCCTTCACCGAGCAGATCCTGCGCGTGGCACGGGGCGAGGCGTCGGATTACGACCCGCACAACAAGTTCTACGACGAGTACCTCGCCGTGATGGACATGCCGGCCGAGTTCTACCTCTCGACGGTCGAGCGCATATTCAAGAACCGCGAGATCGCGCGGAACGTCTTCTCCGTCGAGGGCAAGCGCGTGGACATCGGCAAGATCACCACCGTGGCGGTCAAGACGGTCGAGGGCGCCAACGACGACATCTCGGCGCCGGGCCAGTGCATCGCGGCGCTCGACCTCCTGACCGGCCTTCCGGCCGAGAAGAAGGCGAGCCACCTCGAGCCCGGCGCGGGCCATTACGGCATCTTCGCGGGCAAGAGCTGGCGCAACAACATCCGGCCGCTGGTGCTGGACTTCATCGGGCGCAATTCCGAGGGCCCCCTGCCCCGCAGCGGGCTGACCGTCGTCAACTGACGCCATGCGCGCGCCCGGTCCGGCGGGCGCGCGGCCATCCAGCCGACCTGAACCATCCCGTGCCATCGCGCCCCTCCCCTGGCGCGCGGCGGCGTCTCAGCGCTCGGCGGCAAAGACCATGTCGATCATGGCCTGGGTGCCGCGCGAGAACTCCAGCGGACAGGGATAGGGCGTCCCGTCGCGCACGCTGGAATTGAATGCCTCCACCTGCCGCACGTAGTGATTGTCCCGCGGGAAACGCTCTGTCGTCACGCGCTGTTCCGAATCCTGCAGGATCACCATCGCCTGGCCGTAGACCATGGGATTGAACGGTGCGGTCAGCCGCAGGATGCCGCGCTCGCCGTGGAACACCATCTCCTGATAGGGCGCCATGCGCATGGACGTGTAGCCGGTGAACAGGAACGACGGGAACCGCGCCGCCACGTGGGCGCGCACGTCGACGCCGTTCTCGCGCGCAATGTCGGCGAACAGAACCTCCTCGGGTTCTTCCCCGGTCACGAAGCGGGTGGAGCCGTAGGTGTAGACGCCGATGTCGGGAATGCCGCCGCCGCCCATCTCCGGCCGGTTGCGGATGTTGGACGCATCGGGGTTGTTGTAGCTGAAAGCCGCGTTCACCGCGACGAGCCGCCCGATCGCACCGTCCTCGTAGAGCGCCTTGGCGCGCTGCCATTGCGGGTGGTGCACGATCATGTAGGCCTCGGCCGCCAGCAGGCCGGTGCGGTTGCGCAGCGCGATCAGGTCGTCGAACTGCCCGGCCTCCATCGCGAGCGGCTTCTCGCAGAGAACATGCTTGCCCGCCTCCAGCGCCTTGCGGGTGTATTCCACGTGCAGGCTGTTCGGCAGCGGGATGTAGACCGCGTCGATGTCCTCGCTCGCCAGCAGCGCGTCGTAGTCGTTGAAAACCATGAGGCCGGGAGCGAAGTCGGCGAAGGGCGCAGCCTTTCCGGCGGTCGACGTGGCGAGCGCGGTCAGCGCGCCGCCCCGGGCGGCGTGGATCGCCGGACCCATCTGCGTCAGCGCGAAGTTTGCGGCGCCGAGGATGCCCCAGCGAACGTGATCGGCCATGGCGGCCCCCTTTCGATATCGAGTTCCGGGGGCATTCTTTCCGTCCGTCCGCCCGAGTGCAAAGCGAAAACGCCGGTCCCTCGCGGGACCGGCGTCTCGTGTCGTTCGGGGGTGTCGCGGATCAGGTCGTGGCCAGCATCCCCTGCTGGCGCGCGAGCTCCTGCATGCGCTTCTGCAGCTTCTCGAACGCGCGCACCTCGATCTGGCGGATGCGCTCGCGGCTCACGTCGTATTCGCCCGACAGGTCCTCCAGCGTCATCGGCTGGTCGGACAGCCGGCGCTTGGTCAGGATATCCTTCTCGCGGTCGTTCAGGACGTCCATCGCCTCGGCCAGGAGCGCCCGGCGCGCCTCGAGCTCGTCACGCGCCTCGTAGTCCTGCGCCTGGTTCGCGTCCTCGTCCTCGAGCCAGTCCTGCCACTGCATGGACCCCTCGCCTTCCTGTCCGACGGTCGCGTTCAGCGACGCGTCCGACCCGGCAAGGCGGCGGTTCATCGAGATCACCTCGTCATGGGTCACGCCGAGGTCGGTCGCGATCCGCTCCACCTGCTCGGGACGCAGGTCGCCTTCCTCGAGCGCACCGATGCGGCTCTTGGCCTTGCGCAGGTTGAAGAACAGCTTCTTCTGGGCCGATGTCGTGCCGAGCTTCACCAGGCTCCACGACCGCAGGATGTATTCCTGGATCGCGGCGCGGATCCACCACATCGCGTAGGTCGCCAGGCGGAACCCCTTCTCGGGATCGAACCGCTTGACCGCCTGCATCAGGCCCACGTTCGCCTCGGAGATCACCTCGGCCTGCGGCAGGCCGTAGCCGCGATAACCCATGGCGATCTTGGCCGCGAGCCGCAGGTGCGAGGTGACGAGCTGGTGCGCGGCCTCGGTGTCCTGGTCCTCGACCCAGCGCTTGGCCAGCATGTATTCCTGTTCCGGCTCGAGGAGCGGGAATTTCCGGATTTCCTGCAGGTAGCGGCTCAGGCCCGCTTCCGGGGACGGCGCGGGAAGATTGCCGTAATTGCTCATGACCATCCCTCCATAGTCGGGGCGCGTGGATGTTTACCACTTTAACATCCAGATGGGGTCGCGCGCCCGGGGTTTCAAGCGAGCGTCGCCCGCCTTCGGTTTACACGGATATAACGCATGCGCCCGTCGGGTGATCCCCGATTTCAGTGCTCTCAAGCACCCGTGCTGTGTGTTTCAGTGTGGACCCGAACCGGCGCGCAGCACGTCGATGAGCGTGCGCAGGTCCTCGGGCACATCCGCCTCGAAGCTCAGCGTCTCGCCGCTCGCCGGGTGCACGAAGCCGAGCCGCGCGGCATGCAGGGCCTGCCGGGGAAACCCGTCCGCCGCCGCGGCGCCCGCGGGCCCCAGCGCCTTGACGCTCGCCCGCCGACGCCCGCCATAAACCGGGTCGCCCAGCAGCGCGTGGCCGGCATGGGCCATGTGCACGCGGATCTGGTGGGTGCGCCCGGTCTCGAGCCGGCATTCGAGCAGGGCCGCCGCCGCCGGCACCCCGAAGCTTTCGAGCACCCGTGCCCGCGTCACCGCGTGCCGGCCCGCGCCGAAATAGACCGCCTGCTTCTGCCGGTCGGTGCGGTGCCGCGCGAGGCCGGTGGCCACGCGCACGACGCCGCCCGGTTCGACCGACACGCCGCGCAGGCCCCGCAGCCGCGGGTCGCCGCCATCCGGCATCCCGTGGCAGACGGCGAGATAGGCGCGGTCGACATCGTGCGCCTCGAACTGTGCCGCGAGCCCGTGATGCGCCCGGTCGGACTTGGCCACCACCAGCAGCCCGCTCGTATCCTTGTCGATCCGGTGCACGATGCCTGGCCGCAGGGCGCCGCCGACCCCCGACAGGTTGCCGTCGAAATGGTGCAGGAGCGCGTTGACCAGCGTGCCGTCCGGCGTGCCCGGCGCGGGGTGCACAACCATGCCCGCGGGCTTGTTCACGACGAGGAGGTCGTCGTCCTCGAACCGGATGTCGAGCGCGATGGGCTCCGGCTTCGTTTCGAGCGTGCGTGCCTCGGGCAGCTCGATCTCGATGGCATCGCCGGCCGCGACGGCGGCCTTGGCGTCGTCCAGCACGATGCCCGCGCGGCGCACCGCGCCCTCGGCGATCAGCCGGGCGAGCCGCGTGCGCGACAGGGCCGCCTGCTCTGGCACATCGCGCGCCAGCGCCTTATCAAGGCGCGGCGGCGGCGCATCCCCGATGACTACCCGAAGGACCTGCCTGGGCATGGACGACACTCCCGACCCGGCCCCACCGCCGGAACTGCGCTACCTGAAGACGCTCGTCACGGTACTGACGGCCGTCATGATCGTCGGCGTGATAACGGTGGCGACGCTGCTTGTCATCCGCCTGCGCGCGCCCGCGCCGCCCCTTCCCGAAGAGATCACCCTGCCCGACGGCGCCCGCGCCCTCGCCGTAACCCTGGGCGACGACTGGGTCGCCGTGGTGACCGACGGGGACGAGATCGTGATCTTCGACCGCCTGACCGGCGCGCTGCGCCAGCGCGTCCGCATCGATCAGGCCCCCTGACCGAACGACTTTGTGACATATGCTGGAAGGGTGGTACCGCCTCCCCGGCTCGAACGGGGGACCTCTAGATCCACAATCTAGCGCTCTAACCAACTGAGCTAAGGCGGCACTGTCCGCGCGGAATAGCGCCACGGGCCGAGCGATGCAACCCCGTTCCGGCACCCGTTCCGCTGGGTTTTTCGCGGCTCAGCGCAGCGCGATCGACCAGTGCTGCTCGACGAGGTCCTGACCGAAACTGTGGACCGGCTTTGACGATTCGAGCGACCAGCCGGTGCGGGCATACAGCGCGCAGGCCGCGCGATGGCTCTCGTGAGTCCAGAGCACCATCCGCGCATAGCCGCGCGCCCGAGCCCACTCGGTGCAGAGCGCCAGCATCTGCCGTCCGAGCCCGCGCCCGCGCGCCTCGGGCAGCAGCAGGAACAGCCGCAGCTTGGCGGTATGCTCGTCGAGCGGGACGCAGAAGATCGACCCGAGCGGGCGCCCGTCCTCCTCGGCGATCCAGGCGCGTTCCCGGTCCGGGTCGCGCTCGCGCAGGAACGCGGCGAGGATGTCGGCGACGAGCGCCCCGAAGGTGTCGTCGAAGCCCTCTTCGCGCGCGTAGTGAACGGCATGCGCCGGCACCAGCCAATCGGCGTCCGAGGGGACGATATCGCGGAACGTCACGCTCATCGTACGGATCAAAGCACCTTGGCCGCTTGATTTCCAGCGGTCCCGACCGTAGATCCGCCGGCACCGCGGGACCCGCCCCGCGGCCTCAGCCGGAGACGCCCGCCATGGGAATCAACACCGAACGCGACATCGAGGCGAACCTGCAGATCGGTCCGACCGACCAGGGCATGGTCCGCCTGTTCATCGCCGCCGACGGGCTCGAGATCCCGATGGATTTCTCGCCCGAGGAAGCGGAGGAGATCGGCGAGGAAATCCGCGCCGCCGCGGCCGCCGCGCGCAAAGTCAAGCCGAAGTCCAAGCGCTGACCGCGTCCGGGTCGCGCAGCGTCTGCAGGCGCCGCGCCGCGTGAAAGGCCATCTTGCGCACGAGGACGTTGCGCCGCGCCGCGGGCAGCTTGCTCTCAGGCGCCATGCGCAGAACCTCTGCATCGAAGGCATCGGCGATCATCAGGCCCGTGCCGTCGGGCAGCAGATCCGTCGGGAACGCCTCGTCCACCGCCCAGAAATACCGGTCGCACCAGTCGAGATATCCCTGCCACTTGCCGTCCGCCATGAAATCGGCACGGCTCGACTTGCACTCGACGATCCAGATCTCGCCCTTGGGGCCCAGCGCCATGACGTCGACGCGCAGGCCGCGGTCCGGCACGAATTCCTCGACGCAGGCAAAGCCGTGGGCGAGCGCGAGGTGCCGCGCCACGCCGCGTGCCAACAGCTGGCCGGGCATCATCGTCGTCGGGAGCGTGTGCGCCATTCCGGTCATGGCACCGCAGTAAAGAACATTGACGGAACATCCGCAAGGGAACACTTTTCCGCAAGCGTCTTTGCGCGCGACCGCCTCTGCACCTACGTTGTGGCATCGCGCCCGCGGACGCGACGCCCGACGCATTGCCATCGAGGACCTCAATGACCGACCCGACCGAGCCCGCGGAGGCAGCGCACCGCCCCCGCCTGACCCGTGCCGAGGCCCGCGGCGTCGCGCATGCCCGCGAACTCGAGGATCACGTCTCCTGGCTCGAGACGTTCTCGGGCACCGCGCTCGGCGTGCTGTCGGTCGCCTCGGGCATCTACACCTATCTCGGGGTCTCCTCGCTGCTCGAGGACAACGGCGCGATGTCGGTCTTCGCCGCGATCGCCTATTCCGTCGCGGTGTCGGTCGGCATCTTCGTGTTCTGGTCCTACCTCATGCGGCTCTTCCCGGCGGTGCGCTCGGCGGGCGCGCGGATCGGGCTGCTCGTCGCGATGGGCGTCGGGTCGCTCGCCATAGTCGCCATGTCGTCATGGCTGAACGCGGCGGCGCTCGCGGGCTCCGCGGCGGTCGAACAGCACCTCGCCAAGACCGTGCAGGACTACCAGGCGAGCCTCGAACGGGCGCACGAGGTCGCGTTGTCCGGCCAGGCGCTCGAACGCGACGTGGCGCGCGTGCGGCAGAGCTTCGCGGATCTCTCCGAACAGGAGGCCGAGGGCGGACTTTCGGGCCTTGCCGGCCGCGGCGCCGTGTTCCGCGTCCTGCGCCAGAAGTCCGAGGAGCTGGCGGCGCTGCAGGAGCAGATCTCGTCGCAGACACCGCTCGTCGAGCAGGCCTTCGCGGAGGGCAACGTGGTCCTGAGCCGGATGCGCGCGCTGACCGTGGAACAGGGCAGCGTCGAGGCGCGGTCGGTCGAGTTCTCCGAGGCTGCCGTGCGCCTGCAGGGGCTGATCACGCGGCTCAGGCAGCTCTCCGTCGCGCCGCTGGTGGAACGCGCCGCGCAGGATCTTTCAGCCTCGGTCGTGCTGCCCGAGCTGGACGGCGGCACCGAGGAAAGCCGCGGCAGCCAGCAGGCCACGATCACCTCGGTGCTCGACGTGCTGGCGAGCCGCGCCGAGACGCTCGAGAGCGCGGCGCAGAACGTGCAGGACATGGCGCCGGCGGCCGAGGTCACCTACACGCCGATCTCATCGGCGGACGCGGTGATCCTCTACGCGCGGAACTTCGTGCCGTCCTGGGCCGGCGCCATCGCCATCGACCTGCTGCCGGCGGTGCTGGTCTTCATCCTCGCCGTCACGCATTCCGCGATCCGCGCGGGCCGCGAGGGCACCGGGATCGAGGACAGCCTGACCCTCGCCGAGCTGCGCGCGGCCATGGCGGCGCTGCGCGACATGGACGGCGCCATGCAGTCCATGCCGGCCGCGACGGCACCGGCACCGCCGGCCGCGCCCGAGCCTGCGCGCGCGCCTGACGCGCCGGAGCCGCCGCGCGAGGACCGCCCGGTGAGCGAGGTGAAGCCCATGACCGGCACGCGCCCGTGAGCGCGCGGCCAGACATCGGCCGCGTCCTCAAGGGCGTGCTGATCTTCCAGCTGGGCATCGGCGCGCTCCTGATCTGGGGCGACATGGGACGGAACGGCGGCGGGCTGCGACTGCCGGGCTTCGGACCCGATGCGCCCGAGCTGACCGAGCCTGTGCGGCCCGGGGACCAGCGCCGCACCTTCGCGCCGACCCGGCCGCGCCCCGCGACGGAGCCCGCGCGCGACCCGGGCGACCTGCCCGGGCAATTGGTCCTGACGCAGGAGGACGGCGCCACCTGGCGGCTCGAGGGCGGCGTGGCCGAGGGCGACGCGACACGCATCCTCGACCGGCTCGAGGAGCTGCAGCCGCCGCCCGAGACGCTGATCCTGCAATCGCCGGGCGGATCGGTGACCGACGCGCTCGCGATCGGCCGGGGGCTCCGCCGCGCGGGCATCGGCACGCGCATGCTCGCGGGCGAGTTCTGCTATTCCGCCTGTCCCTACATCCTCGCCGGCGGTGCGACCCGCGAGATCGCCGAGGATGCCGCCGTGGGTGTCCACCAGCACTATTTCGGCGAGAGCACCCTCCTGCCCGCGCGGTTCGCGGTCGAGGACATCCAGAGGGGCCAGGCCGACGTCATGGACTACCTCGACGAGATGGGCATCGACCCCATGGTGATGACCCACGCGCTCTCGACCCCGCCCGACGAAATCTACGTGCTCTTGCCCGAGGAACTCGAACGCTACGGCTTCCTCCCCGAGGCCGGGGCGGAGGAGGATTGACGCGCCCGACGGAATCTTCGCGCGCCCCTCTTGCCGCAGGGCTCCGCAGCGCTTAGCTCCTGCGCAGGCGGGTTCTGCCCTTCTCGTTCACGGTTGCATTCCGGTGGCCTTAAGCAATTCCGAGGGAGCTGGCTCTGTCCGGGCCCTGGTCCGGTTACCTGGCGCCCACCTGTATATACAGGTCCTCGGGAATGAGATAACCACACGGTTGTGGTGGTCCCGCCGCCTTCCTCTCCCTTATTGACAGCTGGCGCCCGCGGCGCTCCTGAAACTCCGTCCGCGGGATTCGCGTGGCTCACGTCATGGCGCGCGCGTCGATGGCCCGGAACGATCCGGGCGGGCCGCGCCTGCCAGCGACATCGGAACCACGAGACCATGCAGGACACAGCCGACCCACCGGACCCGGCCGCGCCTGCCGCGGAATACGTTCTGCGGCTGCTCGGACCGCAGGAACACGCCGCCTTCGAACAGCGGATGGAACGCGACCCGACGCTCCGCGACGCGGTGCGGCGCTGGACCGAGTGGCTTGTCCCCCTCACCGACGCGGTACCCCCGCAAAAGCCCGCGCGCCGCGTGCGGCGCCGGCTCATGGCGCGCCTCTTCAGCGACGGACATGACGCCGGGCTCTGGCACCGCGCCGCGCCGTGGCGCGGGCTGACCATCGCGGCGCTGGCCGCCGCGGGCTTTCTGGCCTGGGAAGGGCGGCGCCCGCCACCCGCACCCGCGCTCCTCGCCGACCTCGTCGCGGCGGGGCACGGGTTGCACCTGGTCGCGCTGCGCCCGCCGCGCGGCGAGGATCTGCGCCTCCTCGTCCTGTCGGGCAGCCCGCCCGCCTCCGGCACGCTCGAGCTCTGGCTTCTTGCCGAGGGCGCGCCGCCTGTCGCTCTCGGCCTCCTCGACGGACCGGGCGAGCACCGGCTGGCCCTGCCCGGCGACCTCGCCGCGGCGGCGGGCCCCCTCGCGCTCGCCGTCAGTGCGGAACCCGAAGGCGGGTCGCCCACCGGGCTTCCCACCGGGCCCGTGCTCGCCAGCGCGGAATTCGCGCCGATCTGAGCCCCCTCGCGCCCCATCTCGGCACTGGTCATTCCGGACTCGCTGGCTTATCTCGCGCGGGGCAGGAGACGGAGCGCACATGACGGATTACGAGAACCCCGGACCGGTCGAGGAGAACTGGCGCGACGCGATCTCCTCGGTCGAGGAGATCATCGAGGACGCGCGGAACGGGCGGATGTTCATCCTCGTCGACCACGAGGACCGCGAGAACGAGGGCGATCTCGTGATTCCCGCACAGTGGACCACGCCGGACGTGATCAACTTCATGGCGACCCACGGCCGCGGGCTGATCTGTCTCTCGATGACCTCCGACCGGATCGCCGAGCTGGGCCTCACGCTCATGTCCTCGAACAATTCGTCGCGCCACGAGACCGCGTTCACGGTCTCGATCGAGGCGCGCGAGGGCGTGACCACCGGCATCTCGGCCGCGGACCGCGCGCGCACCGTTCAGGTCGCGATCGACCGCTCCAAGGGCCCGCAGGACATCGCGACGCCCGGCCACATCTTCCCGCTGCGCGCCAAGGACGGCGGCGTGCTCGTGCGCGCCGGCCACACCGAGGCGGCCGTCGACATCGCGCGGCTCGCCGGGCTGAACCCCTCGGGCGTGATCTGCGAGATCATGAACGAGGACGGCAGCATGTCGCGGCTGCCCGAACTCGTCGCCTTCGCGCAGCGCCACGGGCTGAAGATCGGCACGATCTCCGACCTGATCGGCTACCGGCGGCGCCACGACAACCTCGTGCGCGTCCAGAAGGAAGAGACGGTGCGCTCGGAATTCGGCGGCGAGTGGCGGATGCGGATCTATTCCGACACCACGCACGGCGACGAACACATCGTGCTCATCAAGGGCGACGTGTCGACGCCCGAGCCGGTCCTGGTGCGCATGCATGCCATGGACCCGATGCTCGACGTCGTGGGCACCGGCCCGCGCGGCCGCGCCGACGAGTTCCGCGACTGCATGGAAGCCGTGTCGAAGGAAGGCCGCGGCGTGGTCGTCCTGTTGCGCGACACCGCGATGAAGCTCGACGTGCCCGACACGGTCAGCCCCAAGACGCTCAGGCAATACGGCCTCGGCGCGCAGATCCTGTCGTCGCTCGGGCTGTCGAAGCTCGTGCTCCTCACCAACTCGCCGACCCCCCGCGTCGTGGGCCTTGACGCCTACGGGCTCGAGATCGTCGGCACCCGCCAGATATCGGAGCTCGGCTGATGGCCTCCTCCCACGAGCATTACACGCTGCCGCGCGCGGAATTCGACACCGGTCCGAAGATCCTGATCGTCGTGGCCCCCTACTACCGGGCGATCGCAGACGGCCTCGTGGCCGGTGCCCGGGCCGAGATCGAGGCCGCGGGCGGCACCCACGAGACGATCGAGGTGCCCGGCGCGCTCGAGATCCCGACCGTCATCGGCATAGCCGGGCGGCTGGCGAACTTCGACGGCTACGTGGCGCTCGGCTGCGTCGTCCGAGGCGAGACCACGCATTACGACACCGTCTGCAACGACAGCTCTCGCGGGCTCACCCTGCTGGGGCTGCAGGGCCTCTGCATCGGCAACGGCATCCTGACGGTCGAGAACATGCCGCAGGCCGAGGTCCGCGCCGATCCCGACGGCCAGAACAAGGGTGGCGGTGCCGCCGCGGCGGCCTTGCATCTGGTCGCGCTTTCGCGCAAGTGGGGCGCTTCGCGCAAGGGCGTCGGCTTCCGCGCCCCGCGCGAGGACACCATCGTCGCCGGCGACAGCGAAGGACCCTCGACCGCATGACCACCGACCCCTCCAGCGCCGCGCCCGACGCGCGCGAGATGAGGAAACTGCGCCGCTCGGCCGCCCGGCTGCACGCGGTGCAGGCGCTCTTCCAGATGGAACATTCGGACCTGTCGGCCGACCAGGTGCGCGAGGAATTCCTCGCCCACCGCTTCGGGCTCGAGCTCGAGGACGGCGCCGAGATGATCGACGGCGACGTCGACCATTTCCGGCTGGTGCTCGACGAGGCGGTGAACTGGCAGGCGCGCATCGACCAGATGACCGACCGGGCGCTGGTGGCCAAGTGGCCGATCGAGCGCATCGACCCCACGCTCCGCGCCCTCTTCCGCGCCGCGGGCGCCGAACTCGTGGCCACCGACACCCCGCCCAAGGTGGTGATCGTCGAATATGTCGAGATCGCGAAGGCGTTCTATCCCGACGGCCGCGAGAGCCGGTTCGTCAACGGCGTGCTCGACCACATGGCCCGCGAGGCGAAGCCCGACAGCTTCTGACCGCGTTGTTGTGCCGTTCAGCCGCGCGTCGCGGCGTAGAGCGCCACCGCGGCAGCGTTCGAGACGTTCAGCGAGCCGAACCCGCCCGGATAGTCGATCCGGACAAGCCGGTCGCACATCTCGCGCGTGCGTGGCCGGAGGCCCGGCCCCTCGGCCCCGAGGACGAGGCCCACGGGCCGGGTGCCCGCTGCCTCGACCGCGTCCTCGATCCGTGCGTCGGCCTCGCCATCGAGACCGAGCAGCACGTAGCCCATCGCCCTCAGCCGCTCCATGGCGTCCGCGAGGTTGCGCTCGCGCAGGTAGGGCTGCCGCTCGAGCGCGCCCGACGCGGTCTTGGCCAGCGCGCCGGTCTCGGGTGCCGCGTGGTGGCGGGTGCCGATCACGGCCCGCGCGCCGAACACCTCGGCCGAGCGCAGGATCGCGCCCACATTGTGCGGGTCCGTCACGCGGTCGAGCAGCACGACCCGCGGCGGCCGTGTTCCGTCGCCCTGCGCCACGTCCTCGAGCCGGCCCCAGTCGAGCGGCCGCACCTCGAGCGCCGCGCCCTGGTGCACGGATCCCGGGTCGAGCGGTGCCGCGAACCGTCGCGGATCGCTGACCTCCGGCACGATGCCGGCCTCGTCGATCGCCGCGCGGAGCTTGGTCTCGGCGTTGGGCGTGACGATCAGGCGCAGCCGCTCGCGCCGCTCATTCGCCAGGGCATCGCGCACCGCGTGCAGGCCGAACAGCCACACGGTCTCGGCCGCCGCCGCCCGCTTGGCCTGCTCCTTCTCGATGACCCATTTCGGCTTCTTCATCGCCCGTCCCCCAGTCGTCCCCTTCCCTCTGGCACCCCGCCGCCCCGCACGCAAGCCGGGCCGGCACATTTCGCCCGCGCACCTCTTGACGCCTCGGGGGGCCGCTTGTAAGGACGCGCTCACGCTTGCGACGGGCTCTGCCCGCCGCCGCGTGGGCGACGAGCTGCAAGGTGCGGCAGCGGACTGTAAATCCGCCGGGGAGACCCATGCCTGGTTCGATTCCAGGGTCGCCCACCACTCTCCCTCTTTGCGAACCGGCACCCGTTCACGCGGTCGTGACGCGACTTTGCGGTGGATCAACGCGGCCCCGCACGCGCCGCGGCATGCTCGCCCCATCTGCAGAGGAGGGGTTGATCCGATGTCGCGAAACGCGAGGCGGCTCTATGTCCGCGCCTACCGGCGCTGGGCCGAGGCCGACATGATGTTCCTGCTGCTCGTCCGGGACGCCCGGTCGCTCGTGCCGGAGGTTCACGAGGGGATGGTGTTCCGCACGGGCCAGGCCGGATCGCGGGTGCGGCGCGCCTACGAGGCCCGGCTCCGCGCGATCGAGGCGCTGCAGGCAGCCCGGGCGGCCTATCTCTCGGCCACGCGGCGCGACCGGCGAGTCCTGCTCTACCTCCCGGCCTCCTGAACGCCGGGACGAAGACGGCGATCCTCCAGCCCGCGCGCACACGCACCGCGTGTGTCATGCGCTTGCAGCCCCCCGCCCCGCGGGTCATGGTCCGGGGAAACGGAGGATGACCCCATGACACCCGGACCCCGGATCGCCGTACTGATCGCCGGCGCGGCCCTCGCGCAGGCGGCACAGGCCGAGAACGCCATCGACCTCGTGCGTCCCGACGCGCCCGAACTGGCCGCGCACGGGCAGTACGTCGTCGGCGTGCGCACGCTGACCTTCACCGACGAGGACCGCATCGACGTGGTGAACACCACTGCCGAGGGCACGCCGCCCGTGGCCCCGCGCGAGATCACGGTCGAGGCGTTCTACCCCGCGGCCGAGGGCACCGAGCCCGGCGGCACCTACGACGCCATCCTGCGCGACGGCATGACCTCCGTGACGCTCACCGGCATGGCCGCCCGCGACGCCGCGCCGGCCGAGGGGTCGTTCCCGCTCGTTGTGATCTCGCACGGCTACCCGGGCAACCGGTTCCTCATGGCGCATATGGGCGAGAACCTCGCGTCCAAGGGCTATGTCGCGGTGTCGGTCGACCATCCCGACAGCACCTATTCCGATCTCGGCGCCTTTGCCTCGACGCTCGTGAACCGCCCGGTGGACCAGGCCTTCGTGGTCGAGAGCATGGCCGCGCTCGACGACGATCTCGGCGCCATCACCGATGCGGAGCGCACGGGCGTCGTCGGCTATTCCATGGGCGGCTACGGCGCCCTGATCTTCGGCGGCGCCGGCGTCACCGAGGCGGCGGTCACGCGCACCGAACCGGAACGGTTCGTGCCGCCGCAGCGTCTCCTCGCGCGCAACCAGGCGGGCAGCGCGGAGCACGCGGCGCTCGTCGACCCGCGCGTCAAGGCGCTCGTGGCCATCGGGCCCTGGGGCCGCAACACCGACTTCTGGGACGCCGAGGGCCTCGCCACGCTCGAGAAGCCGCTCCTTCTCGTGGCGGGCGGAGCGGACGACGTGTCCGAATACGACTCGATCCGCGAGATCTTCGAGGAGACGAGCGGCACGAACCGCCACCTGCTGACCTTCGAGGGCGCGAACCACAACGCTGCGGCGCCGATGCCGGCACCGGCGGAAGCGTGGGAGGTGTCCGACGCGCTGGGCCGCGCGCCCTTCGACCACTACGCCGACGCGGTGTGGGACAACGTGCGCATGAACAACATCCTGCAGCATTTCGCCACGGTGTTCCTCGACCTGCACCTCAAGGGGGACGAGACGCGCGCGGGCTACCTCGACCTCGTCGAGACCGCCGAGGACGGCACCTGGTCGACGGGCGAGGACGGCACGCCCGACGCGGACCACACCTACTGGACCGGGTTCCCCAACCGTACGGCCATGAAGCTGCGCTTCGAGGCGCGCCAGGCGGAGTGACCGGCGGCAGCACCTTCCCGGCCGCGGCGCCCGATGCCGTGGCCGGGACCCGTCACAGGCGCGACTGGTTGACCCGCCGCGACAGATCCGCGGCGCTCTCGACGCGTTCGGAATAGCGGTCGGTCAGCGCCGCCTGTCTACCGCGCACCATGTAGGTGAACTTCACCAGCTCCTCCATCACGTCGACGATGCGCAGGTAGAGCGGCGAGGGCCGCATCCGCCCCGCCTCGTCGAACTCGTCCCACGCCTTCGGGACCGAGGACTGGTTCGGAATGGTGACCATGCGCATCCAGCGGCCGAGGACGCGCATCTGGTTCACCGCGTTGAAGCTCTGCGAGCCGCCGCAGACCTGCATCACCGCGAGCGTCTTGCCCTGCGTCGGCCGCACGCCGCCGAGCGAGAGCGGGATCCAGTCGATCTGCGCCTTCAACACCGCGGACATCGCCCCGTGCCGCTCGGGCGAGGACCAGACCATCCCCTCGCACCAAGTGGCGAGGTCGCGCAGCTCGGCCACCTTGGGGTGGTCGGCAGCCGCGCCGTCGGGCAGCGGCAGGTCGCGCGGATCGAAGAACCGCACCTCGGCGCCCCAGCGCCGCAGGAGCCGCGCGCCCTCCTCCGCGGCGAGGCGGGAATAGGACCTCTCGCGCAGCGATCCGTAGAGGACGAGGATACGCGGCGGATGGCCGTCGTCGTCCGGTGCGGCGTAGTCCGCGGGATCGACCGGATGCAGGTGCGCCGGATCGATGTTCGGAAGGTCTGTCATGGGATCACCCTCTCGCGGTCATTCGGGGGGCATGCGGCCGACAAGGTCGACATCGCGGCGGTGCGGGACGCGTGCAGGATCGTGGCCATGGCTCAGGCCCCGGGGAACCGGGCACGGGTCCGGTTGGCGAAGGCGACGAGCGACAGCATGACCGGGACCTCCACGAGGACACCCACCACCGTGGCGAGGGCGGCGCCCGAATTGAGGCCGAAGAGGCTGATCGCGACCGCCACCGCGAGCTCGAAGAAGTTCGAGGTGCCGATCATCGCGCAGGGCGCGGCGATGCGGTGCGGCACCCGCAGCCACCACGCCGCGCCGTAGGCCAGCGCGAAGATCGCGTAGCTCTGGATCAGGATCGGCACGGCGATCAGGACGATGGTCAGCGGCCGCTCGAGGATGACGCTGCCCTGCAGCCCGAAGAGGATCGCGACGGTGGCCACGAGCCCCACCACCGAGGCCGGCTTGACCCGCGCGGTGAAGGCGTCGATGCGCGCCGGCGACCCGAGCGCCCGGCGCGTCAGCAGGCCCGCGACGAGCGGCAGCACCACGTAGAGAAGCGTCGCCAGCACCAGCGTCTCCCACGGCACCTCGATCTCGGTCACCCCGAGCAGAAGCGCCACGATGGGCGCGAAGGCGACGATCATGATCAGGTCGTTCACCGACACCTGCACGAGCGTGTAGGTCTCGTCCCCGCGCGTGAGCTGCGACCAGACGAAGACCATCGCGGTGCAGGGCGCGGCGCCGAGCAGGATCAGCCCCGCGATGTATTGCGCGGCATCCTCGGGGGCGATGAAGCGCGCGAAGACGACCTCGAAGAACAGGACCGCGAGCGCCGCCATGGTGAAGGGCTTGATCAGCCAGTTCACGACGAGCGTCACGATCAGCCCCCGCGGCTGCCGCGCGACACCCGCGACCGAACCGAAATCGACGCCCACCATCATCGGGTAGACCATCGCCCAGATCAGCACCGCGACCACGAGGTTGATCTGCGCCACTTCGGCGCCGGCGATCGCCGTCACGACGCCCGGCGCCAGTTGCCCGAGCCCGATCCCCGCGATCATGGCCAGCGCGACCCAGAGGCTCAGCCAGCGTTCGAACCCGCCCATTGCGGGCGGGGCAGTGTCGGTCGTTCGGGTCACGTCGGTCTCCTTCTCCGTGCCTCTGGCGGCCGGGATTCGGGTGGGCTGTCAGGCGCGCGGTCAGGCGTCTGCGGTGGCGTCGATGCCGGCGATGCGGTCGACCGCCTTCTGCAGCGACACCCGGTCGAGGCGGTCGACCGGCAGCGCGGCGAAGGCTGCGATGCGGCTGCGCAGCGCGCCGTAGGCCCGCCGGAAGGCGGCGGCACGTTCCGACGCGGCTCCCGTGACCCGGACCGGGTCGGGCACTCCCCAATGCGCGCTGATCGGCTGTCCCGTCCAGGCCGGGCAGTCCTCGTTCGCGGCCTGGTCGCACACGGTGAAGACGAAGTCGAAGCGCGGCGCGTCGGGTCCGCGAAAGGCGTCCACGTTCTTGGCGTGCAGCATCGAGATGTCGTGGCCCTCGTCCTCGAGCAGCGACAGGGCGAGCGGGTTCAGCTCCGACCGCGGGCGGGTGCCGGCGGAATGGACCTCGAACCGGTCGCCCGCCTCGGCGCGCAGGATCGATTCCGCGAGGATCGACCGGGCGGAATTGCCGCTGCAGATGAAGAGGACCCGGGACTTGCCCGCGCCCGTGGCGGCGGCGATGCCGGGCTGCGCGTCCGGCTGGGAGAGGCAGAGATCCGGCCGGCCCCGGCAGCACTCGAGGAACAGCGTCTCGGCCATCGCCTGCACCGCCTCCGCGTCGACCGCGTAGCGCAGCGAGGTGGCCGCGCGCGCTTGCGTCACGAGCCCGGCCCGCGACAGCGCGGCAAGGTAGGAGGACAGGGTCGACGGCTTGATCCCGAGCGCGGCGGCGATCTCGCCCGCGGGCACGGCATCCGGCGCGCGCCGCACCAGCAGGCGGAAGACCGCGAGCCGCTGCGGATGCCCGAGCGTGGTCAGTTGCAGGACGATATCGGTTTCCATATTTCGAGAATATAGGAATTATCGGCCCGTGCAAGCCGTCCGCGTCGCCCGTCCCGTGCCTGCCGGCCACGCTTCACCTTTCGCAACCGGAATTTTTTGTCGTTGCCGCCACGACTCTGTGTCAGTCCATGTACGACACGCTAGCTAGCAGGCGTCGGGTCCGGTCGCTGACCCCCAGGGAATATACAGGAAGCCCATGGAAACCATGGAGGTATCCGGCCTGAACGACGTCTTCGACGCGGTCATCGCGTTCGTGGGCGTCCTGTCGCCGGACGGGCGGATCGTCGAGATCAACCAGCCCGCCCGGAAGGCGACCGGCGTCGCGCATGACGACATCGCCGGCGTGATCTTCTGGGACGCGCCATGGTTCGCGCACGATCCCGCCCTCGTCGACCGGGTCCGCACCGCCTGCGAGCGGGCCGCTGCCGGCGACACGGTGCGCTTCGACGCCGACGTGCGCGTGGCGGGCGGCCAGCCCATGACAATCGATTTCCAGATCGCGCCGCAGCGCAACGCGCAGGGCCGCGTGACCGCGCTGGTGCCCTCGGCCACCGACATCAGCGACCGCCGCAGGACCGAGATCGCGCTCGAGAACGCGCACGACACCTTCGCGACGGTGGTGCGCAGCAGCCCCTTCGGCGTCGTCGTCATCGATGCCGACCTCGTCCTGCGCTTCATGAGCGACGGCGCGCGGCGGGCCTTCGATGTCGAGCACGACGAGCTCATCGGCCGCAACTACGGCGAGATCATGCACGCGGCCTGGCCAGACGCCGTGGCGCGCACCATCGTCGCGCAGTTGCGGTCCGTGCTCGAGACCGGGCGCAGCCATCACAGCGACGACCTGACCGACACGCGCCGGGACCGCGCCGTGGTCGAGACGTACGAGTGGCGCGCCGACCGCATCTTCATGCCCGACCGCCGCTATGGCGTGGTCTGCCATTTCTACGACCTCTCGGAGCGCGCGCATTACGAGGCGGCCATCCGCGAGAGCGAGGAACTGTTCCGCAGCACCTTCGAGAACGCCGCGGTCGGAATGGCGCATGTGGGCCCTGACGGCAGTTGGCTGCGGGTGAACCAGTGCCTGTGCGAGATGCTCGGCTATTCCAAGCAGGAGATGATCTCGCTCCGCTTCCAGGACGTGACCCATCCCGAGGACCTCGTCACCGATCTCGACAAGCTCGCGGGGCTCCTGCACGGCGACTACAACGAGTACACCATCCAGAAGCGCTACCTCCGGCGCGACGGACAGGTGGTCTGGGCGACCCTGACGGTCGGCTGCGTGCGGCGCGCCGACGGCACCGTCGACTACCTGATCTCGGTGCTGCAGGACATCACCCGCCAGAAGGAGGCCGAGGCGCAGCGCGACCTGCTCGTCGACGAGCTGAACCATCGGGTCAAGAACCTGCTCGCGACCATCCAGTCGGTGTCCTCGCACACCCGCAGGTCCTCGCGCGATCCGGACGATTTCCACGAACGCTTCACCGGGCGGCTGCAGGCGATCTCGCGCGCGCACGACAGTATCTTCGACAACGACGCGGGCACCACGACCCTGCGCGAGATCATCGAGGGCCAGTTCGAGATCTATTACCCCAAGGGCTCGCGGCGGGTGACCTGCACCGGTCCGCGGGTGCGGCTCGGCGCGGGCCCTGCCGGCAATGTCGGCATCATCGTGCACGAGCTGCTGACCAACGCCATCAAGTACGGCGCACTCTCGACCGAGGACGGCCAGGTGGCGATCGACTGGACCGCCGCGCGCGAGCCGGGCGAAACGATGATCACGATGACGTGGACCGAGGCCGGCGGGCCGCCGGTCACGGAACCGGAAACCACGGGCTTCGGTTCGGCCCTCATACGGATCATGCTGACGCAAAGTCTGAAGGGCGAGCTCCACACGGACTTCGCCCCGACGGGTCTCGTTGTAACGATGTCACTGCGGGTAGAGAACAATGGCGGTCGAAAAAGCGGTACTTCTGGTTGAGGACGAGGCGATCATCGCGCTCGACATCCAGCTCGAGCTCGAGGCCGCGGGCTGGACCGTCGTCGGGCCCGCGCTGACCCTGAGGCGCGCGCGCGAACTCCTGTCCACGGGCACATTCCGGCTGGCGCTCCTCGACATCAACGTGGGCCGCGACACCTCCTTCGACTTCGCGCAGGCCTGCATCGACGCCGACATCCGCGTGGTGTTCATGACCGGCCACTCGAACCAGCGCCTGCCCGAAGCGCTGCGTTGCTGCGACCTCATCCGCAAGCCCGTGCAGATGCGCGAACTGACCGCCATGCTGGGCTGACGCCCGCGGTCACGGGGTCAGCGCGCCAGCGCCTCGAGGTGCGGCGCCATCGCGGCGCGGACCTCTCGCGCGGCCTTCTCGCGCACCGGGCCGTAGCCGCGGATGTCCCTCGGGGCCGCCACGAGCGCCGCGCAGGCCTCGCGGGTCTCGGGCGTCACGCCCGTCTCCACCCGGTCGAGCACGTCCTCGAACCAGCCGAGCAGCGCCCGGTCGAGCCTGCGGTCGGCGTGGAGGCGGAACGGGTCGAACGCCGTGCCGCGGAGGCGCCGGGCGCGCGCCAGCCCGCGCAGCACCGGCGTGAGCCAGGGACCGAGGCGGATCTTGCGCGGCCGGCCCCGCGCGTCGCGTCCCAGCGGCAGGAGCGGCGGCGCCATGTGGTAGCTCAGCCGCGGCGTGCCCTCGAACCGCGCGGCGAGGGGGTCGGCGAAGGCCGGTCCGGTCATGAGCCGCGCGACCTCGTACTCGTCCTTGACCGCCATCAGCCGGAACAGCGACCGCGCGGCGTCCCGGACCAATTCGTCATCGGCCACCGCGGCCCGGAACCGGGCGATGCGCGTCTCGAACCGCCGCGCATAGGCCGCGTCCTGGTAGTCGGTCAGGAAGGCCGAGCGCCGCGCGATGATCTCGTCGAGCGTCTCGTCCCGGTCTGCCGCCGCCTCGGGCGGTGCCAGCCGCTCGGGGGCGGCCGCCATCACCCGGCCGAGGTCGAAGGCACGGCCGTTCTTCTCGACCGCGACCCCGTTCAGGAGGATCGCCTGCTTCAGCGCGACCTCGCTCACGGGCACGAGCCCCAGCTGCCACGCGAAGCCCAGCATCATCACGTTGGCGAACACCTGGTCGCCCATCAGCCGCTCGGACAGGGCGTTCGCGTCCATGGCCCGCAGGTTGTCCGCGCCCACCGCCGCGGCGATGGCCGCCTCGCGGGCGCCGATCCGGAGATCCGCGTCGCGGTCGAGGACGAGGTCGCCCGTGGGCATCGCCGCGGTGTTGAGCGCGACGCGCGTGCCCGTTCGGTAATGCGCCGACGCCTTGGGCGAGGAGCTGACCACGACGTCACAGCCGATCACCGCGTCGGCGGCACCGCGTTCGATCCGCACCTGGTTCAGCGCCTCGGGCGCAGCACCGAGCCGGATGTAGGACAGGACCGTCCCGAATTTCTGCGCGAAGCCTGTGAAGTCTAGGACCGACGCGCCCCGCCCCTCGAGATGCGCGGCCATGGTGACGAGCGCGCCGACCGTGACCACCCCGGTGCCGCCGACGCCGCCCACGAGCAGGTCGAACGGGCGCTCGAGCCCCGGCAGCGCGGGCGCCGGGATGTCCGCCATGAGCGCCCCCGGGTCGAGCGCCGCCCCGCGCATGTCGCGCTTCGCCCCCGACACCGTGACGAAGGACGGGCAGAAACCGTTCAGGCAGGAATAGTCCCTGTTGCAGGACGACAGGTTGATCCGGCGCTTGCGGCCGAAGGGCGTCTCGACCGGCTCTACGCTCAGGCAGTTCGATTCGACCGAGCAGTCGCCGCAGCCTTCGCAGACGAGCTCGTTGATCACCGGGATCGCCTCGGGCTCCGGCGCCTTGCCGCGCTTGCGGCGGCGGCGCTTTTCGGTCGCGCAGGTCTGCTCGTAGATCAGGACCGACACGCCGCGCTCGTCCCGCAGCTCCCGCTGCAGCGGATCGAGCGCCTCGCGCGGATGGAACGTCGTGCCGGGCGGGAAATCGCCGCGGCGGAACTTGCCGACGTCGTCGGACACGATCGCGATGCGCCGCACGCCCTCGGCCCGGCTCGACCACGCGATGCCGTCCACCGAGACGGGACCGTCCACCGGCTGTCCGCCGGTCATGGCGACGGCATCGTTGAACAGCACCTTGTAGGTGATGTTGGCGCCCGCCGCGATCGCCTGCCGCACGGCGAGCGAGCCCGAATGGTACCAGGTCCCCTCGCCGATGTTCTGGAAGATGTGACCCTTGCCCGAAAACCTCGAGGCGACCGCGTGCGGCACGCCCTCGCCGCCCATCTGCGCATAGCCGCCGGTGTTGCGGCCCATCCAGCTCGCCATCACGTGGCAGCCGATGCCCGAGAGCGCCCGGCTGCCCTCGGGCACCTTGGTCGAGCTGTTGTGCGGGCAGCCCGAGCAGAAATAGGGCGTCCGCGTCGCGCCCGCGACGTTCAGCACCGGCGGCTCCTGCGCGACCAGCGCCGCCGCCCGCTCGGGCAGGTTCTCCCCGGGGAAGAACGGCGCGAGGCGCTCCGCCACGATCGGCACGAGCCCGAGCGGCGAGAGCTCCCCGGTCCACGGCACGAGGTCGCGGGTCGCCGCGGCATCGTGCTTGCCCACCATCTTGGCCGGTTTCTCGCCCGGCCAGTCGTAGAAATATTCCTTGAACTGGCTCTCGATGATGCCGCGCTTCTCTTCGACGACGAGCACCCCCTTCTTGCCCTTCACGAAGGCGAGCGCGTCGCGGCGCGCCAGCGGCCAGACCATGCCCACCTTGTAGATGTCGATCCCGAGCCGCCGGCACGCCGCCTCGTCGAGGCCGAGCAGCCGCAGCGCCTCCATGAGGTCGAGATGGCCCTTGCCGGTGGTCACGAAGCCGTAAGCCGCTTCCTCGATGTCGTAGATCCGCCGGTCGATCGGGTTGGCCTCGACGAAGGCCTCGACCGCCCGCAGCTTGTGGCCGATCCGCGTCTCGATCCCGGGCGACGGCAGGTCCGAGGGACGCACGTGCAGCCCCCCGGGCGGCAGGACGATCGTGGGCAGGACAAAGCTGCGGTCGGCGGGCAGCGTGACCGACCGGCCCGATTCCACCGTCTCGGAGATCGCCTTGAAGCCGACCCAGGTGCCCGAATAGCGCGACAGCGCGATGCCGTACTCCCCGAAGGAGAGGTATTCCTCGACCGAGGCCGGGTTCAGAGTCGGCATGAACCACGTCATGAAGGCCACGTCGGACTGGTGCGGCATGGAGGAGGACACGCAGCCGTGGTCGTCCCCCGCCACCACCAGCACGCCGCCTTTCGCGGACGAGCCGTAGGCATTGCCGTGGCGCAGCGCGTCGCCCGACCGGTCGACGCCGGGGCCCTTGCCGTACCACATGGAGAACACGCCCTCGACCTCGCAGGCCGGGTCGAGCACCGCCTGCTGCGCGCCGAGGACCGCCGTCGCGCCCAGGTCCTCGTTGACCGCCGGCAGGAAGGTGATCCCGTTCTCGGCGCAGCGCCGGCTCTCGCGCCAGAACTCGAGGTCGAGCGCCCCCAGCGGCGAGCCACGGTAGCCGGACACGAACCCCGCCGTGTTCAGCCCCGCCGCGCGGTCGCGCCGCGCCTGGTCGAACATGATGCGCACCAGCGCCTGGGTGCCTGTCAGGAACACCCGCCCCTCCGTCATCTCGTAGCGGTCGGACAGGGCATAGCTGCGGAAATCGTGGCCCGGGTCGGACATGGCGGCTCCTCCTCCGCTCCATACTGACATGGGACGGACGCGGCGCCGTTCCAGATTTTTGACACATGGCGCCCGGAGGCGGTATGAGGTTTCGCAGATCTCCGCAGAATTGAAACAGGACTCCGCATGGAACTGGACGAGCGCGACCGCCGCCTTCTCGCGCTGATCGAGCGCGATTGCCGCGCGAGCCACGCGGAGCTCGCCGCGGCGGTGGGCATGTCCACCTCCGCCTGCTGGCGGCGCATCCGCGCCTTCGAGGAAGCGGGCGTCATCGAGCGTTACGGCGCCGTGCTGAACCCCGAGGCGATGGGACAGGCTTTTCACGCGATCGTGCACGTGCAGCTGACCCGGCACGACCCGGGCGCGCTCAAGGGGTTCCTCTCCGGAGTGGCCGCGCGTCCGGAGGTGCGCGAATGCTACGCGACGACCGGGCAGGCGGACTATCACCTGCGGGTCAGGACGACCGACATCGCGGCCTACAACCGCTTTCTCGAGGAGTTCCTGTTCGCGCTGCCCGCGGTGCGCGCGGCGCAGACCAACGTCGTCCTGCGGGACCTGAAGCGCTAGGCGGCGGCCCGCAGGCGGCCGGGCGCCAGCGCCGCGACCGTGGCGGGATCTAGCGCCGGCTGCCGACCGGTCAGCAGCGCACCCGCCAGCGCGCTGAGCGCGGGCGCGGTCTGGATGCCGTAGCCTCCCTGCCCCGCGAGCCAGAAGAACCCCTCCGCCGCCCCGTCGAAGCCCACGACCGGCGTGCGGTCGGACGCAAAGGTGCGCATGCCCGCCCAGGACCGCAGGACTCGCGTCACGGGTTCGCTCACCGCCCGCGCGTAGCGGTCGAGCCCCTCCGCCAGCACCATGTCGTCGGGCCAGACGTCGTGCGGTGCGACCGGATCCTCGTCGGCAGGCGACACCATCAGGCGCCCGGCATCGGGCTTGGCATACCAGGTCTCGGAGACCGCGGCGAAGACCGGCCAGGAACCGATATCGTGCCCCCCGGGCGCCGGCAGCAGGGCCGCCGACCTCCGGCAGGGCACGAGGCCGATCCGCGGAACGCCCGCGGTCTCGGCGAGCGTGTCGGCCCAGCCCCCCGCGGCGTTCACCACGACCGGCGCCTGCCACGTGCCGCGCGGGGTCTCGACGCGCCAAACGCCGCCCGCCCGCGTGATCGCGGTGACCGGCGTGCCGCCCTCGATCGTGCCGCCGCGCGCCTTCAGCCGCCGCACGTAGCCCTGCAACAGCCGGTCCACGTCGATGTCCCGCGCCGCGGCCTCGTAGAGCGCGGCCGCGATCCGCTCGGGGCGCAGGATCGGCACGAGACGGGCCGCCTCGTCCCCGGTCAGCCGCTCGAGGCCGTCCGACCCCTCCGCGTACTCCGCGAGCGCGTCGAGCTCGTCTTCGTCCGCGAGCAGGAGCTCGCCCCGTGGCGACAGGAGCGGGCCGTCGGTCAGTTCGCCCGGCGCCTCGAAGACGGGTTCCGACGCGGCATTGAGCGCCCGCAGCACCGCGTTGCCGTAATTGCGGATGAAGATCGCCGCCGACCGCCCGGTCGCGTGCATCCCCGGCCGCGCCTCGGCCTCGAGCACGCAGACGCGCGCGTCGTCCGCCGCCTCGGCGGCCGCACCGATGCCGGCGATCCCGCCGCCGATCACGAGGATGTCGCAGCGCGCCATGACGTCAGAGCTTCACCTGGTGCTCGCGCTGCCCTGTGAACCCCATGGGGATCGAGAACGTCGCGCCCGCCAGCGGGTCGTCGGCCCCTGCCCCGTCGGCGGCGGAGGTGGCGAAGAGCGTGGTGTAGTCCGGGCCGCCGAAGGCCGGGCACGAGATCTGGCCTGCAGCGAAACCCGCCGCGGTCATGAACCGTCCGTCAGGGCTGTAGCAGGCGACGCGCCCCGATCCCCATTGCGCGTTCCAGAGATTGCCCTGCGTGTCCACCACCGCGCCGTCGGGCCGGAGCCGTTCGCCCGACAGGTCGACGAACACCTTGGGGTCCTCCGCCGGCCAGCCGTCCGCGTCCAGCGCCACGCGGTGGATCTTCATCTCGGGCGTGTCGGCGAAATAGGCATAGGCCCCGCCCGGGGCAAAGCAGATGGCGTTCGTGATGGTCAGCTCGCCGAAGAGCTTGCGCAGCTCGCCGCGGTAAAGCCGGTAGATCGACCCGAGCCCCGGCGAGGCGTCCTTGGCCATGGTCCCGATCCAGAACCCGCCCCAGGGATCGGCGCGTCCGTCGTTCGACCGCGTCTCGGGCACGTCCGCCTCCAGCGCGACGACGCGCTCCTCCGCGCCGGTCGCGGTGTCGAAGGTGAAGAGGTCGGTCTCGGACGCGATCAGCAGGCGCCCCTTGTCGAGCCAGCCCGCCGCCGACACGTGCCGGTCGAACTCCCAGGACTGCTCGCCCTTCTGGTCGCGGCGGTAGAGCCGGCACCCGAGGATGTCGAACCAGTAGAGCGCCTCCTCCCAC
Source organism: Roseivivax isoporae LMG 25204 (assembly GCF_000521865.1). GTDB lineage: Bacteria > Pseudomonadota > Alphaproteobacteria > Rhodobacterales > Rhodobacteraceae > Roseivivax > Roseivivax isoporae. The sequence continues at coordinate 50,567 of NZ_JAME01000005.1, forward strand.
GGGTGCCAGAGCGGCCCCTCGCCGAGGCTGCACAAGGTGTCGCTGAAGATGAGATGCGCCATGGGAGCGTGCTCCTGTCCTGCCCTGTCGCTGGCCTGCCCGGGACCGTGGCCCGCGGCCGGGCGGCATGCGTGCGGGGCATAGTCTGGGCGAAAGCGCCGGGCTTGGCCAGAGCCCGCGGGCTCCCCCGTCCGGTCAGTCGAGCGGCACGAGGTCGACGGTGTGGCGCGTCGCAGCGCCGCCGGCCGAACGCACCGCGCCCTTGACCGGCGCCACGTCGGAATAGTCGCGTCCGACCGCGACCGCGATGTGCTCGGCGCCGACGATCAGGTCGTTGGTCGGGTCGTATTCGACCCAGCCCGTCTCGGTCCCGCACCAGGCCCGCAGCCAGGCGTGCATCGCATCCGCCCCCTCGAGCCGCGGGCGGCCCGGCGGCGGTCGCGTGCGCAGGAACCCCGAGACGTAGCCCGCGGGGATCCCGAGGCTGCGCAGCGCCGCGATCATGATGTGGGTGAAGTCCTGGCAGACGCCGTGCCGCGCGGCGAAGGCCTCGCTCGGCGCGGTGTTGACGTCGGTGGCGCCCGAATCGAAGCGCATGTGACCGTGCAGCGCCCGGCCGACCGCGCGCACCGCCGCGAGCACCGGCTCGCCCGGCGGCAGGCAGTCGCGCGCGAAATCCGAGATCGCGGCATCGGGCTCGACCCGCGGGGAGGCGCCGAGGAAATGGTGCGGCCGGTGCGGCTCGAGCCCGCGCTGGCCCGCGATCTCGGCCGGCAGCCGGTCGAGGAGCGGCGTCAGGTCAAGGCTCGCGGCCGGCTCGGTGCGGTCGACGCGCGCGCGCACCTCGATCTCGAGCCGCTTCGCGGGGCGCTGGTGCACCACCTCCGTCAGCACGTTGCCGAAGAAATCGCGCCGGTCGGTCATCACGTCGGGATCGGGCAACACGGAGATGCGCGCCTCGAGCACCTGCTGCACGCCCGCGATCTGCCGCGGCATCACCCGCAGCAGGTTGCGCATGAGCGGCGCCGGCTGGGCGTAGTCGTAGGCAATGCCGAGAGTCAGGTCGTAGCGCATGATCTACACCAGGTAGGCGGCGGTCAGCCGCTCCGACAGTTCCACGAGGCTGGTCTGCAGCGCGGCGAGCCCCTTGGCGTCGAGTTCCTCGGGCTCGGCGGTGGCGAGCCGCGTCTCGATCCGCAGCGCCGCGCGCATGACATGCGACAGCTCCCCGTTGACCTCGGCCCCCGGCAGTTCCGAGACGAGCGACAGGATCCGGCTGACCTGGTAGCGCACCGACCGCGGGTTGCGGTGGTCGAGCGCCAGCAGGTCGATCACCGTGTTGCGATTGGTCTCGATCTGGTAGCGGCGGCGGTGGGTCATCACGCTGTCGCCGACCTCGATGGCGATGTCGAAACTGCCCTCGGGCGCCTCCGGGCTGGCGAAGTCGCGCAGGATCCCGGTCATGTTCTGCGCCCTCTCCATCGCGCGCCCGATCGACAGGAACCGCCAGCCGGCGAAGCGGTACATGTTGTCGTGCACGAGGCCGGAGAATCCCGCCGCCCCGCGCAGGAGCTGGCCCAGCGCGCGGCTCGCCTCGTCGCCGGGCTGCACCCGCGCGGCGATGTCGCCCAGTTCCTCGCGCAGGACCTGCAGCGCGGTCCAGCCGTCGATGGAAAAGCGGTCGCGCACCTTGGCGGCGCAGCGGATCGCGCTGTCGAGCGACTGCGTCACGGCCCCCGGAACCCCGATCTCGGAGGGCACGCCGAGACGGCGCAGGTGCGCGCCCGCCCGCGCCACCCGCGGGTCGTCCTCGCGCCCGGTCTCGGCGAGGCGCAGGTTGTAGGCGCGCACGAGGCGGATCAGGTTCTCGGCTCGCTCCACGTAGCGGCCGAGCCAGTAGAGGTTGTCGGCCGCGCGGCTCGGCAGCAGGCTGTCCGAGGCGCGCTGGAACGTCTCCTGCGGCGCGGCCAGCGTCTCGGGCGGGACGTCGCGGTCTGACACGATCCAGACGTCGGCGACACGCCCGCCCCGCCGCAGCGCCAGGGCGGTGGCGTCCTCGGAGGGCCCGATGCGCGCGTAGCCCCCCGGCATGACGCGCCAGCCCTCGGCGGTGCGCGCGGCGAAGACGCGCAGCATCACCGGCCGCGGGCGGAACGCCCCATCCTCGTGCACCGGCGTCGTCGACAGCGCGACCGCCTCCTGTCCCACGAGATCGCCCGCCCGCGCCCGGACCCAGGCGCGCGGGTCGAGGTCGCGCCCGTCCTGGAAGCGGCCCGCGATCACCGTGTCGTCGGTGGTCTCGAACGGCAGGTCCTGGCTCAGCGCCGGACCCACCATCATGCGTGACAGGTTCTCCGCCACGTAGTCGCGCTCGGCCTGCTGGCCGCACCACCACGTGGCGATGTTGGGCAGCGCCAGGGGCTTGCCCTGCAGCGCCCGCGCGATGCGCGGCAGGAAGGCGAGGAAAGCCCGCGTCTGCACGATGCCCGAGCCCAGCGCGTTCGCCATCGCCACGTGGCCGCCGCGGATCGCCCCCGCGAGCCCCGGCGTGCCGAGCTGCGAGCCGCCGTCGAGCTCGAGCGGATCGGCGAAGGCCGAATCGAGCCGCCGCCACAGCACCGAGACGGGCTTCAGCCCCGCCACCGTGCGCACCATCACGCGGCCGTCGACGACGCGCAGGTCCTCTCCCTCGAGCAGCATGAGGCCGAGATAGCGCGCGATGTAGGCGTGTTCGAAATAGGTCTCGGTCCCGAGGCCCGGCGTCAGGATGGCCATCCGCCCCTCGAGCGACGCGGCCGACCGCTGCAGCGCCGAGCGGAACGACCGGAAGAACCCCGCGAGGCGGTGGATCGTGCCGTGCTCGAACGGGTCCGAGAAGGCGCGCATGGTCGCCACCCGGTTCTCGAGCGCGAAGCCCGCGCCGGACGGCGCCTCGGTCCGGTCGCCGAGGACGAACCACGACCCGTCCGGCGAGCGGCCGAGCTCGAAGGCCACGAAGTGCAGGTAGTGGCCCGAGGGCGGCCGCGCCCCCACCATGGGCCGCAGCCATGCCGGGTTCTGCGCCACGAGTTCGGGCGGCAGGAACCCGTCGCGCACGAGGTCGCCGGGACCGTAGAGGTCCGCGACCACGCGCTCGAGCAGTTCCGCGCGCTCGACCAGCGCGGCCGAGATGTCGGTCCATTCGCTCTCTGGCAGCAGGACCGGCACGTGCGACAGGGGCCAGTCACGCTCTGCCGGCCCGTCGTCGCGGTACTGGCGGAAGAACACGCCGGCATCGCGCAGGTAGCGGTCGCCGCGGGCGAAACGGCGCGCGACGTCCTCGGGCGAGAGCCGGGCGAAACGGTCGAGGAAGGGCTGCCAGACCGCGCGCACCCGGCCGTCCGGCCCGATCATCTCGTCCGCCACCCCGGGCGGAACGGCATAGTCGGCGATCAGCGCCGCGACGTCGCGCGATGAGCCGGTCCCGTCGTCCATGGCGTCACATCCCCGCCGGCCGGCGCAGGTCCAGCGTCATGGGAAACTCGGGATGCGGCGTCTCGGTGCCCGGCCGGTAGGTTCCCGGGACGTGGCCGTGCGGTTCGAACCGGGCGAGCCTGCGCGCCTCGGCCTCGTTGCCGTTGATCGGGAAGGTCTCGTAGCTGCGCCCGCCGGGATGCGCCACGTGGTAGCGGCAGCCGCCGAGCGCCCGGCCCGTCCAGGTGTCGTAGACGTCGAAGGTCAGCGGCGCGTGTACCGGCACCGTCGGGTGCAGCGCCTCGGCGGGCTGCCACGCCTTGAAGCGCACGCCGGCGACGGCGACGCCCGAGGTGACGGTCGGTCGCAGCGGCACCTGCCGCCCGTTGCAGGTCACCGCGTAGCGACCGGGGTTCTGCGTCGTCAGCTGCACCTGCAGCCGCTCGACAGAGCTGTCGGTGTAACGCACCGTCCCCCCGATCGCGCCGCGCTCGCCCAGGACATGCCACGGCTCGAGCGCCTGCCGCAGCTCGAGATGGGTGCCCTCGTAGTCGACCTGCCCGCAGAACGGGAAGCGGAACTCGGCCTGCGCCTCGAACCAGAGGGGATCGAGCGCGAAGCCGTGCGCGCCGAGATCGCGCAGGACGTCGAGGAAATCCTGCCAGAGATAGTAGGGCAGCATGAAGCGGTCGTGCAGCTCTGTCCCCCAGCGCACCGGCCGTCCCGACACCGGCGCCTGCCAGCACCGGGCGATGATGGCGCGCAGCAGAACCTGCTGCGCGAGGCTCATCTTCGGATCGGGCGGCATCTCGAAGCCGCGGAACTCCACGAGGCCGAGCCGGCCGGTCGGCCCGTCCGGCGAGTAGAGCTTGTCGATGCAGATCTCGGCGCGGTGCGTGTTGCCGGTCACGTCGATCAGGATGTTGCGCAGCAGCCGGTCGACGAGCCAGGGCCGCGGCGGCGGGCCCGAGTCGGGCGCGGGGATGTTGGCCAGCGCGATCTCGAGCTCGTAGAGGCTGTCGTGGCGCGCCTCGTCGATCCGCGGCGCCTGGCTGGTCGGCCCGATGAAGAGCCCCGAGAACAGGTAGCTGAGCGAGGGATGCCGCTGCCACATCAGGATCAGCGACTTCAGCAGGTCGGGCCGCCTCAGGAACGGCGAATCGTTCGGCGTGGCGCCGCCCACCACCACGTGGTTGCCCCCGCCCGTGCCGGTGTGCCGGCCGTCGATCATGAACTTGTCGGCGCCGAGCCGCGTCTTGCGCGCCTCCTCGTAGATCGCCTCGGTGGTGGCGACGCAATCCTCCCAGCTGTGGGCGGGGTGGATGTTCACCTCGATCACGCCTGGATCGGGCGCGACGCGGATGACGTTGAGCCTCGGGTCCTGCGGCGGCCCGTAGCCCTCGATGTGCACGGGCAGGTCCAGCCGCTTCGCGGTCCGCTCTGCCGCCGCCACGAGGTCGAGGTAGTCCTCGAGGCTTTCGACCGGCGGCATGAAGACGCAGAGCTTGCCGTCGCGCGGCTCGACCGACAGCGCCGTGCGGACGGCGCCGCCGACCGGCGCCAGTTCCTGCTCGATCACGGTCTGGACCGGACCCACGGGCGCGGGCGCCGAGACCGGCTGCGGACGGTCGCCGACCTGCTCGGGCCCGTGGTCGTAGTCGGGCAGCGGCCCGCGCTCGACCGTGGGGTCGGTCACATAGGTGTAGGGATACTGCGCGGGCGGGATGTAGGGCAGCGACCCGAGCGGGATGCGGTAGCCCACCGGGCTGTCCCCCGGCACGAGGAAGACGCGGCCACGGCGCAGGCGCCACTTCTCGGACCGCCAGCGCCGGCCCTCGGCCTTGGACTGCCAGGCCTGGATCGGCAGCACGTAGCCCGTGGGCTCCGTCAGGCCGCGGTCGAAGACGGTCGCGATGCGGTGCCGTTGCTCGGGGTCCTTCAGCTTCGAGTTCTCGGGGCTCACGTTCTCGGGCAGGTTCGCTTCCTTCAGGATCCATTCCGCCGGATCCTCGAAGGCGGGCAGCACGAAGTCGGGTTCGAGCCCGAGCTCGTCGGCGAGCGTGGCGAGGTAGCTGCCCGCCTCCTGCGCGCCCAGCTCGGTGCTGCCCGCCTCCTGCGCGACGAGGCTCTCGTCGGACCAGATCGGTGCGCCGTCGCGCCGCCAATAGAGCGAGAAGGTCCAGCGCGGCAGCGTCTCGCCCGGGTACCACTTGCCCTGCCCGTAATGCAGGAAACCGCCGGGCGCGAAGCGCGTGCGCAGCCGCCGGATCAGCCGGTCGGCAAGCCCGCGCTTCATCGGCCCCACGGCCGCGGTGTTCCACTCCGCGCTCTCGTAGTCGTCGATCGACACGAAGGTCGGCTCGCCGCCCATGGTCAGCCGCACGTCGCCCGCCTGCAGCGCCGCGTCGACCTTGTGGCCGAGCGCGTTGAGGTCCTCCCACGCCGCGTCCGAGAAGGGCTTGGTGATGCGCGGATGCTCCGCCACCCGCGTCACCTTCATGTCGAAGTCGAAGGTGGTCTGCACCGGTCCCGCGGCGGTGAAGCCTCCGGCGATCGGCGCGGCGTTGCGGTAATGCGGCGTCGCGGCCAGCGGGATGTGGCTTTCCCCGGCCAGGAGGCCGCTCGTCGGGTCGAGCCCGATCCAGCCCGCGCCCGGCACGTAGGCCTCGACCCAGGCGTGCAGGTCGGTGAAGTCGTGGTCGGTCCCAGAGGGCCCATCGAGCGCCTGCAGGTCGGGCTTGAGCTGGATCAGGTAGCCCGACACGAACCGCGCGGCGAACCCGAGATGCCGCAGCAGGTTCACGAGCAGCCACGAGCTGTCGCGGCACGACCCCGACCCCTTCTCGAGCGTCTCCTCGGGGGTCTGCACGCCGGGCTCCATCCGGATCAGGTAGGTGACGTCCGCGGCGACGCGCGCGTTCAGCCCCACCAGCATGTCGACCGTGCGCTGCCGCGCGCGGCTGACGCCCCCCACGTAGTCGGCAAAGCGCGGCCCGGTCTCCACCGGGCGCTTGTAGATCGCGAGGTCGTCCGCGAGATCGGCAGGGTAGTCGAACGGGTAGGTCTCGGCGCTGTCCTCGACGAAGAAGTCGAACGGGTTGTAGACCGACATGTCGGCCACGAGATCGACCTCGATGCGGAACTCGCGCACGGGCTCCGGAAAGACGAATCGCGCCAGCCAGTTGCCGTAGGGGTCCTGCTGGTGGTTCACGAAATGCGGCTCGGGCCCGACCTTCAGCGAATGCGAGATGACGCGCGTCCGGCTGTGCGGCGCCGGCCGCAGGCGCACGATCTGCGGACCGAGCGTCACGTTGCGGTCGTAGCTGTACTGCGTGAGGTGATGGATGCTTGCGTGGATGGCCATGGTGCCGACAGGTCTTTCGCGGGTTGCGTCAGCACCAAATCAGGGAAACGCCCGCAATGCACGCCACTTTGCGGGCGGCGCGCCCGCCGGACGGGCAGAGCGCCGCATGGATGGGCGTTTTCGCCACAGCGCGGCGATCAGGCGTCCCGCACCTGTCCGTCGCACCCGAACAGCACCTGCCCCGCGGTCGCGTCCGCGGTCTGCGCGCTTTCGAGCGGATCGTGCGCCTCGGCGCGTTCCAGCGAGCCCGCCCAGTGGCCGAGCCCGATGAGCGCGGCGAGCAGCGCCGCCTTGCACAGCGTGAAGTTCCGCACCGCCGGGTGGCGCAGATACGGGGTGTAACGGGTCGTCATCGTCAGCCTCCGAAAACTGAACCGATCAGTTCAAAACTATCCGGAATCCGTGTTACAGACAACTCACATCTGCTCGGGGTGGCAGGGTGCCGCGTGCGCTGCGCTTTGCGCTTGAACGGGCGCGCGGGCCGATGCTAGATGATCGGCGTCGCGGGTGTAGCTCAATGGTAGAGCAGGAGCTTCCCAAGCTTAAGACGAGGGTTCGATTCCCTTCACCCGCTCCAGATGCCCCCCTCAGGAACAGCCCGACAGCGCGAACCGCATGGCGGCCTCCATCCCGCCCGTCCGGAAGACGTTCATCGGGGCGCCGTCGACGATCCAGCGCACCTCGCCGCCCGCCGCCATGGCCGCGCCGAGCGCCGGGTCGAGCGGGAACGACACCGTGCCGCCGCGATCTCCGTAACCGTCCAGCACGAAGGTCCGCCCGCCGGCCTCGAGGGTCACGCGCCGGGGTGCGCCGGGTTCCAGCAGGACCGGGTTCAGGTGGCCCGACGGCGTGCCGTCGTCGGCACAGTGCAGCCCGAACGCCATGCCGTTGCGGCGATCGACGCTGCGCGCCACGGGCACGAGGAAATGCTCGGTCCGGTGCCGCAGGCCCCAGTCCCCCGCATGGCCGTCGTTGATCATGCCCGGCTGCGGCCGCACCGGGCCGCCGGGCTCGGGGCCGGTGCCGCAGATGTGATGCACCTGCGCATAACCCGGATCCGCGGCGCTGCCGGGAATGGTCGCGACGACCCGCGCCGCGTCGGCCCGCCCGCCCGGATGCACGACGATGTCGACCGGCGCGCCCGCCGCCAGGAGGTCGAGCAGCAGCTCCTGCCCGTCCCAGCGCGCGGCAAGGTGCATCGGGTCGCCCCCGCTTGCGAGGTCCTCGTGGAACCGTGTGCGGAACGACTCACCGTCCAGCCGCACGTGCACGTCGTCGCCGGGCCCGAAGCCCGCCACGCCGACCTGCAGCGCCGGTGCCGTCACCCCGAGCGCGAGCCCCGGCAGCTGCGGGCCGCAGGCGAGCGTCATGCTGACGCCGTCGCGGTCCATGTAGAGCGCCGCGGCGAAACCCATCGCGCTTTCGGGCACGATGGAGGTCCAGCGCCCCGGCACGATGCCGGCCGAGGCCAGCGGGTCTGCGTCCTCGGGCGCGGGGGCCGCGGCGGGCGCGGCAGGCTCCGCCGGCGCCGCGGGAGCCGGGGCCGCGGCAGGAGCCGGCGGCTGGGGAGGGGCGGAAGGCGCCGCCACGCCCTGTGCGGCGACCGTCCGCACCGCGTCGAGGGCGCCGCCGGTCCAGTTCCAGTGCCGCGTGCAGGGACCGCCCCCCGGGCAGGCGCCGCCCGGCACGGTGGTCTCGAACGCGTGGTCCGCGCCGGGACCGGGCACCGCCCAGCCGAGCGCGAGGATCGGCTGCGGAAAGCTGCCCGGCCGCCACGTGGACGAGGCATAGACGTCGAGCGTGCACATCTGCATGCCGCAATAGCCGCCGCCGCGGCCCACCGCCGGGTTCGCACAGGTGACACGCGACCAGTCGAGCACGAAATCGGGCGCATCGTCGCCGTCGATGCGCACCTCAGCGATCGCGCCGTCCGCGTCGAAGGGCCCGCGGCACGCCTCTTCGATCCGCGCGCGCGGCACCGCGGGCCCGAGACCCGACGCATCTGCCGCTGCCACCGGGGCGCCCGCCCCAGCGCCGCCGCAGGCGGCCAGAACCTGGCCGATGGCGGCGCTCGACCCGCGCAACCCGAAGGTGAAGAAGCGGTCGTTGACGTCGCCGCGGACGCTGACGGACCGTCCCGCCCGCAACGCCTCGAGCAGGCCGTCGCCCGCATCCATCCGCCACCACGCCACGTGCCCGAGCGGCTCGAAGGTCCCCTCGCGCGAGAAGTCGCGGCCATCTACCGACAGGGCGACGCGGCCCTGCCGCGTGTCGCCCGCATGCAGCAGGCCGTCGGCGAAGTAGACCATCGCGGTGCCGCCGCTGCAGTCGACGCCGAACTCGCTCTGCGCGCCGGTGACGGTGCCGTAGACCCAGGCCACGTTGTCCTGGAATTCGGTCTGCGCCGCGTAGGACCAGGCATCTGTCGGCGCCTGCGCCGGCGATGGTCCCGGCACGATCGCCAGGACGAGGGCGGTGGCGAGCGCCGCGCTGCGGATCATGGGAATCAAATCCGGTGCTGCTGAAATCGCGACGACATTCGCCCCCGCCAGGCGCGCCGGTCAAGCCTGTGGCGGACCCGGCATTTCCGCAACGTCTCGCGCAATCGTGGCAGGCGCGGGTGTCGACATGGCCGGGCCCGGCGGCATAGCTGTCCGCGAACCGCCCAACAGCCCCACCGGACCGCCCCCTTGATGACCCTGACGCACCCCCTCCGCCTGCTGATCCTGCTTGCCGCGATGGCCCTTTCGGCCTGCGGCGCCGCCCCGCGCGAGACCCCTGCCGCCGCCGACCCCGCCGAGATCGCGGAACTGCGGCAGGCGATCCTGGCGCTCGGCCCCGACATCGACCCCGAGGAGGCCGACCGCGCGGCGCGCGTGGCCTATACCTATCCGCTGCAGCTGCGGCAGAGCTACGGCGTCACCGACAGCGCCATCGTGCACAACATCAAGGTCAACAACGGCACGCGGCCGCGCGGGCTGTGCTGGCACTGGGCCGACGACATGGAGGCGCGGCTCGACCGCGAGAACTTCCGCACGCTCGAGCTGCACCGCGCGATCGGCAATGCCGGCATCCCTTTCCGCATCGAGCACAGCACGGTGATCGTCAGCGCCCGCGGCGAGGACATGTTCGACGGCCTCGTGCTCGATCCCTGGCGCTGGGGCGGCGACCTCTACTGGGGTCCGCCCGCCGAGGACGACCGCTACCGCTGGGAGCCGCGCCAGACCGTGCTCGCGCGCAGCGGCCGGCTGATCTACGAGACCGAGGCGCAGGCGGCCGCGGCCGGGTTCGGCGGTCCGCAGGTGGTGAACTAGGCCGGTCAGGCCGTGGCGGCGATGCGGCGCGCCAGCGTCGCGACGCCTGCCCGCACCTCCGCACGGATGCGCCCCTCGCGCGGCGCGTCGCGCAGCGTCGACAGAAGCTCCGGCCCCGGCGGGCCCTTCCGGGCCCAGGCGAGCCGGCCCAGCACCTCGGCCGCCTCCGCGGGCAGGCGGTCGGGAATTTCCTGCCCCGACAGCGTCGCCCAGACCCCGGACCAGAGCCGCGCCACCGTCCAGGGGTTGTAGCCCCCGCCGCCCGAAACGATCATCCGCGGCGCAAGCGGGCGCAGGGCCGCGACGGCGCGCCAGTGCGCGCGGTTCGAGAGCGCGAGCCGCGACAGCGGGTCCTCGGTCACCGCGTCGGCCCCGCATTGCAGGAAGATCGCGTCGGGACGGAACGCAGCGACCGCCGGAAGGATCACGCCCTCGAGCACCAGCGCGAACTCGTCGTCGTGAAACCCCTTCGGCACCGGCAGGTTGAAGGCCGCGCCGCCCGCCGTCTCGTCGATCCGGCCGGTGAAGGGCCAGCGCCCGGCCTCGTGCACCGACACGAGCCGCACCGAGTCCGAGCCGTCGAACGCCGCCTCGACCCCGTCGCCGTGATGCGCGTCGATGTCCACGTAGGCGACGCGCCGGCATCCCTGCGCCAGGAGCTGCCGGATCGTTAGCACCGGCTCGTTGAGAAAGCAGAAGCCCGCCGCCCGGTCGGGAAACGCATGGTGGGTGCCGCCGCCCGGGTTGTACACGACACCGCCCCCGCGCACGAGCGACGCGGCCAGGAGCCCGCCGCCGGCGGCGGTGGCGGGCCTGCGGAACATCTCCGGGAAAACCGGGTTCGACAGCGTGCCGAGCCCGTGGCGCGCCCGCACCTCCGGGTCGACCGCCTGCGCCGCCTCGGCCGCCTGCAGCGCCGCCACGTAGTCGGGCGTGTGGAACGCCTCGAGCGCGCGGGGCTTGGCGCGCGGGCTCGTGCGGTAGGACGCGTCGGGCAGCCAGCCCATCGCCCGGCAGAGGTCGATCACCGCCGGCACGCGCTCGATCGACAGCGGGTGCAGCCGGCCGTAGCGCGAGCCACGGTAGATGGTCGAGCCGATGAAGAGCGCGCCGCCTGTATCCATGCGCGCGGACCTAAGCCTGCCCGCCACCTGCGCAAGCCCGCCCCCGCGTTGCCCTTTCCGGGACGGCGTCGTAGAGGGCGGGACATGTCGTCGCACGGACATCTCCTCCGCCTCGCCCTCACCCTGTTCTTCCTCGCGCTGGGCGGCGCGGGCGGCGCGCTCGCCGACCTTGCCAGGCTGCCGATGCCGTGGCTCCTCGGCAGCCTCGCAGTGACCGCGGTGGCCGTCGGCACGCTGCGGGCGCCGCCCCTCGCCGCCTACCGCTTTCCGCAGGAAATCCGCGCGGCCTTCGTCGCGCTCATCGGCGTGATGATCGGCACGCAGGTGACCCCGGAGCTGTTCCGCGATCTCGCCACGCTGCCTTACACGCTCGTGGCGCTCGCCCTCTTCGTGGTGCTGGCCCATGCGGGAAACACGCTGATCTTCCAGCGGATCGGCGGCTATGACCGCGCCACCGCGTTCTATTCGGGCACGCCCGGCGGGCTCATGGAAAGCATCGCCTTCGGCGAGGGCGCGGGCGCCGACGTGCGGCTCCTGACGATGCAGCAATTCCTGCGGATCATCCTCGTCATCACGCTCGTGCCGACGGCGGTGTCGATCTGGACGGGCGGGCCCGTGGGCAGCGCGGCGGGCGTCGTGCCGGGGGCCGAACTCGGCCCGGTCGAGGTGCAGGACCTCGCCGTGATCGTCGCGGCGGCGGCGGCCGGGCTCTGGATCGCGCGGTTCATCCACCTCCCGGCGGCGCAGATCATGGGGCCGCTCCTGCTGTCCGCGGTCCTCACGCTCACCGGCCGGGTCGACCTGCACCTGCCGTTCTGGCTGATCGCCACCGCGCAGGCGGTGATCGGCGTCGGCCTCGGCATGCGGTTCGCCGGGGTGACGGCGCGCATGGTGGGCCGCTGCCTGTGGCTGTCGATCCTGTCGGTGGCGTTCATGCTGGCGCTCGGCTCGGCGCTCGCGATGGCGCTCTGGCAGCTGACCGGCATGGGGCTCCTGCAGCTGCTCCTGAGCTTCGCGCCGGGCGGCGTGACCGAGATGTCGGTGATCGCGCTCGGGCTCTCGGCCAGCCCCGCGCTCGTCAGCCTGCACCACGTGCTGCGGATCCTGATGACCGTGGCCGAGCTTAGCGTCGCCTCGCGGCTTCTCGGCCTGCGCGGACCCGAGGCCCGGGAAGAAGCCGACTGACACTATCCCCCGGATGCGGAAACGCCCCCGCGGCAACCCGCGGGGGCGTTCCTGTTCCGTCCGATCCGGCCGAAAGCTCAGCCCTGACCCTTCTCCAGCGCGTCGAGGCGCGCCTTCAGCGCGTCGTTCTCCTCGCGCGCCTTCTGGGCCATGGCGCGGACCGCGTCGAATTCCTCGCGCGTGACGAAGTCGCGGTCGGCGAGCCAGCGGTCGATCATGCCCTTCATCGCCGTCTCGGCCTCGGCGCGGGCCCCCTGCGCCACGCCCATCGCGTTGGTCATGAGCTGGCTCAGGTCGTCGAATACCCGGTTGCGCGTCTGCATGGCGGTCTCCGTTGTGTTACCTCGGTCTATATGGCCCCTCGGCCCGCCGCTCTCAAGGTTGACTTCCCCCCGCGACCGCCACAGACATGCCGTCGATGCTTGCCGCGATCCCGTTCCCGCCCCTCTCTCCCGAGCTCTTCACCGTCTCGATCGGCGGCCTGGAGTTCGCGCTGCGCTGGTATGCGCTGGCCTACATCGCCGGCATCCTGATCGGCTGGGCGCTGGCCGTGCGCGCGGTGCGCCGCCCGACGCTCTGGCGGAACGACACCGCGCCCATGCGCCCCGAGGATGTCGAGGCGCTGATGACCTGGGTGGTGCTCGGGGTGATCGTCGGCGGGCGGCTCGGCTTCGTTCTGTTCTACCAGCCGGCCTACTACCTCGCCAATCCGTGGCAAATCCCGATGATTTGGCAGGGCGGCATGGCCTTCCATGGCGGGCTCATCGGCGTCACGGTCGCTTTCCTGCTGTTCTGCCGCCGGATCGGCGCGCCGGTCCTGCCGACCGCCGACATGATGGCGCTGGCAACGCCGCCGGGGCTCCTGCTCGGGCGGCTCGCGAACTTCGTCAACGCCGAGCTCTGGGGCCGGCCGACCGACCTGCCCTGGGGCGTGATCTTTCCGGGCGACCTCGCGCAGGCCTGCGGCCAGGCCGCGGGCACGCTCTGCGCGCGTCATCCCTCGCAGCTCTACGAGGCGGCGCTCGAGGGGCTGCTGCTCGGGGGCGTGATCCTCTACCTCGTCTTCGCCCGCGGCGCGCTGAAGCGGCCGGGGCTGGTGACCGGCGTCTTCGCGGCGGGCTACGGGCTCGCGCGGTTCCTGGTCGAGTTCGTGCGCCAGCCCGACATGCAGTTCCAGGAGCCGGGCAACCCGCTGGGGCTGGCCTGGCACGTGAACGGCTGGGGACTGACCATGGGCCAGATCCTGTCGCTGCCGATGATCGCGCTCGGGCTCTGGCTGATCCTGCGGGCCCGCCGCGGGTCGCGCCCGCAGGCGGCATGACGGCGCTCGCCGCGCATCTCTCGCGACAGATCCGCGCCAGCGGGCCCATCAGCGTCGCCGACTACATGGCGGCCTGCCTCCTGCATCCCGACCACGGTTATTACGCAACCCGCGATCCGCTTGGGCGCGCCGGCGACTTCGTGACCGCGCCCGAGATCAGCCAGATGTTCGGAGAGCTGATCGGCCTCTGTCTCGCGCAGGCATGGCGCGACCAGGGATCGCCCGGCGAAATCGTGCTGGCCGAGCTCGGCCCCGGCCGCGGCACGCTCATGGCCGACGCGCTGCGCGCGGGCGCGCGCGCGCCGGGCTTCGCCGAGGCCGCCCGCCTGCACCTCGTCGAGGCGTCACCCGCCCTGCGCGCGGTCCAGGCCGACACGCTCGCGGCGGCCGGTCCCACCTGGCACGACCGCGTCGACACGCTGCCCGACGGTCCGCTCTTCCTCGTGGCGAACGAATTCCTCGACGCGCTGCCCGTGCGCCAGTTCCAGCGCGACGGTGCAGGCTGGCGGGAACGGGTCGTGGGCCTCGACGGCGACCGGCTGGTGCCCGGGCTGTCCGGCGCCCTGCCCCGACCCGAGCTCGCGCACAGGCTTCAGGACACGCGGGACGGCGACGTGGTCGAAACCTGCGCGCCCGCCGCCGCCGTCGCGGCCGCGATCGGCGCCCGGATCGCGCGGCACGGCGGCGCCGCGCTCTTCATCGACTACGGCGACTGGCGCAGTCTCGGCGACACGCTGCAGGCGCTCGCGGGCCACGCCTATGCCGATCCCTTCGCCGCGCCCGGCGCGGCCGACCTGACCGCCCACGTGGATTTCGAACCGGTCGCGGCCGCGGCCCGGCCCGCGACACACACCCGCCTCACGCCGCAGGGCGTGTTCCTCGAACGGCTGGGCATCACCCAGCGCGCGCAGGCGCTTGCGCGCGGACTGGACGGTTCCGCCCTCGACGCGCATGTGGCGGCGCATCGCCGGTTGACCCATCCGGACGAAATGGGGACGCTCTTCAAGGTCCTCGGATTCGTGCCCGAGGGCGCCGAACCGCCGCCCGGACTGGACGCATGACGCTCGAAGTGATCACCGCGACCGCGCTGCAGCCGCTGCGCCACGGGTTCTTCACCCGCCGCGGCGGGGCGTCCTCGGGCGTCTTCGCCGGGCTCAACTGCGGCACCGGCTCGACCGACCAGCGCGAGATGGTGTCGATCAACCGCGCGCGCGTGGCCGATGCCATGGGCGTGTCGCCCGACAACCTCGTGACGCTGCACCAGGTGCATTCTGCCGAGGTCGTGACCCTGTCCGCCCCCCTCAACGGAGCGCGTCCGCGGGCCGACGGGCTCGTGACGGCGACGCCCGAGATCGCGCTGGCCGTGCTGACCGCCGATTGCCAGCCGGTCCTCTTCGCCGATGCCGAGGCGGGCGTGATCGGGGCAGCCCATGCGGGCTGGCGCGGCGCGCTCGACGGCGTGCTCGAGGCGGTCGTCGAGGCGATGATCCGGCTCGGCGCGCGGCGCGAGGCCATCCGCGCGGTGGTCGGCCCCTCGATCAGCCAGCGCGCCTACGAGGTGGGCCCGGAATTCTTCGACACGTTCCTCGCCGAGGATGCCGCGAACGCCCGGTTCTTCGCCAATGGCAGTGGCGATCGGCTGCATTTCGACCTTCCGGGCTTCGGCGTCGACCGGCTGAGGCGGGCGGGCGTGCACGCGGAATGGACGCGCCACTGCACCTACGAGGATGCCGGGCGGTTCTTTTCCTACCGCCGGGCGACCCATGCGCGCGAGGCCGATTACGGCCGCCTGATCTCCGCCATCCGGCTCTGAACGCGCGGGCCGCTGCGCACGCGTCCCCGCGAATTGTGACAGCCCGGCAGGCCCGGCGCCTCGATTCGGCGGGGCCGTCTGCCGGAATGTGGCAGGATCGGTGCCGCGCCGCCGACAATGCCGCCCCCGAGGCCCGCATTGGCCGGCATCGGCCGCCAATCCCGCGCGGATTTTGACAGTCTCCACGGTTTGCCGCCAATTCTCGCATCACGCAGCCGCAATGTCCGTCTGTCGTTGTTGGTGGGGGCCAACACGGATGTGACCAAACCTTCGGGAGAGGATCACATGACCATCACAGCAACCGTACGGTCGGATATCGGCGCCGCGCTGTCTCCGTCGGGTCAGCCGGGCCTTCTTGGTCGCCCGGAGGGGCGGCCTCGTCGCGCACCTTCTCTCATGCGTCGCTACGAGGCCGCCGCGCTCATGCCCGACCTCGGCGTGGCCTGGAGCACCCACACCGCCCCCGCCATTCCCGCCTTCGAGGAGGCGACCTCGGCCTTCGCGCGCGGCACCCTCGTCCAGACGGTGGGCGGCCCCGTGGCGATCGAGGACCTCCTGCCCGGCGACTATGTCGAGACTGCCCGCGGCCCGGAACCCGTCATCTGGATCGGGTCGACCACCTTCGTGCCGAACGCGCCCGCGGGCGAGACCATGCTGACCGGCCTCACCCGGGTCCTGAGCGAGGGTTTCGGCGCGGCGCGGCCCGCGGCCGACATCGTGCTCGGCCCTGCCGCGCGCATGGTGGTCGAGAACGGCCGCCTCAGGACCCTGATCGGCCAGAGCCGCGTGCTGGTGCCGGTGTCGCATTACGCCGACGGCGACCGGCTCCTGCCCATCACTCCTGCGGGATCGGTCCAGCTCTATCACCTGATGCTGCGCCGGCACGGCACCATCCGCGTCTCGGGCATCGAGGTCGAGACCTACCATCCCGGCACCGCCATCAAGCGGCAGCTGGGCGACGCGCTGGCCGACCGGTTCCTTGCGATGTTTCCGAACGTCGAGCGGTTCGACGATTTCGGCGACCTGTCCCTGCCGCGCACCACCCGCGAGGTGCTGGACGGCCTGTCGCTGCGCTGATCCCCGCGGCAGCCCTCAGGCCGACCGCGACAGCCGTTCCTCCAGCACCTCGAAGGGCACGCCCGGCTCGTCCTTGGCGCCCCGGATCACCAGCGACGTCTTGACCGAGCCGACATTCGGCGCGGTCAAAAGCTCGGACGTGAGGAAGGTCTGGAACGTCGAGAGATCGGGCGCCACGCATTTCAGGATGAAGTCGACCTCGCCGTTCAGCATGTGGCACTCGCGCACGAGCGGCCAGTTGCGGCAGCGGGTCTCGAAGGCCGAGAGATCCGCCTCGGCCTGGCTCTGCAGGCCTACCATGGCGAAGACCTGCACCTCGAAGCCCAGTTCGCGCGGGTCGACGTCCGCATGGTAGCCGCGGATGAAACCCTGCTCCTCGAGCGCGCGCACGCGGCGCAGGCAGGGCGGCGCCGAGATGCCGACCCGCTTTGCGAGTTCGACATTCGTCATGCGACCGTCCTCTTGCAGTTCGGCGAGAATCTTGCGATCGATCGGGTCGAGGCGATGTCCCGGCATCTGCGTCTCCTTGGCATGCGTTCGGATACTTACTTCGCAGCGCAGGGAGACGCAATAAAGTTTCAACACAATATAACAATGTTGCGGCACGATGCCGTATCGCGCAGCAACGTGCAGCCGCACCGCGGTCGCATGGCCGCCCTGCCCCGGCTGCACGGCCCTTCCACCTGCGCGCTTTGTCGCCTATATGCGTCCGACACCCGAAACGGAGGACGCCGCCCATGTCCGACACGCGCCGCACCAAGGTTCTCATCATCGGCTCCGGCCCCGCGGGCTACACCGCGGGCATCTACGCGAGCCGCGCCATGCTGGAACCGATCCTCGTGCAGGGGATCGAGCCCGGCGGACAGCTGACCACCACGACCGAAGTCGAGAACTGGCCCGGCGACACCGAGGTCCAGGGCCCCGACCTCATGGTCCGGATGGAGGCGCATGCCCGCGCCATGGGCACCGAGATCATCGGCGACTACATCACCTCGCTCGACCTCGACAGCCGCCCCTTCAAGGCGCAGGGCGACAGCGGCACGACCTACGAGGCCGACGCGATCATCCTCGCCACCGGCGCCCGCGCCAAGTGGCTGGGACTGCCGTCCGAGGAGAAGTTCAAGGGTTTCGGCGTCTCTGCCTGCGCGACCTGCGACGGCTTCTTCTACCGCGGCCAGGAGATCGTCGTCGTGGGCGGCGGCAACACCGCTGTCGAGGAGGCGCTGTTCCTGACGAACTTCGCCTCCAAGGTGACGCTGGTCCACCGCCGCGACGAGCTGCGGGCCGAGAAGATCCTGCAGGACCGTCTGTTCAAGAACCCCAAGATCGAGACGCTGTGGCACCACGCGCTCGAGGAGGTGGTGGGCACCGAGAGCCCGCTCGGGGTCGAGGGCGTGCGCGTGAAGGACGTGCGCACCGGCGAGATCACCGAGATCGCCGCCAAGGGCGTGTTCATCGCGATCGGCCACGCGCCGGCGAGCGAGCTCGTCGCCGACAAGCTCGAGACCCACATGGGCGGCTACGTCAAGACGAAGCCCGATTCGACCGAAACGTCGATCCCGGGCGTCTTCGCCGCGGGCGACCTCACCGACCACAAGTACCGCCAGGCCGTCACCAGCGCCGGCATGGGCTGCATGGCCGCGCTCGAGGCCGAGCGCTGGCTCGCAGAACAGGGTCTCGACGAGGGCAAGGACGAGACCGAGCCCTTGGGCTACGGCGCCCCGGTCGACGCGGCGGCCGAGTAGGCCCGCCGCGCCCGGGCATGCGGCACCGGGTGACTCTTGCCGTTGCTGCAACGCAGCAATTCGCTCACGACAAGGCAGACCCGCCGCTATTCCCTTGAAACGTGTATCGCGGCGGGGCTAAAGGCCGCGACAACGGCGCCCTGCGCCGTCCTGCTGCCCCTTGCGTAGAGAGCCATTGCATGACCTTCCAGAACCTCGCGCCCATCCCGGAACTCTTCGTCTCGTTCGAGAGCGCCCAGAAGCTGAAGGTCGAGGCGGGGAACCTGACCTCGCATGACCTGACGCCGCGCCAGATCTGCGACCTCGAGCTCCTGATGAACGGCGGGTTCCACCCGCTGAAGGGCTTCCTCTCCGAAGCCGACTACGACAGCGTGGTCGAGAAGATGCGGCTGTCCGACGGCACGCTCTGGCCGATGCCGATCACGCTCGACGTGACCGAGAAGTTCGCCGAGGGGATCGAGGTCGGCCAGGACATCGCGCTCCGCGACCAGGAGGGCGTCATCCTCGCCACCATGACGGTCACCGACAAGTGGGTGCCGAACAAGGTGCGCGAGGCCGAGAAGGTGTTCGGCGCCGACGACAGCGCGCACCCGGCTGTGAACTACCTGCACAACACCGCCGGCAAGGTCTATCTCGGCGGCCCGATCACGGGCATCCAGCAGCCGGTCCACTACGACTTCCGCGCCCGGCGCGATACGCCGAACGAGCTGCGCGCGCGCTTCCGCAAGCTCGGCTGGCGCAAGGTCGTGGCCTTCCAGACCCGCAACCCGCTGCACCGCGCACACCAGGAACTGACCTTCCGTGCCGCGCGCGAAAGCCAGGCGAACCTGCTCATCCATCCCGTGGTCGGCATGACGAAACCCGGCGACGTGGATCACTTCACCCGCGTGCGCTGCTACGAGGCTGTGCTCGACAAGTACCCTGGCTCGACCACGACCATGAGCCTGCTGAACCTCGCCATGCGCATGGCGGGCCCGCGCGAGGCGGTCTGGCACGGCCTCATCCGCAAGAACCACGGCTGCACGCACTTCATCGTCGGCCGTGACCATGCCGGCCCGGGCAAGAACAGCCAGGGCGAGGATTTCTACGGTCCCTACGACGCGCAGGACCTGTTCAAGGAATACCAGGACGAGATCGGCATCGAGATGGTGCCCTTCAAGCACATGGTCTACGTCCAGGAACGCGCCCAGTACGAGCCCAACGACGAGATCGCCGACAAGGATGACGTCACCATCCTGAACATCTCGGGCACCGAGCTGCGCCGCCGCCTGCAGGAGGGTCTCGAGATCCCCGAATGGTTCTCGTTCCCCGAGGTGGTCGCCGAACTGCGCAAGACCAAGCCGCCGCGCTCGCAGCAGGGCTTCACCGTGTTCTTCACCGGCTTTTCCGGCTCGGGCAAGTCGACCATCGCCAACGCTCTGATGGTCAAGCTGATGGAGATGGGCGGCCGCCCGGTGACGCTGCTCGACGGTGACATCGTCCGGAAGAACCTGTCCTCCGAGCTCGGCTTCTCGAAGGAGCACCGCGACCTCAACATCCGGCGCATCGGCTACGTTGCGTCCGAGATCACCAAGAACGGCGGCATCGCCATCTGCGCGCCGATCGCGCCCTACGCGGCCACCCGCCGCGCCGTGCGCGAGGAGATCGAACAGTACGGCGCCTTCGTCGAAGTGCACGTGGCGACCTCGCTCGAGGAATGCGAGCGCCGCGATCGCAAGGGGCTCTACAAGCTCGCCCGCGAGGGCAAGATCAAGGAGTTCACCGGCATCTCCGACCCCTACGACGTGCCGCAGAACCCCGAGCTCAGCGTCGACACCGAAGGCCAGGAGGTCGACAACTGCGCCCACCAGGTGGTGCTGAAGCTCGAATCGATGGGTCTGATCGCCGGCATGTGATCTCGGCCCGCCAGGATCGCTTCGAGCCAGCCCGAACCCGACGCATCGTGCGCCCTCGCAGCCAGCTGCGGGGGCGCCGTGCTGTCCGGCGGCGGACATGTCGGCAGTGAACTGCGGGACCCGGCCGGCCCGTCAGACGGCCAAGGTCACACCGGAGGTCAGTGGACCGTGACGGGCGCGAGGTCGTTCTGGCGCGCCAGCACGAAGGCGAGGCTGCGATCCTTCACGAGCGCGAGCCGCTCGCCGTCCGCGCGGTGCACTGCGTAGATCGTGTCGAGACCCGCGGCCTGCGTCCTGACGTCGTCGGGCAGGTCGGCCACGGCAACGGGACGGACATAGACGGTCCGGCCCTCGTCGAGCACCTTGAAATCAACCTTGGTCTGCATGGTCCTTACCCCTTCCTGATCTGGATCGTCTGCACCACCGTCTCGGGACGGCTCAGCTTGAGGTCGACGTGCAGAAGTCCGTTCTCCATCATCGCCTCGCTGACCTCGACCCCGTCCGCCAGCACGAAGCTGCGCTGGAACTGGCGCGCCGCGATGCCGCGGTGCAGGAACACCCGCTCCTCGCCGTCCTCGGCCTGCCGTCCGCGGATCACCAGCTGGCGATCCTCGACGGTGATCGAAAGGTCGGATTCGGAGAACCCCGCCACGGCCAGCGTGATGCGGTACGACACTTCCGATGTCTGTTCGATATTGTAGGGCGGGTAGCCTTCGTTGCCAGATTTCGCCGTCCTCTCGAGAAGGCGCTCCAGCTGTTCGAACCCCAGCAGGTGGGGATGCGACCCCAGGGTAAGCTTCGTCATCGACACGTCCTCTAATGCAAGCGACCGTGACACGGCGTCCCGTTGCGGCGACCCGTTCGGAGACAAATATGGGTCGCGCGCGAGCACCGCGCAAGTGCCGCAAGTCTTTGCGCAGGCACGGCAAGCCGCTATATTGCGTGGGCCACCCAGCCGGAGAGACGCCCGCGATGAACGCCCCCACCGACCTTTCGATGAAGACCGACGAGGTTCTGAGGGTCGAGCTCGAGGTCTTCCGACGCGAACACCGCGACCTCGACGAGGCGATCCGCGCCCTGCAGGAACGCGGCACCTCGGACGCGCTGACGATGCAGCGGCTCAAGAAGAAGAAGCTGCAGCTCAAGGACCGCATCGCGCTGATCGAGGACCGGCTCCTGCCCGACATCATCGCCTGAGCCGGCGTCGCGCCGCCATTGCCTCGCGCGGGTGACAGGGTATAACGCGGGCGCGACGGGATAGGGATAACGATCATGGCGGAGGCGACCGCACCGAGGGTCGGCATCATCATGGGAAGCCAGTCCGACTGGCCCACCCTGCAGGAGGCCGCGGCGATGCTCGACGCGCTCGAGGTGCCGCACGAGACCCGTATCGTGTCGGCCCACCGCACACCCGACCGGCTCTGGGACTATGCGACGACCGCCGCCGATCGCGGCCTGTCGGTCATCGTGGCGGGGGCCGGCGGGGCCGCGCACCTGCCCGGCATGGTCGCGTCCAAGACCCGCCTCCCGGTGATCGGCGTGCCGGTGCAGACCAAGGCGCTCGGCGGGGTCGACAGCCTCTATTCCATCGTGCAGATGCCGCGCGGCTTTCCCGTGGCCACGATGGCGATCGGCGCGGCCGGGGCGGCCAATGCGGGCCTCATGGCCGCGCAGATCCTCGCGCTCACCGATCCCGCGCTCGACGGCCGCATCGCGGCGTGGCGCAAGGCGCTTTCCGACGCGATCCCCGACGCGCCCAAGCGGGACTGAACGCTCCCTTTCCCTGCACGCACGCCTCCGCCCGCGAAAGGTCCGGACCCATGACAGCGCCCCTCCCCCCCGGCAGCACCCTCGGCATTCTCGGCGGCGGCCAGCTCGGCCGCATGATCGCGGTCGCGGCCGGGCGGCTCGGGCTGCAGGCCCATGTCTACGATCCGGCCGAGGCGCCGCCCGCGGGTCAGCTCGCCGCGCGCACCACCACCGCCGCCTGGGACGACGAGGCGGCCCTCGCCGCCTTCGCCGACGCGGTCGACGTCATCACCTACGAGTTCGAGAACGTGCCGACCGCGTCGCTCGACCTGCTCGGCGCGCGCCGCCCGATCCGCCCGGGCCGCGAGGCCCTGCGCGTGAGCCAGGACCGGCTGACGGAAAAGGAATTCCTGTCCGGGCTCGGCCTGTCGGTCGCGCCCTTCGCGGCAGTCCACGACGCGGCCTCGCTGGCCGAGGCGATGGCCCGCATCGGCACCCCCGCGATCCTCAAGACCCGCCGGTTCGGCTATGACGGCAAGGGCCAGGCACGCATCGCCGCCCCCGGCGACGCCCAGGCCGCCCTCGACGCGGTGCAGGGAGCGCCCGCGATCCTCGAAGGCTTCGTCGCTTTCCGCCGCGAGGTGTCGGTGATCGCCGCGCGCGGGCTCGACGGGTCGGTGGCCTGCTTCGACCCGGGCGAGAACGTGCACGAGGACGGTATCCTGCGCACCACCTCGGTGCCGGCGCGACTGACCGCGACGCAGCGCACCGACGCGGTCCTCCTGGCGGCGCGCATCCTCAACGCGCTCGACTACGTGGGCGTCCTGGGGGTCGAGCTCTTCGTGACCGACGCGGGCCTCGTGGTGAACGAGATCGCGCCCCGGGTCCACAATTCCGGCCACTGGACGCAGAACGGCTGCGCCGTCGACCAGTTCGAACAGCACGTGCGCGCGGTGGCGGGCTGGCCGCTCGGCGACGGCGCGCGACACGCGGACGTGGTCATGGAGAACCTCATCGGCGATGACGTGGACCGCGTGCCCGAGATCGCCCGCGAGGCGGACACCGCGATCCACCTCTACGGCAAGGATGCCGCGCGCCCGGGCCGCAAGATGGGCCACGTGAACCGCATCCTGCGCTGACGCGCCTCTCAGGCGAGGAAGCGCGCCGCGACGGCGCCCTGCATGTGGCTGACGACGCCGCCCGCGATCGTCGCGCCGATCCGGTCGTCCGAGTCGAGCACGACGAGGTCGGCGCGCAGGCCCGGCGCGATCCGACCCCGGTCCGCGAGCCCCAGCACCCGCGCCGGCCCCTCGGACACGAGCCGCCACGCGGCCTGCCAGTCGAGGACGCCGTCCGCCACCAGCCGCCGCACCGCCCAGAGGAGCGCGGGGTAGTGGTAGTCGGAGGCCAGCGCGTCGCAGAGACCGGCCGCCACGAGGTCGCGCGCCGACACGTTGCCCTTGTGCGAATTGCCCCGCACCACGTTCGGTGCACCCATGACCACCGCGTCGCCCGCCGCGCGCGCCGCCTCGGCCGCGACGCGGGTTTCGGGGAACTCGGCGATGGCGGCACCGCGGGCACGCCACGCGGCGCGGGTGTCGGTGTCGCGGTCGTCGTGGCTCCCGAGCCGCACGCCCGCCGAGACGAGCCGTTCCGACAGGGCCGCGACCGCCCCCGGCACCTCGGCGTCGCGTGCGTGCAGCCCGCGCATGAACGCCAGATGCGACTCGGGGCTGCGGCCGCTCTTCAGCGCCTGGCCGGTATATTGCCTGGGCGCCCGCCCCGCCGCGAGCCGCGCATGGTCGAGATGGTCGTTCCAGACCACGTAGCCGATCCCGTGCCGTGCGACGAGCGCCTCGGCCCGGGCGTGTTCGTCGAGGAGGTGCGTCTCGATGCGCAGCTGCACACGCAGGTCCGTCGCCACCCGGGGCTGCAGCTCGGCGATGCCGGCGATCACCCGCTCGGCGAAATCCGGGCCGCGCAGGCCGCCCTCCCAGCTCCAGAACTGGGCAAGGACGGCGGTGGTGATGCCGTTCGCGGCGAGCTCGGCGTCGGTGTTCAGAAGGCCCGGCCGCACGTCGTCGAGGATGCCGCGCCGCGGCGCAACGTGCCGCTCGAACCCGTCGCCGTGCAGGTCCACGATTCCGGGAAGCACGCGGAAGCCGTCGAGGTCGACACTGCGGCCGGCGGGCGCGTCCGCGATCCGGCCCCCGGCCAGGTGCACGGGCATGTCCGTCCAGCCGTCGGGTCCCAGCACACGGGCGCCGGTCAGGGTCAGGGACGGCCTCATCTCCGGCGCCCCGTGACCGACAGCGCGACGCCGCCCAGCACCAGCGCCGCGGCGCCCGCGAAGGTCGGCGTCAGGGCCTCGCCCAGGAACAGCATCCCGCCCGCCATGGCGATCACCGGGACGGTCAGCTGCGCCACGGCCGCAACGCTGGCCTCGAGCCGCGGCAGCACGCTGTACCAGAGCGCGTAGCCGAGCCCCGATGTCACCGCGCCCGACAGGATCGCAAGCGCCACGCCATAGGCGTCCGGCACCGCCACGCCGCCGCCGCTGCCGGCCATCAGGAGCCCCGCGACGAGGCCGAGCGGCGCGGCGAGGAGGAAATTCGCGGCCGTCGTCACCAGCGGGTCGCCCGCGCCGCGTCCCGCCAGCGAGTAGACGCCCCAGCCGACGCCCGCCGCCGCCATCAGCGCGCCGTGCGGCAGGCTCACCTGCGCCCCTGCGCCGGGCCAGAGCAGCCACGCGAGGCCGCCGAGCGCCAGCGCGGCTCCGGTCCAGCGCCGGACGGGCAGCGCCTCGCCCGCGGCGAGCGCGCCGCCGAACATGGTGATCTGCACCACACCGAAGAGGATCAGCGCCCCGAGGCCCGCGTCGAGCGACAGGTAGGCGGCGGAGAAGCCGTAGATGTAGACGAGCAGCGACAGCACGCCCATGGCGCGCCGCGGCCCGCCCAGCGCCAGTCCGCCGCGCAGCACGAGGCAGAGGATCGCCAGCATCGCCGCGCCCGCGACCAGCCGGACGGTGCCGAAGGTCGCCGCGTCGATGGCACCGTCGGCCAGCGCCATGCGGTTCAGCACGGAGTTCGCCGCGAAGGCGGTCATCGTCAGCACGGTCAGCAGGACGACGCGCATCAGCCCGCGAATGCCTCAGGGTAGACCAGCGTGTCGGTCGGCGTGTCCTCGCCCGGCCGCGCGATCAGCGTGTGGCTGATCGGATAGGGCGAGACCAGCCCCTGTGCCCGCGCGCCCGAGAACCCCGCGCGGCGGTAGAAGGCCGGGTCGCCCAGCACGACCACCGTCTGTCCGGCCGCGACCGCCCAGGCGGTGACGAGGCCCACGGCGCGGCGGCCGATGCCCCGCCGCTGGCTGTCGGGTTCCACCGCCACCGGCGCGAGGCAGAGCCAGCCCGAGGGCGCGCGCATGGACGACAGCGCGAGATAGGCAAGCGGCGCGGTCTCGCCCGGCACCACGCATTCGCCCGCGATGTCGCCCGCGCGGCGCAGGCGCCGCACCAGCGTCGCCTCGTCGGCGCCCCCGAAGGCCCGGCGCAGGAGCGCGTCGACCGCGTCCTCCTCGCCCGCGCGCATTTCCCGCAGGAACCGGCTCTGGAACATGGGCTTCCCTCTCTTGCCGCGCAGGCCGCGGCCGATGCCGGACTAGCACGCGGCGTGGCCGGGTGCATCCCCGCACGCCGCGCCCCCGCAACGGAAAACGGCCCGCGCGGATGCGCGGGCCGTTCCCTGTCTGACCGTCGGTCAGGCGGATGATTACATCATGCCGCCCATGCCGCCCATGTCGGGCATGCCGCCGCCGGCTTCTTCCTTCTTCGGCTTTTCGGCCACCATCGCCTCGGTGGTGATGAGCAGGCCGGCGATCGAGGATGCGTCCTCGAGCGCGGTGCGCACGACCTTCGCCGGGTCGATGACGCCGAACTTGAACATGTCGCCATATTCGTCGGTCTGCGCGTTGTAGCCGAACTTGAGGTCGGAGGATTCGCGGATCTTGCCCGCGACGACCGAGCCGTCGACGCCCGCGTTCTCGGCGATCTGGCGCAGCGGCGCTTCGAGCGCCCGGCGCACGATCGCGATGCCCGCGGTCTGGTCCGAGTTCTCGCCGGTCAGGCCTTCGAGCGACTTCGCGCCCTGGACGAGGCTGACGCCGCCGCCGACCACGATGCCTTCCTGGACCGCGGCGCGGGTCGCGTTGAGCGCGTCGTCGACGCGGTCCTTGCGCTCCTTCACCTCGACCTCGGTCGCACCGCCGACGCGGATCACCGCGACGCCGCCTGCGAGCTTGGCAACACGCTCCTGCAGCTTCTCGCGGTCGTAGTCCGACGTGGTTTCCTCGATCTGGGTACGAATCTGGCTGACCCGTGCCTCGATCTCGGACTTCTCGCCGGCACCGTCGACGATGGTGGTCTCGTCCTTGGTGATCGACACGCGCTTCGCGGAACCCAGCATTTCCATGCCGACGTTCTCGAGCTTCATGCCGAGGTCCTCGGAGATCACCTGGCCGCCGGTCAGGATCGCGATGTCCTGCAGCATGGCCTTGCGACGGTCACCGAAGCCCGGTGCCTTCACGGCCGCGATCTTGAGGCCGCCGCGCAGCTTGTTCACCACGAGGGTGGCGAGCGCTTCGCCTTCCACGTCCTCGGCGATGATGAGGAGCGGCTTCTGCGACTGGATCACCTGCTCGAGCAGCGGAACCATCGGCTGCAGCGACGACAGTTTCTTCTCGTGGAGAAGGATCATGCAGTCGTCGAGTTCCGCGATCATCTTCTCGGAGTTGGTCACGAAGTAGGGCGAGAGGTAGCCGCGATCGAACTGCATGCCCTCGACGACTTCGACGTCGGTCTCCATGCCCTTGTTCTCTTCGACGGTGATGACACCCTCGTTGCCGACCTTCTGCATCGCCTCGGCGATCATCTTGCCGATCGACGCTTCGCCGTTCGCCGAGATGGTGCCGACCTGTGCGACCTCGTCGGAGTTCTCGACCTTGCGCGATGCCGACTTGATCTGCTCGACGACCTTCGAGGTCGCGAGGTCGATGCCGCGCTTGAGGTCCATCGGGTTCATGCCGGCGGACACGGCCTTGACGCCCTCGCGGACGATCGCCTGTGCGAGCACGGTCGCGGTGGTGGTGCCGTCACCCGCCTCGTCGTTGGTGCGGGAAGCGACTTCCTTCACCATCTGGGCGCCCATGTTCTCGAACTTGTCCTCAAGCTCGATTTCCTTGGCCACCGACACACCGTCCTTGGTGATGCGGGGGGCGCCGAACGACTTGTCGAGGACGACGTTGCGGCCCTTGGGGCCCAGCGTCACCTTGACGGCGTCGGCGAGGATGTTGACGCCGCGCAGCATGCGGTTGCGGGCGTCGGTATCGAATTTCACGTCCTTGGCAGCCATAGTCTATTCACTCCTGCTTCAGGAAAAATTTCGGGATGATCGGGAAGGCGGCGGCGCTCAGGCGGCCTTTGCGGCCTTCGCGTCCTCGATGATGCCGAGGATGTCGGATTCCTTCATGATCAGCAGCTCTTCGCCGTCGATCGTCACTTCCGTGCCCGACCACTTGCCGAAGAGGATGCGATCACCGGCCTTCACGGCCATGTCGATCAGCTCGCCCGAATCCTTGCGCGCGCCATCGCCACACGCAACGACCACGCCCTCAGCCGGCTTTTCCTTCGCGCTGTCGGGAATGATCAGACCGCCCTTGGTCTTCTCGTCACTCTCGACGCGGCGGACCAGGACGCGGTCATGAAGCGGTTTGAATGCCATCTTCGAGTCTCCTAGCTCAAAGTGTTCCGTCGATGTCCCCCCATCGGGCGGACACGTTAGCACTCACCTTGGTCGAGTGCTAACGCTCGGGATTTAGGAAAAGCTCACGCGGCTGTCAACGCTCTTGTGGGGTAAATCTGGGGGCTGCCGTGCCGTCTTGCGACCCGAGGCGCCACATCCCGGCAACGACCTGCCGACCGCTGCCGGATCAGCGGACCCCGGCGCGCGCGGTCCAGTCGGCGAGCCCCGCATGTCCCGCATCGGTCAGCGCGTAGACCCCGCGGCTGACGCGCTCGAACCAGCCGTAATGGTTGTCGGACAGGATGCCGCCCGCGCGGGCGATGCCCGTCGCGGCGCGGACGTCCCGGGGACTGGCGGTGCCGGTCTCCGCCAGGTGCGCGGCACAGGCAAGCGCGTCCTGCCGGTAGGCGGTGACGATGCCGCGCCGCGTGGCGCCCCCGGCGTTCGGATCGCCCCGCAGCGTCTCGAATTCCCGCAGGAGCCGGGCGGCACCGCGCGCATTGCGCCGCGGGGCGCCCGCCCCCGGATCGCAGAGCACCTCGGGCCTCCCCTCAGCATCGACGACGATCAGGCCGAGCCCGATCCGCCGGCAGAGATGCAGGTTCTCGGTCAGCCGCCGACGCCCGCTGCGTCCTCCGGGCCGCAGAATGGCGACGTAGACGTGATCGGCGACCGACAGCCGCGCCACCGCCTGCAGGTAGAGCCTGAGCGACGGCACGAGCTTCAGCTCGACCACCACGGGCGGCTCGTCGCCGCGCCGCGCCACGAGATCCGCCGCGCCCACCTCGCCCTTCACGACGTAGCCCTGCCGCTCGAACAGCGCCTTGACGGGCAGATAGAGGTCGCTTTCGCGGGTCATGGCCGCGCTTTTCGCCCCGGCGCTTGAGCTTGGCAAGCCGGTCCCCTACCCTCCGGTGCGATCCCGCAACGCGGAAAGCCTCCCCCCATGCGCCTCATCGCCTCTCTCGTCGTCCTTGCCCTGTCGGCGGTCCCGGCCCTTTCCGAATGTGCCGGCCGCGACCTCCGCGCCACCATGAACGCGGCCGAACGCGCCGAACTCGACGAGGTGCTGGCGGACACGCCCTATGCCGAGGGCAACCACTGGATCGCGCGGCGCGACGACACGGTCATCCACCTCGTGGGCACCGTGCATCTTCCCGATCCGCGGCTCGAGAGCGTGGCCGAGACGCTGCGCCCGATCGTCGAGAGGGCGGGAAAGCTCCTGCTCGAGATGACGCCGCGCGACCGCGCGGAACTCGAGGCGCGGATCGGCGACGACCCGGACCTTCTCGTGCTCGAGGACACCTCGCTGCCGGAGCTGATGGACGAGGACAGCTGGCAGACGCTCGCCGCGGCCGCCGAGGCGCGCGGCATCCCGGCGATCGTCGCGGCCAAGATGAAGCCCTGGTATCTCTCGACCATCCTCGCCCTGCCGCCCTGCGCGGTCGCGGGCCTGCGCGACGGCAACGGGCTCGACGCGCAGCTGCAGGCGGCGGCAGAGGAGGCCGGCGTGCCGATGGCGCCGCTCGAGGATTTCGACACGATCTTCCGGCTCTTCGGCAGCGCCTCGCTGGCCACGCAGGTGCGCATGCTCGAATCCTCGCTGATCGACCCCGAGGACAGCGAGGACATGTTCGCGACGCTCCTCGCCGCCTATTTCGACGAGAAGCCCGCCGAGAGCTGGGAGGCCACGCGCATCCTGTCGCGCCGCATGTCGCCGCTGCCGCCCAGCATCGCCGACACCGCCTTCGACCAGATGGAGGCGACCCTGCTCGTGCGCCGCAACCGCGACTGGCTGCCGGTGATCCTTGCCGCCGCGGGGTCCGATCCGATCGTGGTCGCCGCCGGCGCCGCGCATCTGCAGGGCGCCGACGGCCTCGCCCGCATGCTCGCGGACGAGGGCTTCACGCTGGAGCGGGCGCCGTTCTGACGCGCCCCGTTCAGGCCGCGAGGCCGCGCCCGCGCAACAGCGCCTCGATGCCCGGCATCCGCCCGCGGAACGCGGTGTAGAGGTCCTCCGCCTCGGCCGAGCCGCCGCGCGACAGCACATTGTCGGAGAGCCGCCGCGCCACCTCGGGATCGAAGGCGTTGCCCGCCTCCTCGAACGCGGCGAAGGCGTCGGCATCCATGACCTCGGACCACATGTAGCTGTAATAGCCCGAGGAATAGCCGTCGCCGGCGAAGACATGGGCGAAATGCGGCGTGGCGTGGCGCATGGCGATCGCCTCGGGCATGCCGATCGAGGCCAGCACCTCGGCCTGCCGCGCCATCGGATCGGCGGGCGGCGGGCCGTCGTGGAACTCGAGGTCGACCAGCGCCGAGGCCACGTATTCCACCGTCTGGAATCCCTGGTCGAAGGTCGCGGCCGCGAGCACCCGCTCCAGCATCGCGGGCGGCATGGGCTCGCCGGTCTGCACGTGCGTCGCATGCCGCCGCAGCACCTCCGGCACCTCGAGCCAGTGCTCGAAGAGCTGGGACGGCAGCTCGACGAAGTCGCGGGCGACGCTGGTGCCCGCCACCGACGCGAAGTCCACGTCGGACAGGAGGTTGTGCAGCGCGTGCCCGAACTCGTGGAAGAGCGTGCGCGCGTCGTCGTAGGACAGGAGCGCCGCCTGCCCCGCCGGCGGTTTCGAGAAGTTGCAGACGTTCACGGTCACGGGCGAGCGCGCCTCGGGTCGCCGCGCCTGGCTGCGGAGCGCCGAGCACCACGCGCCCGACCGCTTCGACGCCCGGGCAAAGTAGTCGCCGATGAAGACGCCCACATGCGCGCCGTCTCGCATCACCTCCCACGCGCGGCAATCGGGGTGGTAGAGCGCCACGTCGAGCGGCGCGAAGTCGAGCCCGAACAGCCGGTGCGCGCAATCCATCGCCGCCTCGATCATGCGGTCGAGCTGCAGGTACGGCTTCAGCGCCGTCTCGTCGAGATCCTGCTCCTCGCGCCGACGCGCCTCGGAATAGTAGTGCCAGTCCCACGGCATGAGCGGGCCGTTCACCCCGTCCGCCTGCATCCGCGCCTCGAGCGCCGCGGCATCCTCAAGCGCGCGGGCGCGCGCCGGTGTCCAGACGTCCATCAGGAGGTCGCGCACCCGGTCCGGGCTGCCCGCCATCTCGGTCTCGAGCTTGTAGGCGGCGAAATTCGCGTATCCGAGGAGCTGCGCGCGCTCCGCGCGGAGTTCCAGCACCTCGCCCGCGATGGCACGGTTGTCGGTCTCGCCGCCATTCGCCCCACGCGCGGTCCAGGCCCGCCACGCCCGCTCCCGCAGGTCCCGGCGCGGCGAGAACTGCAGGAACGGCACGATCAGCGACCGCGACAGCGTCACCACGGGACCGCCGGCACCGCGCTCCTCGCCCGCCGCGCGGGCCGCATCGGCGAGGAAATCGGGCAGCCCCTCGAGATCGGCCTCTGCGAGGTCCATCTGCCAGCCGGCCTCGTCGGCGAGCAGGTTCTGGGTGAACTGCGTGCCGAGGACCGACAGGCGCGACTTGATCGCGCGCATGCGTTCAGCCTCCGCCCCCTCGAGCGCCGCGCCTGCCCGGACGAACGACCGGTGCGTCAGCATCAGGACGCGCGCCTCCTCTTTCGACAGGTCGAGGTCGGCGCGGGCCTCCCACAGCGTCCGGATGCGGTCGAAGAGCGCGCGGTTCGCGAAGATCGCCGAGGAATGGTCGGCGAGCTTGGGCGAGAACTCTCGCTGCAGCGCCTGCCGGCGGTCGTTGGTGTGCGCCCCGGCAAGCGAGAAGAACACCGACAGGACGCGGTCGAGCGCCCGGCCCGCGCCCTCGAGCGCGACGATGGTGTTCTCGAAATCGGCGGGCGCTGGGTTCCGCGCGATCGCCTCGATCTCGGCCAGGTGCTCGGCGCGCGCGGCCTCGAAGGCGGGCGCGAAATGCGCGTCGTCGATGGCGTCGAAGGGCGGCAGGCCGAACGGCGTGTCCCACGGCGCCAGAAGCGGATTGGTCATCTCTCGCGTCTCCATCACTGGTCCGACCGCGGCGCGGGCGCGTGCCCGCCGCAGACCGGACAACCTTCCCTGCGGGCGAGCGCGATGGTCCGCGTCTCGCCCCAGAGCGCGTCGTAGATCATCATCTGCCCGCGCAGCGCCTGTCCCGCGCCGGTCAGGACCTTGACCGCCTCGACCGCCATCATCGACCCCACGACGCCGGGCAGCGGCCCGAGGACCCCCGCCTCGGCACAGGACGGCGCGAGGCCCGCGGCGGGCGCCTCCGGGAAGATGCAGGCATAGCAGGGCGCACCCCGCGCGGGATCGAACACCGACAGCTGCCCCTCCCACTGGCTGAGCGCGCCCGACACGAGCGGCTTTCCGGTCGCCACCGCGGCGGCGTTCGCGGCGTAGCGCGTGGCGAAGTTGTCCGAACCGTCGAGGATCACGTCGAAATCGGCGAAGAGATCGGCCGCGATGTCGTCGGTCAGGCGCCGGTTGTAGGGCCGCACGGTGACGAAGGGGTTCTGCGCGCGCATCGCCGCCTCGGCCGAGAACACCTTGGGCATGCCGATATCGGCGTCGCGGTGGATCACCTGCCGCTGCAGGTTCGCGTTGTCCACCACGTCGTCGTCGATCACGCCGATCGTGCCCGTGCCGCAGGCCGCGAGGTATTGCAGCGCCGGCGCGCCGAGCCCGCCCGCACCGATCACCAGCACGCGGCCCTCGCGCAGGGCCTTCTGCCCCGGTCCGCCGATCTCGCGCAGGACGATGTGGCGGGCATAGCGTTCGAGCTCGGTGTCGCTCAGGGATCCGGGGGCCGCGGTCGGCGCCGCGTCGGCCCGTTCCCGGGCCACGGCCGCCTCGTTCCGCTCCGCGCGGCGCCGCACGCGTCCGAGGGCCGCCCGGTAGGCCAGCACCAGTGCCACGAGACCCGCCAGCACCAGCCAGAGCGCGGCGCTGCCGCCCGTGGCCTCGCGCAGCGGGTGGCCCGCGGGCAGCACCACCTGCAGCATGAGCACGGCCACGAAGAGAAGCCCCAGCATGTAGGCGCGCGCGGCCCGCGGGGCCCCCATCAGGTGGCCGAGCCCCCAGAGCGTCGCCGCGATGAGCAGCACGAGGATCATGCGCGCTCCCCTTTCCTGTCAGGACCGGCCGGTGGACCCGAAGCCGCCCGCGCCGCGCGCGGTGTCGTCGAGCGTGGCAACCTCGGCGAAGGCCGCGCGCACCACCGGCGCCACCACGAGCTGCGCGATCCGGTCGCCGTGGTCGATGCGGAACGCCGCGTCGCCCGAGTTCATGACGATCACGCCGAGCGGACCGCGGTAGTCGCTGTCGATCGTCGCAGGCGCGTTGGGCAGCATGATCCCGTGCCGCAGCGCGAGCCCCGACCGCGCGCGCAGCTGCACCTCGTAGCCGTCGGGGATGGCGAGCCTGAGGCCGGTCGGCACCAGTGCCCGCGCGCCGGGGGAGAGGTCGATGCCGCCCCGGTCGGCGAAGTTCGCGCGCAGGTCCGCGCCCGCGGCGCCCGCGCTCGCATAGGCGGGCAGGCCCAACGCGCGGTCCGCGTCCTCCTCCCACGCGAAGGCGACAGTCACGGGGGTCATTCCGCCTCCAGCGCGTCGGCGAGGCGGTGCGCGAGGCGCGCGGCCACGGCGTCCTTGCCGGCGCGGTCCCAGGTCTCGGATCCCTCTGCGGTGATCAGCGTCACGGCGTTCTCGGTCCCGCCCATGATGCCGGTCGCGGGCGACACGTCGTTGGCGAGGATCCAGTCGCAGCCCTTGCGCGCGCGCTTGGCCGTCGCGTTGGCGATGACGTCGTCGGTCTCGGCGGCAAAGCCGACGACGAGGCGCGGGCGCCCCGAGTCGAGCTGCGCGATCTCGGCCAGGATGTCCGGGTTTTCCTCGAAGGCCAGCGCCGGCAGGGTGCCCGCTGTCTTCTTGAGCTTCGACGCGCTCTCGTGCGTCACGCGCCAGTCGGCGACCGCCGCGGCAAAGATCGCCGCGTCCGCCGGCAGCGCCGCGAGGACGGCGGCACGCATCTCGCGCGCGGTCTCGACCCGGTGCACCTGCACACCCAAGGGCGGCGGCACGGCGGCGGGCCCGGTCACGAACACCACCTCGGCGCCAAGATCGGCGAGGGCGCGGCCGATGGCGTTGCCCTGCGCGCCCGAGGACCGGTTGGCGATGTAGCGCACGGGGTCGATCGGCTCGTGCGTCGGGCCCGAGGTCATCACGATCCGCCGCCCCGACAGCCTGCCGCCGCCAAGCGCGCCCTCGATCGCCGCGACGATCTCGGCCGGCTCGGCCATGCGGCCCGGCCCGAACTCGCCGCACGCCATGTCGCCGTCGTTGGGCCCCACGACCCGCACGCCGTCCGCCCGGAGCGTGTCAGCGTTGCGCCGCGTCGCGGGATGCGTCCACATCCGCACGTTCATCGCGGGCGCGACCAGCACCGGCGTGTCGGTCGCCATGAGCAGCGTCGAGGCGAGGTCGTCCGCATGGCCCTGCGCCATCTTCGCCATCAGGTCCGCCGTCGCGGGCGCGACCACGACGAGGTCGGCAACCCGCGACAGCTGGATGTGGCCCATCCGGGCCTCCTTGGTGAGGTCGAAGAGATCGGCATGCACCTCCTCGCCCGCCAGCGCCGCCACCGACAGGGGCGTCACGAATTCCGCCGCCGCGCGCGTCATGACCGGGGTCACCGCGACGCCGCGCTCGCGCAGCCGCCGGATCAGCTCCAGCGCCTTGTAGGCGGCGATGCCGCCGCCGATGATCAGAAGGATGCGCTTGCCCGCCAGCATGACCTGCCGTCCGTACCTCGGCCGCGCACCTGCGCCGCGGCCCTGTCGGACCAGAGCCTAGGCCGCGCGCCGGGGGAGGACAAGCAGCCCCCTCAGCGGGTGGCGAAGCTGTCGCAGGGGTCGCCGCGGTCCACGTCCGGGCCGATCTCGACCGCGTCGAACCCGCCCTTGGGCGCGCCGTGCGAGGCCTCGCCCTGCCCGAGCGTCGCCACGGGAACGTCGGGTGCGACGCGCGCGAGGAACGCGGGCGCGCCCCAGTCGCGGCGCGCGTGGCCGTTGCCGGTGATGACGACGACCGGACCGCCGGTCTCGTCCAGCGCCGCAAGCGCGGCGCGCGCGAGGAAGGCGTCGCGCAAGCGCTGGACCTCCACCATGCCGGGCAGCATCTCGACCGGCAGGACGTCGCAATGGGCGGCGGCCTGCAGCGCCTCGCGCGCCTCCTGCTGGTCGGCGGGCAGGGGCACGGTCAGGCCGTAGCGGTCCGCCTCCGCGCCGAACACGTCGGCGGCCGCACCTTCCATCACCTGCCGCGCCTCGGCACGGGGCAGCGCCGCGCCGTAGACCGCGGCGCCGGGAGCCGCGGCAAAGATGGGATGGTACATCGCGAAGTCCGGCCAGCCGCTGTCGGCCCAGCCGAGCGCCGCCTCGAGCGCGGCGCGGTCCGCGACGAGGGCCGGCGTGACCGCGCCCGCCTGCGCCTCGGTCAGCATCTCGAAGACGAGTGCCGCGGGCGCAAGGTCCGCCACCAGTTCCGCCTGCCGGGCATGGTGCGCGGGATTGTCGTGCTGTTCGCCCAGGAACACGATCCGGGCGTCTTCGAGCATGCGCAGGGTCTCGGCCGGATGCAGTTCGCCCCCGTCGGCGAAAGCCGCGGGGGCGCAGAGCAGAACGGCGGCGAGCGCTCTCAGGACAGGAATGCGTGCACCTCGCGCGACTGCGATTCGAGCGACTTGCGCATCTTGGTGAAGGCCGCCGCCTCGAGCTGGCGCACGCGCTCCTTCGACAGCCCGAGCTCGTTGCCGAGGCTCTCGAGGGTGCGGGCGTCGTCGCGCAGCTTGCGCTCGCGCACGATGAACCTCTCGCGGTCGTTGAGCGCCGCCATGGCCGCCAGCAGCCATTCCCGCAATTGCGCGGTGTCGTGGCTGTTCTCGACCAGTTCGGAGGCCTGCGCGCCCTCGTCCTCGAGGGCGTCGATCCACTCGCGGCCCTCGTCCTCGACCGACTGGGTCGCGTTCAGCGAATAGTCGGACCCCGACAGCCGGCCCTCCATCATCTCGACGTCGTGCAGCGGCACGCCGATCTCGGTCGAGATGAGCTGGCGCAGCTGGTGACGGTCGAGCGACTGGCCCGATGCCGCGGCTTCGCGTTCCAGCCGCGCCTGGACGCGGCGCATGTTGAAGAAGAGCGATTTCTGCGAGGACGTGGACCCGGTCCGCACCATCGACCAGTTGCGCATCACGTAGTCCTGGATCGACGCCTTGATCCACCAGACCGCATAGGTCGAGAAGCGGACCCCGCGGTCGGGATCGAACTTGTCGGCCGCCTTCATGAGGCCGAGCCCGGCCTCCTGGATCAGGTCGTTCATGGGCGCGCCGTAACGCTTGAACTTGGACGCCATCGAGATGGCGAGCCGCATGTAGGCGGTGATCAGCCGGTGGAGCGCTGCCTCGTCGCGATCATCGCGCCAGGCATAGGCCAGTTTGAGTTCGGTTTCGGCATCCAGAAGCTCGGCCTTCATGGCCCGGCGGGACAGGCTTTGGTCGTTGAAAGTCTCAAGTGCCATAATCGCTCCCCGTGTCAGGTACGCTGGTCTTCGTGTTTGGCCCTCGTACCTCTCTACGGTGCTTGAACGCCTGTGGATCACCCGGGGTTGCATAAAAATTTCGGCCAGCCTCGACTTTTCGCCAGAAAAACATAAGGGCCCGCGATGGCCCGGCGCACCAATCGCGATTTATTTCCGCACGGGAAAGCACTTAGGATCGTCGACGATCGCATGCCGGAAGGGGCGTCATGGACAGGCTTTTTGTCGGGGATTTTACCTATTCGAGCTGGTCGCTGCGCGGCTGGCTGATTTTCGCCGCCTTCGGCCTGCCGGTCGAGCTGGTGCCGGTACGCATCTACGACGGCGACATCGCCGCGGGGCTCGCCCCGGTGGCGCCGGCCCGCCTCGTGCCCGCTCTCCTGACGGCGGAGGGCGAGCCGCTGGGCGAGACGCTGGCCATCGCCGAGACCATGGCCGAGCGGCACCCCGAGGCCGGGCACTGGCCCCGGGACCCGGCCGCGCGGATGCGGGCGCGCTGGCTCGTGTCCGAGATGCATGCGGGCTTCGGCGCCTTGCGGGGCGCCTGTCCCATGGACGTCTCGCGCGCCTACGCGGGGTTCGAGCCGCCCGAGGGGGTGCTGGCCGATCTCGCGCGGCTCGACCTGATCTGGTCCGCGGCGCGCGCGCGGTTCGGCGGGAACGGCCCTTGGCTCTGCGGCGCATACTCGCTGGCCGACGCGTTCTTCGCGCCCGTGGCCACGCGCATCGCCACCTACGGCCTGCCTGTGGGAGGGGAGGCCGCGGCCTACGTCGCCGCGCATCTTGCGCACGCGCCGTTCCGGCAATGGCGCGCCATGGCGATGGCGGAGACGCGCGCGGCCTCGCCCTACGACCGCGACCTGCCGCTGGTGGACTGGCCGGGACCCGCCCCGCTCCCGGCACACGCGCTGGCGGAGGGCACGCCCGAGAACGCCGCCTGCCCGTTCACCGGGGCCGCGCCCGTGCATCTGGCCGAGATCGGGGGGCGCACCCTGGGCTTCGCCGACGCCGTCGCGCGCGACAAGGCGGTGGCCGATCCCGAGGCCTGGCCGGAGGTCGCGGCGCTCCTGCGCTGAGCGCCGGGGATCAGAGGCCGAGCCGCGCCACCAGTGCCGAGAGTGCCGCGCGCGTCGCCTCGTCCCGCGCCGCGCCGCGCGCGCGGTAGAGCGTCGCCTGGCTGCGCAGGACCGGCGGCTCGTCCAGCACCTTGAGGTGGTTCGCGCGCAGCGTCTCGCCCGTCGAGGTGATGTCGGCGATGGCCTCGGCGGTCAGGTTCTTCACGGTGCCCTCGGTCGCGCCCTGGCTGTCCACGAGCTGGTAGTCGGCGACGCCGCCCATCCGCAGGTAGTCGCGCACCAGCCGGTGATACTTGGTCGCGATCCGGAGCCGGTGGCCGTGCCGCGCCCGGAACGCCGCCGCCGCCGCGTCGAGATCGTCGAGCGTGTCGACATCGACCCAGGCCATGGGCACCGCCACGATCAGGTCCGCATGGCCGAAGCCCAGCTCTGCCAGCGGCTCGACCTTCTGGTCCCACTGGACGAGCTTTTCCTGCACGAGGTCCGTGCCGGTGACGCCGAGATGGATGCGCCCCGCCGCCAGCTCTCGCGGGATCTCGCCCGCCGACAGCAGGACGAGCGACACGCCCTCGACGCCGTCGACCCGGCCGGCATATTCGCGGTCCGACCCGGTGCGTGATAGCGACACGCCCCGCGCGCCGAACCAGTCGAAGGTCTTTTCCATCAGCCGGCCCTTCGAGGGCACGCCCAGCTTCACGCTCATGCCGCGCCCTCCCGCACCGCCAGGAGGACGTCGGGCCGGATAACGCCGCCCACTGCCGGGATGCTCGCCCCGTCGCCGAGACGCGCGGTCAGGGCGTCGTAGCGCCCGCCCGTGGCCACCGCCGGCAGGTCGGGCCGCGCCTCGGCGTAGAAGCCGAAGACGAAGCCGTCGTAATATTCCATGGACGTGCGCCCGTAGGAGGCCTCGAAATCGAGCGCCGCCACATCGATGCCGCGCGCCTCGAGCCGGTCGCAGCGCCGGGCGAAGCGGTCGACGGCCGCGTCCATGCCCGGCAGGTCCATCGAGATGTCACGCAGCCGCTCGAGCGCGAAAGGGCAGGTCTCGGACACCCTGAGCACCGCGTCGATCAGCGCGACCTGGCCTGCCGACAGCGGCGGTTCCGCAGCGTCCTCGCGCAGGGCGGCGATGCGCGCGCGGATCTCGTCCGCGTCGCGCAGGCCGATCAGGGGTCCCGCGGCGGCCATCGGGTCGGCGGCGGCGAGCAGCGCCGCACGTGTCGGCGGCACCGGCGTGCGCCCGGAAAAGCGGTCGATCAGCGCCTTGAACCGCCGCGGCCGCCAGATGTGCCGAAGGAGCGCCGCGCGCCGGCGTTCCGAGGTGTCGAGCGCCTGCACCGCCGCCGTCAGGATGCCGATGTCACCCGTGGCCGCGCGCAGCCCTTCGGGCGCGAGGACGTCCGAGAAGAGCGCGAAAACCTCGGCATCCGCCGCCTCGGGATCCGCGCGGTCGAACACCTCGTAACCCACCTGCAGGTATTCCGACGCCCGCTCCGGCCGGTCCTCCTGACGGCGAAAGACCTCGCCGTGATAGGTGTAGCGCGCGGGCTCGGCGCCGTTTTCCATGTGCATCTGCACGACCGGGACGGTGAAGTCCGGCCGCAGCATCCGTTCGCCCAGCGCCGGGTCCTGCGTGACGTAGGCGCGCGCGCGGATGTCCTCGCCGTAGAGATCGAGCAGCGTTCCCGCGGATTGCAGGATCGCGCAGTCGAGCGGCATGGCACCCGCCTCCTCGAACGCCGCGGCGTAGCGTGCGGCAAGCGCGCGCGCCTCGGCCCGGCTCATGGCGTGCCGTCCAGGATCTCTCTGAGGGTCGCGACGAGGTCGCCGCGCGGCACCTCGACCTGGCTCGGGCGTTCCTTCCACTCCTCGAGCGTCGCGTTCTCGGCGATCTTCGCGCCGAGGATCAGGTCCTTGACCTGGACCATGCCGCGCTGGAACTCGTCCTCGCCCGCGATCACCGCCGCGGGGGATCCCCGCCGGTCGGCGTATTTCAGCTGGTTGCCGAAGTTCTTGGGATTGCCGAGGTAGACCTCGGCGCGGATGCCCGCGGCGCGCAGTTCGCCCACCATCGCCTGGTAGTCGGCCATGCGGGCGCGATCCATGACCGTCACCACCACCGGGCCCTGCGCCTCGGCGCCCGCCTGCCCCTTGGCCGCGAGCGCAGCCAGCAGCCGATCGACCCCGATCGAGACGCCCGTCGCCGGAACAGCCTGTCCCGTGAAGCGCTTGACGAGGTCGTCGTAGCGCCCGCCGCCCGCGACGCTTCCGAACTGCCGCGGCCGCCCCTTCTCGTCGGTGATCTCGAAGGTCAGCTCGGCCTCGAAGACCGGGCCGGTATAGTAGCCGAGGCCGCGCACCACGGAGGGGTCGATCACCACGCGGTCGGGCCCGTAGCCCTGCGCCTCGAGCAGCGTTGCGATCTCGGCCAGCTCGTCCGCCCCTTCGGCCCCGGTGGCGGACGCGCCCACCGCCCCGCGCAGGTTCGAGAGCGTCGCGGCATTGTCCGCACCCTTCGAGGTCAGGAAGGCGAGCACCGGCTCCGCCTGACCGTCCGACAGCCCCACCCCGTCGATATAGGCGCCCGACGCGTCGAGCCGGCCCTTGCCCAGAAGCGCGCGCACGCCCGCCTCGCCGACCTTGTCGAACTTGTCGATGGTCCGCAGGACCGCGTCGCGCTGCGCGTCGTCCGGGAGGCCCATCGCCTCGAGCACGCCGTTCAGGACCTTGCGGTTGTTGACCCGGATCACGTAGTCGCCGCGCGCGATGCCGACCGCCTCGAGCGTGTCGGCGAGCATCGCGCAGATCTCGGCATCGGCGGCGACCGAGGGCGCGCCGACGGTGTCCGCGTCGCACTGGTAGAACTGGCGGAAACGCCCCGGTCCGGGCTTCTCGTTGCGCCAGACGGGACCCATGGCGTAGCGGCGATAGGGCGTGGGCAGGTCGTTGCGGTGCTGCGCGTAGACCCGCGCGAGCGGCGCGGTCAGGTCGTAGCGCAGCGCCAGCCAGTCGCCGCGTCCGTCCTCCTCGCCCTCCTGCCAGGCAAAGACGCCCTCGTTCGGGCGGTCCACGTCGGGCAGGAACTTGCCCAGTGCCTCGACCGTCTCGACCGCCGAGCTTTCCAGCGCGTCGAAGCCGTAGCGATGGTAGACCCGCGCGATGACGGCGAGCATCTCAGCGCGCCGCGTCACCTCCGCGCCGAAATAGTCGCGGAAGCCCTTCGGCGTCTCGGCACGCGGCCGGGGCTGTTTCTTCGGCTTGGCCATCGTCGGACCCGTCTGCGGCGGAATGCGCGGCCCCTTTAGCCGCTCCGCCGGGGCGGGGCAAGGCGGGCGCGGCCGTTGCGTGCGCCCCGCCCCCGCGGTAAGCCGGAACGACCCAGCCGCGGGAGCCCGCCCATGCCCGACACCCCCGACCTCGAGGAACGCCTCGCGCACCTGATCCGCCAGGTCGACGACCTGTCGGACGTGGTCGCGCGGCAGGACACCGAGATCGCGCGCCTGACCGCACGGGTCGCCCGTCTGATGCAGCGGGAGGCCGAACGCGAGGCTGATGGGTCGGGCGGCCACGTCTACGGCGACGAACGCCCGCCCCACTACTAGGCACGCGCCTCAGCGCGCCGCGATGACCGCAACGACCGCGGCGGAAAGCTCGGACAACGCGGCGTTGCGGGTGGCGAAGTCGACCTCCGCCTCGGACAGGTAGATCGCGACGAGGTGGGGCGCGGCCCCCGGCGGCGTGACCATCCCGACGATGTTGCGCGTCACGCGGCCGGCGCCGGACTTGTCGGCCACGTGCCATCCCTCGGGCGTGTGCGCGCGCAGCAGGGCCCCGGTCACGCTGCCGGGTGTCATCCACCCGGTCAGGCGCGCCCGCGCGGCGGCGGACAGCGCATCGCCCAGCAGCAGCCGCTCCAGCGTTGCGACCATCGCCGCGGGCGTCGTGGTGTCGCGCGGATCTCCCGCGGCATAGGTGTTCAGCCCGGGCTCGGTCCGGTCGAGCCGGGTGGTGCCGTCACCGATGCCGCGCAGGAAGGACGTGAAGCCCTCCGGCCCGCCGACGTGGTCGAGCACGATGTTCGCGGCCGGGTTGTCGCTCATGTCCACCGCCGCGCGGCAGAGGGCGTCGAGCGTCATGGTCGCGCCGATCCGCGTCTCGGTGACGGGCGCGTGGTCGACCATGTCCGCGGCCGTCACCGGCAGCGCCGTGTCGAGCGTCGTCTCGCCCGCATCCACGCGGGCGAGGAGCGCCCCGCAGAGCGGCGCCTTGAACGTGCTGTTCATCAGGAACCGCTCGTCCGCCCTGTGGCCCCAGGACCAGCCGGTGGCACTGTCGCGGACGACCACGCCCACGCGCGCATCGAGCCTGTCCTCGATCTGCCGGACCGTCAGGGCGAGCCGGTCGGCGGCGTCGTCGGCGCGGGCGGGGGTGATCGCAAGCATGCAAAGGGCGAGACCTGCCGCGACACGCGGCAGGACGGACAGGTGGAAAAGCATTCGGGATACCTCGGTCTTGGGCGCGCGGCACGGCACGGGCCGGGCGGCGCCGTCTGCGCCGCCGCGGACCCTGGCCGGCCCGGCGATTTCCTGCGGGACACGCATCGGAGGATGCGCCCCAGAGACCTAGATACTGGACGCGGGCCGCACAAACGAGAAATCCTCAGGCGGGCCATCAGCCAGGGTAATGAGCGTGGATCGACCGGACATCCCCTTGAACGCGCTGCGTGTCTTCGAGGTCGCCATGCGGCAGGGCAGCTTCACCCGCGCGGCGATCGAGCTGCGCGTCACGCAGGCCGCGGTCAGCCACCAGATCGGCCGGCTCGAGGACCTGCTCGGCACGAAGCTGTTCCTCAGGACCTCGGGCGGGCTCGTGCCCACCGACGAGGGCAAGGCGCTCTTCCCGGTGCTCGAGGCGGGCTTCGACGCGATGGCGCGCACGCTCGACGCGGTGACCGGCCGCCGGCAGGTCGAGGTCCTGCACGTGGGCGTCGTCACGACCTTCGCCGTGGGCTGGCTGCTGCCGCGCCTCGACGATTTCCGCCGCCGGTTCCCCCTGGTCGACCTCCGGATCTCGACCAACAACAACCGGGTCGAGATCCTGCGCGAGGGGCTCGACATGGCGATCCGGTTCGGGCGCGGCCGCTGGGACGGGCTCGCCTCGGAACCGCTGACCGAGGCGCCGCTGGCCCCGCTCTGCGCACCGTCTGTCGCGGCGCGGCTCGGACGCCCCGACGACCTCGCGGGCGAGGAGCTCCTGCGCAGCTACCGCTCGGACGAGTGGCCGCGCTGGTTCGCGGAGGCCGGCGCCGCCTGCCCGCGCCTCGCCGGTCCGGTCTTCGATTCCTCGATCGCGCTGGCCGAGGTCGCGGCGGACGGCCTCGGCGTGGCGCTCCTGCCCGTCGCCATGTTCGGATCGCGGATCCGCGCGGGCCGGCTGGTCGCGCCCTTCGACACCGCGGTCGACGCGGGCGGCTACCACGCGACCTGGCCCGCGGACCGGCCGCCGACGTCCGCCCAGGCGGATTTCCTGGACTGGCTCAGGGTGGCCGCCGCCGCGGCGTGAGACCCCCGCGGCAAGTCGGGCTCACGATAGGCGTGCGGTCCCGTCCCGGACCTCGCCCGCCCCCGCCGCCGCGACCGCGACGCCCGGCGGCGGATGCCCAGTGAAACCCGCCATCTGGTCGGCGAGCGCCTGCCGGAATGCCGGGCGCGCCGTCCCGCGGGAGACGTAGGACACGCAGGATACGAGGTTCGGATGCGCGGCGAGCAGTGCCGACCCCTCGATCGCCAGCAGGACCGAGATCATCATCAGGTCGCCCGCGGTGAAGCTGCCGGTGAACCACTCGGCATCCCCCAGACGCGCCGACGCCTCGGCGACCCGCGCCTCGACGGCGGGCAGGCGCAGCGCGGACCACGACACGCCGGCCTCGAGGTCGTGGGCGAGCGCTGGTCGCTGCTGGTCGTGCGCGAGCTGATGTTCGGGCCGCGCCGCTTCTCCGAAATCCGCACGAGCCTGCCCGGGATCAGCGCGAAGTTGCTGACCGAGCGGCTCGGCGTTCTCGAGGCGCGCGGCGTGGTGCACCGCTCGACCGCGCCGGAGCCCGCGCTCGCGCAGCTCTACGGGCTGACGGAGTGGGGGCTACGCGGCCGAACCCATCCCCTCGAGATCGGCCGCTGGGCGGCCGCGTTACCACGCCACGACCCGACGCTGCCGCT
Organism: Roseivivax isoporae LMG 25204; assembly: GCF_000521865.1. Taxonomy (GTDB): domain Bacteria; phylum Pseudomonadota; class Alphaproteobacteria; order Rhodobacterales; family Rhodobacteraceae; genus Roseivivax; species Roseivivax isoporae. The sequence continues at coordinate 94,244 of NZ_JAME01000005.1, forward strand.
GTCGGCGGTCTCGTTCATGCTGTCCCTGCGCACGATGCTCGACGCCGCAGGGACACGCGCCCTGCGCTGCGACGCGGCCTTCGCCATCGGCACCGCACGCTTCGCCGCAGGCGTTTCCGACGGCGTCCTCACCGTCACGCGCGGCATCCCCCCGAGGCCCCGGACCTCGCCTTCGACGCCCCGTGCGCTCCGCCGCTCGCCGCCCTGCTCTACGGCGGCGCCGAGCCGGAGGCCGCAGGCGTGCGCGTCACCGGCGAGCACCAGGCGCTCCGCACCTTCCTTGGCCTCTTCCACCTTCCGGAAAAGCACGAGGCCTAGGGTCGAACGGGGATGCTGCGCAGGAAATGGTGACCCCGGCAGGATTCGAACCTGCAACCTGCCCCTTAGGAGGGGGCTGCTCTATCCAGTTGAGCCACGGGGCCGCCGAGCCGGGTCCTAGCAAAGCCGCGCGGGGATGTCTCGGGAAAATCGCCCGCGCGGGTCCCGCTCAGAGCCGGATGCGGAAGCGGGCGAAGCCGTCGATCGTCTCGCCGGTCTCCTCGATGTCGACGCCCTTCACGTCGGAAAGGTAGCCCGCCGCGGCGGGGCCGGTGTCGAAGAGGACGGTGGTGTCCGGCATCGGGGCGAAGCGCCAGTTCGCGTCGGCCGAGGGCGTGATCGTCCCCTGCTCGACGATGTAGCGCACGATCACGTCGCGGTTGGTGTCCGGCGCCTCGAAGATCGTGGTCTCGGGCGACGCGCCGGGAAAGCTGCCGCCGCCGCCCGCGCGGTAGTTGTTGGTGGCCACGACGAAGTCCTGCGCGGGATCGATCGGCGCGCCGTCGAAGGTGAGGTCGACGATCCGGTGCGCCTCGGGCGCGACCAGCGCGCCGTCCGAATCGTAGCGGGCGGCCTGCGACAGGTCGATGCGGTAGGCGACGCCGTCCATCACGTCGAAATTGTAGGACGGGAAGTCCGGGTTGACGAGCGTCGCGTCCACCGCGCCGGGCGCGATGCGGTTGAACATGCCGGCCGACCGTTCGAGCCACTCGCGCACCTGCGCGCCGGTGATGCGCACCGCCCGCACCGTGTTGGGATAGAGGTAGAGGTCTGCGACGTTGCGGATCGCCACGTCCCCCGCGGGCACGTCGGTGTAGTAGTCCGGGCCGCCGCGGCCGCCGGCCTTGAACGGGGCCGCCGCCGACAGGATCGGCAGGCCCGCATGTTCCGTGCCCTGCATCATCCGGTCGATGTACCAGCGCTGCGCGTTCGCCACGATCTGCACCGAGGGGTCGTCCGCCACCAGCGCGAAATAGGAATGGAGCGGCGCGGTGCTCTGCCCCACCGGCCGGCGCACATAGGCGAGCGTCGCCGCGTGCGCCTCCTCGGCGCTTACCAGCACCTCCGGCACGCCGTCGACGAGCGGTGTCACGGCCCGGTCCTCGCCGCGCTCGTAGATCGGGCGCACGCTGCTCTCGCTCGAGGCCACGCGCCATCCCTCGCCGTCGCGCTCGAGCATCAGGTCGATGACGCCCAGATGGCTGCCCCAGAAGCCTGCCATGACCGCCGGCGTGCCGAGCAGCGTGCCGGCCGCGACATCGACGCCCTGTAACCCCTCGAAATCGGCCGAGGGAAAGACGAGGTGGCTGTGCCCGGTCATGATCGCGTCGATCCCGTCGAGACCCGCGAGCGGGACGGAGGCGTTCTCCATCCCCTCCTCGTGCCCGGCCGCGCCGATGCCTGAATGGGACAGCGCGAGGACGATGTCGGCGCCCTCGGCGCGCATCTGCGGCACGAGGGCGCGCGCGGCCTTGAGGATGTCGCGCGTCACGACCCGGCCCTCGAGGTGCTGACGGTCCCAGTTCATGATCTGCGGCGGCACGAAGCCGATGACGCCGATTCGGATCCGGTGCGTCTCGCCCGCGCCGTCGGTCAGGTCGCGCTCGAGGATCACGTAGGGCGGCACCAGGGTCGTGTCGGCGGTGGGATCGGCGCCCCTGTCGGTCACCACATTGGCCGACACGACCGGGAACTCCGCGCCGGCCAGCGTGCGCTCGAGGAAGTCGAGCCCGTAGTTGAACTCGTGGTTGCCGAGCGTGCCCGCGTCGTAGCCCACGGCGTTCATGGCCGCGACGACCGGGTGCATCTCGCCGGTGTCCATCCCCCGCTCGTAGGCGATGTAGTCGCCCATCGGGTTGCCCTGCAGGAAATCGCCGTTGTCGAAGAGCAGCGCGTTCGTCGCCTCGGACCGGATCGCCGCCACGTGCGCCGCCGTCCGCGCGAGACCCACCGTGTCGAGCGGCCGGTCGGCGTAGTAGTCGTAGGGGTAGACGTGCACGTGCAGGTCCGTGGTCTCCATCAGGCGCAGGTGCACCTGCCCGGCCTGCGCGCGGGCCGAATAGGGATGCAGCAGGGCAAGCGCCGCCGTGCCTGCGCCGGTGCCAAGGAACGTGCGTCGGGTGAACCGGGACATCTCGGACCTCCTTGTGGTGGGGCCATTCCGATACCGCCCGCCGGGCGGTGTCAACGCCGCGGTTCCCCCTGCCCCGGGCATCGACCGTTCGCGGCCGCGAAACGCCGCAGTTCCACCACGGAGACACCCCAGATCGGCCGCGCTGACGCGCGAGGATGACGGCGTCCGCGATGGTGTGCGGACGGGCGGCCGGCCATGTGGGACCGGAGCCGCCAGTGGGTGCAAGGGGCGGACGCCTTCCTCGTGGGTGTCACCCGGGTGCGTGACGGTCCGGAACTGGGCCGCGCGTGGTGTGTGTTCGGGGGATGCCGATGTGTGCGGCGCAGGAACTTGACGGGATGGACGACCGGCCGGCCGGGTCCGGGGGCGAGGTCGCCCGCGACGGGTCCGCGATCACGTTCACCGAGACGACGGCCGAGGGGACAGCCACGCGCGGCGTGGCACCGCGCACGCGGATCATGTGCTTCACCCCCGGCACGGGCATCAAGACCGCGCGCGGCACGGTCCCGGTCGAGGACATCGCCGCGGACGACCGCGTCCTGACCCGCGACCACGGCTTCCAGGCGGTGCGATGGACGGGCGCGCGCCGTCTCGATGCCGCCGCGACGGTGGCCGAGCCGGATCTCCGCCCCGTGCACATCGCCCGCGACGCCTTCGGCCCGGGAAGGCCCAGCCGCGACATGCAGGTCTCGCCGCAGCACCGGGTGCTCGTCGGCGGCGCGGACACGCAGCTCCTCTTCGGCGAGACCGAGATGCTGGTGCCGGCGCTGCACCTCGTCGGCCGGCGGGGCGTGAGCCGCGCGCCCGCCGGGCCGGTGCGCTACGTGCACTTCATGTTCGAGCGCCACGAGGTGGTGATGAGCGACGACCTCTGGACCGAGAGCTTCCAGCCGGGCGACCGCGCGCTCGGCGCGCTCGCGGATGCGCAGCGGCGCGAGCTCCTCGCGATCTTTCCCGAGCTTGCCACAGCGGCGGGCCGCGCCGCGCATGCCAGCGCGCGGCCCACGCTGCGGCGGCACGAGGCGCGGCTGCTCGCCGCGCCCGGTGCCCGCGCCTAGCTGCCGCCGCGCAGCTTCGCGATGGTCGCGCGCGTCGAGATCCGCTCGGGGTCGGTGACGAGCTCGATCAGCGTCGGGCGATCCTCGGCCATCGCCGCCTCGAGGGCCGGCGCGAACTCCGCCGTCGCGGCGACCCGCGCATAGGCCGCCCCGTAGCCCGCGGCGAGCGCGCCGAAATCCGGGTTGCGCAGGGCGGTGCCCGAGACGCGGCCAGGGTGCTCGCGCTCCTGGTGCATGCGGATCGTGCCGTAGGTCGCGTTGTTGAAGACGAGCACGATGGGCCGCGCGCCGTGTTGCGCCGCGGTGGCGAGCTCCGCCCCGCTCATCATGAAGCCGCCGTCGCCCACGCAGGCGATGACGGTGCGCGCGGGGTCCTCGAGCGAGGCCGCGACCGCCGCCGGCACCGCGTAGCCCATGGCCCCGCAGGTCGAGCCGAGCTGCCGACCCGGCCGCCCGAAGGCGAGGAAGCGCTGTGGCCAGCCGGTATGGTTGCCGGCATCGAGCGTCACCACCGCGTCGCGCGGCAGCGCCTCGCGCAGCCACGCCATCGCGGCGCCCATGTCGAGCGGGAAATCATGCTCGGGCGGGCGGATGTCCTCGAGATGCGCGTCGCGCAGCCGGGCGCACCAGTCGGGCTCGGCATCGGGGGCGAGCCGGTGCGCCGACAGCGCCGCCACCGCCGACGGCGCATGTGCCGCGACGCCCAGCGCCGGCGCGTAGACGCGGCCGATCTCGTCGGCGTCGGCGTGCACGTGCACGATCCGCTGGGCGGGCGTCGGCGCCGAGAGGGTCGTGTAGGTGCGCGTCGTGATCTCGCCCAGCCGCGCGCCGAGGACCAGCAGCACGTCGGCCTCGGCCACCGCGGCCACGAGCGAGGGCGCGACGCCGGTGCCGAACTCGCCCACGTAACTGTCCGACCGGTGGTCCATCGCGTCCTGCCGCCGGAACGACACCGCCACCGGCAGGCCGTTCGCCTCGGCCAGCGCGCGCAGCGCCTCGGCGTCGGCATCCGCCCAGCCGGGCCCGCCCGCGATGACGAGCGGGCGCCGGGCGTCGCGCAGCGCCGCCGCGACGGCCTTGGCCTGCGCCGCATCCATGGCGGGCCGCGCGGGAACCGCCGGCGCCGCGTCGGCCACCGCCACGCGGTCGGTCAGCATGTCCTCGGGCAGCGCCAGCACCACCGGGCCCGGCCGGCCCGACATGGCGACGCGGAACGCCCGCGCGATGTATTCGGGGACGCGCCGCGCATCGTCGATCTCGGCCACCCACTTGGCGATGGACCCGAACATCGCCCGGTAGTCGATCTCCTGAAAGCTCTCGCGGTCGCGGGTGTCGCGCCCGACCTGCCCCACGAAGAGGATCATGGGCGTCGAATCCTGCTGCGCGATGTGCACGCCGATGGCCGCATGGCAGGCCCCGGGCCCCCGCGTGACGAAGGCGATGCCGGGCTGCCCGGTCAGCTTGCCGTAGGCCTCGGCCATGTCGGCGGCACCCGCCTCGTGCCGCGCGTTGTAGAGCCGGAAGCGGTCCGAGACGTCGTAGAGCGCGTCGAGCACCTCGAGATAGCTCTCGCCCGGCACGCAGTAGCCGCAGCGCGCGCCATGGACCAGCAGCTGGTCCACGAGGATGCGTCCGCCGCTTCTGGTCGCCGCCGTCTTCGATCCGTCCATCTCGATCGCTCCCGTCTCTGTCCTGCGCAGTGCCGCGCCAGCCTAGACGCTCCGCCGCCGGACAGGAACCTGTCCTGCGCGGGCGGACGCGCAAAGGTTGCAAATTCATTGACCGACCGGACGGTCTATGCGATCCAATTCCCGTTCCGGCACCGGAACGGGAGGAGACAATGACCGACACGGTTCTATGCGCGTTCGCGGACGGCGTCCTGACGCTGACGCTCAACCGCCCCGAAAAGCTCAACGCCTTCGACGAGGACATGCACGTCGCGCTGCGTGCCGGGTTCGACCGCGCGGCCACCGACGACGGCGTGCGCGCGGTCCTGGTGACCGGCGCCGGGCGCGGCTTCTGTGCCGGGCAGGACCTCGGCAACCGCGACCCGCGAAAGTGGACCGAGCCGCCGAACCTCGGCCGGACACTCGACACCTACTACAACCCGCTCCTGAAACGCATCCGCGGCCTGGCGAAGCCCGTCATCTGCGCGGTGAACGGAGTGGCCGCCGGTGCGGGCGCCAACGTCGCCATCGCCTGCGACCTCGTGCTCGCGGCGCGGTCGGCGCGGTTCATCGAGGCGTTCGCCAAGATCGGCCTCGTGCCCGACGCGGGCGGCACCTGGACGCTGCCCCACCTCGTGGGCGAGGCGCGCGCCAAGGCGCTGGCGCTGACGGGCGAGCCGATCTCGGCCGAGGATGCGGCCCGGTGGGGCCTGATCTGGAAGGTCGTGGACGACGACGCGCTCATGGACGAGGCGCGCGCGCTCGCCGCGCGGCTCGCCGCCGGCCCGACGCTCGGGCTCGGCCTGACCAAGAAACTGATCCAGGAGGCACCGGGCCGCAGCCTAGAGGCGCAGCTCGACGCCGAGCGGGACGCGCAGGCGCGCGCCGGGCGCAGCGCCGACTATGCCGAGGGCGTGACCGCCTTCCTCGAGAAGCGCCCGGCGCGCTTTGTCGGGCGCTGAGCGTGGACCGGCCGGCAGACGACCCTCAGGCGCTGGCCGAGGCGTGCGCCGCCGCCATGTGGGCCGACGACCGCGCCAGCCGCGCGCTCGGGATGGCCCTCGTTTCGGTGACGCCCGGTCAGGCGGTGCTGACCATGGCGGTCGGGCCCGACATGGCGAACGGGCACGGCATGTGCCACGGCGGATACATCTTCACGCTGGCCGATTCGGCCTTCGCGTTCGCCTGCAACACCTACGGCAAGGTGACGGTCGCGCAGTCGAACAGCATCACCTACCTGCGCCCCGGTGCGGTGGGCGACATCCTGACGGCGACGGCGCGCGAGGTCGCGCGCGCGGGCCGGTCGGGCCTCTACGACGTGCGCGTCTCCCGGGAGGACGGAACCCCGCTGGCGGAGTTCCGCGGGCAGTCGCGCAGCCTCGACAAGGACATCCTGCCCGGAGGCTGAGCCGGGTTCGCAAGGGAGGAGACAGCATGAAGGACCTGACGCCGCCGCGCGACAGCCTCGACCCGATCGAGGTCGCGAGCCGGGACGAGATCGCGGCGCTGCAGCTCGAGCGCATGCAGCGCTCGCTGCGCCACGCCTACGACAACGTGCCGTTCTACCGCGACAGCTTCGACGCGGCGGGCGTGCACCCGGACCACCTGACGACGCTGTCAGATCTCGCGAAGTTCCCCTTCACCACCAAGCAGGACCTGCGCGACAGTTATCCGTTCGGCATGTTCGCGGTCCCGCGCGAGCGCATCGCGCGGATCCATGCCTCGTCCGGCACGACCGGCAAGCCGACGGTCGTGGGCTACACCGCCGCCGATGTCGAGATGTGGGCGAGCATGGTCGCGCGCTCGATCCGCGCGAGCGGCGGTCGCCCCGGCGACATCGTGCACGTCTCCTACGGCTACGGGCTCTTCACCGGGGGGCTCGGCGCGCATTACGGCGCCGAGAAGCTCGGCTGCACCGTGGTGCCGGTCTCGGGCGGCATGACCGAGCGGCAGGTCACCCTGATCGAGGACTTCCGCCCCGACATCATCATGGTGACGCCCTCCTACATGCTGTCGATCCTCGACGAGTACCGCCGACAGGGCCGCAACCCGCGCGCCAGCTCGCTGAAGGTCGGCATTTTCGGCGCCGAGCCCTGGACCAACGCCATGCGGTCCGAGATCGAGCAGGCCTTCGACATGCACGCGGTCGACATCTACGGCCTGTCCGAGGTCATGGGCCCCGGCGTCGCCAACGAATGCGTCGAGACGAAGGACGGCCTGCACATCTGGGAAGACCACTTCTACCCCGAGGTGATCGACCCCGAGACCGGCGCCGTGCTGCCCGACGGCGAACTGGGCGAGCTCGTGTTCACCACGCTCACCAAGGAAGGCATGCCGGTCGTGCGTTACCGCACCCGCGACCTGACGCGCCTGCATCCGGGCACCGCACGCTCCATGCGGCGGATGGAGAAGGTCACCGGGCGGTCGGACGACATGATCATCCTGCGCGGCGTGAACGTCTTTCCGACCCAGATCGAGGAGCAGCTGCTGAAATGCGCGGGACTGGCGCCGCATTTCCAGATCGAGCTCACGCGCGAGGGCCGCATGGACGCGATGTGCGTGCATGTCGAGTGCCTTGGGACGCACGGCGCGGAGGATGCCCGTGCGGCGTCTGCGCGCGAGCTCGCGCACCACGTGAAATCCGTGGTGGGCGTCACGACGCGCGTGGTGGTTCACGACCCGGGCGGAGTCGCGCGGTCCGAGGGCAAGGCCAGGCGCGTCGTCGACAACCGCGGCAGCTGACGGCCCATGGCCCGCACCCGCGCCTCGGATTTCGAGACAAAGCGCCACGGGCTCCTGCTCGATGCGGCCCGCGTCTTTGCCACGCAAGGCATGGACAAGGCGTCCATGTCCCAGATCGCGGCGGCGGCGGGCGTGTCGAAGTCGCTTCTCTACCACTACTACCCGTCGAAGGACGCGCTGATCTACGCGGTCATCGCGACCCATCTCGAGGCGCTAGACACCGCGCTGGTGCGGGCCGACGACCCGGACCTGCCGCCGCGGCAGCGGCTGCGGGCGCTCGTCATGACCGTGCTCGACGCGTACCGGGGAGCCGACGACCAGCACAAGGTCCAGCTGAACGCCGGGACCGCGCTGACCGACGCCCAGCAGGCCGCGCTGACCGCGATCGAGCGGCGCATCGTGCGCCGCTTCGCCGACTGCATCGGCACGATCCGGCCGGCACTCGGCGCGGACAGCCGGCACCTCCTGATGCCCGTGACCATGTCGCTGTTCGGCATGCTGAACTGGGTCTACATGTGGTTCCGCGACGACGGCCCGGTCAGCCGCGAGGACTATGCCGACCTCGCCACCGCGCTCATCCTCGACGGGGTGGGCGGCGTCGGCTGACCGCCCCCTTGGCGCATGGCGCGGCGGGCGTTATCACGGCGTCTCCGGGACAGAAGGAGACGCGCGCTTGGACACCGAACAGAGGATCGCCCGCACCATCGCCGCAGAGATCGCGGCGACGCCCCGGCAGGTCACCGCCGCGACCGAGCTCCTCGACGGCGGCGCCACGGTTCCCTTCGTGGCGCGCTACCGCAAGGAGGTGACGGGCGGGCTCGACGACACGCAGCTGCGCACGCTCGCCGACCGGCTGGGCTACCTGCGGGAGCTCGAGGCGCGCCGCGCCGCGATCCTCAAGTCGATCCGCGACCAGGACCGGCTGACGCCCGAACTCGAGCGGGCCATCGCGGGCGCCGAGACCAAGGCGACGCTCGAGGACATCTACCTGCCCTACAAGCCCAAGCGCCGCACCAAGGCGACCATCGCGCGCGAGAACGGTCTCGAGCCGCTCGCGCGCGCGATCCTCGCCGACCGGTCCGCCGAGCCCGCGCGGCTGGCCGAGGCCTATGTCGGCGCGGCGGTTCCGGGCACGAAGGAAGCACTCGACGGCGCCCGCGACATCCTGGCCGAGGAACTGGCCGAGAATGCGGACCTCCTCGGCCGGCTGCGCGGCTTCATGCAGCGCGAGGCCTTCGTGACCGCGCGCGTGGCGCCCGGCAAGGAGGAGGCGGGCGCTAAGTTCTCTGACTATTTCGACCACCGCGAGGCGTGGAAGGACATGCCCGCGCACCGCGCGCTCGCCATCCTGCGCGCCTCCAAGGAAGAGGTCGTGACCATCGACATCGCGCCCGATCCCGAGACCGGCGCGCCGCAGGCCGAGGGCATGGTGCGCGCGGCGCTCGGCGCGACCGGCGACGCGCCGGGCGACAGGTGGCTGCGCGACGTGGCAAGCTGGACCTGGCGGGTCAAGCTGTCGCTCAGCATGTATGTCGATCTCATGTCCGAGCTGCGGGCCCGCGCCCACGAGGAGGCGATCAAGGTCTTCGCCCGGAACCTGCGCGACCTGCTTCTGGCCGCGCCCGCCGGGGCCAAGGCGACGCTCGGCCTCGATCCGGGACTGCGCACGGGCGTGAAGGCCGCAGTCGTCGACGCCACCGGCAAGCTGGTCGCCACCGACACGCTCTACCCCTTCCCGCCGCGGCGCGACGTGCAGGGGGCGGAGGCCGCGCTCCTGCACCTGATCACGCGCCACGACGTCACGCTTATCGCCATCGGCAACGGCACGGCGAGCCGCGAGACCGAGCGCTTCGTCGCCGAGGCGCTGAAACGGCTGCCGGCCTCGGCGACGACGCCGACCAAGGTCATCGTGTCCGAGGCCGGCGCCTCGGTCTATTCCGCCTCCGAACTGGCCGCGCGGGAGTTCCCCGACCTCGACGTGAGCCTGCGCGGAGCCGTCTCGATCGCGCGCCGCCTGCAGGACCCGCTCGCCGAGCTGGTGAAGATCGAGCCCAAGTCCATCGGCGTCGGCCAGTACCAGCACGACGTCGACCAGAAGCGGCTCGCCAAGGCGCTCGAGGGCGTGGTCGAGGACGCGGTGAACGCCGTGGGCGTCGACCTCAACACCGCCTCGGCGCCGCTTCTGGCGCACGTGGCGGGGCTCGGGCCAGCGCTCGCGCAGGCCATCGTGACCCACCGCGACGCCGCGGGCGCCTATGCCACGCGCAAGGCGCTGCTCAAGGTGCCGGGGCTCGGTCCCAAGGCATTCGAGCAGTGCGCGGGCTTCCTGCGCATCCGCGACGGGTCGGAACCGCTCGACGCCTCGGCGGTGCACCCCGAGGCCTACGGGCTGGCGCGCCGCATCGTGTCGGCCTGCGGGCGCGACATCCGCGCCCTCATGGGAGCCCCCGAGGCGTTGCGCGGCCTTTCGGCCGAGGACTTCGTCGACGACACGTTCGGCCTGCCCACCGTGCGCGACATCCTGTCGGAACTGGAAAAGCCCGGCCGCGACCCGCGGCCCGACTTCGTCACCGCGAAGTTCTCGGACGGGGTCGAGGACATCAAGGACCTGCGACCCGGCATGTCGCTCGAGGGCACGGTGACGAACGTCGCGGCCTTCGGCGCCTTCGTCGACATCGGCGTGCACCAGGACGGGCTCGTGCACATCAGCCAGCTCGCCGACCGCTTCGTGAAGGACCCCCACGAGGTGGTGAAGGCCGGCGACGTGGTGCGCGTCCGCGTGACCGAAGTCGACGTGCCGCGCAAGCGCATCGGGCTCAGCATGCGCAAGGACGGGGGCGCGGCGCAGTCCGCCCCGCGCGAGGCCGGCGCCCGCGCGGCGCCCGGCAAGGACACCCGCCCGCCGCCGAATGGCCCCAAGGGCGGCGGCACGCCCGGGCGCACCCCGAAGAAGGACGACACCGGCGGCGGCGCCATGGCGGACGCCCTGCGGGCGGCGATGGAACGCCGGCGCTGAGCCTCTCGCGGGACGTTTCGCTGCGGAACCGTTGCACTTTGCGGCGTTTTCTGGAATTTTGCGGCGTTCTGAACCGCCTCCGTCGGAGCGCGGATTCCGGGCAAGGGACCACGCGGGACATGTTTCACGGGATCGCCACATGAGCGAGACGTTCATCACCGATGGCGCCGGGGGCGCGGCGCTCCGCCGCGTCGGCGTCGGCAAGGCGCGGGTGGTGCCGCGCGGCGACGAGGAGCGCGCGCCGGCCACGCTGCACGACACGTTTGACGGGGCGCTGGCGGCGGCCGGCCTCCTGCTCGTCGCAGCCGGCGACGGGCTCTGGCTCGTGGGCCTGCCCGAAGGGCCGGTGCACCAGGCGGACGCGGAGCCGGGCTTCGTGCAGGACATGAACGAGGGTCCGGTCACCGCCGCGCTCAGACCCCGGGTGCCGGCACTGCGCCGGCTGATCCCAGTGGCCGACGCGACGCTCGCGCGGCAGGCCATGGCGCTGATCGACGACGAGGGAAAGACGCTGGTCCGCGTCGCGGTCTGCGCCGTCTCCACCGGGCATGGCAGCGCGACCGTCCTGACGCTGTCGCCGCTGCGCGGCTACGACCGCCCCCATGCCCGGCTGCGCGCGGCACTCGACCCTCTGGGCGATCCCGAGGCGGCGCTGACGGCGCTGCGGCCTCCCGCGATGCGCTACACCGCCAAGCCTCCGGTCGACATCGCCGCCGACATGCCCGCGCGCAAGGCGGCGACGCTTCTCGCCCGCACCCACCTGTCCGTGGCCCGCGCCAACGAGCGCGGCATCGTGGCCGACCATGACACCGAGTTCCTGCACGATTACCGGGTGAACCTGCGCAAGGTCCGCTCGGTCGTGTCGCTCTTCACGGGCGTCTGGTCCGAGAAGGACACCACGCGGCTCAAGGACCGCTTCCGCGCCCTGATGGCGCCGACGGGCCCGCTCAGGGACCTGGACGTGCACCTCCTCGACCGCGACCGGTACATGGAGATGGTGCCCGAGGCGCTGCGCCCGGGGATCGTCGCGCTCTTCGACGACTTCGCCAAGGAACGCGCGGCGGCGCAGGCGGCGCTCGCCCGCCACCTCGAGAGCGACGACTACGCGCGCGAGGCGGCGGCGCTCGAGGCGCTCCTCGCGAGCGCGAAGCGGCTGAAGCCCGGCCCGGCGGCAGATGTGCCCGTCGCGCCCTTCGCGCAGGACCTGATCTGGAGCCGCTACCGCAAGGTCTGCAAGCGCGCCGCGCGCATCGACGACGCGACGCCGGACGAAGAGGTGCACGCGCTGCGCATCCACTGCAAGAAGCTGCGCTACCTCATGGAATTCTTCGCGCCCGTCTTCGGCCCGTCCGAGGTCAAGCCGCTGGTCAAGGCGCTGAAGGGGCTGCAGGACACGCTCGGCGCCTTCAACGACGCCGCGGTCCAGCAGGACGCGCTGCGGGCGGTCCTCGAGAGGCTTCCCCGCCGCGGCGCGGCGCGGATCGAGATCGCGACCAGCATCGGCGCGCTTCTGACCGTCCTCGCCCAGCGTCAGGCCGAAGGGCGCGCGCGCGTCGCGTCGAGTTTCGCCGCCTTCGACAGCCCCGAGACCCGGGCGGGCTTTGCCGACCTGTTCCACCGCGGAAAGGAAGCAGCATGAAGATCGTGGCCTGCTATTCGAACAAGGGCGGCGTCGGCAAGACGGCGACCTCGGTCAACCTCGCGCACGCGCTGGCGCGCGCCGGGCGGCGGGTGCTCCTGTGCGACCTCGACCCCCAAGGCGCGTCGGGCTTCTACTTCCGCGTGAAGCCGTCGAAGAAGCTCGGCGACGACCGCTTCTTCACCGACGTGAAACGCTTCACCGACGCGATCCGGGGCAGCGATTTCGACGGCCTCGACATCCTGCCCGCGAACATGAGCTTCCGCGACTTCGACATCTTCCTGTCGCGGATGAAGAACTCGCGCTCGCGCCTCAAGAAGGCGCTGAAGGCGGCGCAGGGCGATTACGACGTCGTCCTGCTCGACTGCCCGCCCAACATCTCGGCGCTGTCAGAGAACGTGTTCCGCGCCTCGGATGCCGTCGTCGTGCCGGTGATCCCGACGACCCTGTCCGAGCGCACCTTCGAGCAGCTCGTCGACTTCTTCCGCGACGAGAAGCTGCCGCGCAAGAAGATCGTCGCCTTCTTCTCCATGGCGCAGGCGACCAAGAAGCTGCACGCCGAGACCGCGGAACGGCTGCGCAAGGCGCATCCCAAGCGCTTCGTCGACGTCACGGTGCCGTTCTCGACCGAGGTCGAGAAGATGGGCGTGCACCGCGCCCCGGTGGCGACCTTCGCCAAGTCCTCGCCCGCGACCGAGGCCTACGACGCGCTCTGGCGCGCGGTGGCGGAGCGGCTCTGATGGCCGTGGAGATCGAGCGCAAGTTCCGCGTGGCCCGGATGCCCGACCTCTCCGGCGCGAGAGCGGTGCCGATCCGGCAGGGCTACCTGACGCTGCCCACGGATTCGGTCGACCTGAGGCTCAGGGCCAAGGGCGACAAGCGGCTCCTGACGCTGAAGCGCGGCGGCGCGGGGCTCGCCCGCGAGGAACGCGAGACCCTGATCGACGCGCAGGCCTTCGACACGCTCTGGCCCGCGACCGAGGGCCGGCGGATCGAGAAGACGCGCTGGACCGGCACGCTGCCCTGCGGGACGACCTTCGAGCTCGACGTGTTCGAGGGCCGTCACGCACCGCTCGTGCTGGTCGAGGTCGAGTTCGACGACCTCGACGCCGCGCGCGCCTTCGTCCCGCCCGACTGGTTCGGCGCCGACGTCACCGAGGACGCGGCCTACGGCAACCGCGTCATGGCGCTCGACGGCCCGCCGCAGGGCTGAACGTCAGGCGAAGCCGTCCGCGAACGCGATCCGGTCGAGCCAGTCCGGCCGGTCGATCAGCGGGTTGCGGTTGCCCTGCACCTCGGCGATCCAGAAGTTCCGGTGCCGCTCGTGCCGCGAGGGCGGCTCGGCCCGCGCCCAGTCGAGCAGGATCGGCAGGTCGGATTTCAGGAATTCCCGCCGGCTGCCGGACTTCACGTCGCCGACGATGCCCGGATAGCGCAGCACGAAGTAGAGTGTCGCGCGCGCCACCGCGCCCTTGCCCGCCGCAGGCTCGAACCTCCGCCCGTCCCTCAGTCCGCACATCGGGCGGACGGCCTCGACGGTCGGATCGCGCAGCGCCTCGAGGGCCCCCGCGGCCGAGGTGGCGATCCTGCGCTCCTCTTCCTCGGTGAACTCGGAATAGGGGATGTTCGAGCGGAAGCTGTTGCACTCGGGCTCGCAGGCGAAGAGGTGGTGCAGGTCGGATTTCTGCGCCCGCGCCTCGGCGGCGCCCTCGAACCACGATTGCGGCACCACGTGTTCGGCGTTGAAGGTCATCGTCGCCTCGAGCGCGGCATCCGCGGCCTCGAGCGAGGCTGCGCCCAGCGCCTCGACCTGCGTGCCTTCCGCCCGTGCCGTGCGGACAAGCGCCGCGCGCAGCGCCATGCGCTCGGCCACGAACAGCTCCTCGGGCATCGGCGCGTCGGAATAGACCGAACGCAACGCCCGGTCCTCGTGCCGGTCGATCCACGGGTAGAGGTGGTCATGTCGCGCCGCGGCGTAGGACAGGACGTGGGTGTGCGTCTGCCGCAGCCGGTCGTGCAGCGCCGCGAACAGCGCGGACGGGCCCGCCTCGGGATCGATGCCGGCATAGTAGGCCGCAGCCGCCGCGGCGTCGGCCCCCTCGTCGAGGTAGGGGCCGCGCGGATCGAACAGGCTCTCCGCGGATGGCTCCGGCGCGCGCGCGGGCGGCAACGGCGCGGCGGGGACGCCGGACGCGGGGCCGAGGCGCACTTCCAGCGTCCAGCGCACGGCACCGTCGGGGCCGATCGCGGGTGACCCGCCCACGACCGGCGCGAGGCCGCCCGCGGGGACACCCGACAGCGACGCCGGCGCGACGCCGCCCAGCACGCCCGACAGGAGCTCGGCGAGCGGAGCGGGGCGCTTGGCCGCCTCGAACATGGCGCGGTGTCCGGCCGGAAGGTCGCGCGCCTCCATCTCTGCGACGATCCTGCTGACGCGGATGCCGCGGTTGGCGACGTAGCGGATGGACTCGGGATCGTCGATGCCCTCGCGGTAGAGCTGCCCGTCGCGGCGCACCTCGACGCCGTCGCGCATCTCGGCCACGCCGGCATGGTGCAGCGCGGCAAGCTGCCACTGGTCGTTGAGCGCGGGCGCCCCGGACGATCCACGCCGCGTGTCGGTCGAGTAGACCAGGAAATCGTCCTCGGCCCGCACCACGCGGTTCTCGCGGATGGCGATCTGCTGCCGCTCGCCGCCCGGATGCTGGATGATGTTGATGGGCTCGCCGACGATCGCCTTGCCCGATTCCGCGATGAGGTGGATCCACCCGCGCGAGGCTAGCGCGACGCCGTCATCGTTCACCGGCTCGACCGCGACGAGCGTGAAATCGAGCGTTCTGGCCGTCTCGAAGAACCGCCCGGGCTGGAACCGGAACCGCAGGCTCGGCATCGGCTGGCCGTCGAGACCCAGCGCATGATCGAACTCGATCACGCTCTGCAGCGCGCTCTGCGCGTCGGGAAGCACGTGGTGGTTGGTCATCAGGAGTTCGGAGGACACCATGAACCCGGTGCCGTAATCGCGCGCACGCCCTGCCCCGTCGCGGACGACGACGCGGCCCACGGCGCGGCTCGCGATCATGCCGCGGGCGAAGAAGGCGACCGCCATCAGTTCGTTCTGCTCGATCACCCGCTCGAGCACCGAGCGCTCGGGCGGTGTGTCGCGCCCGGCTTCCCGCACCACGTCGGCGGCAAGGTCGGGCCGGCCGAGCTGCACGAGCCGGGTCACGTAGCGCGGCAGGTCGTCGAGCGCGTTGAGCCGCGCCGGATCGCCACCGGCCGCGGCTGCCTCGACCTCCTTCACGTCGGCGACGAAGCGGCAGACCGTCTCGCCGGAGGGGTCCGGCCCGCAGACGACCGTGGTGCCGCGCGTGTCCCCCACATGTCCCATGGCGCGCCCTCCCGTCAGCAGGGCCGCGCGCGGGGCGGCGCGGGGCGGAGGGACCGGACAGATGGCGGTGCAGTGGTCGCTGCGAAGCGCATGGCTGGAAATCCCGTGTGTGAAAATGATCGGTCGGCTCTTCAATGGGGTCCAGCATGCCAGCCCGCCGCCAAAAGACCAGTCCGGATTGCATGACCCCCGGGGCCGTCCCGCGGCGCGTGTGCGCACGCCCCCTTGATGCGGTGCGGCGGCGACGTTACGTTTCCCCTCACTTCCGTTGGGGTGCCCGTGAGGGGCTGAGAGGCGCGACGCCAACCCATCGAACCTGATCCGGGCAATGCCGGCGTAGGGAACGGAGACCGATCCGGCGCATGCCCATCGCGCCAGACCCTTCCCCGCCCCGGCACGTGCCCCGCAACCGAGGAACGCCGACGGCATGGGCGGGATCGCGAAACTCCTGATCGTCGCGGGCAGCGACAGCGGCGGCGGCGCCGGCATCCAGGCCGACATCAAGTCGGCCTCGGCGATGGGCGTCTACGCCTCCACGGCCATCACCGCGGTGACCGCGCAGAACACGCTCGGCGTGCAGGCGGTCGCGGCGCTCGCGCCCGCGCTTGTCGCGGCACAGATCGCATCCGTCCTCGACGACATCGGTGCGGGCGCGGTCAAGATCGGCATGCTCGCCGATGACGCGATCGTCGCGGCGGTGGCGGACGCGCTGGACCGCTTCGCTGGGCCGATCGTGCTCGACCCGGTCATGGTGGCAAAGTCGGGTGACGCGCTTCTCTCGGACGACGCGGTCGCGGCCCTGGCCGACCGGCTCCTGCCCCGCGCCGCGCTCCTGACACCGAACCTGCCCGAAGCCGCGCGGCTCCTCGGCACCGCGCCTGCGCGCACCGCCGACGAGGCGGCGGCGCAGGGCCGCGCGCTCTGCGCGCTCGGGCCGCGCGCGGTGCTGATGAAGGGCGGGCACGGCGCGGGCGCGCGGTGCGCCGACCTTCTCGTGACCCGGGACGGCGTCGCCACCTTCGAGGCGCCGCGCCTTGCGACCCGCAACACCCACGGCACCGGCTGTTCGCTGTCTTCCGCCATCGCAGCCAACATGGCGCGGGGCAGTTCGCCGCACGCCGCCGTCGCGCGGGCGCATCGCTGGCTGCACGGCGCGATCGCCGCCGCGGACCGGCTCGAGGTGGGCAGCGGCCACGGTCCGGTGCACCATTTCCACGAGGTCTGGACATGAGCACGGTCACCATTCTCGGCGCGGGCGTCGCGGGTCTTTGCGTGGCGACCGAACTTGTGGCGCGGGACGTGCCCGTGCGCGTGGTCGATCCCGCGGGCGGGCCCGGCGCGCATGGCTGCTCGTGGTGGGCCGGCGGCATGCTCGCGCCCTTCTGCGAGGGCGAGACCGCCGAGGCGACGGTCGTGGCCATGGGTCAGGAGGCCGCGGAATGGTGGACGCGGGCCGGCGCCGAAGTGACGTGCAACGGCTCGCTCGTGGTGGCGCTCGGCCGCGACCGGCAGGAACTCGACCGCTTCGGCCGGCGCACGGAGGGCCACGCGGCGCTCGACCGGGCGGGGCTCGCAACGCTCGAACCGCAGGTCGCCGAGCGCTTCGACCGCGCGCTGCACTTCCGCACGGAGGCGCATCTCGACCCGCGCCGGGCGCTGCGGGCGCTGGTCGAGGGCCTCGCCCGCCGCGGGGTCACCATCGCGCGCGAGGGCACGCCGGGGCCCCGGGTGATCGATTGCCGCGGGCTCGCCGCCCGGGACGCGCTGCCCGACCTGCGCGGCGTGCGGGGCGAGATGGCGGTCCTGCGCGCGCCCGAGGTGAGCCTGTCGCGGCCGGTGCGGCTCCTCCATCCGCGGCACCCGCTCTACGTGGTGCCGCGCGGCGACGGCGTGTTCATGCTGGGCGCCACGCAGATCGAGAGCGGCGCGCGCGGCCCCGTGCGCCTGCGTTCGGCGGTGGAGCTTCTCGGCGCGGCCTACGCGCTCGACCCGGCCTTCGGCGAGGCCGAGGTCCTCGAGCTCGGCGCCGATGCGCGCCCCGCCTTCCCCGACAACCTGCCCCGCGTCGTCGCGCGGGGCGACACGATCCATGTGAACGGCCTCTTCCGGCACGGTTTCCTGCTCGCGCCCGCGCTCGCGCGGCGTGCGGCGGACCACGTGACCGGGCAGGCCGCGACGGAGAGGATGCATGAGAATCACGCTGAACGGTGAGCCGCGCGAGATCGTGGCAGAGACGCTGGGCCCGGCGCTGGACGAGCTCGGCTATGGCGGCGCGCGCGTCGCGACGGCGGTGAACGAGACCTTCGTACCCGCCCCGGCCCGCGCCGGCCACGCGCTGCGCGACGGCGACCGGATCGAGGTGCTGGCGCCCCGGCAGGGAGGCTGAGATGCCCGAATTCTACGGAACCCACGTCGCCTCGCGCCTGATGCTCGGCACGGCGCAATATCCCTCGCCCCGCGTGCTCGAGGACGCGTTCCGCCGCTCGGGCGCGGGCATCGCGACGGTGTCGCTGCGCCGCGAGGCCGGCGGCGAGGGCGCGGGCACCGCGTTCTGGGAGATGATCCGCGCTCTGGGCCTGCCGGTCCTGCCCAATACCGCCGGATGCCATTCCGTGCGCGAGGCGGTGACCACGGCCCATATGGCGCGCGAGCTGTTCGACACCGACTGGATCAAGCTCGAGGTGATCGGCCACGCCGACACGCTGCAGCCCGACCCGTTCGGGCTGGTCGAGGCCGCGCGCATCCTGACCGAGGACGGCTTTCGCGTCTTTCCCTACACGACCGAGGACGGCGTGCTGGGCGGGCGGCTGCTCGAGGCCGGCTGCGAGGTGCTGATGCCCTGGGGCGCGCCCATCGGCACCGGCCGCGGGCTGAACAACGTCTACGGCCTGCGCACGTTGCGCGCGCAGTTCCCCGACGTGCCCATGGTGATCGACGCGGGGCTGGGCCTGCCGAGCCACGCAGCGCAGGCGATGGAGCTGGGCTTCGACGCGGTGCTCCTCAACACCGCGGTCGCGCGGGCCGGCGATCCGGCCGCGATGGCCGAAGGCTTCGCCCGCGCGCTCGAGGCCGGCCGCCTCGCCCGCGAGGCCGACCCGATGGAGCCGCGCGACATGGCGGCCCCCTCGACCCCGGTTCTGGGACTGGCGGTGCTCGGATGAGGCTCGACCGGTTCTACCCGATCTTCGACCACCCCGACTGGCTGCGCCGCGCCCTGCCGCTCGGGGTCACGCTCGTGCAGCTGCGCATCAAGGACGCGGACGGGGACGCGCTGCGCGCCCAGCTGGCCGAGGCGCGCGACCTCTGCCGCGCGGCGGGCGCGACACTCGTCGTGAACGACCACTGGCGGCTCGCCATCGAGCTCGGCTGCGACTGGGTGCACCTGGGGCAGGAGGACCTCGACACCGCGGACGTGGACGCCATCCGCGCCGCGGGGCTGCGGCTCGGCCTCTCGACCCACGACGCGGCCGAGCTCGACCGGGCGCTGGCGCTCTCGCCGGACTACGTGGCGCTCGGCCCTGTCTGGCCCACCATCCTCAAGGAGATGAAGTGGGACCCCCAGGGCCTCGACCGGGTGGCCGACTGGAAGGCCCGCGTGGGCGACATCCCCCTCGTGGCCATCGGCGGGCTCAGCGTCGAACGCGCGCCCGCGGCCTTTGCCGCCGGCGCCGACATCGTGTCGGTGGTGACCGACATCACCCGCGCCCGCGACCCCGAGCTGCGCATCCGGCAATGGATGGGGGTCACGCGATGACGCGGCACGCCCGCCAGCTTCGGGTACCGGGCTTCGGCGCGGAGGGGCAGGCACGGCTTGCCGCCGCGCGCGTGCTCGTGGTCGGCGCGGGCGGCCTGGCCGCGCCGGTCCTGCAATACCTCGTCGGTGCCGGCGCGGGCGCGATCACCCTCGTCGACGACGACCGCGTCGCGGAAAGCAACCTGCACCGCCAGACGCTGTTCCGCATGGACGACATCGGCACGCCCAAGGCCACCGCGGCGGCCGCGACGCTGGCGCGGCTCGACCCCGCCGTCCGCATCGACCCGGTGGTGACGCGCCTCGACCCGGCAAATGCCGCGGCGCTGGCCCGCGAGGCGGACCTCGTCCTCGACTGCGCCGACAGCTTCGCCGCGAGCTACACGCTTTCCGACCTCTGCGCGGCGCGCGGCCTACCCCTGATCCACGCCTCGGTGATCGGGCTCGAGGGCTATGCCGGCGGGTTCTGCGGCGGGGCGCCGTCGCTCCGCGCGGTCTTTCCCGACCTGCCGCAGCGGATGGGCTCCTGCGCCGAGGACGGTGTCCTGGGTCCCGTCGTGGGCGTGATCGGCGCATTGCAGGCGCAGATGGCGGTGGCGGCGCTCGCCGGCATGGCGCCCTCGCCCCTTGGCCGGCTGGTGAGCTACGACGCCGCCGCGCATCGCTTCGGCGGCTTCGGCTTCGCGGGCGCCGAGGAACCCGCGCGCCGCCACGGCTTCATCGCCGCGGCCGACATCCGCGCGGACGACGTGGTCGTCGACCTGCGCCGGCCCGACGAGGGGCCGCTCGCGCATCCCGGCGCCCTGCGCCTCGAGGTCGCGCGCGTCGCGGAGGGCCTCGCCCCCTGCGACGCGCGCGCCGTCCTCTGCTGCCGCAGCGGGCTGCGCGCCTGGCAGGCGGCCGAACGCCTCGCGCCGCACTGGCCGGGCGAGATCGTCCTCGTCGCGCTGGGCGACGCGGGTCCCCAAGAAGACACCCCCCAAGGAGACGCGCCATGAAACGTGCCGCCGCCGCCCTGATCCTCGCCCTTGCCGCCGCTCCGGCGGCCGCGCAGGACGAGATGACCCTGATCCTCGACTGGTTTGTGAACCCGGACCACGGCCCCATCGTCCTTGCCGAGGAACTCGGCTATTTCGAGGAGGCGGGTCTCGACGTCGAGGTGATCGCGCCCGCCGATCCGGCCGATCCCCCCAAGATGGCCGCCGCGGGGCGCGCCGACCTCGCGGTGTCCTACCAGCCGCAGCTGCACCTGCAGGTGGCCGAGGGCCTGCCCCTGAAACGGGTGGGCACGCTCATCGCCTCGCCGCTGAACTGCCTGCTCGTGCTCGACGACGGCCCGGTCCGGGAGGTCGCCGACCTCGCGGGCCGCAGCATCGGCTATTCCGTGGCGGGCGTCGAGGAGGCGATGCTGTCGGCGCTCCTCGACCATGCGGGGCTGTCGCTCGACGACGTGGACCTCGTGAACGTCAACTGGTCGCTCTCGCCCGCCCTGATGTCCGGGCAGGTCGATGCGGTGATCGGTGCGTACCGCAACTTCGAGCTGAACCAGATGGCGATCGAGGGCGTGCCGGGCCGCTGCTTCTATGTCGAGGAAGAGGGCCTGCCGACCTATGACGAGCTGATCTACGTGGCCAATCCCGACACCATGGACGCGGACAAGATCGCCCGCTTCCTCGCCGCGACGGAGCGCGCAACGCAGTACATCGTGAACCATCCCGACGAATCGTGGGACATCTTCGCCGCGACCTCGACCGAACTCGACGACGAGCTGAACGCGCGCGCCTGGCACGACACGATCCCGCGCTTCGCGCTCCGGCCGGCGGCGCTCGACCACGGCCGCTACGCCCGGTTCGGCGCGTTCCTGCAGGCGGCGGGCCTCATCCCCGAGGAACGCCCGGTGTCGGACCTGGCCCTCGACCTCGGCGACGCGCCATGAGCTACGGCCGCGTCTTTCCCGCCTGGCGCGCCGCCGCCGCGCCGCACTGGGACGCCTATGTGCGCCACGCCTTCGTGGAGGGGCTGCGGGACGGGTCGCTGCCGCGGGCGGCGTTCCTGCACTACCTCGTGCAGGACTACCTGTTCCTCGTGCACTTCGCCCGCGCCTGGGCGCTCGCCGTGACCAAGGCCGCGACGATCGAGGAGATGCGCATCTGCGCGGGCACGGTGCACGCGCTCATCGACGACGAGATGCGGCTGCACGTGGCCACCTGCGCCGAAGCGGGCATCGACGCGGCGACGCTCGCCGCGGCCGAGGAACGGCCCGAGAACCTCGCCTATACCCGCTATGTGCTCGATGCGGGACATTCCGGCGATTTCCTCGACCTGCTCGCGGCGCTCGCGCCGTGCGTCCTGGGCTACGGCGAGATCGGCGCACGGCTCGCGCCGGCGGCCCCCGGCGCGTCCTACGGGGCGTGGATCGACACCTATGCGGGCACGGACTACCAGCAGGTCTGCGCCGACGTGGGCGCGCTCATCGACGGGGCGGCGGCTCGCGCGCTCGGCCCCGATCCCGCGGCAAGCCCGCGCTGGGAGAGGCTCTGCGCGACCTTCCGCACCGCCACGCGGCTCGAGGTCGGGTTCTGGGACATGGGGCTTGCCCCGTGACCGCCCCGGGCCTCGTCCTCGAGGGCAGCGCGCGGATCGGCGGCGGGCGCGTCTTCGGGCCGCTGTCGCTCGAGGCGCCCGCGGGCGGCTGGACCTGCCTTCTCGGCCCCTCGGGCGTCGGCAAGTCCACCATCCTGCACCTCTTCGCGGGCATCGCGGACGCCGTCGACCTCGACGGCCGGGCCGAGGCCACGGACGGCGCGCCGCTCGCGGGCCGCGTCGCGCTCATGGCGCAATCTGACCTCCTCCTGCCCTGGCTCGACGTGGCCGGGAACGCCGCGCTCGGCGCCCGGCTGCGCGGCGAGCGGGCCGATCCCGCGCGCGTCGCCGCCGTCCTCGACCAGGTCGGCCTCTCCGCGCTCGCCCACCGCAAGCCCGGCGCGCTGTCGGGCGGCCAGCGCCAGCGCGCCGCCCTCGCCCGCACGCTGGTCGAGGACCGGCCCGTCGTGCTGCTCGACGAGCCGTTCTCGGCGCTCGACGCGGCGACGCGGGCGCGCATGCAGGACCTCGCCGCGCTCCGGCTCGCCGGGCGCACGGTCCTGCACGTGACGCACGACGCCGCCGAGGCCGCGCGCCTCGGCACCCGCATCCTCGTGATGACCGGGGCGGGCATCCACCCGGTCGCCCCGCCCGAGGCGCCCGCCCCCCGCGCCCCCGACGCGCCCGAGACGCTGGCCGCGACCGGCCGCCTGACGCGCCTCCTTCTCGACGGTGCGGCATGAACGCGCTGCGCCTCCTCGTGCCGGCGGCGCTGATGCTGCTGATCTGGCAGGGCGTGGTGACGGCGTTCGCCATGCCGAACTTCATCCTTCCCGCGCCCGCGCGCGTCGCCAGCACGCTCTGGGAAAGCCGCGCGCTCATCGCCGAGAACGCGCTCGTCACCATCACCGAGGTGCTCGCGGGGCTCGTGCTCGGCGCGGCGCTCGGCTGGATCTCGGCCGTGGGGCTCGCCGCCAGCGCCTGGGCGCGCCGGACGCTGCGCCCGATCCTCGTCTTCAGCCAGGCGGTGCCGGTCTTCGCGCTCGCCCCGATCCTCACGCTCTGGTTCGGCTACGGGCTCGGCTCGAAGATCGCCATGGCGCTCCTCATCATCTACTTCCCGGTGACGTCGAGCTTCTTCGACGCGCTCATGCGCACCCCCGAGGGCTGGGACCGCCTTGCCCGCGTCATGGGCGGGGGCAAGTGGCGCACGCTCTGGCACCTGCGCATCCCCGCGGCGCTGCCGGGCTTCCTGTCGGGCCTGCGCCTCGCCGCGGTCTACGCCCCCATCGGCGCGATCATCGGCGAATGGGTCGGCGCGTCGAAAGGGCTCGGCTACCTCATGCTGCTGGCCAACGGGCGCGCCAAGATCGACCTGATGTTCGCGGCCCTGGCCGTGCTCGCCGTCTTCACGCTGGCGCTGCACCGGGCGGTGGACCTCGGCGCCGACTGGCTGCTCAGGCGACGCGAACGCTGAGCCGCCTTGCGCATGGACTCCCCCAGCCGTCCGCCCCCAAGGTGCCCGCCGAGGGGACCCGCATGTCGCGGGCCCCGCAGACCCAGACGAGGACGACACCGCCCATGGACCTTCCCCGCAACGCCTTCAAGGCCGCGCTCGCCGCAGGCCGGCGCCAGATCGGCCTCTGGTGCACCATCCCCGACCCCGCCGTGATCGAGATGCATGCGGGCGCGGGCCTCGACTGGATCGTGATCGACACCGAGCACACGCCCCTCGATGCCGAGCGTGTGATGCCGCTCCTGCAGGCCGCGTCCGCCTACCCGGTCTCGGCCTGCGTGCGCCCGGGCGCCAACGACTCCACCGAGATCAAGAAGCTGATGGATGCGGGCGCCCAGACGGTGATCGTGCCCTACGTCCAGTCGGGCGCCGAGGCCGAGGCGGCGGTCGCCGCCATGCACTACCCGCCCCGCGGCATGCGCGGCGTGGGCGGCGCGACGCGGTCGAGCGGGTTCGGCCGCATCCCCGGCTACGTCTCCCGCGCGGGCGCCGAGATCTGCGCCATCGTGCAGGTCGAGACGGTCGCGGGGCTCGACGCGCTCGACGACATCCTCGCGGTGCCGGATCTCGACGGCGTCTTCATCGGACCCGCGGACCTTTCGACCTCCATGGGCCATCCCGACGATCTGACCGCGCCGCCGGTGCGCGCGGCCATCCTCGACGCCACGCGCCGCATCCGCGCGGCCGGCAAGGCGCCCGGCATCCTGAGCCACGACCGCGGCATGCTGGCCGATGCCGAGGCGGCGGGCGCCCTGTTCCTCGCGGTGGGGGTCGACCTCGTGCTCCTGCGCGAGGCCGTGGCAGCCGCCCGCACCGCGCGCGGCTGACCCGAGGCGGGGCCGCCGGCCCCCGGAACACGGGGACCGGCGCCCCCCCCGGGGGTCACGATCCGCCGTTCAGCGCCTCGTCGCTGATCACGTGCGTCCAGGCGCCCTCGGGCTCCTCGGTGATCGCCGGGTTCTCCTCCGAGATCGCCGAGAGCAGCGTGTCGACCGTCTGCTGGTAGTCGTCGGGATCGAGCGCGCCGTCCGACCCGGCCGTCAGCTTCGCGACCTCGCTCATCATGTAGGTCTGGTGGTCGAGCGTCTGCGCGCCGGTCATGTCGTTGTCGACGACGATCTGCGCGGCCTCCTCGGGGTTCTCCTCGGCATATTTCCAGCCCTTCATCGAGGCCCGGACAAAGCGAACCATCCGGTCGCGGAACGCCGCGTCCTCGAGGTCGTCCTCCATCACGTAGAGCCCGTCCTCCAGCATCCCGATGCCTTCCTCGAGATAGTTGAAGTTCACGAGCTCCTCGGGCGCGTAGCCCGCGTCGAGCACCTGACCGTACTCGTTGTAGGTCATGGTCGAGATGCAGTCGGCCTGCCCCTGCAGCAGCGGGTCGACGTTGAACGCCTGCTTCAGCACCGTGACGCCGTCCTCGTCCGCCCCGTCGGTGCCCACGCCGAGCTGCGCCATCCAGGCGTAGAACGGGTACTCGTTGCCGAAGAACCAGACCCCGAGCGTGCGGCCCGGGAAGTCCTCGGGCGTCTCGACCCCGGCCTCCTTGAGGCAGGTCAGCTGCAGGCCGCCGGTGGCGAAGGGCTGCGCGATGTTGACGAGCGGCACGCCGCGTTCCCGTGCCGCGAGCGCCGCCGCCATCCACGTCACGATCACGTCGGCGCCGCCGCCCGCGATCACCTGCTCGGGCGCGATGTCGGGGCCCCCGGCCTTGATGGTGACATCGAGGTTCTCCTCGTCGTAGAAGCCCTTGTCCTCGGCCACGTAATAGCCCGCGAACTGCGCCTGCGTGACCCACTTGAGCTGCAGCGTCACCGCGTCCTGCGCGAAGGCGGCCGGCGCGCCCAGCGCCAGGGCCACGGTCGCCCCGATGATCGTCGTCTTCATGTCATACCTCTCCTTGTCGGTTCCGTCTTCTCGCCCGGCCCTCTCAGGAGCGGTGCGACGGGTGCCAGAACGTGACCCGTTTCTCGAGCGCGGCGATCGCGCCGTAGAAGAGCGTGCCGGCGATCGCGGCGACCGCGATCTCGGCCCAGACCATGTCGAGCGCGAGCTGCCCGACCGAGGTCGAGATGCGGAAGCCCACGCCGCGGATGGGCGAGCCGAAGAACTCGGCGACGATGGCGCCGATCAGCGCCAGCGTGGTGCAGATCTTGAGCCCGTTGAAGATGAACGGCATCGCCGCCGGCAGCCGCAGCTTCACGAGCGTCTGCAGGTAGCCCGCGCCGTAGGTGCGCATGAGGTCGCGCTGCATGGACCCGGTATCGGCCAGCCCCGCTACCGTGTTCACGAGCATGGGAAAGAACACCATCACCACCACGACCGCCGCCTTCGACTGCCAGTCGAAACCGAACCACATCACGAGGATCGGCGCCGTGCCGACGATGGGCAGCGCCGCCATGAAGTTGCCCACGGGCAGAAGACCCCTGCGCAGGAACGCGAAGCGGTCGGCGACAATGGCGACCGCGACCGCCGCCGCGCAGCCGATCACGTAGCCCGACAGCGCCCCCTTGAGGAAGGTCTGCACGAAATCCTCCCAGAGCGTCGGCAGCCGGCCCGCGAAGGTCGCGGCGATCACCGAGGGCGCGGGCAGGATGACCATGGGCACGTCGAGCCCGCGCACCCCGAGTTCCCAGAGCGCGAGCAGCGTCGCGCCGAAGATCAGCGGCACCGCCGCCCGGACCGCGGCGCTGTCGCGGGCGGGCCCGGTGGCGAGGCGCGCGTTCATCCACCACGCCCCCGCCCAGAGCACCAGCGCGAGGCTCACGAGCAGCATGCCGCTCCTCCTTCTTCTTGGCGGAAATATCCCGCGGGGGGCTGCCGCAGGCAGCGGGGGGCGCGCAGCCCCCCTCGGGCGCCGGGCAGGCGCGCCCTCATGTCCGCATCCCCATCCGCCCGAGGAGCACACGCTCCACCGCGCCGAGCGCGCCGACGCAGGCGGCGGCCAGCACCGTCGCGGCGAGCAGCGCGGCCCAGATCTGCTCGGTCTGTCCGTAGTAGCTGCCCGCCAGCAGCCGCGCGCCAAGCCCGGCCGAGGCGCCGGTCGGCAGCTCCCCCACGATGGCGCCGACCAGCGAGGCGGCGATGCCGATCTTCAGCGAGGCGAAGAGGTAGGGCATCGAGGCCGGCAGGCGCAGCTTGAAGAAGACCTGCCGCGCCGAGGCCCCGTAGGTCGACAGCAGGTCGAGCTGCATGGCGTCGGGGCTCCGCAGTCCCTTCACCATGCCGACCACCACGGGAAAGAACGACAGGTAGGCCGAGATGATCGCCTTCGGCACGATGCCCTGGATGCCCACCGAGTAGAGCACGACGATGATCATCGGCGCGATGGCGATGATCGGCACCGTCTGGCTGACGATGGCCCAGGGCATCACGCTCATGTCCATCACCCGGCTGTGCACGATCCCCACCGCCAGCGCGATCCCGAGCCCGGTGCCGAAGACGAAGCCGAGCAGCGTCGCCGACAGCGTCACCCAGGCATGGTAGACGAGACTGCGGTTCGAGGTCACGGACTGTCCGGCGACGCCCGACCAGAGCTCCGCCGCCACCTGGTGCGGCGCGGGCAGCCGCGCGCGCTCCTGCCCGAAGGCGCCGGCGACCGCCACGCCCGGGTTCCTGAGCGCGAGGGCGAGCCCGCCCATCTGCCGCCGCTCCGCCGCGCTCTCGGGGCTGACCGCGATGTCGGCGCGCGCGGCCTGCTGGACCGCCGCGCCGGCATTCATCGGGATGCAGGCGAGGTACCAGAACGCGACCAGCACCGCGACCACGGTCAGCACCGGCACCAGCGCGCGGCGCATGCCGCGGGCCCAGAGCGCGACCCGCCCCGACCGTCCGATGCCGGCGCCCTGGGCGGCCAGCGGCGTCGTGTCGCTCATCGTCGCCACTCCATGCGCAGCTCCGGCACGCCGTCGCTTCCCGCGCGGTCGGTCTCGATCACGCGGAAGCCCTCGCGCGCGTAGAACCGGTGCGCGTCGCGGTTCGGCACATGGGTGTCGAGGGTGATCCGGTCGCGCCCCTCCTTCGCCCGGTCAAGCAGCGCGCGGCCGATCCCGGCGCCGGGCCGCCCCACATAGAGCCCACGGACGTGCGACGTGCCCGGATCGAAGGACAGGTAGCCCTCGGCCGGATCGCCCACGACCCAGACCTCGCGCTCGGCGAAGGCCGCGCGCATCGCCTCCTCGAGCGTGCGCAGGTCCGGCCCCTCGGGCATCCAGTCGGTCCGGTCGAGCCACGCCCGCACGATCGCGGCGCAGGCCGGCGCGTCGTCCGGGCAAGCGCGGCGCGGGGTCATGCCGCCTCCATGCCCGCGCGCAGGCCCTCGCGGACGCGGTGCGCGATCTCGATGAACGCGCGGCTGTCGCGGATGTCGAGCGGGCGCTCGCGCGGCAGCGGACTCTCGATCACGTCGGAGATCCGGCCGGGCCGCGGGCTCATCACCACGATGCGGGTCGAGAGATAGACCGCCTCGGGGATCGAGTGGGTGACGAAGAGCATGGTCTTGCCGGTCCGCGCCCAGAGCGACAGCAGTTCCTCGTTCAGCCGGTCGCGCACGATCTCGTCGAGCGCGCCGAAGGGCTCGTCCATCAGCAGGATGCCCGCATCGAAGCTCAGCGCGCGCGCGATCGAGGCGCGCTGCTGCATGCCGCCCGAGAGCTGCCAGGGATATTTCTTCTCGAAGCCCTCGAGGTCGACAAGCGCCAGCGTGTCGCGCACACGCTTGCGCTTCTCCTCCTCCGGGAAGCCCATGATCTCGAGCGGCAAGCGGATGTTGCCGCCGATGGTGCGCCACGGGTAGAGCCCCGCAGCCTGGAACACGTAGCCGTAGGCGCGCGCGCGCCGCGCGGCGTCGGGGCTCATCCCGTTGACCTGCAGCGTGCCGCCCGTGGGCGTCTCGAGCCCCGCGACGCAGCGCAGGAACGTGGTCTTGCCGCAACCCGAGGGGCCGATGAAGGACACGAACTCGCCGGGGCCGATGTCGAGGTCCACGTCCTTGAGCGCGTGCACCGGGCCGTCGTTCGTCCGGAAGGTCAGGTTCAGCCCCCTGGCCGAGATCACCGGGTCCATGTGCCGGCCTCCTTCGTCTGTGCGCCGCGGATGCGGCGCGGCATGTGGCGGACGGTCACTCGCACGGGTAGAGCACCTCGGTGCCGCCGCCCTCGGGCAGGGTCAGGACGACACCGCCGTCCGGGCTCGGCGCGATGCCGAGGACGGCGCGGAACCGCCCGCTCATGTCGCCGTTGCAGCTCGCGATCATGGTGCCGGTCTGCACGCCCTGGATCTGGCAGGTCGCATCCCGCAGCGTCAGGTGCCCGTGCAGGAGCGCGTAGCGGTCCTCGACGGCACTCTCGCGCCCCTCCACGAAGGCGCAGCCGGCCTCGGTCCCGAGCACGGCCTGCGCCTCGGCCGCGGAGGCGGCGGCGCCGGACGCGAGCACGACGGACAAGACGTGGGCCCGCACGCCGCTCATACCCCGGCCGGGATGTTGAGCGGGTCGCGGTGGATCATCTTGGGCGCGGTCAGCGCCTTCCACTTCGACAGCGCCGCGTGGGCGGAAGGAAAGGCCGGCCGGGGCACGTAGCGGCCGCGCCCGGGCTGCGGCTGGCTGTTCTGCCCCCAGGCCCAGATCACGTCGCCGCGGCTCAGCGTGTAGCGCGGCTGCGCCACCACCTCGAACCCCTCGAAGACATTGTAGTCGAGGATCGAATGGTGGTTCGACGCGCTGATGGTCTTCCGGATCGAGGGGTCCCAGACCACGATGTCGGCATCGGCGCCTTCGACGATCGCACCCTTCTGCGGGTAGATGTTGAGGATCTTGGCGATGTTCGACGAGGTCACGGCGACGAACTCGTTCATCGTCAGCCGCCCGGTCTCGACCCCGTGGGTCCAGAGGACGGCGAGGCGTTCCTCGAGCCCGTTCGACCCGTTGGGGATGCGCGTGAAGTCGCCCACGCCCATGCGCTTCTGCTCGGTCGAGAAGGCGGCATGGTCGGTCGCCACCACCTGCAGCGATCCCGCCTGGAGGCCCGCCCAGAGCGATTCCTGGTGGTCCTTCGACCGGAAGGGCGGCGACATCACGCGCCGCGCGGCGTGGTCCCAGTCCTTGTTGAAGTACTCGCTCTCGTCGAGGGTCAGGAACTGCGCGAGCGGCTCGCCGTAGACGCGCATGCCCTTCTGTCGCGCGCGGCGGATCGCCTCGTGCGCCTGCTCGCAGGAGACGTGCACGATGTAGAGCGGCACGCCGGCGGCATCGGCGATGGTGATCGCGCGGTTCGCGGCCTCGCCCTCGAACTCGGGCGGGCGGGAATAGGCGTGGCCCTCGGGGCCGGTGATTCCCTGCTCGAGCATCTGCTGCTGCATGTCGGCGACGAGGTCGCCGTTCTCGGCATGCACCATGGGCAGCGCGCCCAGCTCCTTGCAGCGCTTGAACGAGGCGAACATCTCGTCGTCCTCGATCATCAGCGCGCCCTTGTAGGCCATGAAGTGCTTGAACGAGTTGACGCCCATCTCGACGGCGTCCTTCATCTCGTCGAAGATGGTCTCGTTCCAGCCCGTGATCGCGCAGTGAAAGCCGATGTCGGAACAGATCTGGTGGCCGGACTTGCGGTGCCAGTCGTTGATCGCGTTCTTGATCGACCCGTCGGCTCCCGGCAGCACGAAGTCGACGAGCATCGTGGTGCCGCCGCAGGCCGCCGCCCAGGTGCCGGTCTCGAACGTCTCGGCGGCGGTGGTGCCCATGAACGGCATCTCGAGATGCGTGTGGGGGTCGATGCCGCCCGGGATCACGTAGGCGCCCTCGGCGTCGATGGTCTCGTCGCCCCTGAGGTCGGGACCGATCGACTTGATCGTCTCCCCCTCGATCAGCACGTCGGCCTTCCAGGTCCGGTCGGCGGTGACGATGGTGCCGTTCTTGATGACCTTGGTGGACATGATCAGCCTCCCCTGGTTCTGCGATATCCGGTCTCTGCCGGGCTGGGCCGCGGCGCGCGCCGTCGGTCCGGTTGAACGGTGATGCGGGGCACGGGCCGGTGTCCTCCCCCGCTAGGTGCCGTCGGGCACGCAGACGGGCGCGCCGTCGGCGTCGGTCACCGGTTCGGCCACGGTCGAGCCCTCGGGCACGACCGACTGACAGCCGTTCTCGTCGATCACGAGCGTCGCGCCCTCGGCATCCTCGACCAGCGTCGTGCCGCCCACCTGGCGGATGCCCGTGGGGGTGCCCGACGCCGCACAGCCCGCAAGCGCGCCGCAGGCGATCAGCAGGATCGCGGTCCGCCTCATGGCCGTGCCTCCGTTTCGGGTGCCGGCCCGATGGCCGGCGCGGTCAGGCGCTGGGCTGCGTGGCCGGCGGCGGCCGGCCCGCGAACGCGCGCAGGAGCGGCCGTTCCACCAGCACGTGCGCCACGGCCCCCGCAGTGACCCCGGTCGCCACCAGCAGGGCCAGCATGAGCGCGGGCGGCACGCCCTCCTGCAGGCCGAGCTTCGCCACCACCAGCGTTGCCGCGCTCATGACCGGGACGTGCACGAGATAGATCGCGTAGGACGCGTCCCCGAGGAAGGACAGCCAGCGCGGTACCGGCGGCCGGCCCGAGGCAAGCCCCGCGACCATCAGCGCCGCGCCGATCCCGTAGAGCAGCGTCCGCGCGCCGCGATGCCATGCGAGCTCCGTCCACTGCTCGATCAGTCCCACGCCGAAGAAGAGGACCGCGCCCGCGGCGAAGAGCGCCCACGCCACCGGCACCGACAGGCGTCCCGTCGCGTGGGCCGCGACCATGCCGAAGAGGAACAGGAGGTTGTAGGGCGAGAGCAGGAAGGCCAGCGGCAGCGCCTCGATCCCGAACGGCACCGCCACGAGGCAGGCCAGCATCCAGCCGCCGAACAGCGCGACGCCCGCCCGCGCGCTCAGGATCATGGTCACGAAGACGAGGTAGAACAGCATCTCGTGCTGCAGCGTCCAGGCGACGTTCATGACCTGCGGCACCGTGCCGGGCCACAGCAGGAGCGAGCCGAGCACCGTCAGCGGGTCGCGCGCGGCCTCGGGCCCGGTTCCCGGCAGCGCGGCGTAGCTGAGAAGCAGCAGCGCCATCACGCACCAGTAGAACGGGTAGATCCGCACGATGCGCTTGCGCATGAACCGCTGCGCCCGTGCCGGCACGCCGAAATCCCGCGCGTGCACGTACAGCATGATGAAGCCCGACAGCACGAAGAAGAACTCGACCCCGGCATAGCCCATGGACCAGCCCGCGCCCGCATCGCGCCCGCCATAGAGCTTGTCCGGCAGGAAGAACGAATTGGCATGGAAGACGGCCACCATGATGGCCGCGACTGCACGTCCGCACTGGATCCCGCCGAGCACCCGAGGCCTCCCCGGCCGCCCCGCGACGGCCCAAGAACATCATGCCGGATACGAGCCTAACCATGCGCTTGCGGCCCGGGAAGACGTCGCGATGCCGCAGGACCGGCGCGGAACGACGACTGCCCGATCATTCGGCGATTTCCGCCGTCTCGAGCACCGCGTGGAGCAGCACGTCGGCGCCGGCCTTGGCCCAGTCGCGGGTGATCTCCTCGGCCTCGTTGTGGCTCAGGCCGTCGACGCAGGGGCACATGATCATGGCGGTCGGCGCGACCTGGTTGATCCAGCAGGCGTCGTGCCCGGCGCCCGACACGATGTCGCGGTGCGAATAGCCGAGCCGTTCGGCCGCCGCGCGCACGGCGCCCACGCAGGTCTCGTCGAAGGTCACCGGATCGAAATGGCCGACCGGCTCGATCTCGATCCCGAGGCCGAGGTCCATGGCGATGTCCGCCGCCTCCGTCTCGAGCCGCGCACGCATGGAATTGAGCTTGTCGAGGTCCGGAGAGCGGAAGTCGACGGTGAAGACCGCCTTGCCTGGGATCACGTTGCGCGAGTTGGGATAGACGTTGGCCTGCCCGACCGCGCCCACCGCGTTCGGCAGGTGGTCCATGGCGATCCGGTGCACCGCCTCGGTGACGCGCGCCATGCCGAGGCCCGCGTTCACCCGCATCTCCATCGGGGTCGACCCCGTATGTGCATCCTTGCCCGTCAGCGTGACCTGCAGCCACCAGAGACCCTGCCCGTGGGTCACGACGCCGATGTCCTTGCCTTCGGCCTCGAGGATCGGCCCCTGCTCGATGTGCAACTCGAAGAAGGCGTGCATCTTGCGCGCGCCCACGGCCTCGTCGCCGCGCCATCCGATCCGGTCGAGCTCGTCGCCGAAGCGCTTGCCGTCCGCGTCGGTGCGGTCCTCCGCCCAGTCCTGCGCGTGCACGCCGGCGAAGACGCCCGAGGCCAGCATCGCCGGGGCAAAGCGCGTGCCCTCCTCGTTCGTCCAGTTGGTCACGACGATGGGCCGCCGGGTGCGGATGCCGAGGTCGTCCAGCGTGCGCAGGATCTCGAGCCCGCCGAGCACGCCCAGCACGCCGTCGTACTTGCCGCCCGTGGGCTGGGTGTCGAGGTGGCTGCCCACGTATACCGGCAGCGCGTCGGGATCGGTCCCGGCGCGTTCGGCGAACATGTTGCCGAGGCCGTCGAGCCCCATGGTGCAGCCCGCCGCCTCGCACCAGCGGCGGAACAGCGCACGGCCCTCGGCGTCGGCATCGGTCAGGGTCTGGCGGTTGTTGCCACCCGCAACGCCCGGTCCGATCTTCGCCATCTCCATGAGGGTGTCCCAGAGCCGGTCGCCGTCGATCCTGAGGTTCTCGCCGGGTGCTGCCATCTCGCGTCCTTCTGCCCAGTCTTCTGCCCGGTTGCACGGCGAGGGCCTGCGCGGCCCGCCCCGGTTCCGGACGCGCGGCACGACGGAGCTTGACCGCGGCCACGAGGGTTTTTTACCATTTGGTAAAGGCACGATTGCAACCGGCCGTGCCTCTGTCAAGCTGCCCGGGGGGCCCTGCTCGGCGCCGATGCCCAAACGGTTCGCACCGTGCACAATGCGTCATCAGGACGGAGTCGCCAATGGCCGAAGACGCCGCGCCCGCTGCCAGCACGCCCCGGCCGCGCAGCCGCATCCAGACGCGCAACCGCCGGCGGATCCTCGAGGCGGCGCTCGACGTGTTCTCGGCGCACGGCTTCCGTGGCGCGACGCTGGACCAGATCGCCGACGGCGCCGGGATGTCGAAGCCGAACGTGCTCTATTACTTCGACGGCAAGGAGGCGATCCACGTCACGCTCCTGAACGCGCTGATGGCGGAATGGCTGGCTCCGCTCGAGGCGCTCGAGGAGGCCG
The DNA here is from genome assembly GCF_000521865.1 of Roseivivax isoporae LMG 25204. GTDB lineage: Bacteria > Pseudomonadota > Alphaproteobacteria > Rhodobacterales > Rhodobacteraceae > Roseivivax > Roseivivax isoporae. The sequence continues at coordinate 128,291 of NZ_JAME01000005.1, forward strand.
AGGACCCGGTCGAGGCGCTGATGGGCTACGTCATGACGAAGCTCGAGATGAGCCGCCGCCTGCCGCGCGAGAGCCGGCTCTTCGCCAACGAGATCCTGCAGGGCGCGCCGCGCATGGGGCCGCATCTGGAACGCGGGCTGAAGCCGCTCTTCGACGCGAAATGCGCGCTGATCCGCCGCTGGGCCGCCGAGGGCCGCATCGCCCCGGTCGATCCCGGCCATTTCCTGTTCACCGTCTGGGCGGTGACCCAGCACTACGCGGATTTCGAGGCGCAGGTCGCCGTCCTGATGCCCGACGGAAAGGCGGCCTGGTCGGGGGCGCGCCGGCACGTGGACGGCATGTTCCGCGGGATGCTCCTGCCCTGACGGTCCCGCGGGGTCGGAAAATCCTCGCCGACCGGGGCCGCGGTGCTCTACCATGGCGGAACCCGGCCACGCGGCCGCTCGTTTTCCGGGTGACCAGACGGTCGGAACCCCTGAACCAGGAGGCACGACGATGGACGCCATGCAGATCTCCGAATATGCCCGCGCCCTCTACCGGCGGCAGGGCCCCGCCGCCGCGGCCGAGGCCGCGCGCCGGGCCCGCGACAGCGAGGCCAAGGGCCAGCAGCAGGAAGCGGCCGAGTGGCAGACGATCCGCGACCTGATCCACGACATGCGCGGACCCCGTCAGGGCTGAGCCGCGCGCAGGGGCAGCCGGTGGTCCCGGCTGCCCGGGCGGTCACTCCGCGGCGCGGAGAGCCCCGGGATTGTTCGGATGCGTGGTCCAGTCCGCATGCGCGGGCTCGACCGTGCGGCCGGTCCGCGGGTCGACGCTGCCGGCCTCCATCTCGACCATCGAGATGCAGTTCTCGACCGGGCAGACATTGACGCAGAGGTTGCAGGCCACGCATTCCGCGTCGATCACCTCGAACACCCGGCCGGGCTTCATCGCGATCGCCTGGTGCGAGGTGTCCTCGCACGCGGCATAGCAGCGCCCGCACTGGATGCAGGCCTCCTGGTCGATGCGGGCCTTCGTCACGTAGTTGAGGTTGAGGTGCTTCCAGTCGGTGACGTTCGGCACCGCGCGTCCGACCACGTCGGCGACCGAGGCGTGCCCCTTGTCGTCCATCCACGCCGACAGGCCGCGGGCCATCTCCTCCACGATGCGGAAACCGTAGGTCATGGCCGCGGTGCAGACCTGCACGTTGCCGGCGCCGAGGACGAGGAACTCCGCCGCGTCGCGCCACGTGGTGACGCCGCCGATCCCCGAGATGGGCATGCCGCGCGTCTCGGGATCGCGGGCGATCTCGGATACCATGGACAGCGCGATGGGCTTGACCGCGGGACCGCAATAGCCGCCGTGCGAGCCCTTGCCGTCGATGGTGGGTTCGGGCGCCATCGTGTCGAGATTCACGGACGTGATCGAGTTGATCGTGTTGATGAGCGACACCGCGTCCGCCCCGCCGTTGCGCGCCGCGGTCGCGGGCTTGCGGATGTCGGTGATGTTCGGCGTCAGCTTCACGATCACCGGCCGGTCGTAATACTTCTTGCACCAGCGGGTGACCATCTCGATGTATTCGGGCACCTGCCCGACGGCCGATCCCATGCCGCGCTCGCTCATCCCATGCGGGCAGCCGAAGTTCAGCTCGATCCCGTCGGCGTTCGTCTCTGCGACGCGCGGCAGGATCGCCTTCCACGCCTCCTCCTCGCAGGGAACCATGATCGAGGCGATCAGCGCGCGGTCGGGATAGTCGGCCTTGACCCGCGCCATCTCCTCGAGGTTGGTCTCGAGCGGCCGGTCGGTGATCAGCTCGATGTTGTTGAGCCCGAGAAGGCGCCGGTCCGCGCCCCAGATCGCGCCGTAGCGCGGGCCGTTCACGTTCACGACCGGCGGGCCCTCGGCGCCGAGCGTCTTCCACACGACGCCGCCCCAGCCGGCCTCGAAGGCGCGGCGCACGTTGTATTCCTTGTCCGTCGGCGGCGCCGAGGCCAGCCAGAACGGGTTCGGGCTGGTGATGCCCGCGAAGGTCGTCTCGAGATTGGCCATTCCGCTCGTCTCCCTGTCCTGCCTGGCGCACCGGGCGCCGGACGTTGATCAGCCCGCCGCGCCGGTAAGCGCGGCGTGGATGTCCTCGGCCGCGTCGCGACCCTCGGCCACGGCGACCACGGTCAGGTCCTGACCCGCCGTGCAGTCGCCGCCCGCCCAGACCTTCGCCATCGAGGTGCGCCCGGCGCCGGTCACGCGGACCTTGCGGCCGTCCATCTCGAGCCCGTCCGGCGCGACGATGGCCTGGCCTATGGCGCGGAACACCTGGTCGGCGCGCAGCCGCAGCGTGCGGCCGGTGCCGACGAGGCCGGCCTCCCCCTCCTCGGTGTATTCGAGCTCGATCTCGGTCGCGGCGCCGTTGCCGTGAACCGCCACGGGCATGACGTTGCAGAGGATTCGCACGCCCTTCGTCGCGGCGAGGTCCTGCTCGTAGCGCGACGCGCCCATGCGGTCGCGGCCCCGGCGATAGGCGATGGTCACCGTCTCGGCACCGAGAAGCCGCGCCTGCACCGCCGCGTCGATGGCGGTCATGCCGCCGCCGATCACCACCACGTCGCGCCCCACCGGCAGCGTCGTCAGGTCCTCGGCCTGCCGCAGCTCGGCGATGAAGGACACCGCGTCCGCCACGCCCTCGCGCTCGGCCCCGTCGACGTCGAGCGGGTTCGTTCCGCCGAGGCCCACGCCCAGGAACACCGCGTCGAACTCCGCCGCGAGCGTCCCGAGGTCCAGGTCGCGGCCGAGTGCGCGGCCGGTCTCGATCGTGATGCCGCCGATGCCGCACAGCCACTCGACCTCGCGCGCGGCAAAGCCGTCGACCGACTTGTAGGCGGCGATGCCGAACTCGTTGAGCCCGCCCGCCTTGGGCCGCGCCTCGTAGACCGTCACGTCGTGGCCGTGCATGGCGAGCCGGTGGGCGCAGGCCAGACCTGCCGGCCCCGCCCCGACAACCGCCACCCGCCGGCCCGTCGCGGCCGCGCGTAGATAGGGATGGCCCTGCCGCGCCATCAGCGCGTCGGTGGCGTGCCGCTGCAGCAGGCCGATCTCGACCGGCTTGCCCTCGGCGGCCTCGCGCACGCAGGCGCCCTCGCACAGATCCTCTGTCGGGCAGACCCGCGCGCACATGCCGCCCAGGATGTTGCTGTCGAAGATGGTGCGCCCCGCCGCCTCGGGCTGGCCGGTGGCGATCTGCCGGATGAAGAGCGGGATGTCGATGCCGGTGGGGCACGCGGTCACGCAGGGCGCGTCGTAGCAGAAGTAGCAGCGGTCCGCGGCCACCTGCGCCTCGTGCGCGTCGAGCGGCGCGTGGAGGTCGACGAAGTTCGCCGCGATCTCGCGGGCACTCAGGCGTCCCGCGGCGATGCCGGGCGTCAACGGATCGGTCATCCATCCCTCCCTGGGTTCTGTCGAGGCCAGAGTGGCACGGAAGAAAATTTTATCAAACGGTAAATTTTGTGCACGATGCGAACGCGGCAAAGGCCCCCGAGACCAGCTCCGCGGCCGGGCCGGCAGCATGTTGCGCCCGGCCCACCGCTTTTCCACAACTTACTGCGGCCGTCACGAAAATATCGCTTTACACCGCAGCGCAGGCCCATGCACCATATGTGGTATGGGCGTCGCGGAACCGCGCCGACCCTAGAGCAGGCACCAAGCGCTTGGGGGCGCTGCCAGCCCCCAGCGCGACAACAGCAGAGGTGGCGCCATGGCATTGTCCGAACACTTCTTCACGGAGGACATTCATCCCATCGACATCGTCGAGCATCTCGCCTCGCACAACGAATGGGATTTCGACCGGATCGGCGACGACCAGATCGCGATGGCGGTCGAGGGCCAGTGGCGCACCTACTCCATCACCCTCGCCTGGTCGGGCTACGACGAGACGCTGCGGCTGATCTGCACCTTCGAGATGGATCCGCCCGCGGAGAAGCTGCCGGCGCTCTACGAGGGGCTGAACCTCGTGAACGACCAGTGCTGGGCCGGCGCGTTCTCGTTCTGGATCGAGCAGAAGCTGATGGTCTACCGCTACGGGCTGGTGCTTGCCGGCGGCCAGGTGGCGAGCGCCGACCAGATCGACACGATGATCACCGCGGCCGTGTTGTCGGCCGAACGCTACTATCCGGCGTTCCAGCTCATGGCCCTGTCGGAGAAGACCCCGACCGAGGCGCTGCAGATCGCCATTGCGGAAGCCTACGGGCACGCGTAACTCTCGCGCCCGGCACGGAAAGGGGCGGCGCGTCCGCGCGGCCGCCCCGTCAGCGCACGGGAGACACGCGATGCAGGACACCGAAATCGCCCGCCGCGGGCTCGTCCTTCTGGGCTGCGGCAAGATGGGATCGGCCATGCTCGAAGGCTGGCTTGCCCGCGGGCTCCCGCCCGCCTCGGTCACGGTGCGCGACCCCAAGCCCTCGGACTGGCTCGAACGCCAGGACGTCCACCTGAATACGGACCTGCCGGACGCCCCGGCGCTCGTCCTCGTGGCGGTCAAGCCGCAGATGATGGCCGACGCCCTGCCCGACCTCGCCGCGCTTGGCGGCAGCGGAACGCTGTTCCTGTCGGTGGCGGCGGGCGTGTCGATCGCGACCTACGAGGACCTCCTGGGCGACGGGACGCCGGTGATCCGCGCCATGCCCAACACGCCGGCGGCCATCGGCCGCGGCATCACCGCCATCGTCGGCAACGCCCGGACGACCGAGACGCACCTGCAGCAGGCCGAGCTGCTCCTGTCCGCCGTGGGCGAGGTCGTGCGGCTCGAGGAGGAGGCCCAGATCGACGCGGTCACCGGCGTGTCGGGATCGGGGCCGGCCTACGTGTTCCACATGATCGAATGCCTCGCCGCGGCGGCCGAGGCCGAGGGGCTCGCACCCGACCTCGCCCTCCGGCTTGCCCGCGCCACCGTCGCCGGCGCCGGCGCGCTGGCGATGGAGACCGGCACCGATCCCGCGGAGCTGCGGCGCAACGTGACGAGCCCGAACGGCACCACGCAGGCGGGGCTCGAGGTGCTGATGGACGACGCGGCCGGCCTGAAGCCGCTCGTGCGCCGCACCGTCGCCGCCGCCGCCGACCGCGCGCGGGAGCTTGGCCGTGGCTGAGATCGCCTTCGACGACTTCCTCAAGGTCGACATCCGCGCGGGCACCGTGACCCGGGCCGAACCCTTTCCGGAGGCACGCAAGCCCGCGATCCGTCTCTGGATCGATTTCGGGCCCGAGATCGGCGAGAAGAAGAGCTCGGCCCAGATCACCGTGCATTACGACCCCGCGACACTGGTGGGCCGGCAGGTGCTGGCGGTCGTGAACTTCCCGCCGCGCCAGATCGGCCCGATGCTGTCCGAGGTGCTGGTCCTCGGGCTTTCGGATGCGGACGGCGCGATCGTGCTTCTGGCCCCGGACATGCCCGTGCCCGACGGGGCGCGGATGCACTGAGGCGCAGCGTCACCCGGGGCGCATCCCTTGACCCGCGGGCGCGGCTGCGCTTCTGTGGCCCGCCACTTCCGGAGGAGAGCCATGTACCAGCCCGCCATCACCGGCTCCGGCGTCTTCACGCCCCCCGAGACGATCACGAACGACGAGCTCGTCGTGGCGTTCAACGCCTACGCCGATCGCTGGAACGCGGCCCATGCCGACGAGATCACCGCAGGCACGGTGGAGGCCAAGCCGCATTCGAGCTCGGACTTCATCCTCTCGGCCTCGGGAATCGAACGGCGGCACGTGATGGACAAGGCAGGCGTGCTCGATCCCGACCGGATGTATCCGCGCCTGCGCGCGCGCAGCGACGACGAACCCTCGATCATGGCCGAGATGGCGCTGTCGGCGGCGCGCACCGCGCTCGCGCAGGCGGGGCGGGATGCGGCGGGCGTGGACTGCATCCTCTGCGCCGCCTCGAACCACGAACGGCCCTACCCCGCCGTCGCCATCGAGATCCAGGAACTGCTCGGCGCCACGGGCTTCGCCTTCGACATGAACGTGGCCTGCTCGTCGGCGACCTTCGGGATCCAGGCGGCGGCCGACATGGTCCGCGCGGGATCGGTGCGCCGCGCGCTGGTTGTCAGCCCCGAGATCTGCTCGGGTCACCTCGAATGGCGGGACCGCGACTGCCATTTCATCTTCGGCGACGTGGCGACCGCGGTGGTGATCGAGCGGGCCGAGGACGCGCAGGGTGCCCATTTCGTGGTCGACTCGACCCGCTGCGCGACGCAGTTCTCCAACAACATCCGCAACAACAACGGCTTTCTCCGGCGCACGCGCGACCAGATGGAGGACCGCCGCGACATGCAGTTCATGCAGAACGGCCGCAAGGTGTTCAAGGAAGTGCTGCCGATGGTGTCCGACCACATCGCCGCGCACCTCGCAGGTGCGGGCTGGCGCCCGGACGAGCTGCGCCGCCTCTGGCTGCACCAGGCGAACAAGACGATGAACGACTTCATCGGACGCAAGGTGCTGGGGCGCGTGCCGGCGCCGGACGAGCAGCCGAACATCCTGCAGGACTACGCCAACACCTCGTCGGCCGGATCGATCATCGCCTTCGCGCAGAACTCGGACGACCTGTCGCCCGGGGACCGCGGCGTCATCTGCTCCTTCGGGGCGGGCTATTCCGTCGGCTCGGTGCTGGTCGAACGCGCCTGAGGCGCGCCTCACTCCGCCTCGACCGCCTCGCGCCAGTGGCGGCGGCAGACGCTTCGATAGGTCTCGTTGCCGCCGATCTGCACCTGCGCGCCGTCGCGCAGCGCCCGGCCCTCCGCGTCCTGCCGCACCACCATCGTCGCCTTGCGGCCGCACCAGCAGATCGTGCGCACCTCGCGCATCCAGTCGGCCAGCGCGAGGAGCGCCGCCGAGCCCGGGAAGAGCTTGCCGCGGAAATCGACGCGCAGCCCGTAGCACATCACCGGCACGCCGAGATCGTCCGCCACCCGCGCGAGCTGCCACACCTGTTCCTCGGTCAGGAACTGCGCCTCGTCCACGAACAGGCAGGCGGGCGGTGCCGCGCGGTCCGTCACCGCGGCAAAGAGATCGGTGTCCGCCGCGAACGTGTCCGCCGACCGGCCGAGCCCGATGCGCGAGCCGATCCGCCCCTCGCCGGCACGCGCGTCGATGGCCGCGGTCATGAGCATGACCTGCATGCCGCGTTCCTCGTAGTTGTGCGCGGCCTGCAAAAGCAGTGTCGATTTTCCCGCGTTCATGGTGGAATAGTGGAAATAGAGCTTCGCCATGACGGTCAGATGCCCGAGCCCACGCCGCAAGACAAGCACACCCTGAACGGCGTCCAGGACGGCGCCATCGACCCGGTCCTGGGCGACGTGGCGCCCGTGCCGGCGGGCACCCCGCGGCGCCGGCTCTCGCAGGCCGAGAGCTACACGCCCGAGCTTCTGCAGGACTTCCTCCTCGCGCTCGAGCGCACGGAAAGCAGCCTTGAGGTGTGGAAGCTGATCGTCGGCGCCGGCGCCAAGGTCGGACTGCCCTTCGTGGACTTCGTGTCGGCGGGCGGCCTGCAGGACTGGCGGCGCACCCTCTTCATGCGCACGTCCTACGATTCCTCGTGGCTGCAGGACCATTACCGCAGTGACGACGTGCGGCGGTGGTCCTATTTCCGGCACCATGCCATGTCGCGGCTGACCCCGGTCGTCACGGGGATCGAGTTCGCCGACGAGTACGACCCGATGCCCGAGGCCCGGCTGGCGGTGCTGCGCGAGGCGGCGGCGCGGGGATTGCGATCGGGATTCTCGATCCCGCTGCGCCAGGACGCGCCGCCGCGCGCCGCGCTCATCACCTTTTCGGGCCCGCACGGACGGCGCGAGATGCGCACCATCGTCAGCGCCCATGGCTGGGCGCTACACGCCATCGCGATGATGGGACACCAGCGCTACCTCATGCATTTCCGCCGCGAGTTCACCGACCGCAACCACATCACGCCAAAGCAGCTCGAGCTGCTGAAGCTCATCGGACAGGGCCTCCAGGACAAGCGCATCGCCGAGCAGCTCGAGATCTCGGTCTCGGCCGTGCGGCAGCGCATGGCGGCGCTCTGCCAGAACACCGGGCTGAAATCGCGCTCCGAGATCGCGGCGCTCGCCATGTCGCTCGGGGTCCTGCCCGACCCGCTGCACCCGGTCGAGGGCGAGGAGGTCGAGGAGCTGGTCGAGATGGACGATGTCGGCCCCCGGCGCGCACCCCCTCTGAGGCGCTGAACGCCACAATCCTGCCAAAGAAAATGGGGTGCCCCTCGCGAGGCACCCCCTGTCGTCCTGAAAGGGTGTCAGTATGGCTCGCCCCCGAGAAAAGGGAGAAAAGGAGCGAAACCGAAGAGGTACGGCGCCGAAATTGCACCGCGATCGCTTGGAAGATCCTTCGGCCCCGCGCTGCCGCATAAGGGACGGCACTCGCAATGGCCTCATTTTAGCCGCATGAAACCGCCGAGTCCTGAGCAATTATCCGCCCGAATCGGGCTTCGTTACCGAAAGATTGAGACCGGCACCCCCCGAAACTGCAAATCCTTGCAGGTCGACCTTGCGCGGACGGGGCCACTGGGTAATCTCACGGCTCCGTGAGCGAATCGCCGCCGATCGCACGGCGGCGCCCCCGGGGTCAGGCGGGGCGGCCCCAGAGGTCGTATTCGCCGGCCTCCTCGACGACCACGTTCAGCACGTCGCCCGGCTTCAGGCCGTCGAAATGTTCGTCCACGAACAGGTTGCCGTCGATCTCGGGCGCATCCGCGCGGGTCCGGCAGGTCGCCGCCTCGTCGTCGACCTCGTCCACGATGACCTCGAGCGTGGTGCCGACCTTGTCCGCGAGCTTGGCCGCCGAGATCGCCTGCGCCTTTTCCATGAACCGCGCCCAGCGCTCGTCCTTGACCTCGGGGTCCACGTGGTCGGGGAGCGCGTTCGACCGCGCGCCCTTCACGTCCTCGTAGCGGAAGCACCCCACCCGGTCGAGCCGCGCCTCGTCGAGCCAGTCGAGCAGGGTCTGGAACTCCTCCTCGGTCTCGCCGGGATAGCCCACGATGAAGGTCGAGCGCAGCACGATGTCCGGGCAGGCCGCGCGCCAAGCGGCGATCTCGTCGAGCGTGCGCTCGGCCGCCGCGGGCCGCGCCATGCGCCGCAGGGTGTCGGGATGGGCGTGCTGGAACGGAATGTCGAGATAGGGCAGGACGCCCCCGCCCGAACCCGTCGCCTCCATCAGCGGCACGATCTCGCGCACGTGCGGATAGGGGTAGACGTAGTGCAGCCGCACCCACGCCCCGAGCGAGCCGAGGTCGCGCGCCAGATCGACGATGGGGAACTTCGTCGCGCGGTCGCGGATGTCGGTGCCGTAGGCCGAGGTGTCCTGGCTGATGACGAGCAGCTCCTTCACCCCGGCGTCGACCAGCTTTTCCGCCTCGCGCATGACCGCGGCATGCGGGCGCGAGGCCAGCTTGCCGCGCATGTCGGGGATGATGCAGAACTTGCAGGCGTGATTGCAGCCCTCGGAAATCTTCAGGTAGCTGTAATGCCGCGGGGTCAGCCGCACTCCCGCCGCGGGCAGCAGGTCGATGAACGGATCGGGCGCGGGCGGCACCGCCGCGTGGACCGCGTCGAGGACCTGCTCGTACTGGTGCGGGCCCGTCACCGCCAGCACCCGCGGATGGGCGCCGGTGATGTAGTCCGGCTCGGCCCCGAGGCAGCCCGTGACGATCACGCGCCCGTTCTCCGCCAGCGCCTCGCCGATCGCCTCCAGGCTCTCGGCCTTGGCGCTGTCGAGAAAGCCGCAGGTGTTCACGATCACCGCGTCGGCGCCCGAATAATCGGGCGAGATGCCGTAGCCCTCGGCGCGCAGCCGCGTGAGGATGCGTTCGCTGTCGACAAGCGCCTTGGGGCAGCCGAGCGACACCATTCCGATGGTCGGCTGACCGTCGCGGCGGGTGGCGTCGACGCGGGCGCGCGCAAGGTCGGGACGGAGGTTTGGCGGGTTCTGGGACATGGCGCGCCTATAGCGCCGGACGCGTCCGCGCGAAAGGCCCTCGCGACGCAAGGCGCCCCGCCGGTTTTGCCGCACCGCCGCTTTGGCCTACGTGGCCTGCGGATCCAAGACGCCGCGCGAGACCGGAGTGATGCTGCAAGCCCTGGGACGTTTCCTGATCGACGGCGAGCGGCAGATGCCGTGGCACGCGGTGCTGACGACCATGCTCGCCGTGGTCGTGCCGGTGATCGCGGCGGTCGCGATCTTCGGCAGTCCCGGTGCCGCGGTCTTCATCGCGGCGATGCCCGCCCACCTCGCGGCCAAGCAGTCGGGCATCTACGCGGCGACGGGCGTCACGCTCATGACCAGCATGGGCGGCGTCCTCGCCCTGGGCTCGCTGGTCCTGTCGCTGCAGGTGGCCGCGATCCTGTCGGTCATCACCGCCATCGGGTTCCGGCACGGGCTCGCGACGCCCTGCCTGCGCGCGCTCTTCACCTGGACGGTGTTCACCGGGCCCGTGCTGCCGGAAGATCAGAAGGCCCTGATCCTCGCCCTGTCGATCGCCGCCATCTTCTGGAGCGTCGGGGTCACCTGGGCCATGGGCCACGCCGCGGACGCGGCGCAGGACGACGCCTCGAGCCCGGAATACTCGCTGCTCTTCGGTGCCGCCCTCGGCGTGGGGCTCGTGCTGTCGGTCTGGGTCGGCAACACGTTCTTCGGCGCGCACGGGTTCTGGTTCCCGCTCACCTTCGCGGTGCTGTGGATCCCGCCCTTCGGAGAGCTCTTCTCGCGTACCGCGAAACGCAGCCTCGGGACGGTGGCGGGCGTCGCCGTCGCGCTCGGCCTCGCCTTCGTGGTGGAGGAGGTGGTGCTGCGGGCGGCGATCGCCATCCTCGCACTGCCGCTCGCCTTCCGCATCCTGCCGCGCAGCTCGGTCGCCTTCGTCACGCTCCTGACCGTCGCGGTGATCGAGGCGCTGAGCCTCGTGTCGGACGTCGAGAGGCTGGCGTTCGAGCGCGTCTACTCGATGGCGGCGGCGGCGCTGATGGCAGTGGTGCTCGGCGTCATCGCGCTCTGGATCCTGCGGCGCATCGATCCGGAGGCCATCGAGACGCTGAAATCGCCCGACCCGGAGGCCGACCATTCCGTCGCGGCGCGGCCGGGCGCCCCCGAGCGCACCGAGCGCGACGCGCTGGCGGGGCGCTGACGCGCCGCCGCCTCAGCGCCGACGGTCGCGGCGCGAGGACATGGGCTGGAACGCCACGCCCACATGCGCCTCGCAATAGGGCTTGCCCTGCTGCGCGGGCAGGCCGCAGAACCAGAAGTCCTCCGTCGCCGGGTCGCCGACGGGCCACTTGCAGGTGCGCTCCGTCAGCTCCATCAACGTCAGCTTCTTCGCCTTCTTCTCCACTTCGCTCACCTTCGCGAGGGCCTCGGGGCTGATCTCGTTCGCCGAGGGCTGCGGCGGAAGCGGCTGCCCCGCAGGAATGATCTTGCTCCGGGCAGGGATCACGCTTGCCGCCTTGGTTTCGGGCGCGGCCTGCGGGGCCGCCTCGGCGGCGGGTTCCGGCTCGCCGGTCCGGGCCTCCTCGCGCGGCGCCTTGGCGCGCGGCTCGGCCCTGGGCGCGGCCGGCGCAGGCTGCGGTTCGGCGGCGGGCTCGCCGCCCGTGCGGTTCGACAATCCGAGGCGGTGCACCTTGCCGATGACCGCGTTGCGCGTGACGCCGCCCAGTTCCTTGGCGATCTGGCTCGCCGACTGGCCCTCGCTCCACATCTTCTTGAGCAGGGTCACGCGTTCATCGGTCCAAGACATCGGGCATCCCTTCGAGTGACGTAAGGCGGCCCGCGTCGTCGCGGCCGCCTGACAATTCCCTGACGCCCCCTATTCTAATCACGAGCCGTCGAGTTACAAGCCGGCGGAGCCCCGCGGCCGCGTCGCGGAGCAACGGAAACCCGACGGAAGAGGCAGTTTCATGCGCGACACAATGACAGGCGCCCGGACCGGGCGCGAGGGCGCGGTCGAGGCGCCGCGGCCGCACGGCACCCGGCGGTTCGGACGGGTCAACTGGCTCGGGCTCTACACGCTCTGCCAGCGCGAGATCCTGCGCTTCACCAATGTCTGGACGCAGACCCTGCTGGCGCCCCTGGTGACCGCCGGTCTCTTCATCGTGATCTTCACCATCGCCATCGGCCCGTCCCGCGGCGACGTGATGGGCGTGCCGTTCACCACCTTCATCGCGCCCGGCATCCTGATGATGACGGTGATCCAGAACGCGTTCGCGAACACCTCCTCGTCCATCGTCATCGCCAAGGTGCAGGGCAACATCGTCGACACGCTGATGCCGCCGCTCTCGGGCGGAGAGATGGTGATCGGCTACCTCGCCGGCGGCATCGCGCGCGGCCTCGTGGTCGCCGTCGCGATCACCGCGGGCTTCTGGCTCGCCATCGGGCTCGTGCCGGAACACCCGCTGGTGGTCCTGGTCTTCGTGCTTCTCGGCGCGGCGTTCCTCGCGGGCCTCGGGATGGTCGCGGGCATCTTCGCCGAAAAGTTCGACCAGATGGCCGCGATCACGAACTTCATCGTGACGCCGCTCGCCTTCCTGTCGGGGACCTTCTACTCGGTCGAGGCGCTGCCGCCGGTGATGTACGAGATCACCCACCTCAACCCGATCTTCTACCTGATCGACGGGGCGCGCTACGGCATGATCGGCCAGTCGGACAGCTCGCCCTGGCTCGGCTTCGTGGTGGGCGTGGTGTCGGTGGCGGCGATCACCGTGCTCGCCTGGTCCATGTTCCGCCGCGGCTACCGGCTGAAGGCGTAAGGCGTCCGAGGGGGCGGGGCCCCCTCGCCCGTCCGATCAGGTGTTGAACAGGAAGTGCAGGACGTCGCCGTCGCGGACGGTGTAGGCCTTGCCCTCCGCGCGCATGCGGCCGGCATCCTTGGCACCCTGTTCGCCGCCATGCGCGACGTAGTCGTCGTAGGAGATCGTCTCGGCCCGGATGAAGCCCTTCTCGAAATCGCCGTGGATCACGCCCGCCGCCTGCGGCGCCAGCGTGCCCGCGGGGATCGTCCAGGCGCGGGCCTCCTTCGGGCCGACGGTGAAGTAGGTCTCGAGGTTCAGGAGCGTGTACCCCGCGCGGATCAGCCGGTCGAGGCCCGGCTCCTCGAGCCCCATCTCGCCCAGGAACATCTCGGCCTCCTCGGGGTCGAGCTGCGCGATCTCCTCCTCGATCCGTGCCGAGATGACGACATGCGCGTTGCCCTGCTCGGCCGCCATCTTCGCCACCGCCTCGGACAGCGCGTTGCCGGCGCCGGCATCCGACTCGGCCACGTTGCAGACGTAGAGGACCGGCTTCGTCGTCAGGAGCTGCAGCATGCGCCAGGCCTTCGCGTCCTCGGCGTCGACCTCGACGGTGCGCGCGGGTCGGCCCGCCTCGAGCGCCTCGAGCGCGAGCTTCATCAGGCGTTCCTGCTGGACCGCCTCCTTGTCGCCGCCGCGCACCTTCCGCACGATGTTCTGCAGCCGCCGCTCGATCGATTCGATGTCGGCGATCATCAGCTCGGTCTCGATCGTCTCGGCGTCGGCGACCGGGTCGATGCGGCCCTCGACATGGGTCACGTCACCATCCTCGAAGCAGCGCAGGACATGCGCGATCGCGTCCACCTCGCGGATGTTGGCCAGGAACTGGTTGCCGAGGCCCTCGCCCTTGGACGCGCCCTTCACCAGCCCCGCGATGTCGACGAAGGTCATGCGCGTGGGGATCACCTGCCGCGACTTCGCGATGCCCGCGAGCGTCTCGAGCCGGGAATCCGGCACGGCGACGTCGCCCACATTGGGCTCGATCGTGCAGAAGGGAAAGTTCGCCGCCTGCGCCGCGGCGGTCCGGGTCAGCGCGTTGAACAGCGTCGACTTGCCCACGTTGGGCAGGCCCACGATTCCCATCCGAAAGCCCATGGCGCGTCTCTCCTCGTTCTGGCGACCGGGGCGCTTCTAGGGGTCGGGCGGGCCCAGCGCAAGCGGAGCATGGTGTCAGGCAGGGCGCACCGCCGCCTGCGGCACGCCCCGCATCCAGAACCGCGCGAGCAGCGCCACCGCCGCCACGGCAAGTCCGAGGACCAGACCGATCCACACGCCGGGGCCGCCCCAGCCCAGCGCGAACCCGAAGAACCATGCCGCGGGCATGCCCACGCCCCAGTAGGCGAAGGCTGCGAGCACCATGGGCACCCGCGTGTCCTGCAGCCCCCGCAGGAGCCCGAGCGCCACCACCTGCGCGCCGTCCACGAGCTGGAACAGCGCCGCGACGGCAAGGAGAACGACGCTCGTCGCGATGATCTCGGCCCGCGCCGGGTCGTCGGGCCCGAGGAAGAGGCCCGCCAGCGTCCGCGGCGCGCCGAGGAACAGCGCCACCGTCAGGAACGAGGTCAGCGCCGAGAGCGCGAGCACGGTCCATGCCCCGCGCAGGAGCCCCGAGGGATCGCCGCGGCCATACGCGTTGCCCGCGCGCACCGTCGCGGCATTGGCGAGCCCGAGATGCACCATGAAGACCGCCGAGGCGATCTGCACCGCGATCCCGTGCGCGGCCAGCGGCACCGTGCCGAGCCAGCCCATCATCAGCGCCGAGGCGGCGAAGAGCCCGATCTCGGACAGCGAGGTGATGCCGATCGGCCAGCCGAGGCGGAAGACCTCGCCGAACATCTCCCAGTCCGGGCGCCAGAACCGCCGGAACAGCGCGTGCCCGGGCAGCGCGCGCACTGCGTAGAGCGCGACGGCAAGGAACGACACGAGGTTCGTCAGGACCGAGGCGAGTGCCGCGCCGGCGATGCCGAGCGACGGCGCGCCGAGATTTCCGAAGATCAGCGCGTGGTTGAAGAGCGCGTTGGCGAAGGCCGCGAGGACGGTGATCCAGAACACCACGCGCGTGCGCTCGAGCGCGGCGAGGTAGCTCTTCAGCACCATCACGCCCAGCGCGGGCAGCATGCCCCAGAGCGCCACGCGCAGGTAGAGGCCGGCATCCGCGGCGACCCCCTCGCCCTGCCCCAGCGCGCGCAGGAGCGGCTCCGCGAACCACAGCGGCGGCGCCGCGACGAGAAAGAACAGGATCGACAGCCACAGCCCCATGCGCGTCGCGCGGCGCACGCGCACCTCGTCGCCCTGCGCGGCGAAGGTCGCGACCATGGGCATCACCGCCCAGGCGAAGCCCGCGCCGACGAGGAACAGCACGAAGAACAGCGTGTGCGCCAGGGTGAGCGCGGCCAGCGCCTCGGCCCCGTACCAGCCCAGCATGACGGTGTCGGTCAGGCCGATGGCGAACTGCGCCAGGTGTCCGCCCACGAGCGGCAGGCCCAGGGCCAGGACGGCGCGGACATGCTCGGGATATGTGCGGGCGGGCGGTCTCATCGCGTCGGGCCTTACGCCGGGCGGTGATCCCGGGCAAGGCGCATTGCCGCAGACCCGTCGCTGCGGCGACGGATGGCCGCCGAGATCAGATCGCGCGCGTCAGGAGCTCGAACGCGAGGAGCGCGATCACCGCGCCCGCCAGCGCCTCGATGCCCGCGGCGACGCGCACCGCACCGCTGCCGGTCGCGATGCGCGACAGCGCGCCCTCTCGGAAGGTCACCGCGGCCACTGCCACGGCCACCGTGACCGCCGCGGTGCCGAGTCCCATGACGAACGCGCCGAGGACACCCGCCGCGCCGATATCCATGCGCCAGGTGAGGATCAGCAGGAACAGCGCGCCGGTGCAGGGCCGCAGCGCCACCGCTGCCACCAGCGCGACCGCCTCGCGCAGCGACCGCACGCGCGCCACTTCCTCAACGCTCGGGCCGTGGCGGTGCCCGCAGCTGGCGCAGGTGCCGTCCGGCGCAGTCGCATGGTCGTGGCCATGGTGGTCGTGATCGTGCCCGCGGTGCAGGACCGTCGCCCCGGCGCGGTGCGGCCCCGCACCCGCCGCGACGAGCCCCGTGCCGCCTGCGAAGGCCGGCGCGCTGCGCCAGAGCCGCCGCCCGCCGCGCACGACGAGCCAGAGGCCCAGCGCCGCTACCGCGGCGTAGCTCAGGGGCGCGAACCAGCGTTCCGCGGCGCCCTCCATCTCGGTCCGGCCCCAGCCGAGCACCCAGAGCCCGCCATAGACCAGCGCGACGGCGCTGGCTGCCTGCGCGAGGCTCGAGATCACCGCGAGCGCCGTCAGCCGGCCGAGCGGCACCTGCGTGCCCGCGCCGTAGCCGCCGATCAGAACCTTGCCGTGGCCGGGCCCCGCCGCGTGGAAGAAGCCGTAGGCGAAGCAGAGCCCCAGAAGCGCGCCGAGCGCACCCGGCTCGCCGGCCCTGAGCGCGCGCAGGCCGAGCGCCATGGCGCGCTGCGCCTCCTGCTGGCCCGAGGCCGCCCATGCCGCCACGCGGTCCGCGCCCCCGAAACCGAAGAGCCAGAGCGCCGCCGCGGCGACAAGGCCCGCGAGGATCAGGAGGACGGGTCGCATGAGAGCGTGATCGCGTCCGCGTAGTGGATGCCG
Source organism: Roseivivax isoporae LMG 25204 (assembly GCF_000521865.1). Taxonomy (GTDB): domain Bacteria; phylum Pseudomonadota; class Alphaproteobacteria; order Rhodobacterales; family Rhodobacteraceae; genus Roseivivax; species Roseivivax isoporae. The sequence goes on from NZ_JAME01000005.1 coordinate 144,749, forward strand.
AGCTCGAGCACCTGGAACTGGTCCTCGGTGTAGCTCTCGAGCGCCTGCGCCAGCGCCTCCTCGCCCGCATCGGGATCGGGCGCCTCGCGCGAGGCGGAGCAGCCGCCGGTCACCGACACGGACTTGACCGTGTAGGCGACGTAATAGGTCGGGTCGTACTGTCGGAACACCGCGCCCTCCGCGGGAACCTCCGGCACGGTGCGCGTGTGGCTCGACACGATGCGCCCGTCGACGAGGTCGATCGAGGTCGAGACCGGGTGCCCGAGCGCGACCTTGCCCCCCTCGGCATCGAGGTAGAGGTCGCCCTCGAAACCCTCGGGCCAGGTGACGAAGTCGAAGCCCATGAGCGCGTCCTTCTCGGCCTCGGTCAGGACGCCGTCCGCGTCGGTGTCCAGTCCCATGTCCTCGAGGATCAGGAGCGAGAAGAACTCGTCGTAGCTCCAGGTCATGCGCGTGCCGGTTATGCGGCCCTGCGCGTCGACCTCGACGGTCAGCTCGCTGTCGACGAAGACGTGCGGATGGGCCCCGACGGCGGCGGGCCAGAGCGCGAGGGCGAAAAGGGCCGGAGCGGTACGGATCATGCCCGGACTTCTACAGCCGGCCCTGGCACCAGGCAAGCGGCGCGGGCCCCGGGCATCGGCGGGCTCACGCCGGAGGGCCCGGTCAGGGCCGCTCCATCCCGAGCGCGTCCCGCCACGAATGCTTGGGGTCGTAGCCCAGCATCCGGCGCGCCTTGTCGATGGCATAGAACGTCTCGTAGGTGTCCATCTCGCGGGTGCGCGGCACGCCCGGATAGAACCGCTCCGCCACTTCCGCCGAGGTCGCGCCGACCGAGCTGTCGGCATTCGCGACGTTGAACACCTCGTAGCCGAGCCCGTCCGTGTTCAGGCAGCATTCGACCATGTGCCCGAGATCGCGGGCGTCGATATAGGCAAAGATGTTGCGCCGCCGCAGTTCCGGGTGCTGCAGGTAGGCCGGAAAGTCGGTCGCGTATTCGTGCGGCTCGATCACGTTGTTGATGCGCAGCCCGTAGATGTCGATCCCCGACCGCGCCTGGAAGCTGCGCGCGGTGACCTCGTTCGCGACCTTGGACATGGCGTAGCTGTCGTGCGGGACGGTCGGATGCTCCTCGTCCACGGGGAAGTAGTCCGGCCGCACCTCGCCCTTGGCGAAGCAGATGCCGTAGGTCGTCTCGGACGAGGCAAAGATCACCTTGCGGATGCCGAGCTTCACCGCCGCCTCGATGACGTTGTAGGTCGACAGCGTGTTGATCCGGTAGGTCTCGTTGTCGGGCACGAGCTGGATGCGCGGGACCGCGGCAAAGTGCACCACCGCGTCGAAATCCGTCCGCATGTCCGGGTCGTCGAGATCCGCGATGTCGCCGATCTGGGTCAGCGCGTTCCACACCTGCCCGCTGTCGGTCAGGTCGACCTTCAGGTCGTCGACGCCGGTCGCGCCGAGCGGCAGCAGGTCCGCGTTGACGATCCGGTGCCCGAGCCCGGCCAGATAGGGGACCACGTGCCGCCCCGCCTTGCCGCTGCCGCCGGTGAAGAGAATGCGCATGCCGAGTCCCTTTCCGTGATTGCCCGCCCGCACCTAGCGCCGGACCCGGCGCCGGCCAGTGGCGGGCACGGCGCCGGTCTATTCCGCCGCCGCGCGCCCGAGGTCGAGCCCGCCGATCTCGGCCAGGAGGTCCACGATCCGCGCGACGCCCTCGCCGTGGCGCAGCGCCGCGAAGACGAAGGGCCGGCCCGCGCGCATCCGGGTCGCGTCGCGGTCCATGACCTCGAGGGACGCGCCCACATGCGGCGCGAGGTCGGTCTTGTTGATGACGAGGATGTCCGAGCGCGTGATCGCGGGCCCGCCCTTTCGCGGGATCTCCTCGCCCGCGGCGACGTCGATGACGTAGATCGTGACGTCCGCGAGTTCGGGCGAGAACGTCGCCGACAGGTTGTCGCCACCCGATTCGATCAGCACCAGCTCGAGATCGGGCAGCCTTTCGGTGAGTTCGGCGATGGCGGCAAGGTTGATCGACGCGTCCTCGCGGATCGCGGTGTGCGGGCAGCCGCCGGTCTCGACGCCGCGGATGCGCTCCATCGGCAGGACCTGCATCCGCATCAGCGCCTCGGCGTCTTCCTGCGTGTAGATGTCGTTCGTCACCACCGCCATCGACAGGCGGGGCGACAGCGCGCGGGCAAGCGTTGCGGTCAGCGTGGTCTTGCCCGCGCCGACGGGGCCGCCGATGCCGACGCGCAGGGGACCGTTCGGGGACGCCATGAAATACCTCCTCAGGATCGGAAGAGACGGGTGGAGAGCGTTTCCTGCCGCGCGCAGGCGACATCGACCAGCGGCGCGAAGCCGCCGATCTCGTCGGGATCGGCGTCGCTCGCCCGGCGCGCGAGATCGGCGCAGAGGGGCACGAGCGCCGCGATGACGCGCTGGCCCTCGACCTGCCCCACCGGGACAAGCCGCTGGCCCGCGCCGACGAGCGCGGTCGCGACGCCGAGCAGCGCCGCCGCGAGGGCGGCCTCCGGCTCGAGCCCGAGCAGGTGCACCGCGCGTCCCGCCGCGACCGGCCATGCCATGTCCGGCAGGTCGATCCCGTGCACCGCGCGACATGCGGCCGCGAAGGCCGCGCCCTGGTCGCAGGTCTCGCGCCGCCGCCCCGCGCTGCCCGCGAGGGCACGCGCGAGCTCGTCGAGCGCGGCCGGCGCCATGCCCCGCGCCGCCGCCGCGAACAGCACGGCGTCCGTCCAGCCGGCCCCCGACCCCAGCACCGTCCCGAGCCAGTCTGAGAGCGCCGCGGCATCCCGCACGCGGCCCTCGGCCACCAGCGCCTCGAGCCCGTGGGAATAGGCAAAGCCGCCCGTCGGGAAGGCGGGCGAGAAGAGGCTCTGCAGGGTCAGCCGGTCGGCGCTCATGCGTGGTCGTGGGCGCCGGCCCCGGAATGGTCGTGATCGTGGGAATGGTCGTGCGGCCCGTGGCCGTGCGAATGGTCGTGGCCGTGGGTGCGCCCGTGACCGTAGGCACCGCCCTCGGGCGTGAAGGGCGCGGTGATTTCGGTCACCTCGGCGCCGATTCGCGCCAGCATGTCGCGCATCACGTGGTCGCGCCGGATCAGCAGCCGGTCGGCCTCGATCTGGCAGGGGGTGTGGCGGTTGCCCACATGCCACGCGATCCGGGCGAGTGCCCCGCCGGTGACCGCATAGAGCGGCTCGGGCGCGGCATCGACCAGCACCTCGCTGCCGTCCTCGCAGACGAGCGCCACGCCGTGATCGAGCGATGTGGTCTGGGGAAGGTCCACCAGCAGGCGGCGCCCGTCCTCGAGCGGCAGCACCTTGCGGCGGAGAAAGCGCGCCTCGTAGTCGAGCACGACGCGGCCCGCGGGCGTCCCATGCGCGTGGGCATGGACGTGGCGGGCAATCAGGGCGGGGGCGCTCATGCGGCGCCCCCTGCCCCGAGGCACCTTACAGGTAGAAGCGGTCGCGGAAGACGCGGCGCACCACTTCGGCGCGGGTCACGCCCTGCGCTTCGAGCTCGGCGTCGCTCATCCGGTTGATCTTCTCGATCCGGGCGTAACGCGGATTGTTCTCGATCAGGAAGGTGAGGCCGCGGGTGAAGCCCTCGGCGACCTGGCTGAACACGCCCGTGCTGGGCGCGATGGTCGAATTTGCACTCTGTGCCATTTTCGGTGGTCCGTAGGTTTGTGTCGTCCCCTCCCGTGCCCACGAAGTAGGCAGTTTGTGAACGGCACCCAACGGACAAACCGGCATCCCCGTCTTGCGGCAGGCGCATGGCTCGCGTCATCAATCCGTAACCTTCCATTCCGCTCTCCCCGGCGCCCGTCAGAACAGGAAGTAGCGCTGCGCCATCGGCAGCACCTTGGCCGGCTCGCAGGTCAGAAGCTCGCCGTCGGCGCGCACCTCGTAGGTCTCGGGGTTCACCTCGATCTGCGGACAGTAATCGTTGAGCACGAGGTCCTTCTTGCCGATGCCGCGCGTGTTCCTCACCGCGAGCGTGTCCTTGGCGAGCCCGAGCGACGCGCCGATGCCGTCGGCCCGCGCCGCCTCGGAGACGAAGGTGACGGCGGAGCGTTCGACCGCGCGGCCGAAGGCGCCGAACATGGGGCGCGAATAGACCGGCTGCGGGGTCGGGATCGAGGCGTTGGGATCACCCATCTGGGCACAGACGATCATCCCGCCGATCAGAACCATCTCGGGCTTCACCCCGAAGAAGGCCGGCGACCACAGGCAGAGATCGGCACGCTTTCCGACCTCGATCGACCCGATCTCGTGCGCGATCCCGTGCGCGATGGCCGGGTTGATCGTGTACTTGGCGATGTAGCGGCGGACGCGCAGGTTGTCGTTCGCACCCTGCTCGTCCGGCAGACGGCCGCGCTGCTTCTTCATCTTGTCCGCGGTTTGCCAGGTGCGGATGATGACCTCGCCGATCCGTCCCATCGCCTGGCTGTCCGAGGCGATGATCGAGAACGCGCCCATGTCGTGCAGGATGTCCTCGGCCGCGATCGTCTCGCGACGGATGCGGCTCTCGGCGAAGGCCACGTCCTCGGGCACCCGCTTGTCGAGGTGGTGGCACACCATGAGCATGTCGAGATGCTCCTCGAGCGTGTTCACCGTGTAGGGCCGCGTCGGGTTGGTCGAGGACGGCAGCACGAAGGGCTCGCCGCAGACCTTGATGATGTCGGGCGCGTGGCCACCGCCGGCGCCTTCGGTGTGGAAGGCGTGGATCGTCCGGCCCTTCAGGGCCGCGACCGTATGCTCGACGAAGCCGCTTTCGTTCAGCGTGTCGGTGTGGATCATCACCTGCACGTCCATGTCGTCGGCCACGGACAGGCAGTTGTCGATCGCCGCGGGTGTGGTGCCCCAGTCCTCGTGCAGCTTCATGGCGCAGGCCCCGGCGCGTACCATCTCGACGAGCGGCCCGGGCAGCGAGGCGTTGCCCTTGCCCGAGAGGCCGAAGTTCATGGGAAACGCATCGAGCGCCTGCAGCATCCGGCCGATATGCCAGGGCCCCGGCGTGCAGGTGGTGGCGAGCGTGCCGTGCGCGGGGCCGGTGCCGCCACCCAGCATCGTGGTGATCCCGGAATGCAGCGCGTCCTCGACCTGCTGCGGACAGATGAAGTGGATGTGCGAATCGAAGCCGCCCGCGGTCAGGATCCGGCCCTCGCCCGCGATCACCTCGGTCCCGGGGCCGATGACGATGTCGACGCCGGGCTGGACATCGGGATTGCCCGCCTTGCCGATGGCCGCGATGCGCCCGTCGCGCAGGCCCACATCCGCCTTGTAGATGCCGGTCGCGTCGAGGATCAGCGCGTTGGTGATGACGGTGTCGGCGGCCCCCTCGGCCCGGGTGGCCTGGCTCTGGCCCATGCCGTCGCGGATCACCTTGCCTCCGCCGAACTTGACCTCCTCGCCGTAGGGACCGGTCAGGTCGCGCTCGACCTCGATCACGAGGTCGGTGTCGGCCAGCCGGACGCGGTCTCCGGTCGTGGGGCCGAACATCGCGGCATGGTCGGCACGGGACAGGCGGGCTGGCATGGCAGGGTCTCCGGGATGCGGGAAAATGGCGCGGGCGGGACGGCTTGTTGGCCCCGCCCGCGGCCGGGATCAGTCCGTCTTGCCGTCCTTCGGGCCTTGCGGCATCGACGGCGGCGAGGCGGGCTTGCGCCGCGCGCGGTCGCGGGCGGTGCCCCGGGACGCGCTGCGCGCCCCCGTGCCGGGCTGGGCCGAGGCCGCAGGGCGGCGGGGCTGTTTCGCCGCGGGCGCCGATTTCGCCGCGGGCGCGGCCTTGGCCGGTGCCGTCTCGGCCGTCGCCGCGGGCTTCATCTCGGCCTTGGCCGCGGGCTCCGGCTCGAACTTGGCGGCCGGCGTCTGCCCTGCCGGTGCCTCGGTCGAACTCTCCGTCTTCGCAGCCGGTGCGCTCTCGGTCTTCGCGGCGGGCTTGGTCTCGGTCTTTGCCGCCGGCGCGCTCGCGGCCTTCGCGGCCGGCTTCGTCTCGGCCGTCGCGGCCGGCGCGCTGTCGGATTTCGGGGCGGCGGCAGGCGCGGCCTTCGGCGCCTCGGCCCGGGCAGCGGTCGCCTTGGGCGCGGCCTCTTCCGCCCCGCCCGATTTCAGGTCGGGGGCGGGCGCCGGCGCGGCGTTGGCCGGTTCCGGCACCGCCTTGCGGGCGACCGCCGCGGTCCGGGCCGCGGAGCCGTGCGACGCGGCGCGCGGCGTCTGGAGCGGCGCGCAGATGTTCATCGGCCCGGCGGAGGGCAGACCCCACACGGCCCGGCTCTGGACCATCGTGGCGTTCCACAGCACCTGCGCGAGCCGCAGCTGCTGACCCCAGGCCTTGGTGGTCATCGCCGCCATCGTGGCGGTGTAGGTCATCGGCGTGAAGATCATCATCTCTCGTCTCTTCCCTGAAAGGTTGCCTGCCCGGGGGCCGGGCAGCGGCGAGGCACCGTCAGGACCGCGACGTCCGCGTGCGATGCCGCGCCAGGCGGCGGCGGTTGGCGCGGGCCTTCCGCGTCAGCGGCGCCGACCAGATCCCGAACAGCGCCGCCGGCGGCGCGCCGCGCATCATCGCCATCCCGAGCTTCTGTCCGCTGTCGATGAACGCGGGCAGTTTCTCGGCGGTCATGCGGTACGCCTCGCCACGCGGCAGCGGTCCGAGACCGACAAGCCCCGCCGTGCGGGTCATTACCACCATCTGCGTCTCGAAGGCGAGCGCGAACCACGCCGTGTAGGCCCTCATGAACGGTACCATCGCGTTCCTTTCCGGGGCCGCGGCGCTGCCGGGCCCACCTGCTGGGGCACGCCGTCTAGAGCGCGCCCATGACCTTCTGGTTGAAGCCGTAGACCCGGCGCGCGCCGGCATACGGAATGAGCTGGACCTCGCGCCGCTGTCCGGGCTCGAAGCGCACGGCCGTCCCTGCCGCGATGTCGAGGCGCATACCCCGCGCCGCGTCGCGGTCGAAATCGAGCGCCGGGTTCACCTCGGCGAAATGGTAGTGCGAGCCGACCTGCACCGGCCGGTCGCCGGTATTGGCGACCATGAGCGTGATCGCCGCGCGCCCCTCGTTGAGAACGAGATCGCCGTCGCCGGTCATGATTTCTCCCGGGATCATCGCCGTTCCCCTTCTCAGCCCGCGACGAGCAGCGCGGAGCCCGCGAGCATCACGGCCACGCCGGTGCCGCGCAGGTAAGCGCCGCCGCGGGCAATAAGTTCCCGCCCGCCGAAAACTCCGGCCGCGTGCAGGAGCGCAGTCGCGACGGCGAAGCCCGCGAGGTAGGACAGCGCGCTCGCGCCCCCGATCTCGGCGCCGTGGGCATGGCCGTGGAAGAGCCCGAGCGCGCCCACGACCCCCGCCGCCGCGCCGAGCGGCAGGCGCAGGGCCGCGGCCGTCAGCAGCCCGAGGACCAGCACCGAGACGAGGATCATCGGCTCCACCGCCGGCAGCGAGAGCCCGCCCAGCGCCGCGACGAACCCCGCGACCATTGCGGTCACGAAGGCCGCGGGCAGCGCCCAGAGCGCCCGGGCCCCGAGCAGCGCGGCCCAGAGGCCCACCGCCACCATGGCCAGCACGTGGTCGGGCCCGAAGACGGGGTGGCTCGCGCCGGCGGCGAAGGAGCCGTGCGCGGCCGGGTCGAGATGCGCGAGCGCGGGGCCCGCGGCAAGCGCCGGGCCGGCGAAACGAAGGGCGGAACGGGACATCTGGAAACTCCTCGGCGGTTAGCGGATCGGGTTGTGCACGGTCACGAGCTTCGTGCCGTCGGGAAAGGTCGCCTCGACCTGCACCTCGTGGATCATCTCGGGCACGCCCTCCATGCATTGCTCCGCGGTGATGACCTCGGCACCGGCCTGCATCATCTCGGCCACCGTTCGGCCGTCGCGAGCCCCCTCGACCACGGCGTCGGTAATGAGCGCCACCGCCTCGGGGTGGTTCAGCTTGACGCCGCGCGCCAGGCGCCGGCGCGCCACCTCGGCCGCCATGGCCACGAGGAGCTTGTCCTTTTCTCGGGGGGTCAGCTGCATCTGTCAGATCATCCAGGGTCTGGGAAGGGGACGCCCGGAGAGCCGGGCCAGCAGCGGCACGAGCACGCGCCGCATCTCGAATCCGTCCGCCGCCACGAGGCGCGCGGTCACGAGGTCGTCGGAGAGCGCGGAGGCGCCGGCGGTGGCGGGCAGGTCCGCCCGGAGCGCCGAGAGCGCGGCCGCCGCCCCGGGACGGGCGAGCACCAGCGTCGCGACCGCCCGCGCGCCGGCCGCGACATGGGCCCGGGCCAGTTCGGCGGCCGCATCGCCCTCGATCCACAGCCGGTCGGCATAGGCAAGACGGCCGTCGACGCGCAGATCGATCCGGTCGCGCAGCCGCAGCTCCGACACGCTCTCGCCCATGGCCGCGCGGCCGAAGATCAGCGTCTCGCAGCCGAGGAACCGCGCGTCGCCGGCCATGTCGATCCGCAGCGTCCGGTCGAGTGCCGCGCCGTCGAAGAGGATCGTCTCCTGCGGCAGCCACGCGGCTTCGGCCCCGGGGCCGAGCGTCAGCGTGTTCGCGACGCGGCCTGCAGGGCCCGGCACCGCGCGGTAGATGCGTTCGGCGGCCTGCGTGGTCAGGACGCCGCGCGCCGCATCCTCGAGGTCCACGTCGAGCGCGAAGTCGTCGCCGCCGGTGATCCCGCCCGCGGTGTTCAGCCACACCGCCTCGCAGGCATCGCCGCGCGGATGGGGAAAGAGGATCTTGGTCGACCCCGCCTGCACGAGGCGGGCGATGCGCGACTGTTCCTTGCGCAGGCGCAGGGTCAGCGCGGCCCTGCCGCGCGCGCGCTGGGCGGCCTGCCCCGCTCCCTCCATGCACTCGTCGTAAGGAATGGCACCGCCCCCGCTGCCGAACTTTTGCGCATCTGTGCCACGGCATCGCGCGGCCGCAATCGGCGGCGCGGCGTGGCGGGTGGCGGACACGGGGCACGTGCCGATTTCACAGGCAGGTTTCGACAGGTTTGCCTGAAAAGTGGGCGGATGATTACCGCGCGGGTGTGCCCGGCGCGGAATGATGGCAGGTCTCGGGTTTCAGATCGACGAGCGGGGTGCCGTCGATGCAGTCGAGGCCGCGGACGATCAGCCGCGCGCCCTCGCGCCGGATGAGTCGCACCCGCGAAAGGCCGATCGGGTTCGGCCGCACCGGCGAGCGCAGCGCGAAGGTGCCGACCGGGACCGCGGTGCCGCCCTTCGACTGGGTGACGAGGTCGCGCCGCGCGCGGTCGAGCCAGTACAGCACGTCCGCATGCTCGAACGCCTCGATGCCGTCGAGCGCGGCGTCCCAGGGCGGGTCGAATTCCAGCGCGCAGTCGGGCCCGTCCTGCCGGCCCTGCCGCGGACAGTCCGCGCGCGTGGCAAAGGGCGTCCGGCAGCGCCCGATGAAGCGCAGGGCCGCGTCGCAGCGCGGCGGCACGTGCACTTGCCGCTCGCCGGGCCGGATGGTGTCGTGTCGTCCCGTCTCGTCCATGCCGCGCGCCCTTTTCCCCTCGGGTCCCGCCCCACTAGGCCGCGGGCCGGTGCGCGATGCAAGTCCCGCGGCCCGCGGTTCAGACCGAGAGGTAGGCGTCTCGGATGTCGGGGCGGGCGTCGAGATCGGCGAGCGTCCCCGAGAACCGGGCCTCGCCGTGCTCGATGATAACGACGCTGTCGGCGACCGCTCGGGCGAAATGCAGGTTCTGTTCGGAGATGAGGACCGTCAATCCCTCGGCCTTGAGCGTCAGGATCGCCTGCGCCATCTGCTCGACGATCACCGGCGCGATGCCCTCGGACGGCTCGTCGAGGAGGACGAGCGCCGGGTTGCCCATGAGCGTCCGCGCGATGGTCAGCATCTGCTGCTCGCCCCCCGACAGCGCCTTGCCGCGGTTGCCGCGCCGTTCCGCGAGGTTCGGGAACAGCTCGAAGAGCTGCGCCTCGGTCCAGGCGACGCGGCCGGGCCGCGCCTTCTGGCGACCGACCTCGAGGTTCTCGGCCACGGTGAGCTGCGTGAAGATTCGCCGCTCCTCGGGAACGTAGCCGAGCCCCGCCTGCGCCACGCGGTGCGGCGGCCAGCCGGTGATGTCGGCGCCGTCGAAGACGACGCGCCCCGCCCGTGGCGGCACGAGCTGCATGATCGACTTCATCGTGGTCGTCTTGCCCGCGCCGTTGCGCCCCAGGAGTGCCACCACCTGGCCCGCGCCGACCGTCAGCCCGAGCCCGTTCAGCACGCGCGCCTTGCCGTAGAAGGTCTCGATCCCGGTAACCTCAAGCATGGGCGCGCTCCGCCGAGAAGAGCGTGCCGCCGCCGAGGTAGACCTCCTGCACCTTCGGGTCGGCGCGGATGGCCTCGACCGCGCCGTTGGCGATCAGCTGGCCGCGGTTCAGCACCATGATCCGGTGCGCGTGGGCAAAGACCACGTCCATGTCGTGTTCGGTGAAGAGCACGCTCACTCCCCTTTCGGCGACGATGTCGGCGACGAGCTGCATCAGCGCCACGCGCTCGCGCGGCGCCATGCCCGCAGTCGGCTCGTCCATCAGCAGAAGCTTCGGCGCGTGGGCGAGCGCCATGGCGATCTCGAGCCGCTTCAGGTCGCCGTAGGCGAGGATCGCGGCGTGCCGGTCCGCCTGGTCGGCCATCCCCACCGTGTCGAGAAGCGCCCGCGCCTCGTCCCGGTAGAGCCTCGTCGCGTAGGGCAGGAAAGCGAAGGTGCGCCGGTGATGCGACAGAAGCGCCACCTGCACGTTCTCGGCCACGGTCATCGACGCGTAGGTTGCGGTGATCTGGAAGGTCCGCCCGACGCCCATCCGCCAGATGTGGCGCGGCTTCTTTCCCGTGATGTCGGTCCCGTCGAGGATCACGGTGCCGGCCGTGGGCCGGAGCTGGCCCATCAGCATGTTGAAGCAGGTGGACTTGCCCGCGCCATTCGGCCCGATGAGGGCCAGAAGCTCTCCGGGCGCGAGCGAGAAGCTCACGTCGTCGACCGCGCGCAGGGCGCCGAAATGGCGCGACAGGTGCCGGGCCTCGAGGATCGGGGTCATGGTCTGGCCTCCGGTAGGGGTCGGCTGCGTCGTGTCATTCCGCGGGCTCCCGAGCGGCGGGGGCGGCGGTGCCGCGCGGCGCCTCGTCCGGGCGCAGGAGGCCCAGGCGCTCGCCAAGCTTGCGCAGGCCGCCGACGATGCCGTCCGGCGCCACGATCACCACCACGATGATCAGGAGCCCGAGCGCCAGCCGCCAGTATTCGAAGCGCACGAGAAGGTCCTCGACCCCCTTGAAGGTGGCGCCGCCGACCCAGCCGCCCGACAGCGTCTTGACCCCGCCGAGGAACACCACGATCAGCGCGTCGAAGCTGCGCGCGATCTCCATCTCGTTCGGGAACACCGATCCCTTGGAGAAGACGAAGAGCCCGCCCGCGACGCCCGCCATCATGCCGGCAAAGGCGAAGGCCGCGTGCTGGATGCGCTTTGTGTCGAGACCCATGGCCTCGGCCCGGGGCGCGTTGTCCCGCGCCGCCCGCAGCGCGTAGCCGAAGGGCGCGTGCGCGACATGGCGCAGCACGAGGATGCCGCCCACCGACAGGACCAGCGCCAACCAGAAATACACGTCGTTGTCCGACGCCCAGCGCGCGGGCCAGATGCCGACGAGCCCGTCGTCGCCGCCCGTCACGTCGCCCCACTGGAAGACGAGGCTCCACAGGAGCTGCGCGAAGGCGAGCGTGAGCATGGCGAAGTAGACGCCCGTCGCGCGCAGCGCCACCCAGCCGATGGCGATGGCCACGAGACCGGCGCCGAGCGGCGCGAGGATCAGCGCCAGTTCCATGGGCGTGCCCGCGTATTTCACGAGCAGCGCCGCCACGTAGGCCCCGCCGCCGAAGAAGGCCGCATGCCCGAAGGACACGAGCCCGCCCTGCCCCAGCAGGAAGTGCAGCGAGGCCGCGAAGAGGCAGAAGATCAGGATGTCGGTCACCAGCACCACCGCAAAGCTGCCGCCCCAGAAGGGCAGCGCGGCGAGCACGGCGAGCAGCGCCGCGACGAGCACCCGCACCGCGGTGCCGGCCGGCCGGACCGGGCGGTCGGGCTCGCCCACCTGCCCCAGCTCGCCCGCCACCTCCTCGCGCCCCAGGAGGCCGAAGGGCCGCCACATCAGGACGGCGACCATGACGACGTACATGAGCACGAGGGTCGATTGCGGCAGGTAGGCCACGCCGAAGACGTTCAGCACCGAAATCAGCACGGCCGCGAGCAGCGCCCCCGGCAGCGATCCCATGCCGCCGATCACCACGACCACGAAGACCTGCGCGAGGATGGTGAAGTCCATGAGCAGGTCGGCCCCGCCCTTGGGCAGTTGCAGCGCGCCCCCGAGGCCCGCCAGCGCGCAGCCGAGGAAGAACGTCCCGGTGAAGAGCAGCGACTGGTTGACCCCGAGCGCGCCCACCATCTCGCGGTCCTGCGTGGCGGCGCGCACGAGGATGCCCACGCGGGTGCGCGTGATGAGGTACCAGAGCGCGATCGCCACGAAGGGCGTGATCGCGATCAGCGCGAGGTCGTATTGCGGCACGGGCTCCCCCATGATCCGCACGATCCCCTCGAGCCCCGGCGCCCGCGGACCGAGAAGGTCGGTCGGCCCCCAGATCATCAGCGCGAGGTCCTGCACCACGAGGATCACGCCGAAGGTCGCTACGAGCTGGAAGAGTTCCGGCGCCGAATAGACCTGCCGCAGGACCAGCACCTCGACCAGCGCGCCGATGATGCCGACGATGAGCCCCGCGAGCACGATCGCGCCCCAGAAGCCCACCGCACCCGGCAGCACCTGCATCAGCGAATAGCCCACATAGGCGCCGAGCATGTAGAACGAGCCGTGGGCGAAGTTCACGATGCGCGTCACGCCGAAGATCAGCGACAGCCCCGAGGCCACCATGAAGAGCGCGCCCGCGTTGGCGAGGCCGGTCAGAAGCTGCGCGAGGAAGAGGCCCATGAAGGTCTCCGGTCGTTGGAAGGGAAACGGGGCGGATCATCTGCGGGGCGGCAGGGACGGCCCGCCCGGGCGAGGCGCCCGGGGCATGGTCCCCGCGGCCCGCGATCCGGCAGCGGCCGTCGCGGCGGGACCGCCCCGCCGCCACGGCCGGCTCGGGTCACTCGGAGGGACGCAGCTCGCGCACCCTCTCGTCGGAGGGCAGGTAGTCGGCTCCGTCCTTGTAGGACCAGTCCACCATCACGCCCGCGCCGTCGCGCAGCTCGGTCCGGCCGACCCAGGCCCCGAGCGTCGACTGGTTGTCGATCTCGCGATAGGTGATCTCGCCCGCCGGCGTGTCGACCGCCAGACCCTCGAAGGCCTGCCGGATCGCGTCCGACTCGGTCGATCCCGCTTTCTCGATCGCCGCGGCGATGGAGAGCGCGGTCGCGTAGCCCACGAGCGAGCCGATCTTCGGCGTGTCGTCCCAGCGCTCGCGGTAGGCCGAGACGAACTCGGCATTGGCGTCGCCCTCGAAATCGTACCAGGGGTAGCCCGTCACGATCCAGCCCTCGGGTGCCTCGGCGCCGAGCGGCTCCATGTATTCGGGCTCCCCGGACAGCAGGCCGTAGACCTGCCGGCCCTCGAACAGGCCCCGCGTGTTGCCCTCGCGCACGAACTTGGCGAGGTCCGGCCCGAAGGTCACGTTGTAGATCGCGTCGGGCTTGGCGCGCTCCAGCGCCTGCACCTCGGCGCCGGCATCGATGTTGAAGAGCGCCGGCCACTGCTCGGCCACGAACTCGACGCCCGGCTTGAGCTCGGTCAGCACCTCCTTGAAGGCCGCGACCGCGTCCTTGCCGTAGGCGTAATTCGGCGCGATCGTCGCGTAGGTCATGGCATCGGTCTCGGCCGCCGCCTCGGCCAGCATCGCCGCCTGCATGTAGGTCGAGGCGCGCAGCCGGAAGGTCCAGGGATTGCCCTGCTCCCAGGTCACGGCGTCGGCCAGCGGCTCGGCCGCGAGGTAGACGAATTCGCGGTTCCCGGCGAGCGAGGCGATGGCGAGGCCCACGTTCGACAGGATCGAGCCGGTGACCATCGCGGTCTCCTCGCGGGTCATCAGCTCCTCGGCGATGCGGATCGCCTCGCCCGGCTCGCCCTGGTCGTCGCGGAAGACGAACTCGAGCGGGCGGCCCAGCACGCCGCCCTCGGCGTTGATCTCCTCGACCGCCATCTCGATGCCCATCTTGTAGGGCTCGGCGAAGGCCGCCATGCGCTTGTAGTGGTTGATCTCGCCGATCTTGATCGGTTCGCCATCCTGCGCCGCGGCGGGCGCGGCCGTCGCCGCGGCGAGCGATGCCGCGACGAGCCCTTTCAGGAATGTCTTGCGGTCCATGGTCCTCGGGTCCTCTCTGTCGGGATGCGCACGCCCCGGTCTTGTCGCGCCGGGGTCGGCAGGGAAAGGCGGCGCGGCCGCGCCGTGCGGCCTCAGTCGTGATAGACGTAGACGGGTTTTTCCGCCGCGCCCAGATCCTCGGTCGCCTCGGCGGCGATCAGGTCCCGGATGCGCTTGCGGTAGACGTTCGGGCCCTTGTCGATGGCGATGCGGATGGGCTTGCGCCTCTGCGGGCGCCGCTCCTCCTCGTGGATCGCCTCGAGCACCTCCTTGTCCTCGGCAAAGGCGACGCGGAACATGGCGTCCATCTGCTCGGACGCGGCCTCGTCTCCGATCGCGGTGTTGCGCAGGTGCATCCAGTGGTCGATCGTGTAGCCCTCGGTCACCGGCGTCACGAAGTGCAGCGCGAAGATGCGCACGCCCCGGTCGCGCTCGTCCTCGGCGCAGTTGAGCCCCGCGTCGACCGAGCCGAAATCAATCACCGCCGTCGAGGGCAGGTGCAGATGGTAGTAGTGCCAGCGGTCGACATTGCCGGCGAAGCCGCCGAACTGCCTGAAGAAGCCCACGGGCTCCGCGTCGCGGATCCAGCGCCAGGCGAGGATGGCCTCGCCGCTCGTGCGCACGTGCACCGGCACGTTCTCGGACGCGGCGTTGCCGAGCGTCGTCGGGTGCACGAAGCTCACATGCGCCGGGTCGACGAGGTTCTCGGCCACGTTGAGGTAGTTCGCGCGGATGTGCAGCTTGTCGCCCAGGTGCAGGTGCCAGGCCGGGTCGGAGAATTCCGGCATGTCGAAGACCTTGCTGCGGTCGGCGAGCGCGGGGTCGCCCATCCAGACCCAGACGATGCCGTGCGCCTCGTGGACCGGGAAGGCGTCGACATAGGCCGAGGCCGGCAGGTTGTCCTGGCCCGGCACCCGCACGCAGCGGCCGTCGGTGCCGAAGGTCATGCCGTGATAGCCGCACTGGATGGTGTCGCCGATGCGCCGCCCCTTCGACAGCGGCAGCAGCCGGTGCGGGCAGCGGTCCTCGAGGGCCACCACGCGCCCGTCCGATGCGCGGAACATCACGAGCGGCTGCGACAGCATGGTGAGCGGCACCAGAGCCTCCGCGAAGTCCTGCGACCAGCCTGCGACGTACCACGCATTCCTGACGAACGACATGTGCCCTCTCCTCGGCCTTCTCGGTGCGCGGCACCGGGTCCGGACGTGCCCCCCGAGCGGGGACAGGCCATCGCGACTTTGGCCGCGACACGCTTATTCGGCACGAAAAACTTGTTAGCTGTCAAACGAAATTTTCGACCATCGGCGATGTGGACCGCTGCCGCTTTTCATGAAAGGATGATGCGCAAGTTTCGTGCGGTTTGCAAAGGGCGACCGGCGCGCGCGCCCCTGACGGGCGGCGCGTCCCGACCCCGGCACACCGGCACGATCGCGCTGAAAAGAGTTGCATCGCACGTGACGACAGACACCGGGCCCGCCGGGGCGACATCCTACCGGCTCGAGGACCAGGTGGGCTTCAAGCTCCGCCTCGCGAACCAGAAACATCTCGAGATCTTCGCGCGCCGCATGCCCGAAGTCACGCCGACGCAGTTCGCCGTGCTGGCAAAGCTCGCCGACGAGGGCGCGATCAGCCAGAACCAGCTCGGCCGGCTGGTGGGGATGGACGCGGCGACGACCAAGGGCGTGGTCGACCGCCTGCATGCCAAGGGGCTGGTGGACCGCAGGCCCTCCGAGACCGACATGCGCCGGCTCGAGATCTCGCTGACCCCCGAGGGCGCGGCCTTCGCGGCGCGCGCGGTGGACGTGGCCGCGCGCATCACCGAGGAAACGCTGGCCCGGCTCAGCCCGCGCGAGCGCGACCGCCTGATCGCGCTCCTCGACAAGCTCTAGGCGCGCCGGCCGACGGGACGGCGGGCGGGGCGATGCGCGCCAGCGCGAGCGGCGCCCGTCGGGCTACTCCGCCGCGATCCCGTCGGTGAACTGCAGCCGCGCCAGCCGTGCGTAGAGCCCGCCCTCGGCCACGAGCGCGTCGTGCCGCCCGGTGGCGACGATGCGCCCCTGGTCCATGACCACGATCCGGTCGGCCTTCTTCACGGTGGCGAGCCGGTGCGCGACGACCAGCGTGGTGCGGTTCTGCGCCAGCCGCTCCACCGCGACCTGCACCGCGCGCTCGCTCTCCGCGTCGAGCGCCGAGGTCGCCTCGTCCAGAAGCAGCACCGGCGCGTCGCGCAGGATCGCCCGCGCGATGGCGATGCGCTGCTTCTGGCCGCCCGACAGCATCACGCCGCGCTCGCCGAGCCAGCTGCCGTAGCCCTCGGGCAACCGCATGATGAATTCGTGCGCCGCCGCCGCGCGCGCCGCCGCCTCGATCTCGTCGTCACTGGCATCGGGCCGGCCGAAACGGATGTTGTCCCGCGCCGAGGCGCCGAAGATCACCGGGTCCTGCGGGACGAGCGCGATGTGGCGGCGGAACTCGCGCCGCGCGAGCCGGGTCAGCGGCACGCCGTCGAGGCGCACCGTGCCCTCCTGCGGGTCGTAGAAGCGCTGCAGGAGCTGGATGATCGTGCTCTTTCCGGCCCCTGAGGCGCCGACCAGCGCCACCGTCTCGCCCGGCCGCACGTGCAGGTCGACGCCCTCGAGCGCCGCGATGCCCGGCCGCGCGGGGTAGGAGAAATGCACGTCGTCGAAATCGATGGCGCCGCGCACCGGCGCCTTCAGGACCTGCGGGGCGGCCGGATCGGCCACCGCGTCCTCGGCGTCGAGCAGCTCGACCAGCCGTTCGGTGGCCCCGGCGGCGCGCTGCAGCTCGCCGAAGATCTCGGACAGCGCCGCCACCGCGCCCGCGACCATCACCGAATAGATCAGGAACTGCACCAGGTCGCCCACGCTCATGACGCCCGCGCGCACGTCCCACGCGCCGATCCACAGCACGCCCACGATGCCGGTGAAGACCAGGAAGATCACGATCGCGGTCATCACCGCGCGGGTCCAGATGCGCCGGCGCGCGGCATCGAAGCTCTTCTCGGTGACGCCGGCGAAGGCCGCGCGCGACATCGCCTCGTGCGTGTTCGCCTGCACCGTCTGCACCGCCAGGAGCGCCTCGGAGGCGTTGCCCGAGCTCTCGGCGATCCAGTCCTGGCTCTCGCGGCTGAGCCGGCGCAGCCGCCGGCCGAGCACGAGGATCGGCACGATCACCGCCGGCACGATCAGCAGCACCATGGAGGTCAGCTTGGGCGAGGTCACCAGCATCAGCGCGAGCCCGCCGGTGAAGATCAGCGCGTTGCGCAGCGCGATCGAGATCGACGAGCCGATCACCGACAGGATCAGCGTCGTGTCCGTGGTGATCCGGCTCAGCACCTCGCCGGTCATGATCTTCTCGTAGAACGCGGGCGACAGCCCGATGACCCGCTCGAAGACCGCGACGCGGATGTCGGCCACGACCCTCTCGCCGAGCCGCGTCACCAGCGCGTAGCGCAGCGCGGTCCCGACGGCGAGCAGCCCCGCGATGCCGAGCGCGGCAAGGAAGTACTGGTCGAGGATCGCGGAATCCGGCCCCTCGAAATTGTCCACCACCCGCCGCACGGCCATGGGCAGGATCAGCGACACCGCCGCGGTCGACACCAGCGCGCAGAGCGCCGCGGCGAGAAGGCCGCGATAGGGCACGATGAACGGCCAGAGTCGCGCCAGCGCCCCGAGCTTCCGGGACTTCGCGCGCTCCTCGCCGGACCGGGCCGGGCTGGTGTCTCGGGCCATTCGGGTCTCCGTCCGCCTCTTTCGGTTCCGCACGGTTCTGCCACGCTGACGCGCCGGGTCAAGCGCCTGCGTCCGCGGCAGAGCAGCGCGCCCGGACGCCGCGACGCGGCATCAAGGGCCCCGCGCGGCGGGGCGGGCGACGTGTCCGGGAGTGCGGAGAGGTTGGAGCGGGCAGCGGGAATCGAACCCGCACCAAGAGCTTGGAAGGCTCGTGTGATACCATTTCACCATGCCCGCCTCGGACACCGATGTAGTCGATGCCGCCCCGGGGGTCAATGCGGCACCGGCCCGGTGCGGATCCCGTGCAGGGGCCACATTTCCGCCCGATTCCGCCCTTAGGCGGGTAAGCCGTGACTTTGCGGGTGGGGCCGGAAGTACCGTTACGAGGAGCGCGAGATGCTGCGCAAGACCGCTGCCGCCGCCGTCCTGGCCCTGGCGTCGCTGACGCAGGCCGCCATGGCCGAGGAACACGAGGTCCTGATGCTGGGCTTCGGCTACTTTCCCGAGGTGATCCACCCGGTGCCGGGCGACACGATCCGCTTCGTGAACGCGGGCAACATCGCCATGGCCGCGACCGCCACCGACGAGAGCTGGAGCACCGGCCTGATGATCGCGGGCGCCGAGGTCACGGTGCCGGTCGTCGACGGCATGACCCGCGACTACGACAACCGCCTGCCCGCGGACCTGGTCGGCACCGTGGTCGAGGCCACGCCGGAACTGCGCGTGGTCGGGCGCGTCGCCTGGGACGAGCCGTCGCCGGACCTCCTCGACCTCGACGGCCGGCCGTCGCCGGACGCGGTCGCCGCGATCGAGTGACGGGCGGCCGCGGCGGTCCTCACGACCGCCGCAGGAGACCCGAATAGAGCAGCAGGCCCCAGGGGACGAGCGCCGCCTCGACCGGCCGCCAGAGCGTGCCGAACGCCAGGGGATCGACCCCGGCCCCGGCCGCGATCTCGGCCAGCGTGCGCCGGCCGTCGATGCCGGCGACGAGGCGCGCTGCGCCCTTCGGCAGCACCACCTCCCGCGACACCCCGCCCGCCCGCACCGGCACCGGCCTGCCGGCCGCGACCGCGCGCGCCAGCGCCTCGGGCGTCGCACCGCGCAGGTGCGGCACCCGCGACAGGTCGTCGGGCCGCGGACGGTGCAGCGGCGCGCCCGCCGCGCGCAGGTAGGCCACGTGGGTCTTGATGGTGCCGTTCAGCCGCTCGGCCAGCGCCATGCGCGCGACCTCGGGCAGCGCGTCCGCATGGGCGGTGAACTGCGCCGGGTCGTAGAGCCCGGGCTGCGCGAAGGCCGACAGCTGCCAGCCGGTCGATTCCACCAGCGCCAGCAGCGTCTCGACGTCGTAGGCCCGGTCCTGGCTGTGCAGCAGCAGATCGTAGAACCCCGCATCCGACGCGCGGTGGTCGACGAGGTTCGGGTTGCTCCGGAACGGATGCCCCTCGGGCAGCCGCGCCACGACCTCGCGCGCATGGGCGAGCCGCTCCTCGGGCGCAAGCGTGGCGAAGAGCGTCCCGAACGCCTCCTGCAGCGGGTAGACGCCCGACCGGCCGTAGGGCGCGTAGACCATCATCCCCATGCCGCCATCCTCGGCAAGCGCGCCGCGCAGCGCGGCGAAGCCCTCGGCCGGATCCGGCAGGTGGTGCAGCACGCCGCAGCAGTCGATGTAGTCGAACGAACCGAAATCGGGCGCGTCGAGAAGGCTGGCGCGATGGAAGGCGACGCCCGAGAGACCCCGGGCGGCGATGCGGGCGCGCGCGATGTCCTGCGCGCGCTGCGAGAGGTCGATATAGGTGATGTCCGCCGGGCGGCCGGCCGAGGCCATGACCTGTGCGATCTGCACCAGCGCGTCGCCCGTGCCGCCGCCGGCGACCAGCACCCGCAGCGGGCGCGACCAGTCGCGCCGCCCGCCCCAGAGCGCGTGGTCCATCTCGAGCGGATGGGACGGCGAGCCGGTCACGAGCCTGCGCGCCTCGTCCGCGGGATCGCGCGCGGGATAGGGATAGGCCTCGTACTGCTCGGTGATCCGGTCCATGCGGTCCCGTCCCTGTCCCTGTCGTGCGCCGGCCGGCCCGTCGCTGCCGGGCCGGCCCCGCGCCAGCGTCATTTCACCGTGATGCGCCCGTCCGTGTAGGGCGTGTAGGGCGAGTTTTCCGACAGGTATTCCGCCGTCACGTCCGCGAGGTCGGGGCCGAAATCGTAGGCGTCCTGCGCGTCCACGAACATCGCGTAGCCGTCGCCGCCGTTGCGGACGTAGTTGTTCGACACCACGCCGTAGAGCTTTTCGGGGTCGATCGGCGCGCCGCCGACCATGACCTCCGAGATCCTGCTGCCGACCTCGGCCGCGGGATCGACGGTGAAGCTCATGCCGGCGACCTGCGGGAAGCGGCCCGCCCCTTCCTCCATCTGGCTCGCGCCGTTCTCGAGCGCCTCGACCAGCACGCTGCCCGTCACGCGGAAGGTCGAGAGCGTGTTCTGGAACGGCAGCACCGTCAGCACGTCGCCCATGGTGACCTCGCCCGCCTCGATCGACGCGCGCAGGCCGCCAGAATTCGCGATGGCGACCTCGATGCCCTGGTCGGCCACGCGGTCGAGCATGGCGTCGGCCACGAGGTTGCCCATGGAGCATTCCTGCGCCCGGCACACAGTACGGTCGCCCTCGATCACGTCGCCGCTTTCGGCCACGACCTCGCTGCGCAGTTCCTCGAGCGGCTGCGCCAGTTCCTGCATCCGCGCCAGCGCCGCCTCGTCCTCGGCCACCGAGGCGTCGAGAAGGATGGGCTCGCCGGTGAGCTCGGTCACCTCGCCCGCGTCGTCGAAGGTCACCGACACCTCGCCCAGGAACTTGCCGTAGGCGTAGGCCTGCACGATCGGCACGCCGTTCACCTCGGTCGGATAGGCGCCCTCGGCCCCCTCGGCGGTGTTCGACAGGAGCGTGTGGCTGTGGCCGCCGACAATCAGGTCGACGCCGGTCAGCGCCTCGGCCAGGCGACGGTCGGCCGAGAAGCCCACATGCGTCAGCAGGATGATCTTGTTCACGCCGTCCTCGGTCAGGCGGTCGATCTCGGCCTGCGCGGCATCGGCCGCGGGCGAAAAGATCACCGTGTCGCCGGGCGAGGAGGTCTCGGGAGTGTCCTCGGCCAGGACGGACACGACCCCCACGCGGTCGCCGCCCACCTCGAGCACGGCCGAATCCGCCACGCGACCGGCAAGGCGGTTGTTCTGGCTCACGTCGATGTTCGCCGACAGCACCGGGAACTCCACCAGGTCGAGGAATTCGGCCAGCCCCTCGGGGCCATTGTCGAATTCGTGGTTGCCGACCGCCATGGCGTCGTAGGCGAGCTGGTTCATGAACTCCGCCGCAAGGGCACCGCCATACTGGCTGAAATAGAGCGAGCCCTGGAACTGGTCGCCCGCGTCTAGGAGGACGACGTTGTCGCCCGCCCGCGCCCGCGCCTCCCCGACCGCCGTGACCAGGCGGGCGATCCCGCCAAAGCAGTCGCCCGCGGCGTTGTCCTCGGCCGAACAGGTGGAATCGTAGGCCGAGATCGGCTCGAACCGGTCGTGGAAATCGTTGGTGTGCAGGACGGTCAGCGTGAAATCGGCCTGCGCCGCACCGGCGCAGAGCGCCAGCGTCGCGGCACCCGTCAGAAGCCTGGGGGACATGCGGGAAACCTCTCTGTCGGACGTGGTGGTGTGCAGGGCGATGCTGCCCCGCGGCGCGCCGGATTGTCCAGAGGGCCGTGAGGTCATGGCACCGCGCGGCGCGCCGCCGTTCTTGACCGCCGCGCGGCGGGGCGGCAAGAGCGGTCCATGACCACGATCTACAAGATTTTCCGTGCCGCCGAATGGCAGGCGCTCGAGGCCGAGGGCAGCACCCGCGGCGCGCCCGTCGACCTCGCCGACGGCTACATCCACTTCTCGACCGCGGACACCGTGGCCGAGACCGCCGCCAAGCATTTCGCCGGCGCCGAGGGTCTCGTCCTCGCCGCCGTCGATGCCGAGACGCTGGGGGACGCGCTGGTCTGGGAGCCCTCGCGGGGCGGGGCGCTCTTTCCGCATCTCTACGACGCGCTGGCGCGCGACGCGGTGCTCTGGTCCCGGCCGCTGCCGCTCGGGCCCGACGGGCGCCACGTCTTCCCGGCGGAGCTCTAGGCGATGCGGATCGCCGAACGCGCGGGCCTCGCCCTCCTGCACCGCTTCGACCCCGAGCGCGCGCACGGGATGGCGCTGATGGCGCTGCGCGCGGGCCTCGTGCCGCAGCCCGGTCTCGTGACCTCCCCGCGGCTCGCGACCGAGGTGGCCGGGCTTAGCCTCGTGAATCCCCTGGGTCTCGCCGCGGGGTTCGACAAGAACGCCGAGGCGCTGTCGCCCCTGTCCCGCGCGGGCTTCGGGTTCCTCGAGGTGGGCGCCGCGACGCCGCGCCCGCAGGACGGCAACCCGCGCCCGCGGCTCTTCCGGCTGTCCGCGGACCGCGCGGCGATCAACCGCTTCGGCTTCAACAACGAAGGCGCCGAGGCGATCGCGGCGCGACTCGAAAGGCGGCCGCGCGACGCGGTCATCGGGCTGAACCTCGGCGCCAACAAGGACAGCGCGGACCGCGCGGCGGATTTCGCCGAGGTGCTGGCCCGCTGCGCCCCGCATGTCGACTTTGCCACGGTGAACGTGAGCTCGCCCAACACCGAGCGCTTGCGCGACCTGCAAGGGCGCGACGCGCTGGCCGCGCTTCTCGCCAGCGTGATCGCGCGGCGCGACGGGCTCGGCCGCCGTGTGCCGGTCTTCGTCAAGATCGCGCCCGATCTCGACCTCGCGGGACTCGAGGACGTGGCGGCCGTGGCCCGCGAGACGGGGGTCGACGGCATTGTCGCGACCAACACAACCCTGTCGCGCGAGGGCCTGAGCGGACCGCATGCGGGCGAGGCCGGCGGGCTCTCGGGCCGCCCCCTCTTCGACCGTGCGACGCGGGTGCTGGCACGCCTGTCGGTCCTGACGGACGGCGCCGTGCCGCTGATCGGGGTGGGCGGCGTCGCCTCGGCCGAGGACGCCTACGCCAAGATCCGGGCGGGCGCCTCGGCGGTGCAGCTCTACACCGCGCTCATCTACGAGGGGATGGGTCTCGTGCCCGAGATCGTGCGCGGGCTCGACGCCCTGCTCGCGCGCGACGGGTTCCAGACCGTGGCCGAGGCCGTGGGCACCGGGCGCGACGACTGGCTCTGAGGGTCCCCGCTCAGAGCCGCGGCGGAACCGACGCGTCCCGTGCCGCGGCGACGAAGGCCGCAATGCGGTCGGCATCCTTCTCGCCCGGCGCGCTCTCGACACCCGAGGACACGTCGACCTGCCGCGCGCCCGTCATGGCGACCGCCTCGGCCACGTTGTCGGGGGTGAGACCACCCGCCAGCATCCACGGCACCGGCCAGCGCCGCCCGGCCACGAGCCGCCAGTCGAAAGCAAGCCCGTTGCCTCCCGGAAGGTCCGCGTCGCGCGGCGGTTTCGCATCGATCAGAAGCTGGTCCGCCGCCTGGGCGTGATCGCGGATCGCGTCCACGTCCTCGGGTCCGGCGAGACCCACCGCCTTCATCACCGGCAGGCCGGTCAGCGCACGCACCTCGGCGACCCGCGCGGGCGTCTCGGCGCCGTGCAGCTGCACGAGGTCGAGCGGCACCTCGGCCAGCACGGCCTCGAGCGTCGCGTCGTCGGGAGTGACGAACAGGCCCACCTTGGCGATGCCCGCCGGCACCGCGAGCGCCAGTCCGCGCGCATGGGCGGGCGTCACGTTGCGCGGCGAGCGCGGAAAGAACACGAAGCCCGCGTAATGCGCGCCGGCGCGCGCCACCGCTGCCACGTCCTCGGGCCGGGTCAGGCCGCAGATCTTGATCCGGACATCCGTCATGGGGGGCATATCGCCCGTGCGCGCCGCACCTTCAAGGCCCGGCGCGGCGATGGCCTCAGCGCCGCTCGTCGAGAAGTGCCAGGACCTCGTCCTTGCCCTGGTCGCGCTGCGCCTTGGTGCGCTTCAGTTCGCGCTCGAGCCGCCGCGCCTCCTCGGACCGGCGCCGGGCCTCGGCACGGTGCTTGTGCTCGCGCAGCCATTCCCAGACGAAGCCGATCAGCAGGCCCGCGACGATGCCCGCGAAGATCACGAGAAAGAGCGGCAGGTCCCCGCGCCACTGCACCCCGAACAGGATCGCCATGTCCTCGGGCAGCAGCTGCAGCGTGACCGGGTCGAGGTTGGCCAGCGCCACCGACACCAGGACGATCGCCAGGAGGGCGAGGAATACGTATCGGATGTAGCGCATGAAGCTCAGGCCTTTCCGTTCAGACGGTCGCGAAGCAGTTTGCCGGTCTTGAAGAAAGGCACGTGTTTCTCGTCGACGTCAACCGACTCGCCCGTACGCGGATTCCGCCCCACCCGGGCATCGCGCTTCTTGACCGAGAAGGCGCCGAAGCCGCGCAGCTCGACCCGGTCTCCGCGAGCCATCGCGTTGGTGATCTCCTCGAAGATCGTGTTGACGATCCGCTCGACGTCCCGCTGGTAGAGATGCGGGTTCTCCTCGGCGATCTTCTGGATCAGTTCTGACCGGATCATGGTCTGCAATCCCCCTGTGCGCCGGTTCTCCGGCGTCTCCGCGATGTAGCGGGACTATACGGCGAAGCGGCGCGCGCGCAAACGCCCTCGGAGGGGAAAATCGTTGTTTTCCTGCCGCTTCCACCATCCGACCCGGTCATTTCCGACAGGCTGTGCACGCGCCGGCGGGTGGCCGCCGACCCCGCGGACCCGCAAGGACGGTGCGGCGCCGCGGCCGGGAGCCGCGAGACATGCACGATTCGGCACATAAGAAAGGGCCCCGATCCGGGGGGATCGGGGCCCTGAAACAGACGGCGCGGAGCCGTCAGATCATTCGTCGCGCTTCAGCGCCGCGCCGAGGATGTCGCCCAGCGACGCGCCGGAATCGGAGGAGCCGTACTGCTCGACCGCTTCCTTCTCTTCCGCGATCTCGCGGGCCTTGATCGACAGGCCGAGACGGCGCGACTTCGGATCGATGTTGGTCACCCGCACATCGACCTTGTTGCCGACCGAGAAGCGCTCGGGGCGCTGCTCCGCGCGGTCGCGCGACAGGTCCGACCGGCGGATGAAGGACTTCATGCCCTCGTATTCCACCTCGATGCCGCCGTCCTCGATCGCCGTCACGTTCACCGTGATGATCGAGCCGCGCTTCACGCCGCCCGTGGCCTCGGCGAACTTGTCGCCGCCCAGCGCCTTGATCGAGAGCGAGATGCGCTCCTTCTCGGTGTCGGTCTCCTGCACGACCGCCTGGACGACGTCGCCCTTGCGGTAGTTCTGGATCGCGTCCTCGCCGCGCTCGTCCCAGCTGAGGTCCGAGAGGTGCACCATGCCGTCGATGTCGCCCTCGAGGCCGATGAAGAGGCCGAACTCGGTGATGTTCTTGACCTCGCCCTCGACCACGGTGCCCGGGGGGAACGCCTCGTCGAAGACTTCCCACGGGTTGCGCATGGTCTGCTTGAGGCCGAGCGACACGCGGCGCTTGGCCTGGTCGATCTCGAGCACCATGACGTCCACCTCCTGCGAGGTCGACACGATCTTGCCGGGGTGCACGTTCTTCTTGGTCCAGCTCATCTCGGACACGTGCACGAGACCCTCGACACCCGGCTCCAGCTCCACGAAGGCGCCGTAATCGGTGATGTTGGTCACGCGGCCGGTGTGCACCGATGCGAGCGGGTACTTGGCCGCCACCAGGTCCCACGGATCTTCCTGCAGCTGCTTCATGCCGAGGCTGATGCGGTGGGTTTCCTTGTTGATCTTGATGACCTGGACCTTGACGGTCTCGCCGATCGACAGGATCTCCGAGGGGTGGTTCACGCGGCGCCATGCCATGTCGGTCACGTGCAGCAGGCCGTCCACGCCGCCGAGATCGACGAACGCGCCGTACTCGGTGATGTTCTTGACCACGCCGTCGACCGCCTGGCCCTCGGTGAGGTTGGCGATGACCTCGGCACGCTGCTCGGCGCGGCTTTCCTCGAGGATCGCGCGGCGCGAGACCACGATGTTGCCGCGGCGGCGGTCCATCTTGAGGATCTGGAACGGCTGCTTGAGGCCCATGAGCGGGCCTGCATCACGCACCGGGCGCACGTCGACCTGAGAGCCCGGCAGGAACGCCACGGCGCCGCCCAGATCGACGGTGAAGCCGCCCTTCACGCGGCCGAAGATGGCGCCCTCGACGCGCGCGTCGTCGGCATAGGCCTTCTCGAGACGGTCCCACGCCTCTTCGCGGCGGGCCATGTCGCGGCTGATGACGGCCTCGCCACGGGCGTTCTCGGCCGCGCGGAGGTAGACCTCGACCTCGTCACCGATGGTCAGGTTCGACGTCTCGCCGGGATTTGCGAATTCCTTGAGATCGACGCGGCCTTCCATCTTGTAGCCGACGTCGATGATGGCCTGGCCCGCCTCGATGGCGATGACCTTGCCCTTGACGACAGAGCCCTCGTCGGGCGTGTCCATTTCGAGGCTTTCGTTCAGGAGGGCCTCGAATTCCTCCATGGTTGCGTTCTGAGCCATCTAGCTTTCGATTTCCTTTGTGTCTCTATTCCGGCCGCGCGGTTGTCTCCGCCGGTCTTGGATTGGTCCGGGCCCGCAAAACAAAGAGGGCCGGTGTGTCCCGACCCTGCTCGTCCCTCGGTTTCGCGGCGTTTACGCCTTTTCGACGGGGCTCCTCATAGCCCGCGCGGCCCCGTTAGGCAAGCCTTTCGCGCCGGGCGCGCCCCTTTGGACGGCTCCGCGGAAAAAAGACCCCACCGGCGCAAGCGCAGGCGGGGCCAGTGGCGCCGCGCGGAAAACCCGCGGGCGCTGGCGGTAACCGTGTGTGCGGAAAGCGCTAGTGACCCGCGTCGCGCATCTCGGCGCGGATCTGCTGGCGCAGGATGTCGATGGGCACGATCTGCCCGTCACGCTTGAAGTGCCAGTAGGTCCAGCCGTTGCAGGAGGGCGCACCCTCGAGCGCCGCGCCGACCTGGTGAATCGATCCGGTGATGTCGAGCCCGACGAGCGTCCCGTCGGCCCGCACCCGCGCGCTCTTGCCAGAGGGCGACACGAGCGTCTCGCCCGGGCGCAGCATGCCGCGCTCGACGAGCTGGCCGAAGGGCACCCGCGGCTCGGCGCGCTTGGGGCGCGCGGTCTCGAGCGCGACCTTGTCGAACTTGCGCACCTCGGCGATGCGCGCCTCGGCCACCTTGCGGTAGCGTTCCTCGCGCTCGATGCCGATCCAGTCGCGGCCCAGCATGCGGGCCACCGCGCCAGTCGTGCCGGTGCCGAAGAACGGGTCGAGCACCACGTCGCCCACCTGCGTCGCCGCCACCAGCACCCGGTGCAGCAGCGCCACCGGCTTCTGGGTCGGGTGCGCCTTCTCGCCGTTCTCGTCCTTCAGGCGCTCGGCGCCGGTGCAGAGCGGCAGCACCCAGTCCGAGCGCATCTGGATGCCCTCGTTCAGGGACTTCAGCGCCTCGTAGTTGAAGGTGTAGCGCGCGCCCTCGGACTTCGACGCCCAGATCATCGTCTCGTGCGCGTTGGTGAACCGCTTGCCGCGGAAGTTCGGCATCGGGTTCGACTTGCGCCAGACCACGTCGTTCAGGATCCAGTAGCCCTCGTCCTGCAGCGCCGCGCCGACGCGGAAGATGTTGTGGTAGGACCCGATCACCCAGATCGCGCCGTCGGGCTTCAGCAGGCGCCGCGCCGCACGCAGCCAGTCGCGGGTGAAGCGATCGTAATCGGCGAAACTCTGGAAACGGTCCCAGTCGTCGTCGACCGCGTCCACGCGGGAATTGTCGGGCCGGCGCAGATCACCTCTCAGCTGCAGGTTGTACGGCGGGTCGGCGAAGATCAGGTCGACCGACTCCGCCGGAAGCGACTGCATGACGTCGATGCAGTCCCCCGCGAGAATCGTGTTGAGAGGGAGCGCTTGCGCGCCCGTGATCTGGTCCATCTTGGTCATTCTCTGCCTCGTTCCCCGGCGCGTCTGGCGGCGCTCTGTGGTTGGGACAAAGGATGAGTCAAAGGCGATTCGCGGTCAATTCCAATTTTGAATCAGGCACTTGGCAAATGCGCTTGATACAAGATATTGCGCACGGGCGCGAAGCTGCGCCTATGATGTGGGGTGACCCCCAGCGTCTGCAGCGCGGATCTGTGGCTTTTTGACGGATAACCCATGTTCGTCTCCCAGCCGTAGCCGGGAAAGTGTTGCGCCAAATCCCGCATGATGCGGTCCCGCGTCACCTTTGCGATGATCGACGCCGCGGCGATGCTGACCGACCGCGCGTCGCCGCCGATGACCGCGGTTGCAAGGCACGGGCACTCCTTCGGCACCAGGTTGCCGTCGATCAGGGCATGCGCCGGCGGACGCGGCAGCGCGGCAAGCGCGCGGCACATGGCAAGGTGGCTGGCCTGCAGGATGTTCAGGCGGTCGATCTCCTCGACGCTGGCGATGCCGATGCCGGTCTCGGCCTGGGCTACGAGGGCCGCGGCGAGCGCCTCGCGCCGGGCCTGCGTCAGGCGCTTGGAATCGTCGAGCCCCGCGGGCAGCCGCGCGGGGTCGAAGATGACCGCGGCGGCGACCACGGGGCCCGCCAGCGGGCCGCGGCCCGCCTCGTCGACACCCGCGACGGGGCCGTGGGCGGAAAGGGCGCTTTCGTGAAGGTCGTCGGGCATGGGCCCTGCCCTACCGCGCCATGCCCCCGTCGCGCCAGCCCAAACGCAACGACGGTCCGGACGGCCTGAAGGCGGGGCGCGGCCGCCCGGACCGCCGCCTCACCGATCGAGCCGGTAGCCGTAGCGGCGCAGGCAGCCCGCCTCGTAGGCCGGTCCGCGGCCGCGGTCGGTCGCCACGCGCACGAGGCACGCCTCGGGCAGGTGCCGCGCGCCGCGGAACGTCCGCTCGAGGCAGCGGGCGCCGAACACGCGGGCCTCGCCCTGGCCGCGCACGTAGCCGCGGGTGAAGCACGCCGCAGGCAGCACCCTTCCCCGGTGCGGCGCGATGCCGATCCGGTCGTCGTCCCGGCGCCCGCGCTGTCCGCCGCGCCAGCGGTCGTCGTGGCGCCAGCGGTCGTCGTCGCGCCAGCGGTCGTCGTCGCGCCAGCGGTCGTCGTGGTCGCGCCAGCGGTCGTGGCCATGGCCGCGCCGGTCGTCGTCGCGCGCCTTGCGTTCGTCGTCGTCGCGGCGCGCGTTCTGGATCGCCTTGCCGACGATGAAGAGCGTCGCGGCGCCGCCGAGGATCTTGGCGATGTCCTCGGGCTCGGCGGCGTGCGCGGGCGCGGCGGGAAGGCTCGTGAGCGCGGTCGCGAGCACCAGCGCGGCGGCAAGCGGTCGGAAGGTCATGGCGGTCTCTCCTTGCGTCTGGGGGCGGGGCGTCACCGGCAGCGGGCGGCCCCCCGGGGCTTCGGACCTGCGGCGACGGGTGCCGCCGCGGGATGACGGAAGCCTCGGGCGCCTCCCGCGGGACAGGCAATGTCCCGGCCCCGCTATCCGATAACCGCGGCCCCGGCCCCCTGCGGTCATTGCCTTTCCACGCGCCGCCGCGCAGTCTGCCGGGCATGGCACGCTTCCTCCTCCTCCTCCTCGCGCTGCTCGCGCCCCTGCCCGCCCGGGCTGCCTGCTTTGCCGATTACAAGGCCAAGCAGGAAGACCCCCTGCGGCTGCATTACGGCGTGGCCGAGCTGAACCAGGGCTGCGACCGGGACAGCGCACGGGCCGAGCTCGACCGCCGCCTTGCGCAGGCGGGCTGGACGCTGCTGACCATCGTGTCGGTCTTCGACGAAACCGGCCTAGAAGAAAGGCGCGCCAGTGCCGGGCAGAACTTCCTCCGCTTCTGAGACCCGCCGCTCGGGCACGCGCATCGTGTTCCTCGGCATCGCCGCGATCGTAACGCTGCTCGTCTGCGCGGGGGCATGGCTCCTGCTGACGCTTCCCGACGCGGGCGCCTTCAACGCGCGGGTCGAGCGGATCTTCGTCGAGAACGACGACCTGACCGCGCAGGCCGAGGTCAAGCTGCTCGAGATCCTCGCACAGTCGGGCACGGCATTCGCCGAAACGCTGGCGAGCTACCGCATGACCATCTTCGTGCTCCTGGTGTTCGCGACCGCGCTCATGGTCGCGGCGCTCGTGTTCCTCGTCATGCTCGTGACGCTCAACCGCCGGATGGCCGAGATCGAGCGCTCGGGGATCGAGGTGTCCTCGCTCATCCTCAGCCGCGAGGAAAATACCGTCTACCTCAACACCATGGGCTTCAAGCTGACCGAGGCGATGATGGAGACCCTCGCGGTGCTCGCCGAGGCGCGGCTTGACGACGACATCCTCACCGGCGCCCAGATCGAGGCGATGGTGTCGGGACGCCGGACCGAGGAATGCGACGAGGCGGCGGGCGCCACCCGGATCAAGCGCCTGCGCGACGGCCTCGGAAATCAGCTCGTGTCGGAACTGATCGTCAAGACCATCGCGCGCCGCGGCTACGTGCTGGCCGTCGACAAGGGCGTGATCGAGGTCGTCTGACCCCCGAAACGCAGGACGCCCCGACCTCGCGGCCGGGGCGTCCCAAATCCATCGCCGAAGGCGGGAGAGGCTTACTCGGCCTCTTCCTTCGCCTTCTTCTCCTCGGCGAGTTCCTCGCCGGTCTGCTGGTCGACCATCTTCATCGCAAGGCGCACCTTGCCACGGTCGTCGAAGCCCAGGAGCTTGACGTAGACCTCCTGGCCCTCCTTCAGCACGTCCGAAGGATGGTTCAGGCGGCGGCTCTCGATCTGGCTCACGTGCACCAGGCCGTCGCGCTTGCCGAAGAAGTTCACGAAGGCGCCGAAATCGACGATCTTCACGACCTTGCCCTTGTAGACCTTGCCTTCCTCGGGCTCGGCCACGATCGAGTAGATCATGTCGTAGGCCTTCTGGATGGCATCGCCGTTGGGCGACGCGATCTTGATCACGCCGTCGTCGTTGATGTCGACCTTGGCGCCCGAGACCTCGACGATCTCGCGGATGACCTTGCCGCCCGAGCCGATGACCTCGCGGATCTTGTCGGTCGGGATCTGCATGGTCTCGATGCGCGGCGCGTGGACCGAGAACGCGCCCACTTCGGACAGCGCCTTGTTCATCTCGGCCAGGATGTGCATCCGGCCGTCGCGCGCCTGTGCCAGCGCCTTGGACATGATCTCGGGCGTGATGCCCGCGACCTTGATGTCCATCTGCAGCGACGTGATGCCCGCCTCGGTGCCCGCGACCTTGAAGTCCATGTCGCCGAGGTGATCCTCGTCGCCGAGGATGTCGGTCAGCACGGCCCATTCACCGTCGTCCTCGAGGACGAGGCCCATGGCCACGCCCGCGACCGGCGCCTTGAGCGGCACGCCTGCGTCCATCATCGACAGCGAACCGCCGCAGACCGATGCCATGGAGGAGGAGCCATTCGATTCCGTGATCTCGGACACGACGCGGATCGTGTACGGGAAATCGGTCGCCGCCGGCAGCACCGCCTGCAGCGCGCGCCAGGCGAGCTTGCCGTGGCCGATCTCGCGGCGGCCCGGGCTGCCCACGCGGCCAACCTCACCGACCGAATAGGGCGGGAAGTTGTAGTGCAGCAGGAAGTTCGAGCGGAAGTTCCCGTGCAGCGCGTCGATGATCTGCTCGTCGTCGCCGGTGCCGAGGGTGGTGACCACCAGCGCCTGCGTCTCGCCGCGGGTGAACAGAGCCGAGCCGTGCGTGCGCGGCAGGAAGCCGGTCTCGGCCACGATCGGACGGACCTGGTCGAGTGCGCGGCCGTCGATGCGGCGCGAGTTCTTCACCACGTCGGCGCGCAGCACCGTCGATTCGAGCTTCTTGAGCGCCGAGCCGAGGTTCGGATCGGTGAGCTCCTCCTCCGAAAGGCCGGCCTTGATGGCGTCCTTCGCGGCGGCGACGGCGTTCTGCCGGTCGAGCTTGTCGAGGATGGCGTAGGCGTCGCGCATCTGCGCCTCGCCGAGGCCCTTCACCTTCTCGTAGAGCGCCGAGTAGTCGGGCGGCTGGAAGTCGAAGGGGTCCTTGGCCGATTCCTCGGCCAGCTCGACGATGAGGTCGATCACCGGCTGGATCTGCTCGTGCGCGAAGGTCACCGCGCCCAGCATCTCTTCCTCGGACAGCTCGTAGGCTTCCGATTCCACCATCATGACGGCGTTCTTGGTGCCCGCCACGACGAGGTCGAGCCGCTGCTCGGGGTTGTTGCGGAGGCCCTGCATGTCCTCCACGTCCGGGTTCAGGACGTATTCGCCGTCCACGTAGCCCACGCGGCAGCCCGCGATCGGCCCCATGAAGGGCGCGCCCGAGATGGTCAGCGCCGCCGAGGCCGCGATCATCGCGACGACGTCGGGGTCGTTCACGAGGTCATGGCTCAGCACCGTGCACATCACGAGGACTTCGTTCTTGAAGCCGGGGACGAAAAGCGGGCGGATCGGGCGGTCGATCAGGCGCGCGGTCAGCGTTTCCTTCTCGGTCGGCCGCGCCTCGCGCTTGAAGAAGCCGCCGGGCACCTTGCCCGCGGCGTAGTATTTTTCCTGGTAGTGGACGGTCAGGGGGAAGAAGTCCTGGCCTTCCTTCTGGCTCTTGGCGAAGGTCACGTTGGCCATGACCGAGGTCTCGCCCAGCGTGGCGATGACGGTGCCGTCGGCCTGACGGGCAACCTTGCCCGTCTCGAGCGTGAGGGTCTCTTCGCCCCACTGCATCGTCTTCTTCGTAATGTCGAACATCAGCGTATCCTGTCTGGGAGCACTCCCGGCCGGATGCCGGGTCTCCCGTTTCATGTGGCGGCCCCATTGCCGCCGACCCCATCATCCTGTGCTTCACGGCGCGGGGGCCCGCGCGCCACGTCTCAGATGGGCGGGGGTTATACGAAAATGTCCGACTTGGAAACCGGCATTCGCGCCGCCGCGGCCGGGCGCGCGGCTGGCCGCGAACGACAAGGGGCGGCCCCGCGGGCCGCCCCCCTTCCCGCCCGGACGGGCGCGATCAGTTGGACTCCTGCTGCATCCCGTTCGACGCGTTCTCGGACGCGGTGTTCATCGCATCCTCGACCGAGGACTGGTCGTCCTGCCCGCAGACCTCGAAGACGCCCTCGACGACGGCGACGAGATGCATGTCGTTGGTCTCGCCGCCCGACATCGACGTGCCCGACCCGTCGGTCGCCATTCCGGTGCCACCCGTGGCCGAGGAGGCATCGCTGTCCGAGGACGCACTTGTGTCCTCGTTCATGCTGTCGGCCACGCCGGCGGTATCGTCGTCCGATCCCGACCCGCTGCCGGTGGTGCTGCCGGTGTCCGACAGCGAGGTGGTGCCGCTGCCGCTGTCCGAGGACGAACCGCTGTCGCTGCCGGTGTCGGACAGCGAGGTCGTGCCGCCCGACGTGCCGCCGCTGCCGCCTGCCATGGTGCCGCTGCCCATGCCGCCCGACTGCGAGGGCATGATCGGCATCAGGATCTGGCCCTGCATGGGCGTGTCGAGGACGAGGAATTCCGCGCAGGTGATGTCGCGGGCGTTCTGCGACGTGGCGGAGGTCCCCGAGCCGGAATCCGTCGCGGATCCCGAGGTCTGGGCGAAGGCGCCGCCGGCCATCATGACCGCGGTGCCCGCGGCAAGGGCGAGCTTGCAAGTCGGTTTCATGTCACATCTCCTAAGGGCGTTTCTAATCCGATGGTCCCGCCGGCAAGGCGCTCAACATCGGGTCTGCCGAGATGTTCCTGTCCTGCCCGGACCGTGTGCAGACCGCCGCCTAGAAGGGCACGCGCCAGCTGCGCCCGCGGCCCGCGTCCACCTCCGCAAGCCCCGACGCGTCGAGAAGCCGCGTCACCTCCTCCTCGAGCAGCCGCTCGTCGGCGGCCCCGCGGATCGGCACCCGACCGGGTTCGAGGAAGAGCGGCGCGGCGAGGGGCGTCACGCGCCGCAGCCGCACGAGGTCGATCCGGTCGCCCACCCGTTCGGCCATCTCGCGGATGCGCTGGAAATCGACGAGCCCGCGCATCGCCTCCTCCCGCGTGATCTGCAGCAGCAGGTGGTCGGGATCGTAGCGAACCAGCGTGTCGTAGAGGATATCCGAGGACATGGTCGCCTGCCGGCCGGATTTCCGCTGGCCGCCCACCTGCCGCTCGAGCAGCCCCGCGATATGCGCCGAGGCCCGGAAGGTGCGCTTCATCACCGCGTTGCCGGACAGCCAGCCCTCGAGCCCCGCCTCGAGCCGGCCGAGATCGAAGAGCGGCGTGGGATCGGTCACCGCGTCGAGCCCCCAGATCAGCGTGGCGTAGTCGGTCGCCACGAACCCCATGGGCGCGAGCCCCTCCTCCTCCATCCGCTTGGTCAGGAGCAGCCCCAGCGTCTGCATCGCGTTGCGCCCGGCAAAGCCGTAGACCACGAGCTGCTCGCGCCCGTCATGCGGAAAGCTCTCGATCAGCAGACGCCCCGGCGCGGGCAGGCGCGACACCTCGCGCTGGAGGTGCAGCCATTCGGCGGTGTGGCGCGGCAGCTCGGGCCAGGCGTCCTGCTGGAACATCGCCACGATGCGGTGCGACAGCTGCGTAGATGTCGCGAACTTCGTGCCCATGAAGGTGGCGATCTTGGGCTTGCGGCCGGGATCGCGCGTGACCTCCACCGTCATCTCGCGCAGGCCCTCGTAGCGCACGATCTGGCCGCCGATGAGGAACGTATCCCCCGGCGTGAGCGAGGCCGCGAACCCTTCCTCGATCTCGCCGAGCGGCGCGCCGCCCCGCCCGCGCCAGCGCACCTTGAGCGTGTCGGTGTCCTGGATGGTGCCGATGTTCTGCCGGATGCGCACGGCCGAGCGCGGGTCGCGCAGCCGCCACAGCCCGTCCTCGCCCTGCACGATCCGCCGCCACTGGTCGTAGGCCCGCAGCGCGTAGCCGCCGGTCGCGCAGAACTCGAGGCAGGCGTCGAACGCCGCGCGGGTGAGCCCGGCATAGGCCCCGGCCGAGCTCATCTCCGCGAACAGCATGTCGGCGTCGAAGGGACCCGCGCTCGCCGCGATCAGGATGTGCTGGCAGAGCACGTCGCGCGGGCCGGGGCCCCGCGGCTCGCCGTCGAGGTCGCGGTCCTTGACCGCCTGCAGCGCGGCCACGCATTCCACCACCTCGAAGCGGTTCGCCGGCACGAGGATCGCCTTCGACGGCGCGTTGTAGCGGTGGTTCGCGCGCCCGATGCGCTGCACCAGCCGCTTGACGTTCTTGGGGGCCCCCACCTGGATCACGAGGTCCACGTCGCCCCAGTCGATCCCGAGGTCGAGCGAGCCCGTGCAGACGATGGCGCGCAATTGCCCCGCGACCATTGCCCGCTCGACCTTCTCGCGCTGGCCGCGGTCGAGGCTGCCGTGGTGGATGCCGATGGGCAGCCCCTCCTCGTTGGCGAGCCAGAGGTTGTGGAAGAAGATCTCGGCCTGCGCGCGGGTGTTGTGGAAGATCAGCGTGGTGCGGTGCCGCCGCACCTCCTCGAGCACCGCGGGGATGGCATAGGCCGCGCCTCCGCCCGACCAGGGCGGCGCGGTCTCGGTCACCAGCATCGAGATGTCGGGATCGGGACCGGGATCGGCCTCGACGATCTCGCAGGGATCGGGGTGGCGGGCGAGCATGCGCGCGATCGCCCGCGGATCGTCCACCGTCGCCGACAGCCCCACGCGCCGCAGGTCGGGACAGATCCGCTGGAGACGCGCCAGCGCCAGCATCAGCTGGTCGCCCCGCTTGGATTCCGCGAGCGCGTGGATCTCGTCAACGATCACGCGCTTCAGCCCCGCGAAGGTGCGCGCCGCATCCTCGTAGGAGGTCATGAGCGCAAGGCTCTCGGGCGTCGTCAGCAGGATGTGCGGCGGATCGGCCCGCTGCCGCCGCTTGACCGCGTAGGAGGTGTCGCCGGTGCGGTCCTCGACCCGCACCCCGAGCCCCGCCTCCTCGACCGGCGTGCGCAGGTTGCGCTTGATGTCGGCCGCGAGCGCCTTGAGCGGGCTGACATAGAGCGTGTGCAGCCCGGCGCGCGGCGCCTCGGCGAGATCCGCGAGCGTCGGCAGGAACCCGG
The DNA here is from genome assembly GCF_000521865.1 of Roseivivax isoporae LMG 25204. Taxonomy (GTDB): domain Bacteria; phylum Pseudomonadota; class Alphaproteobacteria; order Rhodobacterales; family Rhodobacteraceae; genus Roseivivax; species Roseivivax isoporae. Next base: position 180,952 of record NZ_JAME01000005.1, read on the forward strand.
CGAGCGTCTTGCCCCCGCCGGTCGGCGCGATCAGCAGGAGCGCCGGCGCGCCCGCGCGGTCGAGCATGGCGCGCTGGTGGGGATGGAGCTGCCATCCGCGCGCGTCGAACCAGTCGCGAAGGGCCGGGGGCAAGGCGGTCATAATCCGCAAATCTATGTGTCCCGGGCCAAAGGCAAGGCGGCGCCGGCGCTCGCGTTAACCCTCTGCCGCGAAATGCGTTGCCGGATCCGGGGCGCATCTGGGATTGTACCGCCCGGTGCAGGGGTGCGCGCAGTGCGGGGTGGAACGTCATGCTGTGGCTGACAGGACCGGTGGGCGCCATGCTGCTGGGCTCGGTCGCCGTGATCGGCACGGGCCAGCCGGTGGACGACGCGGAGGCCGAGGACGGGTCCGACCTCGACGATCCCGAACTGCCGCGCGCGGCCGTCCCGGATGGGGAGCCCGCCATCGAGGGCCCGCCCGCCGCCGACCTTCCGGATTTCGCCGTGTCGCCCGAGGGCGGGATCATCGCCACCGGCAGCTCCGGCAGCGACGTGCTGTCGGGAAGCCCGCTCACCGACCTGATGGACGGCGCAGGCGGCGCCGACACGCTCGCCGGCGCGGATGGCGATGACGCGCTGGCGGGTGGCGACGGCGCCGACGCGCTCGATGGCGGCCGCGACGCGGACACCCTGCACGGCGAGGGCGGCGGCGACCTGATCCGCGGCGGTGCGGGCGGCGACCACCTGTTCGGCCACGACGGCGCCGACGACCTCCATGGCGAGGCGGGCGACGACGTGATCTGGGGCGGGCTCGGGCACGACCTCCTCCGCGGCGGGGAGGGCGCGGATTCGCTGCACGGACGCGAGGACAACGACACGCTCGCGGGCGGCGACGGCGCCGACGCGCTGTTCGGCGGGAACGGCGACGACCTGGTCGACGGCCGCGAGGCGGGGGAGGCGACCGACTACGTGAACGGCGGCGGCGGGGACGACACGCTCGTCGCGGACGCGGGCGACGTCCTGACCGGCGGCACAGGCGCCGACGCCTTCCTCGTCGGCCCGTGGACGGCGGCGGACGGCGCCGCGACGCTCATGGACTTCGACCCGGCCGAGGACCAGCTGGTCGTCTTCTACGATCCGGCGGCCGGTGCCCTGCCGGCCCTGTCGCTTGCGCCCGACGCGGACGATCCGGACGTCACGCACCTGCTGATCGACGGGGCGGCGGTCGCGACCATGGCCACCGCGGCGGCCCCCGCGCTCGACACGGTGGCGTTCCTGCCGCAGGACCTCGCGCCCGCCTTGCCCGGCTGACGCCGCCCCCCTTTCCAACCGGCGCGAAAACCCCTATACGCGCGCATCCGGCCCGCGTGGCCGGACCTCTCCACGGGCCCTGCTGGACGACATCCCGGCTTGCGCCATCCCGCAACACCAGATCAAGGAGACCCCGATGTCGATCACCGCGGAAGAAAAGACCCGCCTGATGAAGGAATACGCGACGACCGAGGGCGACACCGGTTCGCCCGAGGTGCAGGTCGCCATCCTGACCTCGCGCATCACGACCCTGACCGAGCACTTCAAGACCCACACCAAGGACAACCATTCCCGGCGTGGCCTGCTGAAGCTCGTGGCCCAGCGCCGCAAGCTGCTCGACTACCTCAAGGCGCGCGACGAGGAGCGGTACAAGACCCTCATCGGCAAGCTCGGCATCCGTCGCTGAGCCTCTTCGACGCGCGCGCATCGCGCCGCGCATCACCCCCGAGCTTCGCGCCTGCCCGGGCCTCCCGGGCGGCGCACCCCGCCGCGGCCCTTGCCGCGCGTCCTGTCCGGGATTATGGACAAAGCATGAACGCCCACGCCTTCAGCTTCTCCGGCGCGACGCTGCATGCCCTGCCTTCCGGCGGCCTGTTCTGGCCGGACGAGTCGCTTCTGGTGGTCTCCGACCTGCATCTCGGCAAATGCGCTCGGCTCGCCGAATGGGGCGGCGCGGCCCTGCCCCCCTACGACACGACCGAGACGCTGCGCCGGCTCGAGGACGACCTGGCCGCGACCGGCGCGACCTCGGTCCTGTGCCTCGGCGACAGCTTCGACAGCGTGGGCATCGGGGCAGCCCTTCCCGAGGACGACCGCGCGCGCATCGCGGGGCTCCAGTCCGGCCGCGACTGGATCTGGATCGAGGGAAACCACGACCGCGGCCCCTGCGGCCCGGGCGGACGCCATTGCGACACGCTCGTGCGGAGCGGCCTGACCTTCCGCCACATCGCGACGCGCGACGGCACCGGCGAGGTGTCGGGCCATTACCACCCCAAGGCGCAGCTCTTCGCCCGCGGGCGCGCGATCTCGCGGCCCTGTTTCCTCGTGGACGCGGTGCGCCTGATCCTGCCGGCCTACGGCGTCTATGCGGGCGGCCTGCGCACCGACAGCGCCACCCTGTCGCGCCTCATGGACGCGCCGGCGCAGGCGATCCTCACCGGCACCCGCCCCGTCGCCATCCCCATGCCGCGGCTCTAGGCACTTGCCGGCGTCCGCACCGCGTGCTCCTCTGGCACGCATGGACGACGGACGGACAGACATGCCCGGCATCGAGGCGCGGATCCGCGACAGTTTCGCGCGACAAACGCTGATGACCACGTTCGGCGCGTCGATCCGGTCGATCGCTCCGGGCGAGGTCGAACTCGAGGCGCCGATCCTGCCCATCGCGCGCCAGCAGCAGGGCTACGGGCATGCCGGGCTGACATTTGCGCTGGGCGACACCGCCGCGGGCTACGCCGCGCTGACGCGCGCGCCCGATGGCCACGAGGTGCTGACCTCCGAGATCAAGATCAACCTGCTGTCGCCCGCGCGCGGCGACCGGCTGATCGCCCGCGGCCGCGTGGTGAAACCCGGGCGCCGCCTGATCGTGGTCCTGTCCGAAGTCTTTGCCGAGGATCAGGGCCGCGAGACGCAGATCGCCCTCCTCACCGGGACGATGGTGCCCGTCGCGCTCTGAGCCTTAGCCGCGCGGCAGCGCCTCGTGGTGCGCCCAGAGCCGCTGCGCCGGCACGTGCAGCCTGAGGACGTCGCCCGCGCGCAGGTCCCCCGGCCGCTCGACCCAGGCGGTGACGCCGCGCCGGCCCTCGGCTGCCCGCTTGAACCGCTTGCCGAAGCCCTGCCGGTCCGCCTCGATCTCGCGCGCGGGCAGCATGCAGGGGCGGTTCTGCATGTCGACGACCAGCGTCACGCCGTCCGGCCCCTGCAGCCGCGAGGAGGGCGGCAGATGGCTCAGGTCCGGCAGACCCTCGAGCACCAGGCTCGCGCCCAGCCATTCCGGCCGGACCGCGTCGAGGCCCATCTCGGCCGCGATCCGGGCAAGCTCCTCGGCCGAAACGAGCGACAGCTGGCGCACGTTGCGGATCTCGGTGCCGCGGGGATGCTGGGCGGTCACGCGCGAACAGGAGGGCCGCGTCAGCCCCGCATGGCGCTCGCCTGCCTGCCCCTCCCAGCCGAGGGTCATGTGCGCGACGGGTTCCGACCGGATGCCGGCGCCATCCGGCGCGACGATGCCGAGCCAGGTGATGCGACCGTGAAAGTCGGTGGGCGCCAGCGCCGGCATGCGACCTCTCCCGCGGCCCTAGCGATCGACCGTGAAGAACAGCCGGCGGAAGGGGAACAGCACCTTGCCGCGCGCATCCGTCGGGTAGGCCTTGCCGATCGACGCCTCGTAAGCCGCGATCAGCCGGGCGCGTTCGGCATCCTCAAGCCGCTGCAGGATCGGCCGGGCATAGGTGCCCTCGGTGAACCGCCGCACCGGGTTGCCCTCGCCGTCCGGGGCAAGCTCCTGGTAATATTCGGTTTCCCACAGCGTCACGCGGCCGAGCGGCGCGAGGATCCGGTGATATTCGGCCGGCAGCAGCGTGCGTGGCAGTTCGCTGGCATCGACGCGGCCGGGGAACATCTCCTCGGCGATCTGTACCCAGAGCCGGTGCGAGGGCGCGTTGTTCTGGTGCGGCATCTGAACGGCGAGCGTGCCGCCTTCGGCCAGCATGCCCGCGAGCCGCGGCATCAGCGTCGCGTGGTCGCCCACCCAGTGCAGCACCGCGTTCGAAAAGATCAGCGCCGGCGGCGTATCGGGCTGCCACGCCTCGAGGTCGGTCTCGACCAGGTCAGCATAGACGCCGGTGAGCCGCGCATGGGCCTGCATGGCCGGGCTCGAATCGACACCCACCAGGCGGCGGCGCAATTGCTGCAACGCCGGCCCCGCGGCCCCGGTACCGCAGCCCAGGTCGATCACGTCACCTTCGGGCAACGGGCCGAGCGCGCGCATGAGATCCAGCGCGGGCCGCAACCTGAAGCCCCGGAACCTGTGATAGGTCCCGGGGCTCCAGTCGGTATCTCCGGCTTCCGTCATGCGGTCGGTTCAGGCTCCAGGCCACCGCCGTCCGCGGGCTTCGCCTTGCCCTTGGTCTTGGGAATCGCGGTCAGGCTCGGCTTCTCGTCGGCGGCAGCGCCCGCACCGGCATCGTCGTCCCCCGAGGTGGGCGGCTCGCCACGCATCACGCGCTTGATCTCGTCGCCGGTCAGCGTCTCGTATTCGAGCAGGCCCTTCGCCAGCCGGTCCCATTCCTCGCGGCGTTCCATGAGGATGGAATAGGCGCGCTCGTAGGCGTCCGAGATGAAGCGACGCACCTCGTTCTCGATCAGCTCCTTGGTGTGGGCCGACACCGACAGGCCCGCGGTGTTGCCCTGGTAGCCCTCGTGCGCCTCGGCATAGTCGATGTTGCCGATCTTGTCCGACATGCCCCAGCGCAGCACCATGGCCCGCGCGAGCGCCGAGGCCTGCTGGATGTCGCCGGCCGGACCGTTCGACACGTTTTCCTCGCCGTACTTGATGATCTCGGCCGCCTTGCCGGCCATGGTCATGGCGAGCTTTTCCTCGCATTCCGACTTGTGCCAGTTCAGGCGGTCGATCTCGGGCAGCGAGACGACCATGCCGAGAGCACCGCCCCGCGGGATGATGGTCGCCTTGTAGACCGGATCGCATTGCGGGAGCGTCAGGCCCACCACCGCGTGACCGGCCTCGTGGTAGGCGGTCTTTTCCTTCTGCTCCGGCGTCAGCACCATCGACCGGCGTTCCGAGCCCATCATCACCTTGTCCTTGGCGTTCTCGAAATCGACCATGGTGATGAAGCGCCGGCCGACCCGCGCGGCCATCAGCGCCGCCTCGTTCACGAGGTTGGCAAGGTCCGCGCCCGAGAAGCCGGGCGTGCCGCGGGCGATGATCCGCAGGTCCACGTCGGGCCCGAGCGGCGTCTTGCGCGCGTGCACGCCGAGGATCTTCTCGCGGCCCTTGATGTCCGGGTTCGGCACCGTGATCTGGCGGTCGAACCGGCCGGGACGCAGCAGCGCGGGGTCGAGCACGTCGCGGCGGTTGGTGGCCGCGATGATGATGACGCCCTCGTTCGCCTCGAAGCCGTCCATCTCGACCAGCAGCTGGTTCAGCGTCTGCTCGCGCTCGTCGTTGCCGCCACCGTAGCCCGAGCCGCGGTTGCGGCCGACGGCGTCGATCTCGTCGATGAACACGATGCAGGGCGCGTTCTTCTTCGCCTGCTCGAACATGTCCCGGACACGCGAGGCGCCGACGCCGACGAACATCTCGACGAAATCGGAGCCCGAGATGGTGAAGAACGGCACGCCCGCCTCGCCCGCGATGGCGCGCGCGAGCAGCGTCTTGCCGGTGCCCGGAGGACCGACGAGCAGCGCGCCCTTCGGGATCTTGCCGCCGAGGCGCGAGAATTTCTGCGGGTTGCGCAGGAACTCGACGATCTCCTCGAGCTCCTCCTTGGCCTCGTCGATGCCCGCCACGTCCTCGAAGGTCACGCGGCCGTGCTTCTCGGTCAGCATCTTGGCCTTCGACTTGCCAAAGCCCATGGCGCCGCCGCGTCCGCCGCCCTGCATCCGGTTCATGAAGTAGATCCAGACGCCGATCAGCAGGAGGAACGGCAGGAGCGAGATCAGGAAGGACTGGAAGCCCGACTGTTCCTGCTGCTCGGCCCGCACGGTGACGTCGTTCTGCACCAGAAGGTCGGTGACCTGTGCGTCCTCGGGTCGGACGGTGATGTAGTCCTGTCCGTCGCTGGTGCGGAACCGCACACGCTCGCCATCGATCGTGGCCGACGTGACGGTGTTGTCCTCCACCCGCTGCACGAAATCCGTGTAGCTGACCTCACGGCTCTGCAGGGTCGACCCGCCGCCGGAGAAGAGGTTGAAGAGCGCCAGGACGAGCAGGAAGAGCACGACCCAGAAGGCGATGTTGCGTGCGTTGCCCAAGAGAGGGATCTCCTTGCAGAGGTTTGCTGGTCGCACCCGGGCGACCTGCACCCGGACAACATAAGGATTGGGGCGCCATCTTCAATCGGAAAGCAGGAACGCGGTGAAGGGGGACCGCCTGTCGCGGACCGCGTGGGCCGGGCCGAAGCCCATCGGCGCGAAGCCCGCCAGCGCGCCGTCCCGCCAGAGCGCCGGGCAGGCGCGCGCGATGCGCAGCGGCGGCGCGCCCTCGGGCGGGTTTTCCCGCAGATGCGCGGGGATTTGCGCCCAACCGTCCACGCCGAGGGCGCGCACCTCGCAGTCCTCGATCCCGGCGCCGTCGATCTGGTGGCGCCCGTCCCACGCGGATGCGGGCCCCGGGGCCGCGACCACGTGGCGCACCGCCGCGAAGTCGCGCCAGACACGGATCGTGCGCCGCCCGCATTCCGCCTCGGCGCCGTGCAGCGTGCCCCGCCCGCCGGACAGGAGCGTCTCGACCAGCGCCTCGACCGCCGGGCCGCGCGGCCGGTACTCCGCGCCCGAGGTCCAGGTCAGCGCCGCCGCGACCAGCCGCACCTGCGTCTCGCGGTCCGACGCCTCGACCACGCCGCGGTCGAACGTCAGGGCACCGGCGACCCCCTCGGGGGCCGCGGCGTCCATGGCCGCCCGTGCGAGGTCCCGCGTCCGGGCCTCGAGCGCCCGCCGCGCCCGGCGCATCCGCCCGGCCGCGGCGGCGAGCGTGTCCGCGCCGAGCCCCTCCGCCGCCATCAGCGCCACGAGCCGCCGCATGCGCGTGCGATCATAGGCCGGGTCCTCGTTCGTCGGATCGTCCACCCAGGGCACGCGCAGGGTGCGCGCATAATGCCGCAGTTCCTCGCGCCCCATGTCGAGGCAGGGCCGCACCAGCGTGAAGCCCCCGACGCGCCGTGCGGGGGCCATCGCCGACAACCCGTCGACCCCCGCCCCGCGCGCGAGCCGCATCAGGAAGGTCTCGGCCACGTCGTCGGCGGTATGGGCGAAGAGAACGTGCCGGATGCTGCCGCACCAGCGCGCGATCAGGTCGATCCGTGCGCGCCGCGCGGCATCCATCACGTTGCCCCGCCCGTCCCAGTGCCAGCGCAGCGTCGCGTGCGGGTGCCCGAGCGCCGCGCATTCGGCGGCGACCAGCCGCGCCTCCGCCGCGCTCTCGGGCCGCAGCCCGTGATCCACCGTGACCACCCGCAGCGCCACGCCCCAGCGCCGGGTCCAGTTGTGCGCCAGCGCCAGCATGGCCATGGAATCGCCGCCGCCCGACACCGCGAGCGCGACCTCGGGCGGAAAGTCCGGGCCCAGAAGCTGGCCCATCGCGGCGGCGAAGCGGTCGTCGAGCGACCCCGCGCCGTCCGCCGTCATTGGCAGGAATACTTCGCCCGCTCCTCGGCCGCGCGCGCCACCGCATCGGTGCCGGGATAGCGGTTCGGGACCTCGGCGAGCGTCACGCAGGCCTCGCGCACCGACCCGAGTTCGCCGAGCTTGGCGCCGAGCCGCCACAGCGCCTCGGGCGCGGAGGGGCTGTCGGGCGAGCCGGAATAGACGTCGAGATAGGCCCGCGCCGCCTCGCGCGGCTGGCCGAGCCCGTCGAGCGCGTGTCCCTGCCCGAGCAGCGCCGCGGCGTCTAGCGGTCCGCCCGGATAGGTCTCGCGGAAGGACGCAAAGAGGTCAGCGGCGCGCTGAAAGTCACCGCTGGCGAGCGCCTCCTGGGCTCGCCGGTAGTCCTGTTCCTCCGCCGCGGCGAGCTGGGTGCCGGAATCGGCGAGCGGCAGCGGCGCCTCGCCCGTGGCGGAGCCGCCGTCGCTCCCGCCGGTCTCGATGTCGGCCACGGTCGCGCTGCCGTCGGTCGGCACCTCCGCGGGCAGGGCCGCGCCGCCGGTCTGCGGCGCCGTGCCGCCCAGCGGGTCCTCGGTGCCGAGCGCCCCGATGTCGCAGCCCTCCTCCAGCTCGCAGAGCCGGAACTTCAGGTCGCCGATGCGGTTCGTGCCGTCCTGCACCACGCGGTCGACGCGGTTCTGCATCTCCTCGGTGCGCGAGGTCAGGCGCGTGAGCTCGGCCTCGATCGCGTTGACCCGGTCGATGACCGAGCCCGCCACCTGCACGCCGCCCTGCCCCGTGGTGGACAGCTCGCGTTTCAGCCGCTGCACCTCGAAGGCGAGCGACGAGATGTCCTGCCGGATGTCGGCCAGCGTGGCGTCGTCCTGCGCGGTGACGGGACCCGCGGCGACGAGCGCCGCGAGGGTCAGGGAGGCAGCGAAGCGGATCATGGCGGGAAGACGTGTCCTCAGCTCGTGGCGCCGGCGGTGCCGAACGAGATCACGGTCACCGCGCGACGGTTCTTGGCATAGCACGCCTCGTCCGAGCAGATCTCGATCGGGCGCTCCTTGCCGTAGGAGATGGTCCGCAGCCGGTTCGGCGCCACGCCGCGGCCGACGAGGTATTCCATCACCGCGTTGGCGCGCCGCGCGCCGAGGGCGATGTTGTATTCCCGCGTGCCCTGCTCGTCGGCGTGGCCCTCGATCACCGCGAGGTAGTCGGCGTTGGTCTGCAGCCACTGCGCCTGCCCGTCGAGGATGCTCTGCGCCTCGGCGCTGAGCGTTGACTGGTCGACGGCGAAGAGCACGCGGTCGCCGATGGTCTGGTTGAAGTAGGCGGGCGAGCGCGGATCGTTCGGGCTGCCGGGGATGACGTCGGACCCGATGCCGCCCGCGCCGTAGCCGCCATTGGCGCCCGCGCCGCCGGCGCCGTCCGCGCCGAAGCGGTCGGGGTTGGTGCAGGCCGCGGCCAGAAGGCCGGCGGCGACGATCAGGGCCTTGGAGAGATGCGTCATAATCACTGTCCTGCTCGGGTTTTGCCGCACCGTAGCACAGGCCGAATCGCAAGGGAATGCGGGCGGCGGAAAGCGGCCGCCGCGCCGCGCAACTTTATCGTGATCGGGGCCGCCCTATTGCAGCGGTCCCCAGGACGGGTCGGAGGCGCCGTCGGGGGTCGGGACGGGCCGCAGGTTCCGCCCCGACACGTCCACGCTGTAGAGCGACGAGGTGCCCTCTGCGCCCTGCGTCTCGCGCGCGAACATGATGACGCGGCCGTTCGGCGCCCAGGTCGGGCTCTCGTCGAGAAAGGAGGCCGTCAGCAGCCGTTCCTCGGACCCGTCGGTGCGCATGACGCCGATATGGAACCGCCCCGCGTTCTGCTTGGTGAAGGCGATGAGGTCGCCGCGCGGCGACCACACCGGCGTGCCGTAGCGCCCGGGGCCGAAGCTGATCCGCGTCGCCTCGCCGCCGCCCGCGGGCATGATGTAGAGCTGCTGGGACCCCGAGCGGTCGCTCTCGAACACGATCTGGCTGCCATCGGGCGAATAGCTGGGCGCCGTCTCGATCGAGGGCGCCGAGGTCAGCTGCGTCGTCGCGCCCGACCCGATGTCCATGCGGTAGATGTCGGTGTTCGACCCGCTCGTGGAGGACAGCAGCAAACCCTGCCCGTTCGGCGTGAACCGCGGGGCAAAGCTCATGTTGCCCATCTGCGCGGGCAGGATGCGGCTCTGCACGTCCCCCACGTTCAGCAGGTGCACCCGCGGGTTCCCGCTCTCGTAGCTCGTGTAGATCACCCGGTCGCCGTTGGGCGAGAACCGCGGCGCCAGCACGATCGACCCCGACCCGGTCAGGTACTGCACGTTGGCGCCATCGTAATCCATGATCGCGAGCCGCTTGGCGCGCTGGTCCTTGGGACCGCTCTCGGACACGAACACGATGCGGCTGTCGAAATAGCCGCCCTCGCCGGTGATGCGCGAATAGACCTGGTCGGCGACCTTGTGCGCCATGCGCCGCCAGCCGTCGGCGGTGCCCGCGAACTGCATCCCCTCGCCGAGCTCGGCGCCCGAGAACACGTCGTAGACGCGGAACTTCACGATCAGGCGGTCGCCCTCGAGGCTGACCGCGCCGGTGATCAGCGCCTGCGCGTTGATCGCCTTCCAGTCGGCGTAGGCGACGGGGCTCGAGAAGCTCGTGACGTTCGAGATGAACGCCTCGCGCGGGATCCGGCGGAAGAGCCCGGTACCGGTCAGGTCGTCCGCCACCACCTGCGTCAGGCGCCCGGCATAGTCCTGCGCGGCGGCGTTCTCGGCCACGAAATCGGGCGCCGCGAAGGGCAAGGGCTCGATCACGCCCTCGGTGATGTCGATGCGCAGGGGGCCGTCCTGCGCGGCGGCAGGCGACACCGCGCCGAACGCGGCGGCGGTGACCGCCAGCACGAGGGCCGCCAGCAGGGACAGCGCCCCGCGCGCGGTGACAAGGAAGAACTGTCTCATCGAACACCCTTTCTTCGGGTCGGGGAAACCGGTCGTGCCCCGGGCGCGGCGGCCCCGCGGGCGTCGGGATGCGGCGCAGGGCGACGCTCGGGGCGCGGCGTGCGCGCCGCAGGACAACGCGCGAACCCGCTCACCGGATCCGCATCCCGGACGGATCGAAGGTCATCTCGATCTCCTGCCATTGCGCGTATTTCTCGGCCGGCAGCGGGAATCCGTCGCCCTGGCAGCGCAGGATCGCGCGGCGCGCCGCCTGGAACGCCGTCTCGGACGCACCGCCCGAGCCGCCATCCGCGGACACGAGCCGGATCGAGTTCGCCACCACCCTGCCGTCCTGGGTCATGTCCATGCCCACGGTCACGGTCACGTTGGCGGCCTGGCTGCCCACGTCGACGACCCAGCAGCGCTGGACCGCGACGCGCAGCGCGTCCTTCTCCCCGGCCGTCATGGGCGGGCCCACGGGCAGGTCGGGGTCGGGCGAGGTGGTGCCGCCCGAGGCGAGCGCCTCGGCCACCGCATCGGCGACCGCGTCCGCGACGGGATCGGCGGGCGCCTCCTGCGGCGTCTCGGCGGCTTCGGGCGCGGGCGTCTCCTCGGGCGCGGGTTCGGCCGCCTCGGCGGTCTCGGTCTCGGGCTCGGCGGGCGTCGCCGCCGGCGCGGGCCGGCTCGGCCGGGTGCGCGGGCGCGGCGAGGCGTCGGGCGCCCGGGCGGGCTCCTCGGCCTCGGTGACGATCTCGGGCGCGGCGGCCTCGGGCTGGGCAGTCTCCTGCGGCGGCTCGGGCACGACGTCCGGTTCCGGCTCGGGTTCCGGCGCGACCTCGGGTTCGGGCTCGGGCGCCACGGCCACGTCGCGCTCGGGTTCCGGCACGGGTTCGGGGGCGACGCGCGGCGCGGGCCGCGGCGTCGGACGGTCCGACACCTGCGGCGCGTCGACCTGCGGCTCGGGCGCCGGC
>NZ_JAME01000006.1 GCF_000521865.1 Roseivivax isoporae LMG 25204
TCGTCCTGCACGTCGGCCTGCGGCGGCATCGGCACCGCCTCGGGCACGGTCTCGGGCTCGGGCTGCGGCGCGGGCTCGGGCTGCGGCGGGGTCTGCGCCTCGGGCTCGGGCGTGGGCGGCTGGATCTCCGGTGCCGGGGCCGGTTCGGTCTCGGGCACCGGCGGCGCGGTCACGTCCTGCGTGCTTTCGGGCGGCGCGGCACGCTCGCTCAGCGCGGCGAATTCCTGCTCCGAGAGGACCGACACGTCCTGCACGCGCACCGCGTCGGGTTCGGAGCGGAACACTCCGCCGAACAGCACCCAGAGGATGAGCGCCGCGTGCGCCGTACCCGAGATTGTGTGGCCCGTGTGCATGGGCCGCTCCTCAGTTCCCCGTTCCGGCCGGCGCGAGCTGCGGGCCGCCGTCGAGCGCGGGCCCGCCGAGGTCCGTCACCAGCCCGATCGACGTGAAGCCGCCGGCATTGAGCGCGCCCATGACCTGCGCGACGCTGTCGTAGCTGACCGCGCCGTCGGCGCGCAGGTAGACGCGGTCGTCCGACCGTTCCGCCGCGATGGCGCGCAGCCGGCCCACCAGTTCCCCGCGCGGGACCTCGGTGGTCATGATCGTCACGGTGCCGTCGCTGGCCACCGTCACCGTCAGCGGCTCCTCGTTGTCCGAGGGCAAGGCCGTCGCCGCCGTCTTGGGCAGCTCGACCGGCACTCCCACGGTCAGGAGCGGCGCCGCAACCATGAAGATGATCAGCAGCACCAGCATCACGTCCACGAAGGGCGTGACGTTGATCTCGGCCATGGGCTGCGCGCCGCCACGGCGATGCCGCCTGCGGCGCCCGCCGCCTCCGCCGCCCTTCTTGATGACCGATGCCGCCATGTCAGCCGTCCAGCTGGCGCGAGAGGATGGTCGAGAACTCGTCGGCGAAGGCCTCGTAGCCGCCGATGAGGCGGTCCGCGTCGGCCGAGAGCTTGTTGTAGAAGATCACCGCAGGGATGGCCGCCAGCAGGCCGAGGCCGGTGGCGAGCAGCGCCTCCGCAATCCCCGGCGCCACGACCACGAGGCTGGTGTTCTGCTCGGCGGCGATCTCGATGAAGGCGTTCATGATGCCCCAGACCGTGCCGAAGAGGCCGACGAAGGGCGTGGTGGCGCCCACGGTGGCCAGCACCGGCAGGCCGCCCTGCAACGCCTCGGCCTCCTTCTGGATCGCCACGTCCATCGAGCGGTCGATGCGCGCCTGCGCGCCGGCGATCAGCCCGCCGTCATCGCGGTGCGACCGGCGCCATTCGCTCATCCCCGCGGCAAAGACCCGTTCCGAGCGCCCGTCGGGATCGACGCCGATCTCGTCGAAGAGCTCGTCGAGCGGCTCGCCCGACCAGAACGCGCGGTCGAAGCGCGCCGCCTCGCGGCGTGCCGCGCGGTACATGATGATCTTCTGCACGATGATCGACCACGACCAGAAGGAGGAGAGGATCAGCGCGATCATCACCAGCTTCACCGTGAACGTGGCGCGCATGAAGAGCGCCCACATGGAGAAATCGATCTCCTGCGCGAGCGCGAGGGTTTCCGTTTCCATAAGCCTGCTCGTTTTCCTGCGGCCTCTTGGCGTCGGGCCGCGTTTCGCACATGATTCTAGCCGAATTGCCAGCCCGACGCCAACACATTGGCGTCAACGCGCGCGACGGCACCCCCGGACCGGCGCGTTGCCGCCGGGCGGGCGGACTGACACGGGAAACCGCTTGCAGGCCCGGGCGCCGCGCGCCCCGCGACTCAGTGGACGCGGCGGCGCACCGCGTCGGGCAGGCGCACCGGGTGCCCCGACAGCGTCAGGCACACCACCGTGACCTCGGCGCGGAACAGCACCTCGCCCTCGCGCAGCACCTCCTGCGCCATGACGAGCCGCGCGCCGGTGATGGCGCGGGTGACCGTGCGCACGGTGAGCGCGTCGTCGAACTTTGCCGGCATCAGGTAGTCCGCCTCGACCCGCCGCACCGCGAACACGATGCCGTCGCGTTCGCGCATGGCGTTCTGGTCGATGCCGAGATCCCGCACCCAGGCCGAGCGCGCGCGCTCGATGTAGCGCAGGTAGTTGGCGTAGTAGACGATCCCCGCCATGTCGGTGTCCTCGTAGTAGACGCGGACGGCAAAGTCGTGCGGGCTCATGGGGATCTCCTCGTGGGTGTCGGGGGGCCGGCGGCGCGGAGGCTCACGCCGGCCGTCCCGCGGCGATCCGCGCCGAGAGGCGCAGCGCGTGGGCCGGGTCGTCGCTGACCGCGGGCAGGACCGGATCGTAGGCGGCGCGGATCACCGCCGCGATCTCGGGCCGCAGCAGCACGTGCCCGCCCTCCGTCCGCCCGAGGGCCGAGCGGTCGGTGAAGGCGGTGTCGGACCACAGGAGCATCGTCTGCGTCACCTGCACCAGCGCCAGCGTGTCGGCCGGCACCGCCGACAGATCGGCATCCATCCGCAGGAAGACGAAGCAGGCGCGGATCGCGCCGCCGGCGTCGAAGCGGAACACCCGGTACTGGTTGGCGCCCGTGGCCTCGAGCCGCGCCACGAGGTCCGGCAGGCCCTCGATCAGCCGGTCGAGATTCGGCACCTCGGGCAGTTCGGACCATTCGCGGAAGAAGAACACCATGAGGTTCGCACCGAGCTCGGGATCGGTCTCGGCGATCTCGTGACCGGCGAGGGTGCACACCGCCTCGAGGGCGCCCTTGACGGTCGCCAGCGTCGCGTCGTCGACGCCGAACACCACGGGCGCGATCGGACGGCCCCAGCGCGCGCACAGGAACGTGCCGTCCGACCGGGTGAAGAGCGCCTCGATGTCCTCGGGCGGAATGATGTCGTCGGCCATGGTCCTGGTGCCCTCCTGTCGGGCCTGCCCCTGCCACGGCGGCAGGGCCAAGATCAAGCAGCGTGCGCCCTCAGCGCCGGAACGGTCGCGTGCGTTGCCCGGGAGACGGGCGCCCGAGCCGCGCCTCGCGCAGCAGCACGAAGAGACCGGCGCCGACGATCAGCGCGCAGCCCGCCCAGGTCTCGGCTGCGGGCCATTCGCCGAAGATCGACCAGCCCCAGACGATGGCGAGCGGCAGGCCGAGATATTCGAAGGGCGCGATCACCGACACCGCCGCCATGCGGTAGGACGCCGACAGGCAATAGCCGACGAAGCCAGACATGATGCCCACGAGCAGGAACGTCGCCCAGTCCTCGGCCGGCGGCCAGACCCACGCCCGGAGCAGGAACTGCACGCTGTCGTTGCCACTCCCCTCGGCGAAGCGGCCGTCGCCCGCCACGAGGAACATGAGCGCCGAGACCACGAGGAACGCGCTCTGGATGTAGATGGCGAGCGCGACGGCGGAGCTCTTGACCCCGAGCCTGCGGGTCATCACCTGCAGCATCGCGTAGAGGAACGCCGCGAGCACCGGCAAGAGAAGCACGAGCCGCGGCACGTCGCCCGGCAGCGCGCCGAAGGGCTGCTGCATCACGAGGACGCCCGAGAACCCCACCGCCACCGCGCCGAGCCGCAGCGCACCCACCCGCTCGCCGAGCAGCGGGATCGACAGGAGCGTGATGAAGAGCGGCGCGACGAAGAAGAGCGCGGTGGCGAGCGCGAGCGGCAGCGCCGCCACCGCGGCGTAGAAGGTCATGTTCGCCGCCACCACGAGGAGCCCGCGCAGCGCGTGCAGGCCCGGCGTGGCGGTGCGCAGCGCCGCGATCCCGCCCGAACGCGACAGCAGCACGAGCATCGGCAGGATGCCGATCGCCGCGCGGATGAACACGATCTGGTGCAGCGGGTAGCCGCCCGACAACAGCTTGATGACCATGTCGTTGACGGAGATCGCGGTCACCCCGAGCGAGATGAGCAGGATGCCGAGTGCCGGCCGGTCTTCGACGGGATGGGTCATGGACCCGGCTTAGCCCGGCGTGCGGGCGGGCACCATGGGGGCCGTGCCGACCCGCGCGCGACGATGCACAGGCGGGACGCCCTCGACGCACATTGCCTTTCGCCCGCCCGCGGCTAGGCTGCACCCCCTGCGGAACGAGAGGGCGCGACATGCAGGCCATGGTGGAAATCGCGGACGCGCGAAAGACGTATGCCGGCGGCTTCGAGGCGCTGAAGGGCGTCTCGCTGGACATCCGGAAGGGCGAGATCCTCGCGCTCCTCGGCCCGAACGGCGCGGGCAAGACCACGTTGATCTCGTGCATCTGCGGGCTCGCGGTGCCCACGGGCGGCGCGATCCGCGTCGGCGGCCACGACGTCGTCGACGAGTACCGCCGGGCGCGCAACCTGATCGGCCTCGTGCCGCAGGAGGTCAACCTCGAGCCCTTCGAGAGGGTGTGGAACACCGTCCGCTTCACCCGCGGGCTCTTCGGCCGGCCGCGCGACGATGCCCGGCTGGAGGACATCCTCCGGCGCCTGTCGCTCTGGGACAAGCGCGACGCGAAGATCAACGAGCTCTCGGGCGGCATGAAGCGCCGCGTCCTGATCGCCAAGGCGCTGAGCCACGACCCCGAGGTGCTGTTCCTCGACGAGCCCACCGCCGGGGTCGACGTCGAGCTGCGCCGCGACATGTGGGAGATCGTGGCGGGCCTCAAGGCCCAGGGCACCACGATCATCCTCACCACCCACTACATCGAGGAGGCCGAGGCGATCGCGGACCGGATCGGCGTCATCGCCCGCGGCGAGCTCCTGCTGGTCGAGGAGACCGCTGCGCTGATGGCCCGCATGGGCCGCAAGGAGCTGCGGATCGAGCTGTCGTCGCGGCTCGACGCGGTGCCCGCGGCGCTGTCCGGCTTCGACCTCGCGCTCGAGGAGGACGGCTGGACGCTGGTCTACGCCTACGACCGCTCGGCGGAACGCACCGGCATCGCGCGGCTCATGTCCGCCATGGGCGACGCCGGCATCGTCCTGCGCGACCTCAGAACCCATCAAAGCTCGCTCGAGGAGATCTTCGTCGACCTCGTGCACGGCGAACGCTCGGAGGGCGCGGCATGAACTGGACGGCGATCGCGGCGATCTACCGCTTCGAGATGGCACGTTTCTTCCGCACGCTGCTGCAGAGCTTCGTGTCGCCGGTCATCTCGACCTCGCTCTACTTCGTGGTGTTCGGCGCCGCGATCGGCAGCCGGATCGAGGAGGTCGAGGGCGTGAGCTACGGCGCCTTCATCGTGCCCGGCCTCATCATGCTGTCGGTCATCACGCAGGCGATCTCGAACGCGTCCTTCGGCATCTACTTCCCGAAATTCATCGGCACGATCTACGAATTGCTGTCCGCGCCGATCAGCTTCCTCGAGATCGTCATCGGCTACGTGGGCGCGGCGGCGACCAAGTCGCTCTTCATCGGCGTGGTGATCCTCGGCACGGCGGCGCTGTTCGTCGACCTGTCGATCGCGCATCCCTTCGCCATGCTGGCCTTCCTCGTGCTCACCTGCCTCAGCTTCGCACTTCTCGGCTTCATCATCGGGATCTGGGCGTCGAATTTCGAACAGCTGCAGCTCGTGCCGCTGCTCATCGTCACGCCGCTCATCTTCCTCGGCGGGTCGTTCTACTCGATCTCGATGCTGCCGCCGGTCTGGCAGACCATCGCGCTGGCCAACCCCGTCGTCTACCTGATCTCGGGCTTCCGCTGGTCGTTCTACGGGCTCGCGGACGTGCCGGTGGCGGTGAGCCTGTTCGCGATCGCCGTCTTCACCGCGATCTGCCTCGGCGTGATCTGGTGGATCTTCCGCACCGGCTGGCGCATCCGCAACTGAGGGCTTGCCATCGTGGCGCTCGCCTATTCCGCGGAAAGGCCGTAATCGGGTCCGCATGACACGGATCGTTCCCCTTGGCGAAGCGCGGTCGCTGCCGGTCTGGCAGCGCCCGCAGACGCTTCTGTTCCTCATGGCCATCGCCATGCCGCTCAGCTTCGCCACGTGGTCGGCGCTCCTGAACAACTTCGTCATCGACCGGGCGAACTTCGACGGCGCGGATATCGGCTGGCTGCACTCGGTGCGCGAGATCCCGGGCTTCCTCGCCGTGGGCGTGATCGCGGTCATCATCTTCATGCGCGAACAGACGCTGGCGCTGGTGTCGCTGGCGCTTCTCGGGGCAGCGACGGCGGTGACCGCGTGGTTCCCGAGCCTCGCGGGCATCCTCACGATCACCATGCTGTCCTCGATCGGGTTTCACTACTACGAGACGGTGAACCAGTCGCTCCAGCTGCAATGGCTGCCCAAGGACCGCGCGCCGCAGATGCTGGGCTGGCTCGTGGCTGCGGCCTCGGCCGCGACGCTCGTGGCCTACGTCGCCATCGTCATGACCTGGGACGCGCTCGGGCTCTCCTACAACGCGGTCTACCTCGCCTCGGGGGGGCTCACGCTGCTGATCGTCGGATGGTGCGCGCTGATGATGCCACATTTCGAGGCGCCGAACCCGCAGGTGAAGCGGTTCGTGCTGCGCCGGCGCTACTGGCTCTACTACGCGCTGCAGTTCATGTCGGGGGCGCGGCGGCAGATCTTCGTGGTCTTCGCGGGCTTCATGATGGTCGAGCGCTTCGGCTTCGAGGTGCACGAGGTGACCTCGCTCTTCCTCGTCACGCTGGTCGCCAACATGGTCTTCGCCCCGCTCATGGGCCGTGCCGTGCACGTCTTCGGCGAGCGGCGCACGCTCCTCGTGGAATATGCAGGGCTCGTGGCGGTGTTCCTCGCCTATGGCGGCATCTACTGGTTCGGCTGGGGCGTGGTGCTGGCGGCGGTGCTCTACGTGCTCGACCACCTGTTCTTCGCGCTCGCGCTGGCGCTCAAGACCTACTTCCAGAAGATCGCCGATCCCGGCGACATCGCTCCCACCGCCGCGGTCGCCTTCACCATCAACCACATCGCCGCGGTGTTCCTGCCAGCGCTCCTCGGGTATGTCTGGCTGACGGCGCCGCAGCTCGTCTTCGCGCTCGCCGCCGGCATGGCCTCGGTGTCCTTCGCGCTGGCCCTGATGATCCCGCGTCACCCCTGCCCCGGGCACGAGACGGTGTTCGCCGGCGCGGTGCCCGCGCCGGCGGAGTGAGGATCACCAGAACAGGACCAGGATCGCCAGCATCGACGCGGCGAGCAGCCACGCCCAGATCTTGACGTTGGCCCAGATCGGGGCGTCGTCCGACAGCGCCATGGTGGCCATGTCCGGCGTCCAGGTGGCGCCCTCGACCTCCTCGTCCTCGTCGTGGCTGGTGTTCAGGCTGACGATCACGAAGATCGCGCAGCTCACCGCCGTCATCAGGCCCACATTCGCGGTGAAGTGGATCGGCCAGATCCCCACCTGCGTCAGGATGAAGACGCCGATCGCGATCAGGTGCCCGCCCCACAGCGTGATGAAGGCCGCGCTGTTGGTGCCGCGCGTCCACAGCGCACCGAGGACGAAGATCGCCACGACCGGCGGCACGAGGACCGAGAACATCTGCTGCAGGTAGTCCCAGAGACCGCCCATGTCCGCGATGAAGGGCGCCCAGACGACGGCGATCACCATCAGGACCAGCGTCGTGATCTGGCCGATGCGGCGCTGCTCGCGCTCCTCGCGCTTGCCCACGTCGAGGAAGTCGTGCCCGATCAGCGTCGAGGACGAGTTGAGCGTCGAGTCGACGCTCGACATGATCGCGGCCACGAGACCGGCGAGGACGAGGCCGGTCAGGCCCGCCGGCAGGACGGTCGTGGTGATCGTCGGGAACACCATGTCCGCGTTCGAGAGGTCCGGCACCACGGTGATCGCCATGGCGCCGGGCAGGACCATGATGAACATCGGGATGATCTTCAGGAAGCCGCCCAGGATCGCGCCCCGCTGCGCCTCGCGCAGGTCGCGCGCACCGAGGACGCGCTGCACGATGTACTGGTTGGTGACCCAGTACCAGAACCCCAGGAGTGGCACGCCGAAGAACAGACCGGTCCACGGCAGCGTCTCGTCGGACAATGGCTGAACGAGCCGCAGATGGTCGGGATCGGGCATGCTCGCCTTCACCTGTTCCCAGGAAAAGCCCATCTGCCCGAACAGGATGAAGGTCATCGCGGCGCAGCCGAGGATCAGCACCACGGCCTGCAGCACGTCGGTGTAGACCACCGCCTTGAGCCCGCCGCCCGCGGTGTAGAGCCCCGCGAAGATGCCGAGCGCAACGCAGGTCTGCCAGATCGGGATGCCGGGAAAGAAGGTCTTGACCACCACGCCGCCGGCATAGAGGCCGCCCGCGGTGTCGACGATGACGGTCAGCACGATCGTCACGCCCGAGAAGTAGAGCCGCGCCCGCCGGTCGAAGCGGCGCTCAAGCCATTCCGGGATCGTCGTCACCTTGGCCTTGAAGAAGAGCGGCGCAAAGATGAAGGCCAACGCGATGAGCGGGATGCCCGCCATCCACTCGTAGGCCGACGTCGCGATACCGGTGGTGTAGGCCGCCCCTGTGAGGCCGATCAGCGTGGTGGAGGAGATATTCGAGGCAAAGAGCGAGAAGCCCACGACCCCCCAGGTCAGCGTCCGCCCTGCAAGGAACAGGTCCTCCCCCGATTCCGTCCGTCTCGACACCCAGACGCCGATGGCGATGACGACGAGAAAGTAGAGTACCAGAACCGTGATATCGAGACTGGTGATCGCGCCCGAGACCGCTTGCGACGCACCTTCTTCCATGAAACAACCCTCCCTGATCCGAAGCGCAGGGACACAACCGGGAAGTGCAGAGGTCGGTTCCCGCAATATTTGCAAAGGTTTGATCCCATGGCGACATTCACCGCGCTGACCACGCTCCGGGGCCGCGAGGCGGCAGAGGCGCTTGGCGAGGCCATGGAGGCGCTCGATCCCGAACCGACCGGCGTGGGCGTGTTCGAGATCGAGGACGGCTCGGGTCTCTGGGAGGTCGGCGGCTATTTCGAGGACCGTCCCGACACCGCGGGACTGGCGCTTCTGGCCGCCGCCTACGAGGCGGCACCGTTTGCCGTGTCCGAGCTTCCCGAGACCGACTGGGTCGCCAAGGTGCGCCGCGAATTGTCGCCCGTCGAGGCGGGCCGCTTCTTCGTCTATGGCAGCCACGACGCCGACCGGGTGCCCGAGGGGTCGATCGCGCTGCTGATCGAGGCGGCGATGGCATTCGGCACCGGGCACCACGGAACGACCCTCGGCTGCCTGCGCGCGCTCGACCGGCTGGCCGAGGCCGGCATGCAGGGCCGCTCGGTCATCGACGTGGGCTGCGGCACAGCGGTCCTTGCCATGGCGGCCGCGCGTCTGTGGTCCGACACGCTACCGGGTCCGGTCCTCGCTTCGGACATCGATCCCGTGGCGGTCGAGGTCGCGGCGGCGAACGTCGCGGCGAACGGGCTCGAGGGCCGCGTGAGCTGCCTCGAGGCCACCGGGTTCGACCATCCCGACATCGCCGCTGCCGCGCCCTTCGACCTCGTCTTCGCCAATATCCTGATGGGTCCTCTGATCGACCTCGCTCCCGCGATGGCGGGCGCCACGGCATCGGGCGGCATCGCGATTCTGTCGGGCCTGCTCAACCCGCAGGCCGACGCGGTGATCGAGGCCTACCTGGCTTCGGGCTTCACGCTGCGTCACTCCGAAATCGTCGGCGACTGGACGACACTCACCCTCGAACGCGCCTGACCGTTTCCAATACTGGGGCAACCCCGTGGCGAAGCGCCTCAATGCCGCCCAATTCCAGGTTTAATCAAAGCCTGTTAGATAAAGAACCGGGTGTTTTCCGGTCATGTGTGTGTGCAAGAGGTAACCATGGACGACTCTCTGAAGAATTTCGAGAAGCGGCACAGGGACATTAGACGCAAGCATCGCCGCCTCGCGCGCGGCTACGTCACCCGGCTCCAGCCCAACGGTACGATCGTTCATGAACCCAGCCGCGACGTCTCGGGCGTCGTCGCCTGGCCGCTCATGCTGCTCGTCGCCACGTTCTTCGGCTTCAAGGCACTGCTGCTCGCGCAGCTCGGCGCCGAGACCTACGCGAGCCACCTCGCCACGCTCTCGCAGGGGAACTTCGCCGAACAGGCGGGCGCCGTCATCATGGGCGCCGACCCGCTGACCCGCGCGATCATCGCCATCGCCGGCGCGATCGTCTGAGATCGCCTGCGACCGCACCGCGCGCTCGGCGCGGTGCCACCCCGCCTGCGCGCGACGCCGGAGCCGGGGCATTCCCCGTCACGTCGGCTGGCCGCGTGCACCCTGTCCGATCGATCCCCGGAAACGAGACGGGGCCGCGTCCCCCCCAGAAACGCGGCCCCGGTCGTGTCGGTCCGTGCGTCGCGCCTCAGCGGCGCGAGACGCGGAGGATGTCGCTGCGGGTCAGCCCGATGTCGTCGAGTTCGCGGTCCGACAGGCTCGACAGCAGCCGCTCGGTGCGGCGGGCATCGCGCCAGTCCACGAGGGCGGCGTAGGCAGAGGCGATCACGGCGCCGACGCGGCCTGCGACGGCGGCGGCGGCATGGTTGGTGCGCGGGGGCGTGTAAATGTTCATCATCTCGGGGGTTCCACGATTGGCGTTGTTGCGGGCGGTTTCACTACCTTGATGCGCAGTTAGTAGGCGTCCTGAAAACTCTCAAGATCGAAAAACCGCATGCGTCCCTTGCAGTTTCTGCATGGCAGCATTCCCGCCATATGTCTGAAATTTTTGTAAAAATCCGGATGACCCAGATCCGGCCCCGCGTCGCGTCGCGCCCGGGATGCGAAGCGTCGCAAACAGGCGACGACACGCCGGCCATCCAAGGGGGCTTGGAGGATGTTCGCCTTTCGTGCTAGTCCTCGCGCAGCTACGGCACAACAAGAACACCTCGACAGGGCGCGGGCGGCAGTGATCAGGATACTTGGAATCGACCCGGGGTTGCGCAACCTCGGCTGGGGTATCGTGGAGGCGGCGAATGGCCGCCTGCGCCACGTGGCGAACGGCGTGTGCCATTCGGGCACCGGGGAACTCGCGACGCGACTGCTCGAGCTGCACCGCCAGCTGACCGCCATCCTCGTCGAACACCGACCCGAAACCGCCGCCGTCGAACAGACCTTCGTCAACAAGGACGCGGTGGCGACGCTCAAGCTGGGGCAGGCCCGTGCGGTGGCGCTGCTGGTGCCCGCCTCGTTCGGGCTCGATGTCGGCGAATACGCCCCGAACAAGGTCAAGAAGACCGTGGTGGGCGTGGGCCACGCCGACAAGCGGCAGGTCGAGCACATGGTGCGCATGCAGCTGCCGGGCGTGCAGATCGCGGGGCCCGACGCCTCGGACGCGCTGGCCGTCGCCATCTGCCATGCCTTCTACATGCGTGCGCCGCGCGTGCCCCTGGCGGAGGCGGGCGCATGATCGGGCGCGTCGCGGGCCGCATCGTCTACAAGGCGGACGATCACGTGCTGATCGACACGGGCGGCGTGGGCTACGTGGTGTTCTGCTCGGACCGCGTGCTGGCCGGGCTCGGCGCCCCGGGCGAGGCGACGGCGCTCTTCACCGACCTCATGGTCCGCGAGGACCTGATGCAGCTCTTCGGCTTCCCGACGCTGG
Source organism: Roseivivax isoporae LMG 25204 (assembly GCF_000521865.1). Taxonomy (GTDB): domain Bacteria; phylum Pseudomonadota; class Alphaproteobacteria; order Rhodobacterales; family Rhodobacteraceae; genus Roseivivax; species Roseivivax isoporae. The sequence goes on from NZ_JAME01000006.1 coordinate 11,490, forward strand.
TCGAGAAGGAATGGTTCCGCCTCCTCCTGAGCGTGCAGGGCGTGGGCGCCAAGGCGTCGCTCGCGATCCTGGGTGCGCTCGGCCCCGACGGCGTGAGCCGCGCCATCGCGCTCGGCGACTGGACCGCGATCAAGGCCGCGCGCGGCATCGGCCCCAAGACCGCGCAGCGCGTGGTGAACGAGCTCAAGGACCGCGCGCCCGCCATCATGGCGATGGGCGCGGGCCCCATGGCCGTGCCGCCACCGGTCGCGGCGACGGGGACGGAGCCCGCCTCGACCGCCCCCGCGGCGCCGCGATCCGCGGCGACACCCTCGGGCGGCGCCGCGCAGTCCGAGGCGCTGTCCGCCCTCACCAATCTCGGCTACGGGCCGGGCGAGGCCGCGGGCGCGGTGGCGCAGGCCGCCGGTGACGCGCCCGACGCCGACACCGCGGGCCTCATCCGCGCGGCGCTGAAGCTCCTGGCACCCCCGGCATGAGCGGCTCCGACCCCACGCTCAGGCCCGAACCGCTGGCCGAGGACCGCGACCGCGCGCTGCGGCCGCAGATGCTCGACGATTTCGTGGGCCAGGCCGAGGCGCGCGCGAACCTGCGGGTGTTCCTGCAATCCGCCCGCTCGCGCGGCGAGGCCATGGACCACACGCTGTTCCACGGACCGCCCGGCCTCGGCAAGACGACGCTTGCCCAGATCCTCGCGCGCGAGCTCGGCGTGAACTTCCGCATGACCTCGGGTCCCGTGCTGGCCAAGGCCGGCGATCTCGCCGCGATCCTCACCAACCTCGAATCCCGCGACGTCCTCTTCATCGACGAGATTCACCGCCTGAACCCCGCGGTCGAGGAGGTGCTCTATCCCGCGATGGAGGATTACGAGCTCGACCTCGTGATCGGCGAGGGTCCCGCCGCGCGCACCGTGCGAATCGAGCTGCAACCCTTCACGCTGGTGGGCGCCACCACGCGGCTCGGGCTTCTGACCACGCCGCTGCGCGACCGCTTCGGCATCCCGACGCGGCTCAACTTCTACACTGTCGAGGAACTCGACGCGATCGTGACCCGGAACGCGACCAAGCTCGGCGTGCCGGCGGAACCGGATGGCGCGCGCGAGATCGCGCGGCGTGCCCGCGGCACGCCCCGCATCGCCGGGCGGCTCCTGCGGCGGGTGGTGGATTTCGCGGTCGTCGAGGGCGACGGCGTCGTGACGCGCGCGCTTGCGGACAATGCGCTCACCCGTCTCGGCGTCGACGGGCTCGGGCTCGACGGTGCGGACCGGCGCTACCTGCGTCTCATCGCAGAAAACTACGCCGGCGGTCCCGTGGGGATCGAGACGATCTCGGCCGCCCTGTCGGAAAGCCGCGACGCCATCGAGGAGGTGATCGAGCCCTACCTGCTGCAGCAGGGCCTGATCCAGCGCACGCCGCGCGGCCGGATGCTCGCACAGAAGGGCTGGTCGCACCTGGGACTGCCGGCGCCGCGGGCGCCGGGCCAGTCCACGCTATTCGACTGAGCCAGGCTCAGCCGCGGATCGCCTCGATCATGCGGCTGACATTGTCGGGATCCGCATCGGGCGTGATCCCGTGGCCCAGGTTGAAGATGTGCGGCCCGCCCGAGAACGCCTCGACCACCTTGCGCGTCTCCGTCACCAGGGCGTCGCCGCCGGTGACCATGTGCCCCGGCGCGAGGTTGCCCTGCACGCAGCCCGACACCTGCACGTTGGCGGCAGCCCAGTCGGGCGCCACGTGGTCGTCGAGCGCGACGCAGTCCGCGCCCGTCGCCGCGTGGAAACCCACGTATTTCTCGCCCGCCTGGCGCGGGAAGGCGATGACCGGAACGCCCGGGTGACGCCGCTTCAGCGTCTCGACGATGATGCGCGCGGGCTCGGTCGCGTAGCGGTCGAACTCCTCGCCCGCGAGCGACCCGGCCCAGCTGTCGAAGACCTTGACCACCTCGGCGCCGGCCTCGATCTGGCGCGAGAGATACTCGATCGTGCCCTCGGTGATCTTGCCCAGAAGCTGCTCGAAGAGCGGACGGTTCGCGTTCTTCAGCGCGTGCGCCGGCCCCTGGTCCGGCGTACCGCGGCCCGCGATCATGTAGGTCGCGACCGTCCAGGGCGCGCCGGCAAAGCCGATCAGCGTCGTCTCGGCGGGCAGTTCCCGCCGCAGGATGCGCACCGTCTCGTAGACGGGCGACAGCGTCTCGTCGATGGCGTGCACGGGCTTCAGCGCCGCGAAGTCGTCTTCGGTCGTGACCGTGGACAGCCGCGGCCCCTCGCCCGTCACGAACCACAGGTCCGCGCCCAGCGCCTGCGGCAGCAGCAGGATGTCGGCAAAGAGGATCGCCGCGTCGAAACCGTAGCGCCGGATCGGCTGCAGCGTGACCTCGGCAGCGAGTTCCGGGTTGTAGCAGAGCGACAGGAAATCGCCCGCCTTCTCGCGCGTGGCGCGGTATTCCGGAAGGTAGCGCCCCGCCTGCCGCATCATCCAGACCGGTGGCACGGCCCATGTTTCGCCCGCCAGGGCACGCAGGATGGTCTTGGTCATCGGGGCTCCTTCGGTCGGCACCCGCCCGTGGTCGGACACGGGCGGCGAAGTGTCAAGCATGCTTGTCACGTCCGCGCGGCCCCTCTAAGCCTTTGCGCATGAGCGACACGAAGCCCTCCCCCGACGCGCCCCTGAAGATCGGCACCCGCGGCTCGCCGCTGGCGCTGGCCCAGGCCCACGAGACCCGCGACAGGCTGTCGGCCGCGCACGGATTGCCCGTGGCCGCCTTCGAGATCGTGGTCATCAAGACCACCGGCGACGACCGCGCGCTGATCGACGCCGACCGCCCGCTGAAGGAGATCGGCAACAAGGGCCTCTTCGTACGCGAGATCGAGCAGGCGATGCTGTCGGGCGACATCGACATCGCCGTGCACTCGATGAAGGACATGCCCGTCCTGCAACCCGAGGGGCTCGTGCTCGACTGCTACCTGCCGCGCGAGGATCCCCGCGACGCCTTCCTCTCGCCGGGCTACGACGGCATCGCCGCGCTGCCCGCGGGATCGGTCGTGGGCTCGTCCTCGCTCCGCCGCCGGTCGCAGGTGCTGCACCGCCGGCCCGACCTCAGGGTGGTGGAATTCCGCGGCAACGTGCAGACCCGCTTGCGCAAGCTGCAGGACGGCGTGGCCACCGGCACCTTCCTTGCCCGCGCCGGCCTTAACCGTCTCGGCATGACGGACCTGCCGCACAGCCCCATCGCGCCGGAGGACATGCTGCCCGCGGTCGCGCAGGGTGCCATCGGGATCGAGCGGCGCAGCGACGACGACGCGACGGCGGCGCTTCTCGCGGCGATCCACGACAGAGCCACCGGCGAGCGGCTCGCGGCCGAACGCGCCTTCCTCGCGGCGCTCGACGGCTCGTGCGAGACGCCGATCGCGGGCCTCGCAGAGATCGACGGCGACGTCCTGACGCTGCGCGGCGAGGTGCTGCGCCCCGACGGGTCCGAGGCACATTCCGGATCGCGCACCGGCAGCGTCGCCGACGGCCCCGATATGGGCCGCGACCTCGCGCGCGAGCTTCTCGACCGCGCGGGTCCCGGCTTCTTCGACTGGATGCGCTGAAGCGGGCCTCAGCCCTGCTTGAGCCGCGCCTCGAGGTCGCGCGCGTAGTCCGACGCGCGCGCCTTGACCTTCCGCTCCGCCCGCGTCCGCGCCAGTTTCAGCGACTGCACGAGGAGCCGCGCCGACAGCGTCTTCGGCAGCAGCGTCAGGTCGCCCGCGATGCGCGTGCGCGTGCGCGACAGCGCCACGAGGTCCAGGACGCTGCGCACCTCGAGGCCGCCCGACACGCTGTCGAACACCATGCGGTTCGGCGGGTCGTATTCGGTCAGGGTGATCGTCGCCTCGCGCGGCTTGCCGCGGAAGGTGAACACCGTGCGCCATGCCATGCCCGGCCCCGGCTCGGCCCGCGCGTCGATGCGCTCGAGCTCGAGACCCCGGCGCATGGCCGAGCGCTCCAGCGCGCCGAAATCCGACAGCGCGGCAAAGACCTGTTCCTGCCCGCCCTCGATGTCTTCCCGTACCGAAAACTGCATCCTGCCGACGCCCTTCCCGTATCTCTTGCCCGTACCGCCCCGGGAGCGGACTGTCGCGTCAATCCAGCCGGTCCGCAAGCCAGTTGCGCAGCAGGAAGCGAGCGATCGCGCCCTCGCGCGCCGGCCTGAGCCCCGGATCGCTGCCGTCGAAGGACAGCGCCACGTCCTCGCGGCTGACCCAGCGCGCATCCTCGATCTCCTCGGGGTCGACGTCGATCTCCTCGCTCAGCGCCTCGCCGTGGCACCCGATCATCAGCGAGGCCGGGAACGGCCATGGCTGGCTGGCGAGGTAGCGCACCCGCCCGACCCGCACGCCCGTCTCCTCGAAGACCTCGCGCCGCACCGCCGCCTCGACCGTCTCGCCCGGCTCGACGAACCCCGCGAGGCAGGAATACATGCCCTCGGGCCAGGCCGGCGCCCGGCCGAGCAGCGTCCGGTTGCCGCGCGTCACCAGCATGATGACCACCGGGTCGGTGCGCGGGAAATGCCGCCTGCCGCAGGCCGGGCAGTGCCGCTGCCAGCCGGCCTCGGCCACGTCGCTCTTGGCGCCGCAACAGGCGCAGAACCCGTGCGTGCGGTGCCATTCAAGAAGACCCCGCGCCGTTGCGGCAAGTTCCGCGTCCCGCGGCGAGAGCCACGTCATCGCCCGGCGCAGTTCCACGAAGCGCTGCGTCTCGGGCAGGCCGGGATGACGCTGCTCGGAGGCATCGACGAAGGCGCCGACGGTCGTGGTGTCGTCGTCCTCGGGCGTCCAGCCGGAGAGGTCCGCGGCGAAGCGCGCCGCGCCGCCCTCTCGCCCCAGCAGGATGTCGATGTGCGCGCCCTCGAGCGCAGGGTGGTCGAGCGGCAGCCGCACCAGCGTCGCCGCCCCGTCCGGACCGGGCTCGAGCAGCGGCTTGCCCCGCCACAGGACCACCGCCGCGGCCGCCGGGTCCGCCCGCAGCGCCGCGACCGCCTCCGCGTCGCGCCGCAGCTCCGCCGCCCGGTCCAGCGCCGATCCTCCGAAGGTCACCTCTTCCGCGTGTCGCATGCCCTGCCCCGTCCTCGCGTTCCCTGGCCACAGGCATGTCACGTCCCCGCGGCGGAGGCAATTTGGCGGCGCGCCGGGCCCGTGCCGCGCGGCGGCGGTGCGCAGTTGTCCTGCGACACATCTGGCGATTGCATCGCGGGCCTCGCGCAGCTTATCTTGGATGTATCGCGGCCCGTTTCCCCAGACGGCGCCACATGACGCAAGCCTTTGATCTGCCGACGGAAGGGGACCGCATCCTGCACGTGACGCGCGCCCGGGTGACATGACTGAGCGGGGCCGGACCGGATCGTCAGCGGATGCGGGACACGTGCATCTGCGCATCCTCGCCACGACCGACCTGCACATGGCGCTCGCCGCGTGGGACTACCTCGCGGACCGCCCGGCACCGCTTTCCGGGCTCGCGGCCCTCGCGCCGCTGATCGAGTCCGCCCGCGCCGAGGTGCGCAATGTCCTGCTGCTCGACAACGGCGACCTGATCCAGGGCGGCCCCATGGGCGAGATCGCCGCAAGCCGCGCCGTCACCGCCGGCGCGGGCACCCATCCGGCGATCGCCGCGCTCGATGCGCTGGGATACGACGCGGCGGGGCTCGGCAACCACGACTTCAACTACGGGCTCGACATCCAGCGGCGCATCTACGGCGCGGCGTCGTTCCCGGTGGTGCTGACCAACGTGACGCCCACGCCCCTCGCGCCGCCGGTGGCGTTCCGGCCGCACGCACTGCTCGATCGGCAGGTGATCGATGCCGAGGGCGCGCGCCACCGGCTACGCATCGGGATCCTCGCATTCTGCCCGCCGCAGATCCTGCGCTGGGACCGCGCCCACCTGCGGGACCGCGTCACCGTCACGCCGATCCTCGAGGCCGCGGCCGCGGCGATCCCCGCGCTGCGCGCCGCGGGCGCCGACATCGTCGTGGCGCTGTCGCATTCGGGCCTCGGCAGCGGCGCCCCGCCCCGGACCGAGGCGGAGGCCGAGAACGTCACGCTCGCGCTCGCCGAACTGCCGGGCCTCGACGCGGTGATCGGCGGGCACGACCACGTCGCCCACCCGCAGGACGTCGGCCCCGGGACGCCACTGCCCGCAACCGGCCCGCCGGTAGTGGGGCCGGCCGCGAACGGGGCGGCGCTCGGCGTCGTCGACCTGACGCTCGCGCGCGACGCGGGCGGCTGCTGGCGCCGGATTTCCGGCTCCGCGCACCTGCGCAGCCCGGACCACGCCACCGCGACAGGGCAGGACCGGACGATCACGGCGCGACGGCTCGCCCGCGCCATCGCCGACGACCATGCGCGCACCCGCGCCGCCATGGCCCGCGACATCTGCCGGCTTCCCGGCCCGCTCACCACCTACTTCGCCGCGGCGGGCGACGGGCGCGCCGCGAACCTCCTGGCCGACACCCTGCGCCGCGCCGCCGCGCCCGTGGTCGCGCGCCACGACCCGGACGTGCCGCTGCTCGTCTCGGTGGCGATCTACCGCGCCGGCGGCCGCGCCGGGCCCGACAACTACCTCGACATTCCCCCGGGCCGGCTCGCGGCGCGGCACGTGGACGCGCTCTGCCCCTTCGCGAACGCCCTCACGCTGCACCGCGTCACCGGCGCCTTCGTGGCGGCGTGGCTCGAGCGCGCCATGTCGGTCTACGCGACGCTGCGCCCCGGCGCCGAGGACACGCCTCTCGTCGACCGCCGCTTCGCGCTCTACGACCTCGACCTCCTGCACGGGCTGACATGGCGGGTCGACCTCGCGGTGCCGGCACGGCACGGACCCGATGGCGCGGTGGTCGCGCCGGGCGCCACGCGCGTCAGCGATCTCGCGGTGGAGGGCCGCCCGGTCCGCGACAGCGACCGCTTCCTCCTCCTGGCCAACAGCTACCGCGCGGCGGGCAGTGGCGGCTTCCCGGAACTGGCGCCCGAAAGCCTCGTGGCCGAGGTCACCGCCAACGCGCCCATCCTCCTCGCCGACACGCTCGCCCGTCACGGCACGGGGCCGCTGCGGCCCGAGCTGCCCTTTGCCTTCCGCCCGGCCGGGGGCGCGCGCGTGCTCTTCGAGACCGGGCCGGGCGCCCGCGCCCATCCCGAGCTCGCGCACGCGCTCGGCCTTGCCGAGGCCGGCGCGGACGACGCGGGCTTCGTGCGCTACCGCGGCCGGCTCTGACGCCCCGGGGGGTTGCGAATCCGGTCCCGTCCGCCTATCTGAGGGATCGAGAGGTTGGTGCGGGCAAGCGCCTCGCCAACCCGGTCAGGTCCGGAAGGAAGCAGCCGTAACGAGACCCGCTTGGGTCGCTCTCCAGCCTCTCACCCTTCCCCGCATCGCCGCGTCAGGATGTCCGTGCCCGGACAAACCGCGCGGCGCCGCGGTCGGCGCGGTTTGCCCAGTCCATCTGCGCCGCGGTCTCGACCGCCCCGGGCACCACCCCCCGCAATCGCTCCAGTGCCTCGTCCGGCGCCTCTCCCGCCTCGATCATCAGGCGCAGCGCGACCATTCCCGACCGGCCACGGCCGGCATGGCAGTGCACCAGCACCCGGCCCCCGCCCATGAGCGCGCGCCGGGCAAAGGCGCTCACCTCGGGCCAGCGCGCCATGAACGCGTCGTCCGGCACGCCCATGTCAGCGACCGGAAGGTGCACCCAGCGCGTCGCCCGTTCCTGCAGCTGCGCGCCGAGCGCCTGCGCCCCCACCGCCAGCATCTCGACCTCGGTGGTCAGTGACACCACCACCGCCGGCGTCCAGTTCAGAACGTGGCCGAGATCGCCGCGGTAATCGCCCGACGCGCCCGGCAAGGGCGCCAGCGCCAGGATCCCGCCACCGACCGGAAGGGCGTGGATGACCGTCATCGCTCAGGGCTCCCGCACCGTGAAGGTGTCGCAATCCTCGATCACGCCCGAGCGGTAGCCGGTCGCGAACCAGCGCGCGCGCTGCTCGGACGTCCCGTGGGTGAAGGTGTGGGGCTGCGGCACCCGGCCGGCGCGCGCCTGCAGCGTGTCGTCGCCGATCTGCCGGGCCGCGTTCAGCGCCTCTTCCAGGTCGCCGGGATCGAGCATGCCGCGGACCCTGCCCGCCCAGATGCCGGCGAGGCAGTCCGCCTGCAGCTCGAGCCGGACGGTCAAGGCGTTGGCCTCGGCCTCGCCCACCTCGGCCCGGCGGGACGCCACCGCCCCGAGAATGCCGAGCTCGTTCTGGATGTGATGGGCGACCTCATGGGCAATCACGTAGGCCGCTGCGAGGTCGCCGCCAGCGTCCAGCCGCTGCTCGAGCACCGCGAAGAATTCGGTGTCGAGATAGGCCTTCTCGTCCGCCGGGCAGTAGAACGGGCCCGTGGCGCCACTCGCCGTGCCGCAGGGCGACGGCGTGACCCCGGCGAACAGCACGAGGATCGGCGGCGCGTAGGCGATGCCCACCTGGTCGGGCAGCACCTCGGACCAGACCTCTTCGGTGGTCGCGAGCACGCGCGCGGCGAAGGTGCCCGCCTGCTCCTCCGCGCGGGTCAGCTCCCGCGGGACCGCCGCGCCGCGCGCGTCGTCGATCAGCGGCATCACGTCGATGCCCGCGAAATACCCGATCGCGAGAACGATCAGCAGGCCCACGCCGCCGATGCGCGTGGCTCCTCCGCCACCGCCCCGGCGTCTGTCCTCGACGCGTACACTGCGCCGCACACCCCTCAACCGCATCGGGTTCCCCTCCGTTGCGTGGGCGATGATAGCCAGTGATCCCTGTCCGGGACAGTCCCTTGTGCGGGCGCGCCCCTTGCCCGGAGGCACGCCGCGCTAGCTCCGGCGCATGACGGATGCGCGGCCCGACGATGACGAGATCGCAGAGGTGCTGATGGCGCTCGCCCGCGCCCGCGGGCCCGCGTCGAGCTTCTGCCCGTCCGAGGCGGCGCGGACGCTGTCCGACGACTGGCGCCCGCTCATGGCCGAGGTACGGCGCGTCGCGGCGAGCCTGCCGCTGCGCGCCACGCGCCGCGGCGCGCCGGTCGATCCCTGCGCGCCCGGCGGGCCTATCCGGCTGTCCCTCGCGCCGCCCGGCGGGCCTCAGTCGCGGCGCGGATCGCGCGGGTAGGTCCCGAGGATCTCGAGCATCGAGGTGAAGTAGGCGAGTTCCTCGAGCGCGCGCGCCACCGCCGGGTCGTCGGGATGCCCCTCGATGTCCGCGTAGAACTGCGTCGCGGTGAACGAGCCCTCGATCATGTAGCTCTCGAGCTTGGTCATGTTGACGCCGTTCGTGGCGAAGCCGCCCATCGCCTTGTAGAGCGCCGCGGGGATGTTGCGCACCTGGAACACGAAGCTCGTGAGCATCCCGTGGCTGCCGCGCCGGCGCATGTCCACCTCGGGCGACATGACGAGGAACCGCGTCGTGTTGTTGCCCTGGTCCTCGATGTGCCGCGCCAGCACGTCGAGCCCGTAGATCTCGGCCGCGAGCTCGCTCGCCAGCGCCGCGACCGAGGGATCGCCGCGCTCGGCCACCTCGCGCGCGGCCCGCGCGTTGTCGGGGCTCACGCGCCCCTCGATGCCGTGGGTGCGCAGGAAGCCCGCGCATTGCGGCAGCAGCACGAGATGCGAATAGGCCTCGCGCACGTCAGCGAGCGCGGCCCCCTTCACGCCCAGAAGGTTGATGTGCACCCGCACGAAGGCCTCGCCGACGATGTGCAGCCCCGAACGCGGCAGCAGGCGGTGGATGTCGGCCACCCGGCCATAGGTGGAATTCTCCACCGGCAGCATCGCCAGCGCCGCCGCGCCGCTGCGCACCGCCTCGATCGCGTCCTCGAAGGTGCGGCAGGCAAGCGGCGCGTGGTCGGGGCGGGCTTCGCGGCAGGCCTGGTCGGAATAGGCGCCGGGTTCGCCCTGGAAGGCGATCTTGGGTCGGTCGGTCATGGGTCGTGTCTCGGGTCTTGTCCAGCGGCCGGCATGGCCGGGCGTTTGGTCGCGGCTAGTATACCTTGCCTCGGCCGAAGGGAACCAATAGATAGCGGCGCCATACGGACCTCAGACGGACACGCGACCCATGTTTGACACCATGACGTTCACCAAGGTTGTCGGCGGCTTCTGCGGCGCCCTGCTTGTGTTTCTCCTCGGCAAGTGGGCCGGGGAAACCATCTACCATGTCGGCGATGCCGGCCATGGCGAGGAGCACACGGCGGCCTGGGTGATCGAGACCGGCGAGGAAGACGCGGGCGCAGAGGAAGAGGCCCCGGCCGATTTCGCCTCGCTGTGGGCGAATGCCGACGCCGATGCGGGCGAGCGCGTGTTCAACTCCTGCCGCGCGTGCCACCAGCTCGAAGAAGGCGCCAACGCGGTCGGTCCCTACCTCTACGGCGTCGTGGGCCGCGAGATCGGGTCGGCGGACGGCTACGGCTCCTATTCGGGCGCGCTCAGCGAGCAGGGCGCCGATGTCTGGGATCCCGAGACGCTGTCGAACTTCCTCGAGAACCCGCAGGGCTGGGCGCCCGGCACGTCCATGAGCTATTCGGGCGTCAAGGATGCCGAGGACCGCGTGAACCTGATCGCGTACCTCAACACCTTCGGCGGCAACGCCGAGGTGGGCGCGCCGGCCGAAGGCGGCGACGCCGCCGGCTCCGAGGAAGAGGCGGCCGCAGGTGACGACGCCGCGTCCGAAGAGCAGGCGACCGAGGAGGCCGCCGCAGAGGACGCCCCCGCCGAGGAACAGGCGACCGAGGAAGCCGCCGCCGAAGAGGCCCCTGCCGAGGAGCAGGCATCCGACGAGGCCGCAGCCGAGGAGGCCCCCGCCGAGGAGCAGGCATCCGACGACGCGGCAGCCGAGGAGCCCGCGACCGAGCAGGCCGCTGCAGAGGAGGCGCCTGCCGAGGAGCAGGCGACCGAGGAAGCCGCCGCCGAGGAGGCCCCGGCAGATGCGGGCGGCGATGCCGGCAGCGCGATCCTCGCAAATGCCGACGCGGCCGCGGGCGAGCGCGTCTTCAACAAGTGCCGCGCCTGCCACAAGGTCGACGGGACCGATGGCGTCGGCCCGCACCTGAACGGCGTGGTGGGCCGCGAGGTCGACTCGGTCGAGGGCTACAACTACTCGGGCGCGCTCGAGGAAGCGGCGGATGTCTGGACCCCCGAGAACCTCGACGCCTTCCTCGAGAACCCGCGCGGCTACGCCCCGGGCACCAAGATGAGCTTCGCCGGCCTGCGCAGCGAGGAAGAGCGCGCCAACGTGATCGCCTACCTGCAGAGCACCGGGAACTGATCCGGGCCGCACGCGCCCCGCACTGACCGCGGGGCCCGAAACAGGGGCCGCTGCCCGGAGGGGCGGCGGCCCTTTTTCATGCGCCGCGACGCGCCTGCTCGCGCAAGATAACACAGACGCAACTTGATCGTGGCGAGCCGCGACCTGTAGCTTACATGAAGGCCGAGAAGAGACGCGCACAGAGCGCCGGAGGGGAGCACGATGACCATCACCAGACGATCCGCGCCGCATGCGCCACGGGCCCGCGCCAGGGCCGCGGCCCCCGATGCCCCGCGCCTCGTCCTGGCCGCGCTGACGGCGCTCGGCATCGCTTTCGCCGCGACCTCGGCGGTCTCGCAGGCCGCCGATGCCACCGCCGGCGCCGCCGCGCAGGAAGGCTCGGGCGACATCATCTCGGCCCACGGCTATTCCTATTTCGGCGACCTCAAGTACCCGCCCGATTTCGAGGCGCTCGACTATGTCAACCGCGAGGCGCCCAAGGGCGGCGAGGTGGTGATCGCCACCACCGGCACCTTCGACAGCATGAACCCCTATGCCCGCCAGGGCCGCGCCTACATCTACTCGATCTTCCCCTACGAGGGCCTCTTCGCCGAGAGCGTGTCGAACGAGACGCTGCCCGCGGACGACAACGAGGCGCTCTACGGCCTGCTCGCCGAGCGGGTCGAATACGACGAGGGCAAGACCTACGCGATCTTCCACCTGCGCCCCGAGGCCACGTTCTCGGACGGCACGCCGGTGACAGCCGACGACGTCGTCTTCACGCACGAGCTCTTCGTGACGCAGGGCCTGCCCTCCTATGCCGAGGCGGTGCGGGCCCGCATCAAGAGCGCGACCGTGATCGACGAGCACACCGTGCGCTACGACTTCGCCGAGGGCATCTCGCGCCGCTCGCTCATCGACCAGGTGGGCACCACGCCCGTCTTCCCGCGGAAGTGGTTCGAGGAGACCGGCGCCCGCCTCGACGAGAGCCGCCTCGAGACCCCGCCGGGATCGGGCCCCTGGCTCATCGACGAAGTCGTGCCGAACCGCCGCATCGTGCTCAAGCGCAATCCCGACTACTGGGGCGCCGACCTGCCGATCAACCGCGGGCGGCACAACTTCGACACCATCCGGGTCGAGTTCTTCTCGGACACGATCGCGGCGTTCGAGGCGTTCAAGGCCGGCAACATCACCTACCGCACCGAGGCCAACTCGCGCCTCTGGGCCACCGCCTACGACTTTCCCGCGCTGACCCGCGGCGATGTCGTCAAGGAGGAGATCCCCGACGGCAACCCGCCGGCACCGGTGGGCTTCGTCTTCAACCTCGGCGTGGAAAAGCTGCAGGACCGCCGCGTCCGGCAGGCGATCGCGCTTGCCTACAACTTCGAATGGACGAACGAGTCCCTGCAATACGGCCTCTTCGAGCAGCGCGTCTCCTTCGCGCAGGACACCGACCTGCAGGCGACGGGCGTGCCCGAGGGCCGCGAGCGCGAAATCCTCGAATCCCTGGGCGACCTCGTGCCCGACGAGGTGCTGAACGGCGAGGCAGTGGTCCCCCACAGCTCGGACGGCAGCCGCCTCACCGACCGCGGCAACCTGCGCCGCGCCGGCCGCCTGCTCGAGGAGGCAGGCTGGACCGTGGGCGACGACGGCGTCCGGCGCAACGCGGCCGGCGAGGCGCTCACCCTGCGCATCCCCCTCGCGGCGAATTCCGACCCGACCGTCGAATCGATCCACGAGACCTTCGCCGAGAACCTGACCGCCATGGGCATCGAGCCGCGGATCGAGAAGATGGATCCCTCGCAGTACTCGCTGCGCACCCGCGACCGCGACTACGACATGGTCTACGACAGCTACGGCGCGCTGACCGGCGCAGGCACCGGGCTCCGGCAGATGTACGGGTCCGAATCCGCCGAGTTCTCGCTCTTCAATCCCGCCGGCCTCGCCGACCCGCTGGTCGACGCGCTGATCGAGGTCGCCCTCGAGAGCGAGACGCAGGAGGAGGAGGACGCCGCGATGATGGCGCTCGACCGGGTCATGCGCTACACGCTCTTCCAGATCCCCATGCACTATTCCAGCGTCCACCGCGTGGCCTACTACCGCCACATGCAGCATCCCGACCAGATGCCGCCCTACGCGCTCGGCGTGCTCGATTTCTGGTGGGTCGACGCCGACGCGGCGTCCGAACTGCGGGCCGACGGCGCGCTCAAGTAGAAGGCCCTCATGGCAGCCTACATCCTCCGACGCCTGCTGCTCATCATCCCGACGCTGCTCGGGATCATGGTGGTGAACTTCGTGCTCGTGCAGTTCGTGCCGGGCGGCCCGATCGAGCAGGTCCTGGCCAACATCCAGGGCCAGGGCGATGCCTTCGGCGGCTTCGCCGGCCAGCAGGGCACCGACGCGGCCAACACCGAGCTGCTCGGCCCCGGCGACAGCCAGTATATCGGCGCGCAGGGCCTGCCGCCCGAGTTCATCGAGCAGCTCGAGCGCGAGTTCGGCTTCGACAAGCCGCCGCTCGAGCGCTTCCTGAACATGGTCTGGAACTACGCGCGCTTCGATTTCGGCGAGAGCTACTTCCGCTCCATCGACGTGACCGACCTCGTGCTCGAGAAGATGCCGGTGTCGATCTCGCTCGGGCTCTGGTCGACGCTGATCGCCTATCTCGTCTCGATCCCGCTCGGCATCCGCAAGGCGGTGCGCGACGGCACGTCCTTCGACACCTGGACCTCCGCGCTCATCATCGTGGCCTACGCGATCCCGGGCTTCCTTTTCGCGATCCTCCTGCTCGTGCTCTTCGCCGGCGGCTCCTATTTCCAGATCTTCCCGCTGCGCGGGCTGACCTCCGACAACTGGGACCAGCTGTCGCTCCTCGGCAAGATTGGGGACTACTTCTGGCACATCGCGCTGCCGGTGACGGCCTCGACCATCGCCGCCTTCGCCACGCTGACGCTCCTGACCAAGAACAGCTTCCTCGACGAGATCAAGAAGCAGTACGTCATGACCGCCCGCGCCAAGGGCCTCTCGGAACGAGGCGTGCTCTACGGCCACGTCTTCCGCAACGCGATGCTGATCATCATCGCCGGCTTCCCGGCGGTGTTCATCGGCGTGTTCTTCACCGGCTCGCTCATCATCGAGACGATCTTCTCGCTCGACGGGCTCGGCCGGCTCGGCTTCGAGGCGGCGGTGCAGCGCGACTATCCGGTGATCTTCGGCACGCTCTACCTCTTCGGCCTGATCGGCCTCGTGGTGAACATCCTGTCCGACCTCATGTACGTGATCGTCGATCCCCGCATCGACTTCGAGAAGCGGGAGGGCTGAGCCATGGCCGCGAATCCCGACCCGCGCGAGGACATCGTGCCCCAGCCCATGCCCGGCAAGTCCGTGGCGCCGCAGCCGCCGCGCGGCCGCTTCGCGCTCTCGCCGCTCAACCAGCGGCGCTGGCGCAACTTCAAGCGCAACCGCCGCGCCTACTGGAGCCTTTGGATCTTCGCCGTCCTCTTCGGGCTGTCGCTGTTCGCCGAGTTCCTCGCCAACGACAAGCCGATCCTCGTCAACTATCGTGGCGAGTACCGGATGCCGATCTTCTCGTTCTACCCCGAGACGGCGTTCGGCGGCGACTTCCGGACCGAGGCCGCCTACCGCGACCCGGAGGTGCGCTGCCTGGTCGAGACGGGCGGCCTCGTCGACTGCTTCGACGATCCCGACGGGCTGATCGCGGCGGCGCGCGCGGGAACGATCGACGATCCCGACTTCCGGAAGGGCTGGATGGTCTGGCCCCCCATCCCCTATGCCTACGACACCACCGTCGACCGCCCCGGCGCGGCGCCCTTGCCGCCCAACGGCCAGAACCTGCTCGGCACCGACGACACCAAGCGCGACGTGCTCGCGCGGGTGATCTACGGCTTCCGGCTCTCGATCCTCTTCACGCTGATCGTCACCGCCGCCTCCTCGCTCATCGGCGTGGTCGCCGGCGCGGTGCAGGGCTATTTCGGCGGGCTCACCGACCTCGTCTTCCAGCGGGTGATCGAGATCTGGGCGGCGACGCCCTCGCTCTACATCATCATCATCCTCTTCGCGATCCTCGGGCGCAGCTTCTGGCTGCTCGTGGTGCTCATGGTCCTTTTCGGCTGGATCGCCCTCGTGGGCGTGGTCCGGGCCGAGTTCCTGCGCGCGCGCAACCTCGAATACGTGCGCGCGGCCAAGGCGCTCGGCGTGTCGAACCTCACCATCATGTTCCGCCACATGCTGCCGAACGCCATGGTGGCGACCGTCACCATGCTGCCCTTCATCGTCACCGGCACCATCTCCACCCTCGCGGGCCTCGACTTCCTGGGCTTCGGCCTGCCCTCCTCGGCGCCGTCGCTGGGCGAGCTCACGCTGCAGGCCAAGCAGAACCTGCAGGCGCCCTGGCTCGCCTTCACCGCCTTCAGCGTCTTCGCCTTCATGCTCTCGATCCTCGTCTTCATCTTCGAGGGCGTGCGCGACGCGTTCGACCCGCGAAAGACCTTCTCGTGACCGCATGTCCCGGCCCAGCGTCCCCCGGCCCGCTGCTTCTTCTTGGGAAAAATATCCCGGGAGCGCGAGGGCAGCGCCCTCGCACGGCCCCGCGCTGCGGACGCGGCCCCGACCGAAACCAGACCAGCGTTCCGAAGGCCCTGACATGACCGCCCCCCTCCTCCAGGTCCGCGACCTCACCGTGACCTTCACGCAGGACGGCATCGACAGCCGCGCGGTCAGGGGCGTCTCCTTCGACATCGCGCGCGGCGAGACCGTCGCGCTGGTGGGCGAATCGGGCTCGGGGAAGTCGGTCACCGCGCTCTCGACGGTGCAGCTCCTCGGGCCGGCGGCCAAGGTCGGCGGATCGGTGCTCTATGACGGGCAGGAGATGATCGGCGCGCCGGAACGCCGCCTGCGCAAGGTCCGCGGCAACGACGTGTCGTTCATCTTCCAGGAACCGATGACGTCGCTCAACCCGCTGCACACGCTGGAGAAGCAGCTGGCCGAAAGCCTCGCCCTGCATCAGGGGCTGGCCGGCGAGGCCGCCCGCGCGCGCATCCTCGACCTCCTCCGGCGCGTGGGGATCCGCGATCCCGAGGACCGGCTCACCGCCTACCCGCACCAGCTCTCGGGCGGCCAGCGCCAGCGCGTGATGATCGCCATGGCGCTCGCCAACGGCCCCGACCTCCTCATCGCCGACGAGCCCACCACCGCCCTCGACGTGACGATCCAGGCGCAGATCCTGGCGCTCCTCGCCGAGATCCAGCGCGACATGGGCATGAGCCTGCTCTTCATCACCCACGACCTCGGCATCGTGCGCCGCATCGCCGACCGCGTCTGCGTCATGAAGGACGGCGAGATCGTCGAGACCGGCCGCACCGCCGAGCTCTTCGCCGATCCGCGCCATCCCTACACGCAGAAGCTCCTGTCGGCGGAATCGACCGGCCGCCCCGACCCGGTGAAGTCCGGGGCCGAGACGGTGGCCGAGACTCGCAACCTGCGCATCTGGTTCCCGATCCAGCGCGGCCTCCTGCGCCGCACCGTCGGCCACGTGAAGGCCGTGAACGACGCCTCGATGGCGGTGCGCGCCGGCGAGACGGTGGGCGTCGTCGGCGAATCGGGATCCGGCAAGACCACGCTCGCCCTCGCCGTCATGCGCCTCATCCAGTCCGAGGGCGCCATCACCTTCCGCGGCGAGGACGTGCGCGGCTGGAACACCAGGCGCCTGCGCCGCCTGCGCTCGGAGATGCAGATCGTCTTCCAGGACCCGTTCGGGTCGCTCAGCCCCCGCATGACCTGCGAGCAGATCATCGCCGAGGGGCTCGGCGTGCACGGCGCCCCGGACGGGCGGCCGCACCGCGAGCTCGTGACCGAGGTCATGCAGGAGGTGGGGCTCGATCCCGCCACCATGCACCGCTACCCGCACGAATTCTCCGGCGGCCAGCGCCAGCGCATCGCCATCGCCCGGGCCATGGTCTTGCGCCCCCGCCTCGTCGTGCTCGACGAGCCCACCTCGGCCCTCGACATGACGGTTCAGGTGCAGATCGTGAACCTGCTGCGCGCGCTGCAGCGCAAGTACGACCTCGCCTACCTCTTCATCAGTCACGACCTGAAGGTGGTGCGCGCGATGTCCCACAAGGTCATCGTCATGCAGAACGGCGACGTGGTCGAGATGGGCGAGACCGAGGCGCTCTTCGACAATCCGCAGACCGAGTACACTCGCACGCTCATCGCCGCGGCCCTCGACCCGACCGGCTGACCGGCCCGAAAAAAGAACGACCTCCGCGGCACGCAGGCCTCCGGAGGTCGCAGTCTTGGTCCCGGGCCGCCACAGGGATCGGCAGCCGGGACCGAACGCGTGCGCGCGCTCAGCGCGCGCGGCGGATCCGCGGCGGCACCGGCCGGCGGCCCTCGGTCCAGACCGACGGCGGCAGCAGGGCCCAGCGCATCTTCTGCGCGGCGTCGATGTCGCCGCGCAGCAGGGCCTCGGTCTGGCGCAGGATGGGATCGATCATGGCGTGTCTCCTTCGCAGGAGGGATGTGTCTCAGCCGCGGATGCGGCGCGTCTCGTCGCGGCGGCGCGGGGGCGTCCAGCGGACTGCGCGGCGGGGATCGTCGGCATGGCCGGTCGCGGTCATGAAGCTTCGGGCGTAGATACCGAGCATGGCGCATCTCCTGTCTCGCTGGCATCGATACCCCGAATATTGCGCCGACACGCATTCCATGCGACTCAGGAATTCTTGGACCCTGTAAGCCAGGCTTACGCATGCCCCATCGCCTGCCCGCGCTCTCGGCCCTCAAAGCCTTTCATTTCTTTGCAGAAACCGGCTCCGCGACCCGTGCAGGCGCAGCGATGAATGTAAGCCACGCTGCGGTCAGCCAGCAATTGCGCAACCTCGAGGCGCATCTCGGCGTGCGGCTGATCGACCGCGCGGGCCGCACCCTGACGCTGACGCCCGAGGGCCGCCAGCTGGCCGAAGCGCTCGCAGCGGGGTTCGGACGCATCGCCGAGGCGGTGGAGGCGCTGACCGGCGCCGACGCGGACCGGCCACTGCACGTCTCGACGACCCCGAGCTTTGCCGCGAACTGGCTGATGCCGCGGCTCGCGGGATTTCGCATGGCCCATCCCGAGATCGACATCATGATCGACCCGACGCCCGCCATGAACGACCCGGTCCCCGGCGGCATCGACGTGGCGCTGCGCTACGGCGACGGCGGCTGGCCCGGGCTGACGAGCGAGCCGCTGCTGACCTCGCCGATCTGGATCGTCGCCGCGCCCGAGCTGATCGGCGACCTGGTGCCGGAGCGGCCGCAGGACCTGCTCGCCTTCCCGTGGCTGCAGGAACTCGGCACGACCGAGGCGACGGAATGGTTCGCGCAGCACGGCGTCACCGGGCGGCGCGCCAAGGGCGTCGTGCACGTGCCGGGCAACCTCATGCTCGACGGCGCACGCAACGGCCAGGGCATCGTCGTGACCACCCGCGTCTCGGTGGAGGAGGACGTGCGCGCGGGGCGCCTGCGGCTCCTCTTCGAGGAGCGCCGGCACGGCGGGTACCACATCGTCACCGCGCCGGGGGTGCCCCGGCGTCCGCTTGCCGATTTCCTGCGCTGGCTCAGGCGCGAGGCGGGCCTCTGAGACGAGAAAGGCGCGCCGGATGTCTCCGGCGCGCCAAGGTCACGTCCCTCGTGTGTCTTTTGTTGTTGTCTCAGCTGGGCCCGATCATGAAGCAGGTCACCTGCTGCGCCTGCAGGCGCCGGCAGGCGAGGTCCGCCATCTCGCGCGTCATGCCCATGAAGTTCGCGTCGTAGCCGCCGGGGCGGTCCACCACCTTGCGCAGGCTGCCGTCGAGCGACGACATCTCCGACAGGGCGGTCTTCACCAGCACCTTCTCGGCGGCGTAGCGGCTGGGGAAGCGGCCCACGTTGATGCCCCAGTGGCGTCCGCCCGAGGTCGACACCCGGCTCACCACCTCCGTGGCCTCGGGCTGCGGCGTGGCGACCGCGTCGGCATCGACCGACGCGAGCGTCACCTGCGCCATCTCGACCGGGCGGGCCCGGGGCGCGACCGAGGCGCCGGGCGCGACGGCCGTGGCCACCGCCGCCTCGACGGCCTGCGCGACGATCTCGGATTCCGCCTCGACCACCTGTTCGGCCGCGGCGATCTGTTCGGCCGCCGCCACCTCCTGCGCCTCGGCGATCACCGTCTCGATGTCCAGCTGGACCTCGGCGACGAGCGGCGCGGGCTCGGGCTCGGATCCCGGCCGCAGCATCGGCCGCAGGCTGCGCGTGGTCGCGGCCGATGCCATGCGCACCGCCTTGCCGTAATTCCCGAGCGAGGGATCGGAATCGCGTGCGACCTCGATGTTCAGGCCCGAATTGCCCATGTAGCCCGGCCGGCCCGGCGCGCTGAAGGCGACCCGGTTCGGCGCCTTCTGGAAGCCCAGTTCGAGCAGCTTTGCCACCTGCGCGTTGCGCGACGCTGTGGAGTTGCCGCCGAAGACCGTCGCGATCACCCGCTCGCCGCCGCGCTCCGCCGACGCCACGAGGTTGAAACCCGCCGCACGGGTATAGCCCGTCTTGATGCCGTCGGCGCCGGCGTAGCTTTCCAGCATCCGCCGGTTGGTGTGCGACACCATCCGCACGCCCGCATCCGCCGTCACCCGGCTGAACAGGTTGTAGTATTCGGGGTAGTCGTAGAGTACGTGGCGCCCGAGGATCGTCATGTCGCGCGCGGTTGACAGGTGGCCCTCCTCGGTCAGACCGTGCGCGTTCTTGAACGTGGTGCGCGTCATGCCCAGCGCCTTGGCGGTGCGGTTCATGCGCCGCGCAAAGGCCGCCTCGGAGCCCGAGATCGCCTCGCCGATCGCGGTGGCGGCGTCGTTGGCGGACTTCACCGCCGCCGCCCGCACGAGGTAGCGCAACTGGATCTTCTGACCCGCCCGGAGCCCCAGCTTGGAGGGCGGCTCGGACGCCGCGTTCCGCGACACCGTCACCATCGTGTCCATGCTGAGTTCGCCGTGCTCCACCGCCTCGAAGGCGATGTAGAGCGTCATCATCTTTGTCAGCGACGCCGGATGGAGCCGCGTGTCCGCATTCTCAGAGTAATAGACCTCACCGGATCGCGCATCCATGACCATGCCCGCGTAGGGCGCCGCCCGCGCCGCCAGCGGGATCAGGACAAGGAACCAGATTGCCGTGAGAATCAACAGACCGGTATGGCCCGGCCGCCTGCGCCGTCCCGTCACGATGTTCCGCCTTCTCTGCCTCAACGCCCCCGATGTTTCGGTGGGCTGCTCGCTCTAGTTTTTTTAACGTGGTCCGACTGACGCGAACCTTTACCGCCGATCGCATGATAGCACAGGAAAAGCGGCTCGCAAAGCACTCCAATGCATGAATTTTTCCCAGTCGCGCCTTGGCGATGCACCAGATCTTGTCGTTCCGTGGCCCCACGCACACCACTTCGGCGATCGCGCCAAAAGAGTGGCAACGCCCTCGCGACTCACCCGAGCGCGGCGACGAGATCCGGCAGCGCGCCGAGGTCCGCCACCTCGCGGTAGCGCGGTGCCTCGGGGGCCTCCGCATGCTCGAGATCCCAGGCGAGGTCGTGCGGCACGAAAACGCCCCAGGCCCCCGCCTCGATCGCCGGCCGGACATCGGATTTCATCGAGTTGCCGACCATCATCGCGCCCTCCGCCCCGCCCGGGGTGGTGGCGAAGATCCGCGTGTAGGTCGCGGGCCGCTTGTCCGACACGATCTCGACCCGCGAGAAATGCGCGCCGAGGCCCGACTGCGCCAGCTTGCGCTCCTGGTGCAGCAGGTCGCCCTTGGTGATGAGGACGATGTGGTGGCTCGCGGACAGGGCCGCGACCGTGTCCGCCGCATGCGGCAGGAGCTCGACGGGATGGTCCAGCATCTCGCGCCCGGCCTCGAGAAGCTCGGCGATCACGTGCCCCGGCACCCGCCCCTCGGTCACCTCGACCGCGGTCTCGATCATCGACAGCACGAATCCCTTCACGCCGAATCCGTAATGGCCGATGTTGCGCCGCTCCGCCTCGAGCAGCCGCCGGTCGAGGTCGGGCGCGTCGCAATGCGCGGCGAGAAGCGACCGGAACCGGTCCTGCGTCAGCTGGTAGAACCGTTCGTTGTGCCAGAGGGTGTCGTCGGCATCGAAGGCGATGGTCTGAAGCGCGGTCGTCATGAATCGTGACTTTCTGATCTCCGGCGAGTCTGTCTCAACCCTTTTCTAGTCTATGTCACCCATTATATGTTGCGTTCGATCCCGCATCCGACACGGACAGCCCCCGTCCTCATGACACATCCGACCCCGACCTTCCGCCACACGACAAGCAGCGCCGCGACTCCGCCCGGTCGCGACGGCGGCAAGGACGAGACCGGCGTCGTCGTCGACACGAAGCCGCGGACCAAGCGTCCCCCGCTCTACAAGGTCCTGCTCCTGAACGACGACTACACGCCCATGGAATTCGTGGTGCACGTGCTCGAGCGATTCTTCGGCATGACCCACGCGCAGGCGTTCGAGGTCATGCTCACCGTCCACAAGAAGGGCGTGGCGGTCGTGGGCGTCTTCAGCCACGAGATCGCCGAGACCAAGGTGGGCCAGGTGATGGATTTCGCCCGGCGCCACCAGCACCCCCTGCAATGCACAATGGAAAAGGAGTGATCCCGGTCACCGCGCCCGGATCTCCGACCCGATGTCCCGCTCCCGCCTGAACCACGCGCTCGACACGGGCGCGCTCGCGCTGCCCACCGAGGGCCGCATCGTCGTGTTCGGCCTGCCGGGTGACGCCGAGCTGCCCGACATCGCCCCTGAGCGGATCGAGGTGGTGCAGCCGTTCTTTCCGGACCGCGCCACCCTGACCGCGCGCGGCGTCCGCTGCGTCGCTGCGCCGGAGGGCCGGTACGCCGCGGCCGTCGTGACCCTGCCGCGGGCACGCGAACGCGCCATGACCTGGATCGCCGAGGCCGCGGCCGCGACCGACGGGCCGGTGGTGGTCGACGGCGCGCGCACCGACGGCGCCGACGCGATGCTCAAGGCCTGTCGCGCGCGCGCGACCGTCGCGCCGCCCGTGGCCAAGGCGCACGGCAAGGTCTTCCTGTTCGACGCCGACGCGACGGCCTTCGCCGACTGGCACCGCGGACCCGCGGCGCTGCCCTCGGGCTGGATCACGGCGCCGGGCGTGTTCTCGGCCGACGGTCCCGATCCGGCGTCCGAGGCGCTGGCCGCGGCCCTGCCCGCGATCCCCGGGCAAACCGTGGCGGACCTCGGCGGCGGCTGGGGCTACCTCGCGCGGCGGATGCTCGATCGGTCCCCCGACATCGCGGCCCTGCACGTGGTCGAGGCCGACGCGGTCGCTCTCGACTGCGCGCGCCGCAACGTCACGGATCCGCGCGCGGCCTTCCACTGGGCCGACGCCACCACGTGGCGGCCCCCCGCGGGCCTCGACGCCGTCGTGATGAATCCGCCCTTCCACGCCGGCCGGCAGCCCGATCAGGCACTCGGGCGCGCCTTCATCGCCGCGGCGGCCGGAATGCTGGCGCCCACCGGCGCGCTCTGGCTCGTGGCGAACCGCCACCTGCCCTACGAGACCACCCTTGCGGAGCGTTTCCGCGATGTGTCAGAGGCGGGCGGCGACACGCGTTTCAAGATCCTGCACGCCGCCCGGCCCTGCCGCGCCGCCGCGTGACCTGCCAGGGAGCCCCGGCATGAGCTTTTCCATCGAAGGCAAGACCGCCATCGTCACCGGGGCCGCGAACGGCGTCGGGCTCGCCATCGCGCGCCATTTTGTCGAGAAGGGGGCGAACGTGATGTTCGCCGACATCGACGAGGGCCGCCTGATGAAGGAGGTGGGCAAGCAGGCCGAGGAGGCGCGCATGCGCTACTTCGCCGGCGACCTCCGCGAACGGCTGACGCTGGCGAACCTCCTGTCGGCGACGCTCGACTCCTTCGACCGGGTCGACATCCTCGTGAACGGCTCGCGCCAGATGATGCCGACCGATCCGCTCGACATGGACGACACCTCGGTCGAGACGCTGATGGACCAGAACCTGATGACCGCGCTGCGCCTCTCGCAGCAGGTGGCCAAGCGGATGATCAAGCAGGCCGAGGGCCAGGAGGGCGGACAGGCGGGCGCCATCGTCAACCTGTCGTCCATCGCGGCACGGCGCACGCATCCCTCGCTCCTCGGCTACTCGGTGTCCTGCGCGGCGCTCGACCAGATGACGCGATCGCTGGCGGTGGCGCTGGCGCCGCACCGCATCCGCGTCAACGCGGTGTCCTTCGGGTCGGTGATGTCGGCGAGCCTCAAGCAGACGCTCAAGGACCACCGCGAATACCGCGGCGACATCGAGGAGCACACGCCGCTCGGGCGCATCGCGTCGCCGGACGAGCTGACCGAGGCGGTGCAGTTCCTGTGCTCGGATTCCGCGCGTTTCGTCACCGGCCAGATCATGACCGTGGACGGCGGGCGCACCCTGCTCGACCCGGTCGCGGCCCCTGCGCACTGACCCGCGCCCGCGTCCCGCTCTTGCGAGCGCTCCGATGCCCCGGCTAGGAAGAAGCCGGACAGGAGAGGACGCCAGATGACCGAAGAGATGGGGCCGGAAAAGGCCCGTGCCAGCGCATGGTTCCGGGAACTGCGCGACGCCATCGTCGCAGCCTTCGAGGATGTCGAGACGCGCCATGACGGCCCCGGTGCGGACCTGCCCGCTGGCCGGTTCGAGGTGACCGAGACGCGGCGCGCCTCGGATGACGGATCGGACGCGGGCGGCGGGCTCATGAGCGTGATGCGCGGCGGCCGCGTGTTCGAGAAGGTCGGGGTAAACGTCTCGACGGTCTATGGCACGCTCGGCGCCCGTGCGCAGGCGGCCATGGCCGCGCGCAAGGGCATTCCCGGCATGGCGGACGACCCGCGCTTCTGGGCGAGCGGCATCAGCCTCGTCGCGCACATGCGCAACCCGCACGTCCCGGCCGTGCACATGAACACGCGCATGTTCTGGACGCCGCATGCCTGGTGGTTCGGCGGCGGATCGGACCTGAATCCCTGCATCGAATATGCCGAGGACACGGCGCATTTCCACGGCCAGCAGCAGGCGCATCTCGATCCCCACGGACCCGACCACTATCCGCGCCTCAAGGCTTGGGCGGACGAGTATTTCTACATTCCACACCGCGGACGCGCGCGCGGGGTCGGCGGCATCTTCATGGACGACCATTCCACGGGGGACTGGGAGGCGGACTTCGCGCTGACGCAGGACATCGGCCGGGCGTTCCTGCCCGCCTACCTGCCCCTCGTCGACCGCCGCCGCGTCCAGCCCTGGACCGAGGCGGACCGCGACACGCAGCTCGTGCACCGCGGGCTCTACGCGGAATACAACCTCGTCTACGACCGCGGCACCAAGTTCGGGCTTGAGACCGGGCACGACGCGAACGCGGTGCTCATGTCGCTTCCGCCCCTCGCGAAATGGGTCTGAGCGCCGCGCTCAGACCCTGCGCCACGTCCCCGGCGCGATCCCGTCGAGCGTCCAGTCGCCGACCGACCACCGCACGAGCCTGAGGCATGGCAAACCCACATGGGCGCACATGCGCCGCACCTGCCGGTTGCGCCCCTCGGTCAGCGACAGCTCGAGCCAGGCGTCGGGCACGCTCTTGCGGAACCGCACCGGCGGGTCGCGCGGCCAGAGCGCGGGCGGCGCGATGAGCCGCGCGCGTGCAGGCCGGGTCGGCCCGTCCTTCAGCACCACGCCCCGGCGCAGCGCCTCGAGGCTTGCCTCGTCGGGCGTGCCCTCGACCTGAACGAGGTAGGTCTTGGGCCGCTTGTGCCGCGGGTCGGCGATGCGCGCCTGCAGACGTCCGTCATCGGTCAGGACGAGAAGCCCCTCGCTGTCGCGGTCGAGCCGCCCGGCAGGGTAGACGCCCTTCACGTCCACGTAGCGCGACAGGGTGGGCCGCGCCGATCCCTCCGTCCCGCGATCGGTGAACTGCGAAAGGACGCCGAAGGGCTTGTTGAACAGGATCACCGTCACGGCGCGTCCCCCCCCGGCAAGCGCCGCGCGACGAAGAAGTCGCGCAGCAGCGTCTCTGCCTCGCGCGCGGACAGGCCGTCGTAGATCTCGGGCACGTGGTGGCATTGCGGGTGCGCGAACACCCGGGCCCCGGCGGCGACACCGCCCGATTTCGGGTCGGCCGCGCCGTAATATAGCCGCGAAATCCGCGCAAACGAGAGCGCGGTCGCGCACATGGCGCAGGGCTCCAGCGTGACGTAGAGATCGTGGTCCGGCAACCGCTCCGACCCGGCCGCCCTGCAGGCCGCGCGCAGGGCGAGGATCTCGGCATGTGCGGTCGGGTCGCACAATTCGCGGGTCCGGTTGCCGGCCGAGGCGACGACCGACCCGCCGGGCGCGACGACGACGGCGCCCACGGGCACCTCGCCGCGCATGGCGGCGGCGCGCGCCTCGGCAAGCGCGAGATCCATGTGGCTCCGGAACCGCATGAGGCGCTTTACCGCGTCGCGCGCGCCGATGCCAACGGAACGGCGCGCGATTGTGCGTGCGCCCCCTTTCCGGACGCGGCGCAACCGGCTAGAGCCACGGGCATGAAGAAACCCACCCCTCCCGGCGACCGCATCGCGAAGGTCATCGCGCGCGCGGGTCTCGCGTCCCGCCGCGAGGCCGAGCGCCTGATCGAGGCGCGCCGCGTCACCGTGAACGGCACGGTGATCGACAGCCCCGCGCTGAACGTCACCTCCGCCGACCGCATCACCGTCGACGGACGGCCGCTGGGTGCGGCCGAGGCGCCGCGGCTCTGGCGCTACCACAAGCCTTCGGGGCTCGTGTCGACGACGCGCGACGAACAGGGCCGGCCGACGATCTTCGACGCCCTGCCCGAGGACATGCCGCGGGTGATGAGCGTCGGACGGCTCGACCTCAATTCCGAGGGCCTGCTGCTCCTGACCAATGACGGCGGGATCAAGCGGCAGCTGGAACTTCCGTCGACCGGCTGGCTGCGCCGCTACCGGGTGCGGGTGAACGGCTCGCCCTCCGACGCCACGTTCGAGCCGCTGCGGCAGGGAATCGAGGTCGACGGCATCCGCTTCCAGCCGATGATCATCACGCTCGACCGCCAGCAGGGCGCCAACGCCTGGCTGACGATCGGCCTGCGCGAGGGCAAGAACCGCGAGATCCGCCGCGCCATGGCGGATGTGGGCCTGAGCGTGAACCGGCTGATCCGCGTGTCCTACGGCCCGTTCCAGCTGGGCCAGCTCGGCCGCGGCGAGGTCGAGGAGGTTCGGCCGCGCATCGTGCGCGACCAGCTCGGGCTCGATGCCGCCACGCCGCAGGCCGACGGCACGCCGCCCCCGCGCAAGCCGAAACGGGCGCCGCGCCGCCGCTGATTGCGGCAGTCTTTCCCGAATCCTTCCCGTCTCCGGCCCCGATTTTGCCGCGAATCGCAGGCATCTCGGGACCATGTTGATCACGTCCGTCGCCATCCTCATCGCCGTCGTGTCGGCCGCGCTCGCCGTCCTCTCCATGCGGGAGGTCGCCAGCGGGACCGCGCTCCTGATGCGGTCGGGCGTGCGGCGGACGCTGCGGTCGGGACGGCTGGCGCCCACGATCGCGTTCGTCTGCCTGTGGCTGATGATCTTCGGCCTGAGCTTCGCGTGAGGAGGTGACCGTGACCCACATCCCGTCGATCCCGCGGCCGTCCGAACGCACCCTGGCCGACGCGCTGCCGCTGCTGCTGCTGTCGGCGTGCCCCCTCCTCTTCTGGCTGCTCGACGGCTCGCTCCTGATGATGCTGGGCGCGGTGTTCCACTTCGCGCTGCTCGTGGGCGGCGCGCTCCTGATCGGGGCGGGCCACCGGCGCGCGCAGGGCTACGACGCGGCCGAGGCCGCCGCGCGCCCGCGCGTCCCCCGCAAGCTGCTCGGCTCCGCGCTCCTCGGGCTTCTCGTCTTCCTGCTGGCCGCGGCGCAGTTCACGGTCTGGCTGCCGCCGGTGGCGCTGGGCCTCGCGGGCTTCGGCTTCGCGGTCGCGGCCTTTGGCGCGGACCCGTTGCGCGACAAGGGGCTCGACGATCCGACCTATCTCGGCCGCAAGGCCGCCGAGGCCCTGCTGACGGAAACCGACGGCGCGCTGCGCGACATCGTCGACCGGGTTGCGGGGCTGGGCGATCCGAACCTCGCGCTCCGGACCGAGGCGATGCACGGCGCGATCCTGCGGCTCCTGCGGGCGTTCTCGGCCGATCCGGGCCAGCTCCTCGACCTCGAGCGGCCGCTCGACAAGTTCCTGCGCCTCGCCTCGGCCGAGGTCGGCAGGCTGGAGCACGGCTGGCGGCACGACCGCGCCACCGCGGCGCAAAGCTACGCGACGCGGCTCGCGGCGCTGACGGCGGCCTTCGAGACCGGCGCGCGCCAGCGGCGCCAGCGGGCGACGCCGGACACCTACGCGCTCGACGCCGACCTGCTGCTGCAGCGCATGGGCGGGCACGCGGCCGCCTGACGCACCGCCGGCGATGCTGCATCCGCGGCAATCGCACTGGTAACACCCGGACCTTTCGCCTAGATTTGGAGCGAACCTAGGACGACGGGGGCGTCATGTCGGCCACCGGCCTGCAGAAACTCGCATTTGTGCTGCTCATCCTGCTGCAACTCGGCGTGGCGACCGGCCTCCTGGGCGGGTTCTGAGCCATGGCGGAACGGTTCGGCGGCAAATACAGCCCCGGTGCGTCCCGTCCTGCCGGCGCGCCGCGCAAGGACCCGCCCGCCTATGCGGGGGCCCGCGTCAACCCTGTCGGCGCGCGCGCGAACGTCATGTTCGTGCCCCCGGTGGTGCTGGCCTTCCTGTCGCTCGGCGCCGGGGCCGCGGGCCTCGCGCTCGGGCTCGCCGGCGCGGGCGCGCTCGTGCTCGGCGCATGGCTGCTGCGCGACGGGCTCAAGGCCGAGGCGGCGTTCCACGCGCGCAAGGTCGCGAACCGGCCCGCCCTGCCGCGCAAGACCTTCGCCGCGATCCTGTCGGGCGTCGGCACCGGCTTCGCGGTCCTGTCCGGCGACGGCGGGGTGACCACCGCCGCGCTCTACGGGATGATCGCGGGCGGGCTGCACCTCGCGGCCTTCGGGATCGACCCGATGCGGGGCAAGGGGCTCGAGGGGGTCGATCAGTTCCAGCAGGACCGCGTCGCGCGGGTCGTGGACGAGGCAGAGACCTATCTCGCGGACATGGACGCGGCGGCGCGCCGGGCGGGCGACCGCGAGGTGATGGCGCGGGTCGAACGCTTCGTCACCACCGCGCGCGGCCTCATCCGCACGGTCGAGGAGGATCCGCGCGACCTGACGGCCGCGCGCAAGTATCTGGGCGTCTACCTGATGGGCGCCCGCGACGCGGCGGTGAAGTTCGCCGACATCTTCGCCCGGTCCCGCGATGCCGGGGCGAAGGACGATTTTCTGGCGCTGCTCGGCGATCTCGAGGAGAGTTTCGGCACCAAGACGCGGGCGCTGCTTCTCGACACGAACAGCGACCTGCAGGTCGAGATCGACGTGCTGCGCGACCGGCTGAAGCGCGAAGGCGTGCGGCCGGGCGCCGACGCGTCCTAACGTGGTCTGAAGGGGATGACGACGAATGTCTGATGCAGTCCGGGCCAAGGCCCAGGAAACCGCCGCGCTGGTCGAGGACGTGAACGGCGCCGCCCTCCCTGAACCCTCGGCGGCCGACGCCATCGTCGGGCTCGACGGCGCCGATCCGCGCCAGAGCGAGGAGATCCGGTCGCGCATGGACGAGATCGATATCGGCGACACCAACTCGATTGTCTCCTTCGGGTCGGCGGCACAGGCCGAGCTGCAGGAGATCAGCCAGTCGATGCTGACCGGCGTGCGCAACAAGGACGTGGGCCCGGCCGGCGACAGCCTGCGCGGGATCGTCGCCACGATCCGCGGATTCTCGGTCTCGGAACTGGACACGCGGCGGGACCGTTCCTGGTGGGAGCGGCTGATGGGGCGCGCGACGCCCTTCGCCAAGTTCACCGCGCGTTACGAGGAGGTCCAGGGCCAGATCGACCGGATCACCGATGACCTCCTCAAACACGAGCATGCACTGCTGAAGGACATCAAGTCGCTGGACCTGCTCTACGAGAAGACGCTGCAATTCTACGACGAGCTGGCGCTCTACATCGCGGCCGGCGAGGCGAAGCTTGCAGAGATCGACGGGACCGAGATCCCCGCCAAGGAGGCGGAGGTGCAGGCGGCGGTCGAGGCCGACCAGGTGATGAAGGCGCAGGAACTGCGCGACCTGCGCGCGGCCCGCGACGACCTCGAACGCCGGGTGCACGACCTGCGGCTGACGCGACAGGTCACCATGCAGTCTCTGCCCTCGATCCGGCTCGTGCAGGAAAACGACAAGTCGCTGGTGACCAAGATCAACTCGACGCTCGTGAATACCGTGCCGCTGTGGGAGACGCAGCTGGCGCAGGCCGTCACCATCCAGCGGTCCAAGGAGGCGGCCGCCGCCGTCCGGGACGCCAACGACCTGACCAACGAGCTGCTGACCGCGAACGCCTCGAACCTGCGCGATGCCAACCGCACCGTCCGGCAGGAGATGGAGCGCGGCGTCTTCGACATCGAGGCGGTGAAGAAGGCCAATGCCGACCTGATCGGCACCATCCAGGAAAGCCTGCAGATCGCCGACGAGGGCAAGGCACGCCGCGCGGCCGCCGAGGAGGATCTGCGCCGCATGGAAACCGAACTGCGCGACACGCTCTCCGCGGCACGCGCGCGCCGCGACGGATCGGGCGACACGTCCGGCACCGCCGTGCCCGCAGGACACTGAGAGGCGCAATGCACCGACCGAGCAGGTTCCAGGCTTTCGGCGCCGCGATGGCGTTCGCGGCGCTTGCCGCCTGCGACTTCGGCCCGAGCGAGGGGCTCGACACGTCGAGCAAGCCGCAGGTGCGGCCCGACCGCCCCGCGGCGACACCCGACACGCGCCCTCCCACGACGCGGGAGCCGTCGGCGCGCAGCCGCGACCTTGCCACCTACTACGCGCGTCTCGAGGCGGATCTCGTGGGCCAGGGCCTCTTGCGCACCGACGGCGGCGGCGTCGACACGCCCTTCACCGAGACGCAGCTTGTCCGCAACTTCGAACGCATCGCGCTTGCGGAGGAATACGAGCGCGGCGCGGGCTTCCGTCCGTCCTCGGGCGGGCTCGGCCGGATCAAGAAATGGACGCAGCCCGTCCGCGTGCAGGCCGAGTTCGGCCCGTCGGTGGACCGCGACCAGCGCGCGCGCGAAAGCGGGACGCTGTCGCGCTATGTCGACCGGCTGGCGCGGGTGACAAGCCACCCGATCACCATGTCGTCGAGCAACCCGAACTTCCACGTGCTGTTCATGGGCGAGGACGACCGCGGGCAAATCGCCCCGCGGGTGCGCTCGATCGTGCCGGGCATCGACAGCGCCTCGCTGGCCGCGCTCACCTCGCTGCCGCGCGAGATCCACTGCCTCGTGGTCGCGTTCTCGGACCAGCCGGGCGGCTACGCCTACGGCCAGGCCATCGCGCTGATCCGCGCCGAACATCCCGACCTCCTGATGAAGTCCTGCATCCACGAGGAGCTGGCGCAGGGCCTCGGGCTCGCCAACGACAGCCCCGGCGCGCGGCCGTCGATCTTCAACGACGACGACGAGTTCGCGCTCCTGACCACGCATGACGAGATGCTGCTCAAGATGCTGTACGACCCGCGGCTGCGCCCCGGCATGACGCCCGACGAGGCGCGGCCGGTGGTGCAGCGCGTCGCGCTGGAACTGGCCGGCGGCGACAGGCTCGCCAGCATCGACGCCGAGTGACGAAACGCAACCAAGGGGACTACGGATGGGCATCCTCGACTTCCTGAGCGGCCAGTTCATCGACGTCATCCACTGGACGGACGACACCCGCGACACCATGGTCTGGCGCTTCGAGCGCGAGGGACACGAGATCAAGTACGGGGCGAAGCTCACCGTGCGGGAAGGCCAGGCGGCGGTCTTCGTGCACGAGGGGCAGCTCGCGGACGTGTTCACACCCGGGCTCTACATGCTCGAGACCAACAACATGCCGATCATGACCACGCTGCAGCACTGGGACCACGGGTTCCGGTCGCCGTTCAAGTCCGAGGTCTACTTCGTCTCGACCGCCCGCTTCACCGACCTGAAATGGGGCACCAAGAACCCGATCATCGCGCGCGATCCGGAATTCGGGCCCGTGCGGCTGCGCGCCTTCGGCACCTACAGCGTCAAGGTCACCGATCCCGGCCTCTTCCTGACCGAGATCGTCGGCACCGACGGCGAATTCACCATGGCCGAGATCGGGTTCCAGATCCGCAACATCATCGTGCAGGAGGTCGGGCGCGTGCTGGCCTCCTCCGGTATCCCGGTGCTCGATATGGCGGCGAACACCGCCGATCTCGGCCGGCTCGTGGCCGGCGAGGTGTCGAAGACCCTCGCCACCTACGGGCTGGTGATGCCCGAGCTCTACATCGAGAACATCTCGCTGCCGCCCGCGGTGGAAAAGGCGCTCGACGCGCGGACCTCGCGCGGGATCGCCGGCAATCTCGACGAGCACATGAAATGGCGCGCGGCCGAGGCTTTTGCCGATGGCGGCAGCGCCGCGGGCGGCGCCATGGGCATGGGCTTCGGCGCGGGGCTCGGCATGCAGATGGCGGGCCAGGCGGGCCGCGCGGGTCCCTGGGGCGCCGCGTCTGTCGCCGCGGGCGCCGCCACGCCGCCCCCGCCGCCGGTCGAACATGTCTGGCACATCGCGGAGAACGGCCAGACGCAGGGCCCGTTCTCGAAGGCGCGCATGGGCCGGATGGCCGCCGAGGGTGCGCTCACCCGCGACACGCTCGTGTGGACCGCCGGGCAGGACGGCTGGATGAAGGCCGGCGACGTGACCGAGCTGGCGCAGCTCTTCACCGTCATGCCCCCGCCGCCGCCGCCCCCGCCGCCCGCGGGCTGAACCGGCTTCAGGAGCTGACGGCCGCCGCACGCAGCGCCGCGAGGCGCGCGTGCAGCTCGCGCGTGCGGGCGCCGAACGTGCCCGCTGCCATCGCCTCGAGCGCGCGGCGGCGCTCGCCCCGGGCGATGAGCCCCGCGATGCGGTCCGCCTCGCGCGCATAGGAGGCGCCGAGCGGACCGAGAAGCGGCGCCACCGGGTCCGTCCGCGTATCCGCGCGCAGCGCCTCCGCAAGGGCGGCGAGCCGTCGCGCGGTCTCTGCCCCGAGGCCCGGATCGGCACAGGTGCCGTCCCCGATCGCCGCCGCGCGCAGCGCCTGCGCGCACGCACCCTCGGCGTCGAGCGCGCGGGCGATCAGTGCCTGCAGGTCGTGCCCTTTCATCCGCGGCCCCCCGCCTCATCCCGGCCGCCCGAGGCTATGCGCTGCCCGGGGTGAAGATGGCGTAAAGCGGCGGCACGATTCCGTCTTGAGTCCCCCCGCGCGCCGCCTAGGCTGCGCCCATGACAGCCACGCCCCCACCACCGCCCCCGCCGCCCGGCGCAGACGGAAGCCCCGTCGAGGAACACCGCTTTCCCTGCGATCAGTGCGGCGCCGACCTGCGCTACGATCCCGCCGCCGCGGAGCTGCGCTGCGCCCATTGCGGCCATGCCGAGGCCGTGGCGCCGCGCGGGCCGTGGGAAGGGGGACTGCGCGAGCTCGATTTCCGCGCGGCGCTCGACAACCTGCTGCCGCTGCAGGACATGGAGATCACGCGCGTCTCGTCCTGCCCGAATTGCGGGGCGCAGGTGGAATTCGATCCCGCGAGCCATGCCGCGGAATGTCCGTTCTGCGCCACGCCGGTCGTGACCGACACGGGCGAGAACCGCCATATCAAGCCGCGCGGCCTCCTGCCCTTCGCCATCGGCGAGGAGGAGGCGCGGCAGGCCGTGTCGACCTGGCTCGGCACGCTCTGGTTCGCGCCGAACGGGCTCAAGGACTATGCCCGCAAGGGGCGGCGGATGCAGGGCATCTACGTGCCCTACTGGACGTTCGACGCCGACACGGCCTCGCGCTACACGGGGCAGCGCGGGACGGTCTACTACGAGACGCGCACGGTGGTCCGGGACGGCAAGCCGCAGACGATCCAGGTCCAGAAGGTGCGCTGGACGCCGGTCTCGGGGCGCGTGGCGCGGTTCTTCGACGACGTGCTGGTGCTCGCCTCGCAATCGCTGCCGAAGACCTACACCGACGCCCTGCCCCCGTGGGACCTGACGCGGCTCGAACCCTACCGGCCGGAATACGTCGCGGGGTTCCGCGCCGAGGCCTACACGGTGGAGCTCGACGCGGGCTTCGCCGAGGCGCGCGCGGTCATGGACCGCCAGATCGAGCGCGACGTGAAGTTCGACATCGGCGGGGACCGCCAGCGGGTCGGCCGCGTCGACACCGACGTGCGCGACGTGACCTTCAAGCACGTGCTGCTGCCGGTCTGGCTCGCCGCCTACAAGTTCCGCGGCGAGACCTACCGCATCGTGCTGAACGGGCAGACCGGCCGCGTCCAGGGCGAGCGGCCGTGGTCGGCGTGGAAGATCGCGCTCGCCGTTTTGGCCGGCCTCGTGGTGGCCGCCATCGTGGGCTACGTCGCCGCGCGGTCCTGACCTTGGTCGCCACCTTGCGCGGGGCGGGCTTGGGCGGCATGGTCTCGCGCACCGGCCGATCAGAAGGAGGGGACACGTGATCCTGTGCTGCGGCGAGAGCCTCATCGACATGCTGCCGCGCGAGAGCGCCGCGGGCGAACCCGCCTTCGCGCCCTACGCGGGCGGCGCCGTCTTCAACACCGCGATCGCGCTCGGGCGCCTCGGCGCGCCGTCGGGCTTTTTCGGCGGCGTGTCGAACGACCTCTTCGGGCAGATGCTGGCCTCGGGGCTGGAACAGTCGCGGGTCGACACCCGCCACTGCGCGCGCAGCGACCGGCCGACGACGCTTGCCTTCGTGACGCTTACCGACGGGCACGCGCAATACGCCTTCTACGACGAGAACACGGCCGGTCGGATGCTCGATCCGGCGGACCTGCCGATCCTGGGCGACGAGGTCGCGGCCCTGTTCTTCGGGGGCATCTCGCTTGTCTCCGAACCCGCCGCCGATACCTATGCCGCGCTGGCCGAACGCGAGGCCGGCCGGCGGGTCGTGATGATCGACCCGAACGTGCGGCCGGGCTTCATACGCGATGCGGCCCGGTACCGCGCGCGGCTGTCGGCGATGCTTGGCCGCGCCGACATCGTCAAGGTGTCGGACGAGGACATGTCCTGGCTCGACGTCACGCCCGAAAGCCTGATCTCGGGCGGCGCGGCGCTCGTCCTCGTGACGCGCGGGGCCGAGGGCGCGGACATGGCCACCGCCGCCGGCACGACGCGGATCCCGGCCGAGTCCGCGACGGTGGTCGACACGGTGGGCGCGGGAGACACGTTCAACGCGGGCCTGCTCTGCGGGCTCTGGCGCGACGGGCTCCTGACCCGCGAGGCGCTCCGCGCGGCCCATCCCGCCGCGCTCGAGCCCGCGGTGCGCCTGGGGGGCCGGGCCGCCGCCGTCACCGTCAGCCGCGCCGGCGCGAACCCGCCCTGGGATCACGAGCTGTGAGGGCGCTTCTCCAGCGGGTGACCGAGGCGTCGGTGCGCGTCGACGGCGCCGTGCTGGGCGAGGTCGGCCCGGGCCTCCTGATCCTCGTCTGCGCCATGGAGGGCGACACCGAGGCGGAGGCCGAGAAGCTCGCCCAGCGCATCGCGCGGCTGCGCATCTTTGCCGACGCGGCCGGCAAGATGAACCTTTCGGTGAAGGACGCGGGCGGCGCCGCGCTGGTTGTCAGCCAGTTCACGCTCGCCGCCGACACCTCGCGCGGCAACCGGCCCGGGTTTTCGGCCGCCGCGGCGCCCGACGAGGGCCGGCGGCTTTACGAGCATGTCGCGGCCCGGCTGCAAGCGGAGGGGATCGAGGTCGCCACCGGCCGGTTCGGCGCCGACATGAAGGTGCACCTCGTCAACGACGGTCCCGTGACCATCTGGCTCGACACCGCCGCCTGAACGCGGCTCAGCCGTGGCGCGAGACGTAGACCGCGACCGAGGTGTCGATCCAGTTCAGCGACAGCTCCGCCTCGCGGCCGTCCTGCGCCCAGCCGCGGCGCTCGGCGACGAGCGCGGTGGCGCCCGGCCGAACGCCGAACGTCGCCGGCGCCCAGTGCGGCACCGCGCCGACCGCCAGCCGGTCCTCGACCCGCGTGATCCAGAGGTCGAGCCGTTCGCGGTAGAAGAGGTAGAGCGATTCCGACAGGTCGTCGGGATCGATGCCGTCCGCGAAGGCGCCGTCGAGCCAGATCTCCTCGAGCACAGCGGGCTGGCGGTTGAGCGAGCGCAGCCGGCGGATGCGGTAGGCGCGGTCCGCGGCGCCGAACGGCGCGGGTGCGGCCGATTTCGGGCAGGCGTCGAATGACAGGAGATCCGCGCGCGGAAGGCCGCCGCCGCCGATCAGCTCCACCCGGAAGAAGGCGTAGACCGACTTGGCATCGGAGCGCGCGCGCACGTAGTTGCCCGAGCCCTGCCGCCGTTCCAGCATGCCCTTGTCGGTGAGGTCCGCCAGCGCCTTGCGCAGCGTGCCGACCGAGGTGCCGAGCGACGCCGCCATGTCGCGCTCGGGCGGCAGGCGCTCGCCCTCGGAATAGCGGCCCGCCTTGATCTCGCGGATGAGCATCTCGCTCAACTGGATGTAGAGCGGCAGGGCGTGGCGGTCGGACATGAAGGCGCGTTCCGGATGCGTCGGGCGATCCACGCACCTTCGACGCAACGGGCGTCCCGCGCAACCGGGCGGGCGGACCCCGCCCGCGGGGCGTGGCGGCGCGCCTACATCAGCGGACGGGTCTGCGGCAGCCGCGATTCGACAAGCCCCATCTCTTCCAGCTGGTGGATGTCGTTGACGGTGAGCCGCCCGTCGTTCCACGTGGCCACCTGCCGCTCGCGCAGCCGGGCCAGCGTCTTGTTGGTGTGCACGAGCGAGAGCCCCAGCGCGTCCGCGAGGTCCTGCTGGCGATAGGGCAGCGGCACCGATTTCGTGTCGTCGAGCTTCAGCGCCTCGAGCCGGCGATAGATCCGCGCGAGTGCCCAGCACAGGCTCTCGAGGGCGGATTTCTGTCCGATCGCGGTCAATGCCTCGCCCAGGAACCGCTCCTCGGACGCGGCGAGCCAGGTCAGGTCGTAGGCCCGGGCGGGCAGGTTCCGGAACAGCGACCAGATCTGGTTGCGGTTGAACACGCACAGCGTCATGGCGGTCGTCGCCTCGACGTGGTGCGTCATCTGGTGCATCACGCCGGACTGGAGCCCGATCAGGTCACCGGGAAAGATGAAGCTCAGAACCTGCCGCCGTCCGTCTGGCAGGAGATTGTAGCGCAGCCCGAAGCCGCGCAGCGCGGTGAAGAGTTGCGGGGAACTCGCGCCCGCGGACAGAAGCGGCGTGCCGGGCTGGACCTGCATTTCGCCGACCTTGAACCCCTCCATGAAGGCGAGTTCGGAATCCGTCATCTGCTGGAAGAGCGGAAGTCCGCGTATCGGGCAATTTCTGCATTTGATAGACATTAATGCCCTTCCGGTATGTCACAGTTTAATGCGCGGATCTTCGGAACGTTCCATGGGTGGTCCATGGAAACACATCTGATTCCCGAAGGAGTCTCGCCCATTTCCCGACCGGAAGCCGAGCGACGCTATGTCGTGCTGAGCGACGACAGTTTCGTCGGACAGGACGCGGCACACAGCATCGGTGACATCGATCCCGGTGCGTCGGTCGTGTTCTGCCGCACGCTGGACGACGCCGTCGACGCGGTCGCGGCACCGCGGCCGCTGACGGCGCTGTTCATGCTGTCGCCGCGCAAGCCGCTCGCGGGGAATCCGCTGCTGCCGCTGCTGCGCGCACGGGATGCGGCGCTCGTCGTGCTGACCTCGAACCGGACGTTCGAGATCCCCGAGGGCGAGGACGTGGTTCTGGACGAGATGCCGTTCTCGGCCCAGAGCATCCGGGCATTGGTTTCGAAAGTGCGGACCGGCCGGCCGCAAGGCTGAGGGGCCACTCGCGGTCGGTCGCACGCGCTTTTGGAGCGCAAGGGTCGCATCCCGCCGGTGCGGCCCTTGTCGTTTCCGGACCCAAGTTCCGCCACGGCCTGACGCCGTCAGAGCAGGTCCTGCAGCCAGGGCTGGCTGCCGGGCTTGCAGCTGTCGAGTTTCGCCAGGAGCTGCGCCAGCTCGGGTTCGTCGACCCGGCGCGCCGCTGCGCGGGGCCGAAACCAGCACCGCTTGCGCTGTCCGCGTTCCTTCCAGTTGCGCTTCAGCTTGTCCACGACCATCGGGTAGAGGCGGACGCGGCACGGCAGCACCTTGCCGTCGTCCAGCACCTTTCCGTAGACGTATTCGCCGATCGGCACCTTCGCGATGGTGCCCTTGGCGCCCGCCTCTTCCAGCGCCTCGATGGCGGCGGCGTCCCACGGTTTCTTGCCGTCCATCTCCCAGCCCTTGGGCATCACCCAGCGGCCGGTGTCCCGGGAGGTGACCATGAGCACGCGCAGTATGCCCGATCCGTCCACGCGGACCGGCAATGCCGCGATCTGCGCCCCCGGGCAGCTCATGTCCTTGAACCTTGTCTGAAATGACATGCGTCTCGAAATGCCTGTTCTTGTCCCGCCGTGTTCCCGCCCACGGAAAGGTCGTTCGGACCGGAGGGTATTATCTGGAGGTTAAGGTAAGGCTTCGTCACCCGATGACAAAAATGTTTTACCCAGCGTCAGGCGCCCAGCCCCGGAGGGCGTAGCCTGCCTGCAACGCCGCGACCGTCGGGGCCGGTGTCAGGACGCGCACCGTTCCCCCGGGCCGCGGGATTGCGACGTAGCCCTCGGGCGTCCAGCGCAGGCAGCGGCCGTCGTGCAGGGTCGCGGGCGCCCCCTCCACGTCCTCGAAGAACGCGCCGTCGGGCAGAGCATCCAGCCGCGCCGCGTGCGTCACCTGCCGCCGCGAGCGGGGATCGACACGGGCGGCATGCATCACGCGGTCGAGGTCGCCCGCCCCGGGCGCGGGTCCGAGCGCGGGATCGGCGGCGGCCATGGCGTCTCGGAACCGAAGGTAGTCGATCCGCCGGCACTCGCCGCAGGGCCGGTGGCCCGCGGCGAGCGCCACCGCCTCGTCGGTGAAGAACAGCTCGGTGTAGCTGCCCGGCGCCATGATCCTGCGCCGCCTGCCCTTGAAGTCGAGCAGGCAGGCGACCCAGGCGTGGTGCCGCCACCGCGCCCTGCCGAGCGTGCCGTCCGGCCCGTGCAGGATGCCGCGATTGCCCATGACCGTGCCGCGCGCGGCGTGCGCGACGATCTCGCCGTGCGGCGTCACGCGGTTCCGTCGTGGTTCGCCCATTGGCGCCTCCCTCTCTCCCCTGCTGCAAACGCACGCAGACCACGCGCGGATCCCGCGCCCGGACTGACATCTCAGGTTCGCAGCCTTGACATGTCAGACGGCACGCTAAACCCTGCCTCATCATGTTCGATCCGCAATCGCCCTTCACGCCGACGGCGCCCGGCCCCGAGCCGATGCAGGACTTCGCCTACCGCCGGCTGCGGGACGCGATCATGTGCTGCGACCTGGCCCCGGGCGCGACGCTCTCCGAGGGCGCGCTGGCCGCGCGCTTCTCGCTCGGCCGCGCGGCGGTGCGCAGCGCGCTCGCGCGGCTGTCCGAGAGCGGCATCATCGAGGCCGCGGCGCGGCGCGGCTGGCAGGTCGCGCCCGTGACGGGGGCCGAGCTGCGCCGGATCGTCGCCGCGCGGCTCAGGATCGAGCCGGCCCTCGCCCATGTCCCCCTCGACCCCGAGGAGGCGGCGTTGCTGCAGGGCCGCGACGCGCTCGTCCGGCGCAGCTTCGACGCGGGCGACCGGGCGGCGGCGCACGCGGCCGCACGCCAGCTCCGCGACACGCTCGCCGCACGGCTCGACAATCCCTTTCTCGCCCGCGCGCTCGCCGATCTCTGGGACCGCGGCGCGCGCATCCTTGCGCTCGGCCCTGCCAGCCCGCCGGTCCCGCTCGCGCCGCTTTTCGCGGCGCTCGCACGCCGCGACGCGGGCGCGG
The DNA here is from genome assembly GCF_000521865.1 of Roseivivax isoporae LMG 25204. Lineage (GTDB taxonomy): Bacteria > Pseudomonadota > Alphaproteobacteria > Rhodobacterales > Rhodobacteraceae > Roseivivax > Roseivivax isoporae. The sequence continues at coordinate 50,858 of NZ_JAME01000006.1, forward strand.
CAGAGACGGCGATCGCCGCGCAGATCGAGAGCTTCCGGGCAACGGCGACCGACATCCTTCTGGATGCGGCGCGGGTCGCGCCACCCGCTCCCGGCCCGCGGCGTGGCAACGCCGGCAGACCGGACCACGTTGAACCGACAACAGACCGGACCGACAGAGGAGACAGACCATGCCCGGAACACTGGGACTGAGGCAGGCCACCGCTGCGGCGGCGCTTGCGATCGCGGCGCTCGTCGCGCCCCTGCCGGCGTCCGCGGCCCCGCCCGAGACGCTGGTGATCGACATCGTGAACGAGCCCTCGTCGCTCGATCCGCACATGCAGTGGAACCCGGACAGCTACTACGTCTACCGCAACATCTTCGACAACCTGCTGACCCGGACCGACGAGGGCGAGATCGCGCCGCAGATCGCGACCGAATGGACCTACGTCTCGGACACCGAGATCGCCTTCACCATCCGTGACGACGTGACCTTCCACGACGGGACCGCGCTCACGCCCGAGGACGTGGTGTTCTCGGTCGAGCGCATCACCGATCCCGAGTTCGGCTCGCCGCAGCTCGGCCAGTTCTCGTCCATCACCGGGGCCGAGGTCACCGGCGACAACGAGGTCACGCTGACCACCGAGACGCCCTATCCCGCGCTGCTCGCGCAGCTCGTGAAGCTGTCCATCGTGCCCAAGGCGCACGTGGAGGAGGTCGGCACCGAGGCGTTCAACCTCGCGCCGGTGGGCTCGGGCCCCTACGCCTTCGACGAGTGGCAGCGCGGCGTGCAGGTCACGCTGACCCGCAACGATGCCTATTGGGGCGACACCGCGCCCTTCGCCGCGGCCGAGTTCCGCGCCGTGCCCGACGCGGCGACGCGGGTCGCCAACCTGCAGGCGGGCCAGTCGCATCTGGTCGTGTCGCTCGATCCAGATCTCGCGCTGCAGCTGCAGGGCGCCGCGGGGGTCGAGGTGCGCGACGTGCTGACCGAACGGGTGGGCTACCTCAACCTCAACGCGCAGAAGCCCGGCCTCGACGATGTCGAGCTGCGCCGCGCCGTCGCCATGGCGATCGACAAGGAACTGATCGTCGAGGGCCTGCTCGGCGGCTTCGACGCGCCGATCGACAGCATGATCACCGAGGTGCACGCGGGCTACGGCGGCGGCGTCGAGGGCGTGCCCTACGATCCCGAGGCGGCGCGCGAGATCATCGAGGGCCTGGGCGAGGCCGCGGACCGCGAGTTCTCCTTTGCCACCTCGCCGGTCTTCGACCAGCGCATCGTGCAGGCGCTGCAGCAGATGCTGACCGACGTGGGCCTCGACGTGTCGATCGAGATGACCGACATGTCCACCTACCTCTCCAAGGTGCGCTCGGCGCCCGCGGACGCTCCCGACATGAGCTTCGGCCGCTGGTCCTGCGCCTGCCAGGACGCCGACGGCGTGCTCTATCCGCTGCTCGACTCGGATTCGTCCTGGTCCAAGACCCGCGACGAGACCTTCGACCGCCTGCTGAGCGAAGCGCGCAACACGCTCGACGAGACGGAGCGGCAGGAGCTCTACCATCAGGTCAACGAGCGCGTGGCGGAGCTCGTGCCCTTCGTGCCGCTCTACCGCGCGGCGATCCTCTACGGCGCCGACGCGAACCTCGTCTGGCAGCCGACGCCGAACGAGAGCATGTTCCTGAACCGCATGGACTGGTCCGAGTGACCATTGCGGGGCCGGCCCGCCCGGCCCCGTTCCCCCCACCGCGCCACCGCCGAGACGGAGCCTTCGACCGCCATGGCCGCCTTCCTTGCCGCGCGCCTCTTCCAGGCGATGATTGCCCTCTGGGGCGTCGCGACGCTCGTCTTCTTCCTCGCGCGGATGACGGGCGACCCGGTGCTGCTGCTCGCGCCCGAGAACGCCACCGAGGCCGACCTGCAGCAGCTGCGTGTCAGCCTCGGCTTCGACCGGCCGCTGCCGGTGCAGTACGCCGATTTCCTCGCAGGCCTCGTGCAGGGCGATCTGGGCCGGTCCGTGGCGCAGGGCGTGCCGGTGGCCGACATCATCGCCGCGCGCCTGCCCTACACGCTGTGGCTCGCCGGCGGCGCGCTGGTCGTGGCGCTCGGACTCGGCCTGCCCGCGGGCATCTACATGGGCGTCCGGCGGCAGAGCCGCGGCGCCAAGGCGCTGATGGCGCTCGTCTATGCCGGCCAGTCGCTGCCCACGTTCTGGAGCGGCATCCTCCTGATCCTCGTCTTCGGCATCACCCTCGGCTGGCTGCCGACCTCGGGCGCACGATCGGTCTCCTCCATGATCCTGCCTTCCGTCGCGCTCGGCCTTCTGTCCATGGCGACCTTCGCGCGGATCGCGCGGACCTCGATCCTCGACGAGATGCCCAAGCTCTATGTCCGCGCAGCCCGCGCCCGCGGCCTCGGGGCGCGCGCGACGGTCGTGCGCCACGTGCTGCGGAACGGCGCGATCCCGGTGATCTCGGTCGCGGCGCTCGAGATCGCGAACCTCCTGGCCGGGGCCGTCATCGTCGAGACGGTCTTCGCCTGGCCGGGGCTGGGGCTCCTGACGGTGCAGTCGATCAACGCGCGCGACTTTCCCGTCGTGCAGGGCGTCGTGCTGCTCGGCGCCGCGGCGGCGATCCTGCTCAACCTGGTGGCGGACCTTCTCTACAGCGCGGTCGATCCGCGCATCCGGCTCGGGGGACGGGCCACATGATCGCGCGCACCCTACCCCGCCCGCGCCCCGCGCTCTGGCCCTTCATCCCGATCCTCGCGGGCTTCGTGCTCGTGGCGGTCTTCGCGCCGCTGATCGCGCCGCACGACCCCGACGCGCAGAACCTGCTCGGCCGGCTGAAGGCGCCCGGGACCACGGCGCGCGACACCTTCTACCTGCTCGGCTCGGACGAACTCGGGCGGGACCTCTTGTCGCGCATCGTCCACGGTGCGCGCATCTCTCTGGCGGTCGCCATCGCCTCGGTCGTGGCGTCGGGCATCATCGGCACCGCGCTCGGGATGGTCGCGGCGCTGCGCGGCGGCTGGACCGGCACGATCATCATGCGGGTCGTGGACATCGTGCTGTCGATCCCGCCGATCCTGCTTGCGATCATCACGGTCGCGGTGCTGGGACCGGGCATCGTCAACGTGGTCGTCGTCCTGGCGCTCACCCGCTGGCCGCGCTACGCCCGCGTCGCCTACGGCCAGACCCTGTCGGTCGTGACCATGCCCTACCTGCGCATCGCGCGCTTCACAGGGGCGGGGCCGGTGCGGCTGCTGTGGCGTCACGTGCTGCCCAACATCATCGGCCCGATCATCGTCGTCGCGACGCTCGAATTCGGGCTCATGGTGCTGTTCGAGGCGGGCCTGTCCTTCCTCGGCCTCGGCGTGCAGCCGCCCACCCCGTCCTGGGGGTCGATCCTGTCCACCGGGCGCAACTACGTGTCGACCGCGTGGTGGATCGCGACCTTCCCGGGCCTGTGCCTGTTCCTGCTGGTGCTATCGGTGAACGTCATCGGCGACACCCTGCGCGACCGCGTCGACCGCGGATCGGATTGAGGAGAGCTGAATGAACTACGAAGGCGAATTCGACGGCAAGTGCGCCGTCATCACCGGGGCGGCCGGCATCTACGGCCGCTGGATGGCCGAGGCCTTCGCGGCCGAGGGCATGCGCCTGCTCCTGTCCGATGCCGACGCGGCCGGGCTCGACGCCTTCGCGGCCACGCTGCCCAACAGACCCGAGACCATCGTGACGGACCTGACCCGCGATGCCGACCTCGAGGCGCTCCTGTCGCGGGCCGAGGCCCTGTTCGGCGCGCCCGACATTCTCGTGAACAATGCCGGCGTCTTCCCGTCCGGCTGGCTTCTCGACATCGACCTTGCCGAATGGGACCGCATCATGGGCGTGAACCTGCGGGCGGTCTTCGCGCTGACCCGCGGCACCGCGCGGCAGATGATCGCCGCCGGAAAGGGCGGGTCAGTGATCAACGTCTCCTCGGGCGCCTCGCGCAAGATGCGCACCACGGTCGTGCCCTACTGTACGTCCAAGACCGCCCTCGACCGGCTGACCAAGGGTTTCGCGCTGGAACTCGCGCGCTTCGGCATCCGCGTGAACGCGCTGGAGCCGGGCTTTGCGCCCGGCAGCGCCGCGAGCCCGCTGACCGATGCCCATGTTGAGGCGACGACCGCGGGCATCCCGCTCGGCCGGCAGAGCGGGCCCGCGGACGCACCCGGCGCCGCGCTCTGGCTCGCCTCTCAGGCCGCGTCCTACGTGACCGGCGCGACGCTCGCGGTCGACGGCGGCAATTCCATCGGCACGAGCGCCGTCTTCCAGGACAAGAAGGAGCCGCTGTGACCGACTACGCCTGGCCCGGGGGGCGCCGGTCCGCCGCCTGTTTCAGCGTCGACGTGGACGCCGAGAGCCCCTATCTCTGGCAGCACCGCAAGGGGCTGCCGCGCACCATCGCGACCGTCGAGGCGCGCCGCTTCGGCGTGCGCACAGGCCTCTGGCGGCTGCTCGACATGCTCGACCGCGTGAAGGTGCGCGGCTCGTTCTTCGTGCCGGGCGTCGTCGCCGACCTGCACCCAGAGGTGCTGCCGGCGCTCGTCGAACGCGGCCACGAGGTGGGCCTGCACGGCTGGCTGCACGAACTCGTGGCCGAAACCGACATCGACACCTTCCGCCGCGCGCTCGACCGGTCCCTCGCCCTGTTCGAGGCGCAGACCGGCCGGCCGCCACGCGGCTTCCGCTCTCCCGCGTGGGAGATGACGGCCGAGATGATCGCGGCGCTGAAGGACCGCGACATCGCGTGGGACAGCTCGCTCAGCGGCTTCGACCACCCCTACGAGATCGACGGGATCACGGAGGTCCCGATCCAGTGGCTGACCGACGACGCCATCTACTTCAAGTTCATGGGCGGCGGCGCCGACAAGTGGCCGCCGGTGCCCGCCCGCCAGATCGGCGAGGCCTGGCGAGACGAGTGGGATGCCGGCCGGCACTACGGCGCACTCTTCATGCAGACCGTGCATCCATGGATCTCGGGCCGGGCGAGCCGCGTCGCCATGCTGGAACGTCTCTGGGAAGAGATCGCCGAGGCGGGGGACGTCTGGATCGCCACCGCAGGGCAGATCGCGGACTGGCATGCCGAGACCGGCCATGTGGGCCACCGCCCGGTCTCTGCGGACCTCCGCCCGCTCGAGGCGCGGCTGTGAGCGTCTGGCGCACGGAGAAGCGCGCGGCGCACGGCCCCCGCGGCATGGTCGCCTGCCAGCACTGGCGCGCGGCCGAGGCCGGCGCGGCCGCCCTCGCGGCCGGCGGGAACGCGGTCGACGCGGCCGTCACCGCGGCGCTGACGCTGTCGGTGGTCGAGCCCTGGCTGTCGGGCCTGGGCGGCGGCGGCTTCATGGTCCGCATGGACCGCGACGGCGCGGCGCAGGTCCTCGACTTCAACGTCGCCTCGGGCAGCCGGGTCGATCCGGCGGACTACCCGCCCGCGGGCGGGCGCGACGGCGACTGGTTCGACTGGCCGGCGGTCGTGGACGACCGCAACCTGCGCGGCTGGACGTCGGTCTGCGTGCCGGGCGCGGTCGCGGGCCTCGCCGAAGCGCTCGAGCGCTTCGGCTCGCTCACCTTTGCCGAGGCGCTGGCGCCCGCCATCGCGGAGGCCGAGCACGGGCTCAGGGTCGACTGGTACACCGCGCTCTGCCTTGCCATCGACGCGCCGAACCTCGCGCGCTGTCCCGATGCCGCGGCGCTCTTTCTCGAGGACGGCCGCGCGCCCGCGCTGCCCGAAGGCACGGCCGAGATCGCGCGCCCCTGGCCCGCGAAGGCCGCGCTGCTGAAGCGGCTGGCAGAGGCCGGACCGCGCGACTTCTACGAGGGCGAGAGCGCGGCGCTGCTCCTCGCGGACCTTGCCGAAGGCGGTGCGCCGATCGAGGCCGCCGACCTCGCCGCCTACAGGCCCGCCTGGCGCGCGCCGCTCGGCGCGCGCTACCGCGATCTCGACCTCGCGCTGGTGCCGGGCGCAAGCGGCGGTCCGGCCCTCGCCGACGCGCTCGGGCGGATGACGACGTCGATCGTCCCCGGCGGCGCCGCCGACGGCGCGCACATGGCCGCCTGCGCCGACGCGATCCGCGCGGCCTACGAGGTGCGGCTCCGCACCCAGCCCCATGGCGGGCAGAGCTGCACGACCCATATCAGCGCGGTCGACGCTGACGGCACGTTCGTGTCGCTGACCAACACGCTCCTGTCGCGCTTCGGCGCAAAGGTCGTGTCGGGCCGCACCGGCCTGCCGCTGAACAACGGCATGATGTGGTTCGACCCGCGCCCCGGCACACCCAACGCCATCGCGCCGGGCACCCGGCCGCTGGCCAACATGTGTCCGCTCGTCGCGGCGCGGGACGGCACGCCGGTGCTGGCGCTCGGCGCGGCGGGCGGTCGGCAGATTTTCCCGGCCATCGCGCAGATCCTGTCCTATCTCGCCGATGTGGGCATGGACCTCGAGACGGCGTTCCATGCCCCGCGCATCGACGCGTCCTCGCCGCTCGTCGCCGTGCCCGACACCGCGCCGGCCGATGCCGCGGGCCGCATCGCGCGCAGCCACAAGGTGGCGGTGGTGGCCGACACGCTCTACCCGGTCCGCTTCTCGGTGCCCTCGGCGGTGATGCGCGCCGAGGGCGGGAGCGTCGGCATGGCGCACCCGAACCATCCCTGGTCCGCGGCCGTGGCGGAGCCTGCGCGATGAGCCCGCTTCTCGCCATCGAGGACCTCACCGTCGAGATCCGCGGCGCGCCCGTGGTCGACGGCGTGAGCCTGTCCATCGCGGCGGGCGAGACGCTCGCGCTCGTGGGCGAATCGGGCTGCGGCAAGAGCATGACCGCCATGGCGATCCTCGGCCTCGCGCCCGAGGCCGCCGCGCCGCGCGCCGCCCGCGCCACGCTCGACGGCCACGCGATCGACCCCGCGCGGCCCGACCGCATGGACGGGCTGCGCGGGCGCGTCGTCTCGACGATCTTCCAGGAACCGGTGCTGTCGCTCGACCCGACCATGCGCATCGGCGCGCAGGTGATGGAGGCGCTGCGCCTGCACGATCCCATGCCGCGCGCGGCCGCCGCCGAGCGGGTCGCCGCGATGCTCGCCGACGTGGGGATTCCCGATCCCCGGCTCCGGATGCGGCAGTACCCGCACGAGCTGTCGGGGGGCATGTGCCAGCGCGTGATGATCGCCATGGCGCTGATCACCCGGCCGCGGCTCCTGATCGCGGACGAGCCGACGACGGCGCTCGACGTCACCACGCAGGCGCAGATCCTCGACCTGATCGCGCGGCTCCGGGACGAGACCGGCACCGCGGTCCTGCTCATCACCCACGACATGGGGGTGGTGGCCGAGGTCGCGGACCGCGTCGCCGTGATGTATGCCGGCCGTATCGTCGAGCAGGCGCCGGCGGCCACGCTGTTCGCGCGCCAGCGGCACCCCTACACGGCGCTGCTGCTCCGGACGATCCCGCGCCTCGACGGCCCGCGCAAGACCGCCCTGCCGGCGATCCCCGGGGCGGTTCCCGCGCCCGCCGACTGGCCGCAGGGTTGCCGCTTCGCCCCCCGCTGCCCGCTCGCCATCGACACGTGCCGCGCCGAATCGCCGCCATTCGCGGAGGTGGCTCCCGGACATGCCGCCGCCTGCTGGCGCAGCGAGGAGGTGACATGACCGAACCGCTTCTCGACGTGCGGGACCTGCACGTGCACTTCCCGATCCGCGAGGGCGCGCTGCGCCGCGTGACCCGCCATGTCCGCGCGGTCGACGGCGTGTCGCTGACCGTGGGCCGCGGCGAGATCCTGGGCCTCGTCGGCGAATCGGGCTGCGGGAAATCCACCGCCGGCGCCGCCGTCCTCGGGATGCAGGCACCGACCTCGGGCAGCGTGCGGTTCGACGGCCGCGACGTGGCCGAGATGCCCGCGCGCGAGATCGCGCGCCGCATGAGCGTGGTGTTCCAGGACCCAACCGCGGCGCTCAACCCCCGCATGAGCATCGGCGACAGCATCGGCGAGCCGCTGGCGATCCACCGCACCGGGTCAGCGCGGGCGCGCGCCGACCGCGTGGCCGAACTCATGTCGCTCGTGGGGCTCGACCGCAGCATGGCCGGCCGCCGGCCCGGTGCGCTCTCGGGCGGGCAGCGGCAGCGCGTCGTCATCGCGCGGGCGCTGGCGCTCGATCCGGACCTCGTCGTCCTCGACGAGGCGGTGTCGGCCCTCGACGTGTCGATCCAGAGCCAGATCCTGAACCTGCTCCTCGACCTGCAGGCGCGGCTGAACCTTTCCTACCTCTTCATCAGCCACGACCTGTCGGTGATCCGCCACGTGACCGACCGCGTCGCGGTCATGTATCTCGGGCGCATCGTCGAAGAGGCGGCGGCGGAGGACCTCTTTGCCGCTCCGCGCCATCCCTATACCGCCGCGCTCCTGAGCGCCGTGCCGCGGCCGGAACCCGGCCGCCGCAGCGGGCGCGTGGTGCTGCCGGGCGATGCGGGCGCGGACATGACGGGCGGCTGCCGCTTCGCGCCCCGCTGCCCCGTCGCCCGCCCCGATTGTCGCGACAACGACCCCGCGCTCGTCGGCGGCGCGCATCGGGCCGCGTGCTTTTACCCGGACGAGCTGTCGCCGGACCCCGGAGACTGACCGGCGAGCCCTTCGAGGATCGGGCAGTCGGGCCGGTCGTCGCCGTGACAGCGGTCCACCAGCTGCTGCAGCGTCTCGCGCATGGCGCGCAGTTCGTCGATCTTGCGGTCGATGTCGGCGAGGTGCGCATGCGCGACGCGCTTGACGTCGGCGCTGGCCCGCCCGCGATCGTCGTAGAGCGACAGGAGCGTGCGGCACTCCTCGATGGAAAAGCCGAGGGACCGCGCGCGCCCGAGGAACGACAGCACATGCGCGTCGCGCGTGCTGAACGCCCGGTACCCGTTGGCTGCGCGTGCCGGCGCGACGAGCCCGATCTCCTCGTAGTAGCGGATCGTCTTCGACGGCAGCCCGCTGGCCGCCGCGGCTTCCTTGATGTTCATGGCCGTCCTTCCGGATGTGGCGCCCGGTTGCGGGACGATCCTACCCGATGGGCCACATGGTGGGGAACCGCGCGATTCAGCCCGTCGCCGCCCAGCACGCGGCGACGGCCAAGGCGGCGACGCCCATCTGCGCGGGCCTGAGCCGTGCGAAGTAGTGCGGAGCGGCGCCGCTGCGCGCAGCCAGCGGATCGGCCACGGCGAGCGCCGCGAGCGCCAGGCTCCCGAGCGGCAGCGCCCAGTCGGGCGGCAGCACGAGGATCGCGGCCCCGCTCAAGAAGAGCACCGCGAAGGTGACGAGCTGCGCGGCCCGCGGTCCGCCTTCGGTGCGAAAGCTGAGGCCCCGGCGCACCCCAGAGAGGAAGATCAGGATCGCCCCCGCCCAGAGACGCGCGGCTTCGCGCGCAAGACCGGGCCAGGGCTCGCCGGCCCCCCAGGCGATGCCGGCCAAGGCCGCGAAGGGCAGCATGGCCCCCCAGCCGAGGACGAGCCCGTCCCAGGGGATGCGCGGGGTCTCGGTCAGGACGATGCGGCGGGTCGTGCGGGGCATCACGTGGACGAAGCCCTCGAGGCCCCGCCCCGGTTCCGCGCAGCCGCGCCCGCGGATGCAACTTTCCGTTTACGCAGGCCATCCCCCGCAGCTAGCGTTCCCCCGAGGGATACCGAGGGAGGACAGGATGCCGGTTCCGAAAACATCACACCTTGCCTGCGCGGCGGCGCTTCTTTGTGCCGCGTCGGCGGGGGCGCACCCGCTCGACGGGCTGACCGCGGAAGAGATGACCGCGACGCGCACCATCCTGGCCGAAGCCGGGCACGTGACCGAAGAAAGCCGCTGGCCGCTGATCGAGCTCTACGAGCCCGAGAAGGACTTCGTCCTCGAGTGGCAGGAGGGCACGCCCGAGCGCCGGCAGGTGCGCGTCAACGTCACCACCGCGGAGGGCACGTTCCGCGGTCTCGTCGATCTCGATTCGGGCAGCGTTGTGGAATGGGCCCCGGCCGAGGGGCAGTCGATGCTGCTGCTCGAGGAATTCGTGGGCGCGATGGAGCTTGCGCTCTCGCATCCCGACTTCATCGCGGGGCTCGAGGCGCGCGGCGTCACGCCCGACGACGTGTTCTGCCTGCCGCTGACCGCGGGCGCCTTCGGCGATCCCGACGAGGAGGGGCGCCGCTTGATGAAGGTGCCCTGCTATCTCCTGCCCGAGCAATCGAACTGGTATGCCCGGCCGATCGAGGGGCTCTATGCCACCGTCGACCTGACCGGCGGCGAGGTGGTCGAGGTCATCGACACGGGCGTGGTGCCGATCCCCGAGGACCCCTGGGGCTACACCACCGAAGAGATCGGCGCGCGGGACGACATGGAGCTGCGCGAGAGCGTGACGCGCGCGGGCCTCGCGCAGGAGGGCGCGGGCAACGTCACCGTGGACGGCAGCCGGGTCACGTGGGACATGTGGTCGTTCCGCTGGCGCATCGACAAGCGCCCGGGGGTCGTGCTGTCGGACATCCGCGCCGATGGGCGCGAGGTGCTCTACCAGGCGCACCTCTCCGAGGTCTTCGTGCCCTACATGGACCCGTCCGAAGGCTGGTACTGGCGGACCTACATGGATTCGGGCGAATACGGCTTCGGCATCTTCCTGTCGCCGCTGCGCGCGGGCGTCGACTGTCCCGCCTACGCGACCTACCTGCCGGCGCTCGTTCACGCAGATGACGGCACCCCGCTCGAGATCCCCGACGCGGTCTGCATCTTCGAGCGGCAGGTCGGCGATCCGGCCTGGCGGCATTTCGAGGTCTTCGCCCAGGGGCCAGAGACCTTTACCCCGACCGAGGGCCGGCCGGCGACGGAACTGGTGGTGCGTTCGGCGTCGGAGGTGGGGAACTACGACTACCTGATCGACTACCGCTTCGACCAGTCCGGGCGCATTCACATCGCCGTGGGCTCCACCGGGCTCGACGCGGTCAAGGGGGTGGCGGCGACGTCGATCACCGATCCGACCGCGGCGGAGGACACCGCCCACGGCACCCTGATCGCGCCGAACCTCGTGGCGCCGAACCACGACCACTTCTTCAACTTCCGGCTCGATTTCGACATCGACGGCACCGCGAACAGCTTCATGCGGACCGGGATCGTGCCGGCCGAGGCGCCCGCGGACATCCCGCGCCGCACGCTCTGGGTGACCGAGCACGACATGCCCATGACCGAGGGAGAGGCCAAGTACCGCATCACTCCCGAGACGCCGGCCATGTACCACGTGGGCAACATGAACGAGACCCGCAAGCTCGGCCATCATCCGAGCTACATGATCAATCCGGGGAACTCGGTCGCCTACAGCCCGCTCGACGTGACCATGGACCCGCCGGCCATGCGCAACCCCTACATCGCGCATACCCTCTACGTGACGCCCTATGACCGCGACCAGCGCTATGCGGGGGGCGAATACGCCTTCCAGGGCGACGGATCGGACAGCCTGCTCGCGTGGATGGAGGAGGACCGCTCTATCGCCGACACCGACATCGTGGCGTGGTACACGATGGGCTTCCACCACATCCCGCGGATGGAGGACTGGCCCGTCATGCCGCTCATGTGGAAGTCGATCACGCTCGCGCCGTTCAACTTCTTCGACCACAACCCGGCGATCACCGTCCCGCTCGACGCGGAGGAGTGAGCGTCCCGGGGCCCGCGCGCGCCGCGGGCCCCGTCATTCCGCCGGCGGCGGCACCTTCTGGGCCCGCGACAGCTGCACCGCGAGGATGCCGGCCGCGATGATCGCCACGCCCACGACGTCGAGGGCGCCCAGCGCCTCGCCGAGGAACGCGGCGGCGATGGCCACCCCGAAGAAGGGGTTGAGGAAGTGGAAGGTCGCGGCCTTGACCGCCCCGATGCGGTCGACGAGCAGGAACCACACGAGCGTCGCGATCACCCCGGGCACGATCGTGGTGTAGGCGAAGGCCCAGAAGAGCGTCCAGGACGGTTCGAACACCGGCTCCTCGAGGACCAGCGCGGGCAAGAGGAGCGCGGCGGCACCGACCAGCATCTGGTAGCCCACCACCATCAGCACGTTGCCCCCCGAGCTGGCCGAGCGCAGCGACAGGGTGGCGGTGGCCAGCGCCGCGGCGCCCAGCACGCAGAGCGCCACGCCCCCGAGGTCGACGCCGCCCGACAGCCGCGCCCCCATGATGACGACGACACCCGCGACCCCCGCGGCGAGGCCCGCGACGCCCAGCGCCGGCAGTCTCTGCCCGAGGACGGCCCAGCCGGCAAAGGCCACCATGAGCGGCATGGTCGAGGCGATGATCGCGGCGAGCGAGGCCTCGACGCTCTGCATCGCGACGAAGTTGAGGCCCAGATAGAGCGCGTTCTGGCAGATGCCGAAGACGAGGGTCGCGCGCCACTGCGCCCGCGTCAGGCCGAAGCCCTGACCGAGCGCGCGGGCGATCACGATGGCCAGGAGCCCCGAGATCAGGAAACGCAGCGACAGCGCGAAGAGCGGCGGCGCCGCGGTCACGATGATCCGCGCCGAGGTGAAGGCGGAGGACCACATCGCCGCGAAGGCGAGGCCCATGAGGATGGCTTTGAGGTCCATGGCGGGGCTCCGGGTCGGTCGCCGCACCTGACCTGCCGGTTGCCGGAAGGTCAAGGCACTCGCCGCGGAGGGCAGCCTTGCACGCCACGCAACGGACGATTGCCCGGGCGCGGGCTAGGCTTCGGGCCGGCTTGCCGCTCCGGCCGCCGCAACGGGCCGGTCGTCGCTGCGGAGCGCGATCTCGGTCAGAGCGAGGCCGAGGCAGCCCGCCAGCAGGAACGCCCCTGCGACGACCGCGACCTCGCCCGCGTAGAAGCTGCCTGCGACGAGGGCGAAGAGCGCGGCGACGAGGCTCGACCCCGATGCCAGCAGCGACGAGCCGATGCCGGCCACGGCGCCGAGCGAGCGCATGGTCATGGCGTTCAGGTTGCCGAAGAGGATGCCGATCGCGAGGAAGACGGCGAGCCCGAGTCCCATGAAGGCCGCCAGCGGGAGCGGGCCCTCCGTCAGCGCGCAGGCGGCGAGCATTGCGGCGCTTGCAACGCACAGCCCGACGAAGCCGATGCGCGCCATGGCGTCGGCGCCGAACCGTTCGACAAACATCCCGTTGGCGTAGGACGCGAGACCGATGCCCGACGCGAGGATCGCGAAGAGGACCGGGAAGCCCGCGTCGACGCCGTAGGCATCGAAGAAGAGCTGCGCCGCGATGCCGAGGTAGAAGAGCTGCGCCCCGAACACGCAGCCCGTCGCGGCGATCAGGCCCACCACCCGCCGGTGCGCCAGGATGCGCGCGGCGTTCGCGAGGAGGATTCCCGGCCGGATCGGGATGCGCCGCTCCGGCGGCAGGGTCTCGGGGTGGCCGAGCATCATCCAGGCGCCGAGCCCGAGGGCGAGGACCAGGTACATCACGAACACCCCGCGCCAGCCTGCAACCGCGACGATGCCCTGCCCGAGCGCCGGCGCGACCATCGGCACGAGGATGAAGAGCGTGAACATGAACGACATCACGCGCGCCATGGCGTCGCCCTCGAACCGGTCGCGGATCATGGCGCGGGTCGCGATCTTGGGGCCGGCCACCCCCACGCCCTGCAGCACGCGGCCGAGGAGGACGCCCTCGAAGGACATGGCCGTCAGGGCGACCAGGGTGCCGAGGACGTAGACGCCCAGGCCCGCGACCAGCGCCGCCTTGCGCCCCACAGCATCGGACAGCGGGCCCATCACCAGTTCGCCGAAGACCATTCCGAAGACGAACAGCGACACCACGTGGTGCGCCTCGAGCGGAGGGTGCGCCCCGAGGGAGCTCTCGATGGCACGCAGGCCGGGCAGGATCGCGTCGATGCTCACGGCCGTGAGCGAGGTCATCAGCGCGTAGAGTACCAATCTGGTCCGTGCGCCGTCTCCGGGTATCGTTCTGTCGGGCAAGCGGCCTCCTGATAGCGCTAACACGCACCTGTGACAGAGCCCAGAATCGCCCGCATGTCCAGCGCTCGTGCCAAACGGAAAAAGGGCGGGGCCTTTTGCCCCGCCCAGCCCGGAATTCATTGAAGGGTGACCCTCGGGGTCAGCCCGCGTCTTCGGTCTGCATCTCCTGCAGGCGCTGCGCGATGCGCTGGTTCAGCTCCTGATCCATGGAGGCGGCACGGTTGATCGCCATGTAGTCGTCGAAGGTCAGGCCCTCGGTGTCCTCGATGGCGGTGCGCATCTCGGCGTTCGCTTCCTCGATCAGCGCCTGCTGCTCGGTCTCCTCCTCGACGGACTGGAGTTCGGCGGCGTACTGGTCGCGGATCTCGGTGATCTCCATCACTGCGGCGGCGAAGGCCTCGATCTGCGCGTCCTCGAAGACCGGGGCCTCGGGTGCCGTGGCCTCGGGCGCGGTCATCGTCTGCGGCGCGTCGGTCGCCGGCACGTCGGCCGAGGGGGACTGCTGCGCCACGGCAAAGCTGACCGGGGCAGCCGCCAGGGCGGCAGCGAGCGTTGCGGCGGTGATCTTGCGCTTCTGGAACATGAGCGCTCCTTTCTCTGGTTTCGCGTGTGTGTCGCGTTGACCACGGGACGCGGGGGTCGCGCCCGATGCCCTGCACGTAGGGGCTCCTGCGGCAGGCTGCAAAACCGTCAGCGAATTCTTGCGATCGGGCGTCCCGCGTGCGGCACCGATCCGCCGCAGGTCCCGGTCAGCCGGGCGCGCCCGCCTTCTGTACGACGTCGATGGCCGCGGCGACGGCGGCCTCGATGTCCATCTGCGTGGTGTCGAGCGCGACCGCATCCGGCGCGGGCTTGAGCGGCGCGTCCGAGCGCGCGGAATCGCGCGCGTCGCGCGCCATCACGTCGTCCAGCACTTCGGCGAGCGTGGTCTCGTGGCCCTTCGCGGCAAGTTCGCGGAACCGGCGTTCGGCCCGCACCTCGGTCGACGCGGTGACGAACAGCTTCGCCTCGGCCTCGGGGCAGATCACCGTGCCGATGTCCCGCCCGTCGAGGACGGCCCCCCCAGCCCTGCGCGCGAAGGCGCGCTGGAAGTCGAGAAGCGCCGCGCGCACGTCGGGCATCGCCGCGACCTTGGAGGCCGCCTGCCCCACCGCCTGACTGCGCAGCGCGTCGGCATCGGCCACGTCCTCGGGCGTCAGCGCGCGCGCCGCGGTCACCGGGTCGGTACCCTCGAGCATCTGCCGGCCGACCGCGCGGTAGAGGAGCCCCGTATCGAGATGGGCGAACCCGAAATGCGCGGCGAGCCTGCGCGAGATCGTGCCCTTGCCCGAGGCCGCGGGACCGTCGACTGCGATGGTGAACGCCATGGAAAACCCTCCTGAGCGCCGTTGCTAGCGGACGTGTCCCGCGCGGGCAACCGCAACGGGGGGTTTCCGGGTCAGGCGCCGCCGCGCGCGATGCGGGCGCCGAGCGCCGTCATCAGCGGCTCGAAGACCGGGAAGGACGTGGCGATGGGCCCCGCGTCGTCGACCGTGATCCGCGCCTGCGCCGCAAGTCCCAGCACGAGGAACGACATGGCGATGCGGTGGTCGAGCCGGCTTTCCACCGTGGCTCCGCCCGGCACGCCGCCCGCGCCGCGGCCCGTCACCGCCCACCAGTCCTCGCCCTCCTCGACCTCGACGCCGCAGGCCCGCAGGCCCTTCGCCATGGCGTCGATGCGGTCGCTTTCCTTGACGCGCAGCTCGCGCACGCCGGTCATGAGGGTGCGGCCCTCGGCACAGGCGGCGACCGCAGAAAGCACGGGATATTCGTCGATCATCGACGCCGCGCGCTCGGGCGGCACCTCGATGCCCTTCATGCCGGGCGAGAAGCGCGCGCGCAGGTCGGCGACGGGCTCGCCGCCCTCCTCGCGCGGGTTCTCGAAGGTCAGGTCGGCGCCCATCTCCTGCAGCGTGGTGAAGAGACCCGCGCGCGTCGGGTTGAGCCCGATATTCGGCACGAGCACGTCCGACCCCTCGGTGATGAGCGCGGCGCAGACGGGAAAGGCCGCCGAGGAGGGGTCGCGCGGCACGACGATCTCCTGCGGGCGAAGCTCGGGCTGCCCGGTCAGCGTGATGACGCGGCCCTCGTCGGTGTCCTCGACGCGCACCTCGGCGCCGAAGCCCGCGAGCATGCGCTCGGAATGGTCGCGCGTCGCCTCGCGCTCGATCACCACCGTCTCGCCCGGCGCGTTGAGACCGGCGAGCAGCACGGCGGATTTCACCTGCGCGGACGGCACCGGCACGGCGTAGCGCACGGGCAGCGGGTCCGATGCGCCGAGGATGGTCATGGGCAGCCGCCCGCCCGAGCGCCCGAAGGCCTGCGCGCCGAACAGCGCCAGCGGGTCGGTCACCCGTGCCATGGGCCGGCCGTTGAGGCTCGCGTCGCCGGTAAAGGTCGCGGCGATGCCGGTCGTGGCCATGGCGCCCATGATGAGCCGCACGCCGGTGCCGGAGTTCCCGCAATCGATGACGTGGTCCGGCTCCTCGAAGCCGCCGACCCCGACGCCGTGCACGTGCCAGGTGTCGCCGCGCTTTTCGACCTCGGCGCCGAAGGACCGCATGGCGGCGGCGGTGTCGAGGACGTCCTGCCCCTCGAGAAGGCCCGTCACCTTCGTCTCGCCCACGGCGAGCGCGCCGAGGATGAGGCTGCGGTGCGAGATCGACTTGTCCCCCGGCACGTCCGCGGTCCCGGTGAGGGGGCCGGAGCGGTCGGAAGTCATGGGGATGGGCGCGCCGTGGCTCGACATGGGGCATTCCTCGGGTGGTTCCGGACCGCGCTTTAGCAAGCCCCCCGCCCGCCGTCCATCGCCCGCGCTCTAGCGCCGCGCGAAGGCCAGGTAATGCGGCACCCGCCCCTCGCGGAGCGCCTTCTGCTCGTAGCGGGTCGAGAGCCACCCGTCCCACGGCCTGCGCCAGTCCTCGGGACCCTCTGCCAGCCAGTCGAAGCCTGCGCGCGGCACCTCGACCAGCGTCTGGCGCACGTAGTCCGGGATGTCGGTCGCAACGCGCAGCTCCGCGCCGGGCGTCATGACGCGGTGCAGGGGCGCGAGATGTTCCTCGGTGACGAAGCGGCGGCGGTGATGGCGCGCCTTGGGCCAGGGGTCGGGATAGAGGAGGTAGGTCCGCGCCACGCTGCCCGCGGACAGAACGTCGAAGAGGTCGCGCGCATCGCCCGGATGGAGGCGCACGTTGTCCGCCCCGCTGTCGCGCAGCTTGCCGAGCAGCATCGCCACGCCGTTCACGAAGGGCTCGCAGCCGATGAAGCCCACTTCGGGATGACGCTCGGCCAGGTGAACGAGATGCTCGCCGCCGCCGAAGCCGATCTCGAGCCAGACCGGCCGGTCGCCGAAGACCGAGACGAGGTCGAGCGGCGCGCGCCCGGGATTCTCCTCCCAGCCGACGCCCTGCAGCGCCAGCCGCGGCAGGTCCTCCTCGAGGTAGCGCTCCTGCATGGGGCGCAGGGTCTTGCCGCGGAAGCGTCCGTAGAAGTTGCGCCAGGGCGCGCCGCTCGCATGTCGTGTCTCGGTCATGGGCCGGGCGCTTACCGGGCCGCGCGGCCGCTGGCAACAGCCCCGAACGGTCAGGCGAGCGCCACCAGCGTCAGAATGGACAGGGTGAGGACGGCGATGCCCGCGCCCTCGCGCCGCGTGATCCGTTCGCCGAAGAAGACCGCGCCGGCGAGGATGGACAGGATCACCTCGACCTGGCCCAGTGCCTGCACGTAGGCCGCGCGTTCGAGCGTGTAGGCGGTGAACCAGCAGACCGAGCCGGCCATGGACGACAGCCCGATCAGCGCGCCGGTGCGCCGCGCCGCCCAGACGCGGGTCAGTTCGCCGGGCGCGGAAAGCCTGAGCCAGAGCCCCACGCCCGCCGTCTGCACCAGCGTGACGACGGCAAGCGTCGCCGCGGCCCGCAGGAAGGGGTCGTCGCTGTCGACCGCGAGCGTCGCGCCGCGCACGCCGATCGCCGCCACCGCGAAGAGGAAGCCCGCCGCGAGGCCGAGCGCCAGGACCCGCGGCCCGATGCCCGCGGCCCAGGCCCGCGCGCCCCCGTCCTTCGGAGGGTCGGACAAAAGCACGACTCCCGCGACGCCCACCGCGATCGCGGCCCAGCCCCACGCCGACAGGGGCTCGCCCAGGACGACGAGGCCCATGAGCGCGGTCTGGATCACCGTCGTCTTCATCAGCGCGATACCGACGGCGAAGTGGCGCTGCCGGAACAGCGCGATCATGCAGAGCGTCGCCAGCACCTGCCCGAGCGCGCCGGCGAGCGCGAAGCGCCAGAAGCCGGGCCCGAGCGCCGGCACCGCGGCACCGGTCCAGACGAGCCAGGCGCAGAGCGTCAGCAGCGCGAAGGGAAACCCGAAGGCGAAGCGCGCGAAGGTCGACCCGCCGTTGCTGAGCCCGCCGAGGCTCAGCACCTTGTGGAGCGCGAACCGCAGGGTCTGCAGCGTCGCGGCCACGAGGGTGAAGAGGATCCAGGCCTCCATGGGCGCCGCGCTCCGGGCCCTCAGTAGGGCGCGGGATGCGCCCGGTGCACCGTGTCGAGCGCCTGCGCAAGCTCGGCGGTCACGGTGAGGTCGGCCGCGCCCAGCGCGTGTTCGAGCTGCTCGAGCGTCGTGGCGCCGAGGATCGAGGAGGCGACGAAGGACCTGCGCGCCGACCAGGCGAGCGCCATCTGCACCGGGTCGAGCCCGAAGTCCCGGGCGACCTGCAGGTAGGCATCGACCGCGGGGAACACCCGGTCGGTCTTGCGCCCCCCGAGATTGCCGTTGAGCGACATGCGGCTGCCGTCGGGCACGGCGCCGCCCTGGTACTTGCCGGTCAGGAGCCCCGCCCCGAGCGGCGAATAGGGCAGAAGGCCCACGCCCTCGTTCACCAGGAGCTCGGCGAGGTCGGTGTCGGCGTGCCGGTAGAGCAGCGAGTACTCGTTCTGCACCGACACGACTTCGGGGGTGCCGGTCTCGCGGGCGATCCGCAGCCATTCCGCGGTGCCCCAGGTCGATTCGTTCGACAGGCCGAAATGCCGGATGGTGCCGCGCGCCACCTCGTCCGAGAGCGCGCCGAGAAGATCCGTCATGTGCTGGCGCGTCGCCGCGCGGTCCTGTTCCCAGGGCGCGAAGGTCCAGGTCTGGCGGAAGGCGTAGCTGCCGCGGTTCGGCCAGTGCAGCTGGTAGAGGTCGATCACGTCGGTCCGGAGCCGCCGGAGCGACCCCTCGAGCGCCTGCCGCAGCGTGTCGGGGGTGACGTCCGCGCCGTCGCGCACGGCCTCGGACCCGGCCCCCGTCACCTTGGTGTCGAGGATCCACTCGTCGCGCCGGCCGGTGCGGGCGAACCAGTCGCCGATGATCTCCTCGGTGCGGCCCACCGTCTCTTTCGCGACGGGGTTGACCGGGTACATCTCGGCCGCGTCCATGAAGTTGATGCCCGCCTCGCGCGCCCGCTCGATCTGGGCATGGGCGTCGTCGGCGGGGGTCTGGTTGCCGTAGGTCATGGTACCGAGGCAGAGCTCGGAAACGGAAAGGCCGGTCCGGCCGAGCGGTCGCATCTTCATGTGGTCGTGGTCTCCCGGGCAACGCGTAACGGAAACGGGGGCGTGCTGGGCCGCCCTTTCTGCGGGTGGACTAGCGAACGCCGCCCGGTGCGACAACGCGATAATGCCGCCCACGGGGCAAGCCCGCTCCTGCATCGCCGCGACAGCGCAGGTTGAGAACATTTGACGAACACCCTATGATGCGCTCCATGACCGCCGCGATCCTGTCCCGCCGCCCGCATGCCCCGCCACCCGCGCTGACGCTCTGGGGCGAGGTGACGCTGCCGCTCTCGCGGGTGCACGAGATCTGCGGCAGGGCACGACGCACGCTGGCCCTGCGGATCGCGGCCCGGGCGGGGGCGCCGGTCCTGTGGATCGCCCCCGACTGGTGCGACGCGCCGCTCAATCCCGACGGCATCGCCGGGATCATGCCGCCGCGCGACATGGTCTTCGTCACGCCGCGGCGGGCCGAGGACCTGCTCTGGGCGATGGAGGAGGCGCTGCGGGCGGGGGCCGCGCCGGTGGTGGTGGCCGACCTGCCCGAACCGCCGCCGCTGACGCCGGTGCGTCGGCTGCACCTCGCAGCGGAGGCCGGGACGGGGCACGGGCTCTGCCGGCCGCTCGGCCTGCTGCTGACCCCCGGGGAGGGCGGCGCGCCGGGAGTCGAGACGCGGTTCCGGATGGAGCCCGACCACGCGCCGGGCGCCGACCGCTGGCAGATCGCGCGACTGCGCGCGCGCATGGCCCCGCCGCGGGCCTGGACGCTCGAGGGCGAGGAGACGCTGCACCCCCTGCCCTCGAGCGTCGCGCTTTCGCAGTGACGGACCCGGCCACTGGCAGAGGCCGGACGCATCCGATAAGGGAGGGCGCGACACGCCTGACCCCGAGCGAGCGAGACGCATGGCCCGACACCTGATCACCTCGGCGATCCCCTACATCAACGGGATCAAGCACCTCGGAAACCTCGTGGGCAGCCAGCTTCCCGCCGACCTGTACGCCCGCTACCTGCGCGCGCGCGGCCACGAGGTGCTGTTCCTCTGCGCCACCGACGAGCACGGCACGCCCGCCGAGCTCGCCGCGGCCAAGGCCGGCAAGCCCGTGGACGAGTACTGCGCCGAGATGCACGCGGTGCAGGCCGGGATCGCCCGGGGCTTCCGGCTGTCCTTCGACCATTTCGGCCGCTCGTCGAGCCCGCAGAACCACCGCCTGACCCAGCATTTCGCGGCGCGACTCGACGAGGCGGGCCTCATCCGCGAAGTCTCCGAGACGCAGATGTATTCGCCGCAGGACGGCCGCTTCCTGCCGGACCGCTACATCGAGGGCACCTGCCCCAATTGCGGCTTCGAGAGCGCCCGCGGCGACCAGTGCGACAACTGCACCAAGCAGCTCGACCCCGTCGACCTCATCGACCCGCGCTCGACCATCTCGGGCGCGACCGACCTCGAGATGCGCGAGACCAAGCACCTGTTCCTGCGCCAGTCGGCGATGAAGGAGCGGCTCGCGGACTGGATCGACGGCAAGACCGACTGGCCCGTGCTCACCACCTCCATCGCCAAGAAATGGCTGAACGACGGCGACGGCCTGCAGGACCGCGGCATCACCCGGGACCTCGACTGGGGCGTGCCGGTGCAGAAGGGCGACGCGCCCTGGCCGGGCATGGAAGGCAAGGTGTTCTACGTCTGGTTCGACGCGCCCATCGAGTACATCGCCTGCGCGCAGGAATGGGTCGATGCCGGCAAGGGCACCGACTGGGAACGCTGGTGGCGCACCGACAAGGGCGCCGACGACGTGCGCTACACGCAGTTCATGGGCAAGGACAACGTGCCCTTCCACACCCTGTCGTTCCCCGCGACCATCCTCGGCTCGGGCGAGCCGTGGAAGCTCGTCGACTACATCAAGTCGTTCAACTACCTGAACTACGAGGGCGGGCAGTTCTCGACCTCGCGCGGGCGCGGCGTGTTCATGGACCAGGCGCTCGAGGTCCTGCCGGCGGATTACTGGCGCTGGTGGCTGCTGTCCCACGCCCCCGAGAACGCCGACGCGGAATTCACCTGGGAGAACTTCCAGGCCTCGGTGAACAAGGACCTCGCGGATGTGCTCGGCAACTTCGCGAGCCGCGTCACCAAGTTCTGTCGCTCGAAATTCGGCGAGGTCGTGCCCGAGGGCGGTGCCTGGGGCGAGCGCGAGCAGGCGCTGGTGCGCGACCTGACCGACGGCCTTGCCGCCTACACGCGGCAGATGGAGGCGATCGAGGTCCGCAAGGCGGCCGCGAGCCTGCGCGGGCTCTGGGTGCTCGGGAACGAGTACCTGCAGGAGGCCGCGCCGTGGTCGACCTTCAAGACCGACCCGGAAACGGCGGCGATGCAGGTCCGGCTGGGTCTCAACCTGATCCGGTTCTACGCGGCGATCTCGGGCCCGTTCATTCCCGATGCCTGCGCGGAACTGCTGGCGGCGCTGAAGGCGGAAGACGCGGACTGGCCCGACGACATCGAGACCGCTTTGTCGACGCTCGCGCCCGGCCATGCCTTCAAGGTGCCGGACGTGACGTTCCGCAAGATCACCGACGCGGAACGCGAGGACTGGCAGACGCGCTTCGCCGGCGCCCGCTGAGGGCACCGGCGGCGCGGGGACCGGCCGTCCCTCGGGATGGCCGGCCGCACGCGGCCTCAGGCCGCCTTGATCTCGACGAGCTCGATGTCGAACGTCAGGTCCTGACCCGCGAGCGGGTGGTTCGCGTCGAGCGTGACCTCGGTGTCGGTGACACCGGCCACGACCACGGGCATCACCTGGCCGTTCGGCGTCTGCACCTGCAGCTGCGTGCCCGGATCGAGCGGGATGTCGTCGGGGATCTCGCTGCGCGGCACGTTCTGGCGCGCCTCGGGGTTCGGCTCGCCATAGGCTTCCGCCGCGGGGACCTCGACCTTCTTGGTGTCGCCGACGGTCATGCCCGGCATCGCCCGGTCCAGGCCCGGGATGATCTGGCCGGAGCCCACGGTGAATTCCAGCGGATCGCGGCCGGCGCTCGAATCGAACGTGGAGCCGTCCTTGAGGGTGCCGGTATAGTGGATGCGGACGGTGTCACCCGTCTTGACTTCGGTCATGTATTTTCCAATCGCGTTCGGGAGGGTGGCTTGGACGAGGCCGCGCGGTGACGTCCCGGCGCAGGTACTCGTCGTCGTACACGGGGAATCGTAGTATCTGTGACCGCGATTTGCAAACGGACGGCCTGCCGGGACCGGCGTCGGGAGGCGCCTGCCCCGACGTGGCGTCAGCATGCCGCATCGGTCCGAAAGCGGGAAACCTCAGGCGTTTCGTGCGTTTGGATGCAGACGGGGTGTGGCGCAGGGGCCGCCCCCACGCGGGGTGCCGGCACGAGGAGATTGATTCCCGCGCCGGCTTCTGCACAAGACTTTTGCTGTCCGGAACGGAAAGAGTGCTGCCATGATTTCTCGCCGACGTTTTCTCGCCGCGACCGCGGCGGGCCTCGCAACGCCTGCAGTGCTGCGCGCGCAGTCGAGCTTCCAGCTTGATCCGATCTACGCGCCGCAGCGCGTGAGTATCAAGCAGAGCCTGCCGCCGACGCAGATCCTCATCCTGCCGCGGGCGCATTTCCTATATTTCATCGACCAGCCCGGATCCGCGCTCCGCTACGGCGTGGGCGTCGGTCGCGCGGGGCTGGAATTTTCCGGCCGCGCCGTGATCGAGGTCAAGAAGGAATGGCCGACCTGGCGGCCGACCGACGAGATGATCGAGCGCGAGCCCCAGACCTACAGCCGCTTCAAGGACAACGAGTACGTCCAGCCGGGCGGGCCCGAGAACCCGCTGGGCGCGCGTGCGCTCTACCTCTTCCAGAACGGACGCGACACGTTCTACCGCATCCACGGCACGACGGAGCCGCAATCCATCGGACGCTCGGTGTCGAACGGCTGCATCCGGATGATCAACGACCACGTGATCGACCTCTACAACCGCGTGCCGATCGGCACGCCGGTCACGGTGCTCTGAGGCCCGTTAACCGGACTTCCGGAACGGCGGGAAAGACCGCCGTTCCGCACGTTTCGCGCCACATTTTCGCCCGCGTTCCACGGTCAATCTCGACCCCAAGGCGGCGGGCACCGTGTCCGCCGGGTACATGGTGGAGCACGGTTCGCATGGCACTCATGATGCTGATCGCGGGAAGCACCCTCGGGTTTGTCCTCGGCGGTCTGGGATACGTGGCTTTCGGCATCAGCATGCTCGAAGCCTTCTCGCTCTACGCCGGCACCGGCATCGCGGCGCTGTGTCTCGGCATGATCGCCAGCGTGGCCCGGTCGAATGCCGGCGATCCGCCGGACTATCCCGACCGGGTGGCGGTCACCGCCAACGGCTCCCTGCGGGTGTCAGAGCAGCACGTGTATCACTAGCAGGTTCGGCACGGCGAAGACCGCGGCGATGCAGAACAACTTTGCCGCGTGCGTCGCCTTCTGCAGCATCGCGCTTTCCTCGAGAACCGACCCGTAGGCCTGCGCCGCGTAGAACGCTGCACCACCCTGCCCCTTCTCGATGCGCTCCCGACGCACCAGCTGTTTGCGCAGCGTCGCGTACCGCTCCTTCATGCGTTCCGTGTCGTCCGCGCCGTAAATGTTCGATCCGTCCATCGTGCAAGCCTCGTCTGATCCCGCATGCCGCGTCCAAACCGTGCGACATGTCGAGCGTGTGACGTGGCGCAAGGCCGCCGACGGGCAAGCCCGGAGCCATCAAACCCTGCGTGATCGGGTGGGATTTTTCTTGCAAAATTGGCTCTGCGCGCGCATAGAAGCGCCCGCGACGTTACCACTATCGACCTGCTCCTCTTCAAGGTCCAGCGCTTCGATTTTGCACTGACCGAGCCGACCTGCCGCAATCCCGCGGGCAGTAACGTGACAGGAGTAGAGACGATGGCCACCGGCACCGTCAAATGGTTCAACACCACCAAGGGCTACGGCTTCATCGCCCCTGATGGCGGCGCGAAGGATGTCTTCGTGCACATCAGCGCGGTTGAGCGTTCGGGCCTCACCGGACTGAAGGACAACCAGAAGGTGACCTTCGACATCCAGTCCGGCCGTGACGGCCGCGAGTCGGCAGTCAACCTGGTGGTCGACTGATCCGGTAGACGCGTCACCCGCGCGGCGCGACCCGGCATTCTCGGAACGGGCGCCCCTTGGGCGCCCGTTTTTTGCGCGCCCTGCCCCCGCGGCGTCAGGCGGCGTTCGGGTCCTGCGTCCGCGCCACCGACAGCCGGCCCTCGGGCCACGGAACCATGAGGGCGCGCGCCTCCTCTTCCGCTCCGGCGATCCAGGCGTCGACGCAGTCCCGCGTCAGGATCACGCCCATCCGCTCATGCACCGGCGCGATATCGGCGTTGGGCGCGCAGGTCACGGTGGCGAATTGCGCGACCTCGACGCCGCCCGGGGCCTGCCAGACATCCCAGACCGCCGCCATCCAGAGGGTGTCCCCGCCGCTGTCGCGGATGGCCCAGGCGGTCTTGCGCCCGCGCGCGCCGGTCCATTCATACCAGCCGTCGACCGGCACGGCGGCGCGGTGCAGGCCCGCGAAGGCCGTCTTGTCGAACAGCGTCTCGGACCGCGCGTTGACCAGCGTCTCCATCACCGGGCGGCCGCGCGCGTTCCTGCGCCCCTGCGGGATAAGACCCCAACGCATGCGCCGGAACCCGCCTGCGGTCAGCGCCGTCACTTCCTGGCCGGGCGCGATGTTCGGGCGCGGGCCGTCGTCGGGACCGCCGGCGGGCGGCGCCATTCCCGCGGCCTGCGCGACCTCTGCCAGCGGCCGGGTCAGGAAGAGCCGGCCGGGCATGTCATTCCGCCCGCGACAGCAGGTCCTCGACCGAGGGACCCAGGGCATCGACGATGCGGCTGACACCGTCGGCGTTCGGGTGGATGCCGTCGGGCTGCATGAACCGCGTCATGGCGGACGGATCGCCCGATCCGAGCGCCGCAAAGAAATTCTCGTAATAGAGCGTGCCGTAGGCCTGCGAGAGTTCCGGGTAGATCGCCTCGAACATGCGCTCGTAGTCCGCGCCGTAATTGCGCGGCGCGTCGAGGCCCACGAGCAGCACCGGCACGCCGCGCGCCTCGGCGACGTCGAGGATCCCCTCGAGATTCGCGCGCGTGACCTCCGGGGCGATCCCGCGCAGCATGTCGTTGCCGCCGAGCGCCACGATCATCGCGTCGGTGTCCTCGCGCAGCGACCATTCCACGCGCGAGAGCCCGCCCGCGGTCGTGTCGCCCGACACGCCGGCGTTGATCACTTCCACGTCATGCCCGCGTGTGTCGAGCCAGTCCTGAAGCGTCGGAACGAAGCCCTGACCGTTCGGCAGGCCATAGCCCTGCGTCAGCGAATCGCCCAGCGCCACAACCTCGAGCGGATCGGCCGCGGCCGTTCCGCAGAGCAGCACCACCGCCAGCGCCGCCTTGCTGCCGTGGCGCAAGGCCCCATATCTGCACTCGTGCTTCATGACCGGGGTCCTCTGTTTTCATGCCTGATACCGTACTGTCCCTAAAAGATGTGACCCTGAGCCTGAGCGGCAATGCCGGGCCGGTGGAGATCCTGCACGGGATCTCGCTGGACGTGGCGGCAGGCGAGACGCTGGGACTGATCGGCCCCTCGGGGTCGGGCAAGTCGTCGCTCCTGATGATCATGGGCGGGCTCGAGCGGGCGACCGCCGGATCGGTGCACGCGCTGGGACAGGACCTGACGGCGATGGACGAGGATGCGCTCGCGCGCTTCCGTCGCGACAGCATGGGCGTGGTGTTCCAGTCCTTCCACCTGATCCCGACCATGACCGCGCTCGAGAACGTGGCGACCCCGCTGGAGCTGGCCGGTGCGAGGGATGCCTTCGACCGCGCGCGGGCCGAACTCGAATCGGTCGGCCTCGGTCACCGCGCCGACCACTACCCGAGCCAGATGTCGGGCGGCGAGCAGCAGCGGGTCGCGCTGGCCCGCGCCGCCGCGCCGCGTCCGCGCATCCTGCTCGCGGACGAGCCCACCGGCAACCTCGACGGCTCGACCGGCGACGCGATCATCGACCTGCTCTTCGGATTGCGCGACCGGCACGGGGCGACGCTCGTCCTCGTCACGCACGCGCCGGCGCTGGCCGAGCGCTGCGACCGGGTCGTGCGCCTGACCGACGGGCGGGTCGCCGACGCGCAGCTCCGGGCCGCGGAATGAGCCTCGCCACGGCCGCGACATTCGCCCGGCGCGAACTGCGCGGGGGCCTGAAGGGCTTCCGCATCTTCCTCGCCTGCCTCGCGCTCGGCGTCGCCGCGATCGCCGGCGTGGGCTCCGTCCGCTCCGCGATCCAGACCGGGCTCGAGGACCAGGGCGCGGTGCTCCTCGGCGGCGACGCGCAGGCGCAGTTCACCTACCGCTTCGCGACGGAGGAGGAACGCGCCTGGCTCGAGAGCATCTCGACCGAGATTTCCGAGGTCACCGACTTCCGGTCCATGGCGGTCGTGCCGAACGACGAGGGCGGCGCGCGCGCGCTGACGCAGGTCAAGTCGGTGGATGATGCCTATCCGCTCCTGGGCGAGGTGGTGCTGGCGCCCGAGATGCCGCTCGCCGAAGCGCTGGCCGACGACGGCGCGGTGATGGCGCCGATCCTCGCGGACCGGCTTGGGCTCGCCCCCGGCGACACGTTCCGCCTCGGCGACAAGGACTTCACGCTGCGCGCGACGCTCGAACGCGAACCGGACGATGCGGGCGGCGGCTTCGAGCTCGGCCCGCGGACGCTGGTGCGGACAGAGGCGCTCGAGGGCACGGGGCTCCTGTCGCCCGGCACGCTCTACGAGACGGAATACCGCGTGACGCTGCCGCCCGGCACCGACCTCGACGCGGTCAAGGCGGAGGCCGAGGCGCGCTACCGCGACAGCGGCATCCGCTGGCGCGACAGCCGCAACGGCGCGCCGGGCACCGCGCGCTTCGTCGACCGGCTGGGCGCGTTCCTTGTCCTCGTGGGCCTCTCGGGCCTCGCCGTGGGCGGTGTCGGCGTCTCGGCGGCGGTGCGCGCCTATCTTGCGCGCAAGACGTCGGTCATCGCCACCCTGCGCACCCTCGGGGCCACCCGCGCGACGATCTTCCAGACCTATTTCCTGCAGGTGGGGGCGCTCGCTCTGCTCGGCATCGCCATCGGGCTGGTGCTGGGCGCGGCACTGCCACTTCTCTTCGCGCCGCTGATCTCGGACGCGCTGCCGGTGCCCGCGCTCTTCGGCCTGCACCCGGCGCCGCTGATGGAGGCGGCGATCTACGGGGTACTGACCGCGCTCCTCTTCACCCTCTGGCCGCTCGCCCGGACCGAGGAAGTGCGCGCCGCGACGCTCTTCCGCGACGCGCTCGGGTCGGCGCGGCTCTTGCCCGCGCCGCGCTACGTGGCAGCGACCGTGGTCCTGCTCGTCCTTCTCGTGGGCATCGCCATGGCCTTTTCCGGGGCTTGGGATCTGACGCTCTGGACCGCCGGCGGCATCCTCGGGTCGCTGATCATCCTCGTTGCCGCGGCGGCGGGCCTGCGGTTCCTCGCCCGCCGCGCGGCGCCCGCCGCCCGCGGGCGTCCCGCATGGCGCTGGGCCCTCGGCGCCATCGGCGGCCCGCGCGAGGAGGCGTCGTCGGTGGTGCTGTCGCTGGGCCTCGGCCTCGCGGTCCTCGCGGCGATCGGCCAGATCGACGGCAACCTGCGCAGCGCCATCGCCCGTGACCTGCCCGAGGTGGCGCCGTCCTACTTCTTCGTCGACATCCAGAAGGACCAGATGCCACGCTTCCTCGAGATCGTGGAGGGGGATCCGGCGGTCGAGAAGGTGCAGTCTGCCCCGATGATGCGGGGCGTCGTCACCGAGATCAACGGAACACCGGCGACCGAGGTCGCGGGCGACCACTGGGTGATCCGCGGCGACCGCGGCATCACCTATGCCGAGACCCCGCCCGAGGACACGCGGATCACCGCCGGCGCCTGGTGGCCCGAGAATTACGACGGCCCGCCGCAGGTGAGCTTTGCCGAAGAGGAGGCCCGTGAGATCGGGCTCGACATCGGCGACGAGGTTACCGTGAACATCCTCGGCCGCGACATCACCGCCGAGATCACGTCGCTGCGGGTCGTCGATTTCTCGACCGCCGGTATCGGCTTCGTCATGGTGATGAACCCCTCGGCGCTCGAGGGCGCCCCGCACACCTTCATCTCGACCGTCTACGCCGACGCCTCGGCCGAAGCCGGCATCCTGCGCGACGTGGCCGAAGCGCTGCCGAACGTCACGGCGATCGGGGTGCGCGACGCCATCGACCGGGTCTCCGAACTCCTTGCCGGGGTGGCCGAGGCGGTACGTTGGGGCGCGGCGGCGACGCTCGTGACCGGGTTCCTGGTGCTGATCGGCGCCGCGGCGGCGGGCGAGCAGGCGCGCACCTACGAGGCGGCGCTGCTCAAGACGCTGGGCGCGGGACGCCGCAGCATCCTCGTGAGCTTCGCGCTGCGCTCGGCGCTGCTTGGCGCCGGCGCGGGCGTGGTGGCCATCGTCGCGGGCGTCCTTGGCGGCTGGGCGGTGTCGGTCTTCGTGATGGAGACGTCGTTCACGCCGGTCTGGTCCTCGGCCGTGGGCATCGTGGCGGGCGGCGTGGCCGCGACGCTCGGCGCGGGGCTCGCCTTTGCATGGCGGCCGCTGTCGGCCCGGCCGGCCCAGGTGCTGCGCGCGCGGGAATGACCTGCCCGCAGGTGCCGGTCCCGGCTTGAACCCGGGGCCGCCCGCGCCTAAGCCCGGAGCCGACGCCACCGCCGCCCGATGGCGGCCGACGCCACCCCGCCGAAAGGGACCCCGGACCGCATGCAAGACCGCACGCCCTCGACGCCCGCCGCAGCGAGCGGGCTGCCCGCGCCGCTCTCCTCGCGCATGACCCGCGCGCAGAAGGTTCAGGTGCTGAACCTCGTCCGGCGCGCCGCGCGCGCCGAGATCCTGCCACGCTTCCGGTCGCTGTCTGCGGCCGACATCGCGCAGAAGACCGGCCCGCAGGACCTCGTGACCGAAGCCGACCGCGCGGCGGAGCGCATGATCACGCGCGGCCTGCAGGCGCTCTGGCCCGACGCGCTGATCGTCGGCGAGGAGGAGGCATCGTCGCGGCCCGAACTCGTGTCCAGGATCGGCGACGCCGAGACGGGCTTCACCATCGACCCGGTGGACGGCACCTGGAACTTCGCCAACGGCCTGCCGCTGTTCGGCGTGATGGTGGCCATGACGCGCTACGGCGTCCCGGTCTTCGGGCTGATCTACGACCCGGTCATCGACGACTGCATCTGGGCCGAGGCGGGCGGCGCCGCGGAATTCGTGAAGGGCCAGCGCCGGCCGAAGCCGCTGTCGGTGTCCGCGGGCGGACAGATCGCCGACCTGTCGGGTTTCGCGGGGCTCTACCTCCTGCCGCAGGACAAGCAGGAGCGGTTCGCCGCCACCCTGCCCAGGCTGTCGCGGGCCGTGTCCATGCGCTGCGCGGCGCACGAGTTCCGCACCATGGCGCAGGGCGGCGTCGACTTCGTGCTGGCGGCCAAGGTCACGCCCTGGGACCACACGCCCGGCGCGCTGATCATCGAGCGCGCAGGCGGCCACGTGGCGATGCTGGACGGCACCGATTACCGCGCGGGCCGCACCGACGGCTACCTCCTGGCCGCCGCGGACCGGCCGACGTGGAACCGGCTGCGCGATCTCTGGTCGTTCCTCCTCGAAAGCTGAGGACGGCGCCGCGGCGCCACTGGACGCAGCAGGCGGGAATCAGGATCATTGCGGCGCATCCAAGCGGAGGCGCCCATGGACCAGATCGTCGAGAGGCGGACACGGACGCGGGTCCGGGCCGAACGGCCGAAGCTCTACAAGGTGATCCTGCTCAACGACGACTTCACGCCCCGCGCCTTCGTGGTGGGCGTGCTGAAGGGTGTCTTCCGCATGACCGAGGGCGAAGCCTACGGCGTCATGCTGACCGCCCACCGGCGCGGCGCCTGCGTCGTCGCGGTCTACACCCGCGAGGTCGCCGAGACCAAGACGCGGGCCGCGAACGCGCGCGGCCGCGCCGAGGGCTATCCGCTGGCATTCACGACCGAACGGGAAAGCTGAGGCCGGGACGCGCGCGCCCCGGCCCCCATGCGATCACTCCGCCGCCTCGGCGTAATCCTCCATCGGCGGGCAGGTGCAGACGAGGTTCCGGTCGCCGTAGACGTTGTCGACGCGGTTGACCGGGGGCCAGTACTTGTCGACCCGGAAGGCGCCCGCCGGAAAGCACCCCTGTTCGCGGCTGTAGGGCCGGTCCCAGTCGCCGACGAGGTCCTCGACCGTGTGCGGCGCATGCTTGAGCGGGTTGTTCTCGCCGTCGGCAGTGCCGTCCTCGATCGCGCGGATCTCCTCGCGGATGCCCAGCATCGCGTCGCAGAAGCGGTCAAGCTCCGCCTTGGTTTCGCTCTCGGTCGGCTCGACCATCAGGGTGCCCGAAACCGGCCAGCTCATCGTCGGCGCGTGAAAGCCGCAATCGACGAGCCGCTTCGCGATGTCGTCGACGGTCACGCCCGCACTTTCCTGGAACGGCCGCACGTCGAGGATGCATTCGTGCGCCACCCGCCCCTTCGGCCCGCGGTAGAGCACCTTGTAGGCCCCCTCCAGCCGCTTGGCGATGTAGTTCGCGTTCAGGATCGCCACGCGCGTCGCCTGCGTCAGCCCCTCGCCGCCCATCATCTGGCAGTAGGCCCACGAGATCGGAAGGAGCGACGGCGAGCCGTAGGGCGCGGCCGATACCGGCCCCGGTCCCTCGCCCGCGAGCGGGTGCGACGGCAGGTGCGGCGCGAGATGCGCCTTGACGCCGATCGGGCCCATGCCGGGACCGCCGCCGCCATGCGGGATGCAGAAGGTCTTGTGCAGGTTCAGGTGGCTCACGTCGCCGCCGAGGTCGCCCGGCCGCGACAGGCCAACCATGGCGTTGAGGTTCGCGCCGTCGATGTAGACCTGCCCGCCATGGGCATGAGTGATCTCGCAGACCTCCTTCACCGTCTCCTCGAACACGCCGTGGGTCGAGGGATAGGTGATCATGATGCCGGCGAGGTCGGCGGCATGCTTTTCCGCCTTCGCGCGGAAATCCTCGAGGTCGATCGACCCCTTGGCGTCGCACTTCACCGGGACGACCTTCCAGCCCACCATCTGCGCCGAGGCGGGGTTGGTGCCGTGCGCGTTCGTCGGGATCAGGCAGACGTTGCGGTGCCCTTCGCCGTTCGCCTCGTGGTAGGCGGCGATGGTCAGGAGCCCCGCATATTCGCCTTGCGCGCCGGAATTCGGCTGCATCGAGATCGCGTCGTAGCCCGTGACGTCGCAGAGCTTGCCGCTCAGCCCGTCGATCAGCGCGCGGTAGCCTTTGGCCTGATCGTCGGGGCAGTAGGGATGCAGGTTCGCGAATTCGGGCCACGAGAGCGGCATCATCTCGGCCGCCGAGTTGAGCTTCATCGTGCAGGAGCCGAGCGGGATCATTGCGCGGTCGAGCGCGAGGTCACGGTCCGCGAGACGCCGCATGTAACGCACCATCTCGGTCTCGGCGCGGTTCATGTGGAAGATGTCGTGCTGCAGGTAGGCCGACTGGCGCAGGAGCGCCTCGGGCAGACGGTAGTCCTGCGCCGCGGGGTCGTCGCGCCGGTCGATGCCGAAGGCGCGCCAGACCGCCTCGATCTTGGCCGGGCGCAGCGTCTCGTCCACGCTGATGCCGATCTTCGTGCTGCCGACCGGGCGCATGTTCACGCCCTCGCGCACGCCCGCGGCCAGCACGCCCTTCTGGAAGAGTCCGACCTCGACGGTGATCGTGTCGAAGAATTCCTCGGGCTCGATGACGAAGCCCGCCTCCTCGAGCCCGCGCGCCAGCCGCGCGGTCTTGCGGTGGATGCGCTGCGCGATGGCCTTGAGCCCCTCGGGCCCGTGGAAGACCGCGTAGAAGCCCGCCATGACGGCGAGCAGCGCCTGCGCGGTGCAGACGTTCGAGGTCGCCTTCTCGCGGCGGATATGCTGTTCGCGGGTCTGGAGCGCGAGCCGGTAGGCGCGATTGCCGCGCGCGTCGATCGACACGCCGACGAGTCGCCCGGGCAGTGCGCGCTTGTAGGCCTCGCGGCAGGCCATGTAGGCCGCGTGCGGCCCGCCATAGCCCATGGGCACGCCGAAGCGCTGCGTGGTGCCGACGGCGATGTCGGCGCCCATCGCGCCCGGCTCCTTCAGCAGGCAGAGCGCCATCGGGTCGGCGGACACGATGCCGACCGCATCGGCCGCGTGCAGCCGCGCCATGTGGTCGGTGAAGTCGCGCACGTGCCCGTAGGTGCCCGGATACTGGAAGAGCGCGCCGAAGACGCTGCCGGCATCCATCTCGTCGGGATCGCCCACGATCACCTCGATGCCGAGCGGCTTCGCCCGCGTCTTCACCACGGCGATGTTCTGCGGGTGGCAGTTCTCGTCGACAAAGAACGCCTTGGACTTCGACTTGGCGACGCGGCCCGCCATGGTCATCGCCTCGGCGCAGGCCGTCGCCTCGTCGAGCAGCGAGGCGTTGGCGATCTCGAGCCCGGTCAGGTCCGACACCATGGTCTGGAAGTTCAGGAGCGCCTCGAGCCGGCCCTGGCTGATCTCGGGCTGGTAGGGCGTGTAGGCCGTGTACCAGGCCGGGTTCTCGAGGATGTTGCGCTGGATCGCCGGCGGCGTGATGGTCCCGTGGTAGCCCATGCCGATGAGCGACGTCAGGACCTGGTTCTCCTTGGCGATCTGGCGCATCCACCAAAGCAGCTGGCGTTCCGACATCGCCTTGCCGGTCTCGAGCGGGGTCTCCTGGCGGATGTCGTCGGGCAGCGTCTCGTCGATCAGCGCGCCGATGCCGTCGACGCCGAGGGTCGCGAACATCTCGTCCATCTCCGCCGGAGAGGGGCCGATATGCCGGCGGTTCGCGAAATCGTAGGGACGGTAATCGGTGGGTTCGTACGGCATGTCATGTCTCCGTGACCGGGAGGAGGAGCGCGCGTCGACCGGCGCGCGCCCTTCCCTCCCGCGTGTCGCGCGGTGCGGCAGGCATGGCCCGTGCCCTCGGGGGCCGGGCCAGCCGGGCCTCAGGCGATGAAGTCCTTGTAGGCGGCTTCGTCCATGTACTCGTCGAGCGCCGACAGGCTCTCGACCTGGATCTTGAAGAACCAGGCGTCGCCCTCGGGGTCGTCGTTCACCTTGGACGGGTTGTCGACGATGGCGTCGTTGACCTCGACGATCTCGCCGTCGAGCGGCGCGAGGATGTCCGACGCGGCCTTGACGCTCTCGATCACCACGACCTCGTCGTCCTTCGACACGGTGCGGCCCACGTCGGGCAGTTCCACGAACACCACGTCGCCCAGCTGTTCGGCGGCGTGCGCGGTGATGCCGACGACGACGATGTTGTCGTCTTCAGGGCGAAGCCATTCGTGTTCTTCGGTGAATTTCATGGATGGATATCTCCTGGAAGTCTCAGCGTTTGAAGCCGGGTTCGGTGAACGGCAGGCGGGCGACGCGCACCGGAAGGCGCTTGCCGCGGACCTCGCCATACAGCAGCGTGCCGGGCGCTGTCATCGCCGCCGGCACGAGTCCCATGGCGATGGGCGCGCCCACGGTCGGGCCGAACCCGCCGGAGGTGACGCGGCCGACGGCGACGCCGCCGTCCTCGGCCGCGAACAGGGCCACGCCCTCGCGCATGGGCGCGCGTCCCTCGGGCTCAAGGCCCACGCGCATGCGCGGCGCGCCCTCGGCCAGTTCGCGCAGGATGCGGTCGGCGCCGGGAAACCCGCCGGCGCGGGCGCCGTTCGCGCGCCGCGCCTTGCCGACCGACCACGACAGGGCCGCCTCGACCGGCGAGGTGCCAGCATCGATGTCGTGCCCGTAGAGGCAGAGCCCGGCCTCGAGCCGCAGCGAATCGCGCGCCCCGAGCCCGATCGGCGCGACGTCGTCGTGGTCGAGCAGCCGCCGCGCAAGCGATTCGGCCGCCGCGGCCGGCACCGAAATCTCGAAGCCGTCCTCGCCGGTATAGCCCGATCGGGACACCCAGCATTCCGCGCCGGCGATCTCGACCGTGGCCACGTCCATGAACCGCATCTCGGCGATCGCGGGCGCGAGAGCCGCCAGGACATCCGCCGCAGCGGGCCCCTGCAGCGCGAGGAGCGCGCGGTTGGTGATCTCCTTCACCGTCACGTCGGGCTCGAGCCCCGCGCGCAGGAGCGCGAGGTCCTCGACCTTCCGCGCGGCGTTCACCACGAGGAACAGGTGGTCGCCGCGGTTGGCGACCATCAGGTCGTCCTCGATCCCGCCCTCGTCGTTGGTGAAGACCGCGTAGCGCTGCCGCCCGTCCTTGAGCGCCGCGATGTCCGCGGGCACGAGCCGCTCGAGCGCCTGCGCCACGTCCGCACCGCGGCCACGCAGAACCACCTGCCCCATGTGGCTGACGTCGAAGAGTCCCGCCTTGCTGCGCGTGTGCAGATGCTCCTGCAGGACGCCCATCGGGTACTGGACCGGCATCTCGTAGCCCGCGAAATCGATCATCTTCGCGCCGAGCTCGCGGTGCAGCGCGTGCAGCGGGGTGCGTTTCGGAGCATCGGGCTCCTGGTCGGGCTCCGCGGCTTCCTGCTGGGGCGCGTGGTGGTGCCCGTCATGCCCGTGCGGCAGCCCGCACCCGCACATGTCCCGCGTCTCGAGATGTTTGAACCTGTCGTCCTCGCCTGTCGCCATCGGCTCCCGTCCTTGCTTGCCCGGAACGGCGACTCGGCTGGCCGACACGCGGGCATTCACGGCACGGATCTTCCCCGTGCCCGGAACGCCCCCTCTGTCCATCCGCCTGAGATCGTTATCCCTTCGGCGGGCGCGGGCAGATTTCCCACGCCTCTCTCCAGAGTGTGTCGCCCGCGACGGTCCGTCTGGCCTGAGAGTTTCCGGGGCGGTTGCTCCTTCGGCACCGGCCTTGCGCCGGTTCTCCCATCGCGGTCGAGACGGACGCTAGACGAAGGTGCCGGAAGTGACAAGCGATCGCGGGCGGGGAACGTCGCTCTCGGTCAGAAGGCCCAGAAGAACGGCATTGTCGTCGATGAGCGACGCCAGCGTGATCGTGTCGAGGACCTGGTAGAACGCTTCGCCGGCGCGGGCGAGCGCCGGGCGCAGCCGGCAGCCGTTGACGAGCGGGCAGGTGTTGGTCTCGTTCGAGAAGCACTCCGCGATCGGCAGGTCGCTTTCGAACGCGCGGAAGACCTCGCCGATGAGTATCTTCTCGGCAGGCCGCCCGAGGGCGATCCCGCCATAGCGGCCGCGCCAGGTCTTGAGGTAGCCGAGCTGGGCCAACTGATTGACGATCTGGCCGAGATGGTGCTCGGATGCGTTGCACGCCTCGGCCACGTCGGTCTTGGTGATCCGCCTGCCGGGACTGGCCGCGCAATACATGAGGACCCGCGTTGCAATGTTCGCCCGTTTCGTGATGCGCATGTGACCGGCATCCCTTTTCGTGCAGCGCGGGACCCAGATGCCCAGCCAACAACTTAAGTGTACTACATAATTATATGCAAACACCAGAACAGAATGCGCCTTTTTTCTTTGGCTATGGCAGCCTCGTGAACCTGCGCACGCACGATCACGCGCCTGCGCACCTGGCACGGGCGCGGGGCTGGCGGCGGGAATGGCGCGCCCTGCCCGAGGGCGACCACGCCTTTCTGACGGCGGTGCCGGACGCGGGCGCCGAGATCGAGGGCGTGATCGCGCCGGTGCCGGGCGGCGACTGGCGCGCGCTCGACCTGCGCGAGGCGTTCTACGATCGGCTCGACGCGACGGAGGTGGTGCACCATGACGGCCCCGCCGCCGCCATCGCGATCTACGCCGTGCCCGAGACACGGGCGCCGCGCGCGCCGGGCCGGCGGACCGCGCCGATCCTCTTGAGCTATCTCGACGTGGTCCTGCAGGGCTATCTCGACATGTTCGGCGAGGCGGGTGCTGCGCGGTTCTTCGACACGACCGAGGGGTGGGAGACGCCGGTGCTGGATGATCGCGCCGCGCCGCTCTACCCTAGGGCGCAGGTGCTGCCGGCATCGCTGCGCGGCTGGATCGACAAGGCCCTGGCCGCGCGCGGCATCGCGCCCTTCGCCGCCTGACGGAGGGCGGTTGCATCGGGCGGCGATCGGCGGCAGCGTCGCGGCATCGCCCGCCCCTGCCATCCGGACCCTGATCGATGCGCGCCTTCCTCGCCCTGCCGCTGCCACCGTCGGATGCGGAGACGCTCGAGGCCATGGGGGACAGGCTGGGCGTGGGCCGCCCGATTCCCGCCGACAACGTCCACCTGACGCTCGCCTTCCTCGGCGAGGTGCCCGAGGCCGACCTGGCGGAGGCCGCGCAGATGCTCGAGACGCTCGCGCCGCCGCGCTTCGCCTACCGTCTGTCCGGTGTCGAGAGCTTCGGCTCGCCGCAGGCCGGCCATGCGCTGGCCCTCGCGGCCGATGGCGGCGCCGCCCTGCGCGACCTGCGCGACCGGATCCGCTCGCGGCTGCACGGGGCGGGGCTCGCGCAGGAGCGGCGGCGCTTCCGGCCGCACGTCACCTTCGCGCGCCTGCCGGGCCGCATGTCGCCGGAAGAGGACCGGCGGCTGGCCACGTTCCTCGCGCGCGAGGCGGACATCGCCCTGGACGACGTGCCCGCCGACCGCTTCGTGCTCTACGAATCGATCCTGACCCGCGACGGCGCCGTCTACGAACCGCTGGCGGAGTTCCCCCTGTCCTGACCGAGGCGGCTCAGCGGAAGGCCGGGCCGTGCGCCCAGACCGTCAGCGAATGGCGCGCGCCGCCCGTGACCGGCGTCACGCGGTGCAGGAGGAACGCGGGAAAGAGCGTGGCCGCGCCGCGGCGCGCGGCAGCGGTCACCACAGCCGCGCTCGGCATGATCTCGAGTGCGCCGCCGCGATAGGTCTCGGGGTCCGAGAGCTGCACGACCATGGTCAGTTTCCGCCGCGCGGCGAGAGGCCCGTCGCCGATGTCGGCGTGCCAGTCGAAATGTCCCTCGCGCTCGGCCCCGTAGCGGGCGACCTGCGGGCTTTCGGCAAATTCCGAGAGGTCGAAATCGAACACCGCGCGGTTCGCGCGGCGCACGAGATCGACGATGCGGTCCATGACCCAGCCCGTGCCCGGCAGGTCGTCGAGCCAGACGAGATCGGCGCGGCGCAGGTTGTGGTCGCGCTGCCGGCCGACGAGCCGCGCGTCGTTGGCGGGTGCCCCCGCCACGAGGTCGAGGATGCGGTCGCAGTCGACGCCGCTGAAGGCGTCGGAAACGGTATGGGTGCAGATCATGGGTGTGCCGATCGGAAGGAAGGTCAGCACGCATGCCATGATCGCCCCCGCCGGGCACGTCCGGCAGCGACGCGATCGGTCGGAAACGACGACCTGCCGGGGCTTCCGGCCGCGGCGCCGCTGCGGCATAGGAAGGGCATGACAGCGACCGACCTTTCCGCCATCGAGGCGATGGCCCGCCGGGCGATCGACGCCCTTCCCGACCCGTTCCGCCGCGGAGCGGCGGATGTCGTGCTCAGGGTCGAGGACTGGCCCGAGGCCGACATGCTGGACGAACTCGGCATCGACGACCCGCTCGACCTGACGGGCCTCTACGACGGCATCCCGGTCACGCAGAAATCGGTGAGCGACCCGGCGCCCTGGCCCGACACGGTGTGGCTGTTCCGCGAACCGATCCTGCAAGAATGGCGCGACCGGGGGGACGTCCCCCTCGAGGATCTCGTGGCGCACGTGACCGTGCACGAGTTCGCGCACCATTTCGGCTGGTCCGACGACGAGATCGCCGAGATCGACCGCTGGTGGGAATGACCGCCGCGCCTCAGCGCCTACCGTCGCGCCAGCGGTTCACGATCGGGTAGCGCCGGTCGAGCCAGAACGCCTTTGCCGTCAGCCGGGTGCCCGGTGCCGACTGGAAACGCTTGTACTCGCTGACATAGATCAGGTGTTCCACCCTGGCCGCGTCCTCGCGCGCGTAGCCCGCCGCCACGCAATCCTCGATCGACCCGTCGCGCTCGATCAGGATCTCGAGGATGCCGTCGAGGACGGGATAGTCGGGCAGCGAATCGCTGTCCTTCTGGTCGGCACGCAGCTCGGCCGAGGGCGGCTTCGAGATCACTCGGTCGGGGATCACCTCGCCCGCCGGCGCCTGCATCCACGGGCGGTGATTGGCATTGCGCCAGCGGCAGCAGGCGAAGACCCGCGTCTTGTACATGTCCTTGATCGGATTGTAGCCGCCCGCCATGTCGCCGTAGATCGTGGCATAGCCCACCGCGACCTCGGACTTGTTGCCGGTGGTCAGGAGCATCTCGCCGAACTTGTTCGACATCGCCATGAGGAGGAGACCGCGCAGGCGCGACTGCAGGTTCTCCTCTGTCAGGTCCTCGTTCCGGCCCCGGAAGAGCGGCGCGAGCGTCGCGGTGATGGCGTCGCGACCGGGCCCGATGGGCACGTGATCGTAATGGCAGCCCAGCCGCTCGGCGACCGCCTGCGCGTCCTCGAGCGAATGTTCCGAGGTGAATTCCGAGGGCAGCATGACGCAGCGCACGTTCTGCGGCCCGAGCGCGTCGGCGGCGATGGTGGCCACGAGCGCCGAATCGACGCCGCCCGACAGGCCCAGCAGCACCTTTCCGAAGCCCGCCTTGCGCAGGTAGTCGCGCAGGCCGACGACCATGGCGCGGTAATCCTGCTCCATCGGGTCGGGGTGGCGGTCGAACCGGCCCGGGACCGCGCGCCAGCCCTCGGGGCCGCGTTCGAGGTCGACATGCTCGATCACCTCGTCGAAGAGCGGCAGCTGCACCGCCATCTCGCCGCCGGGATTGAGCACGAAGGAGCCGCCGTCGAACACCTGATCGTCCTGTCCGCCGGCCATGTTGAGGTAGACGAGCGGCAGGCCGGTCTCGACCACGCGGGCGACCATGTGGTTCAGGCGCAGCTCGAACTTGTCGCGGTGATAGGGCGAGCCGTTCGGCACCAGCAGGAACTCGGCGCCGGTCTCGGCTTGCGTCTCGGCCACGTCCTCGAACCAGGCGTCCTCGCAGATGGGCGACCCGATGCGGGTGTTGCCGACGCTGTAGGGCCCGCCGATGGGACCGCTGTCGAAGATGCGCACCTCGTCGAAGACCGCCGAGTTCGGCAGGTGGTGCTTCAGCACGGTGGACTGGATGCGGCCGC
The DNA here is from genome assembly GCF_000521865.1 of Roseivivax isoporae LMG 25204. GTDB lineage: Bacteria > Pseudomonadota > Alphaproteobacteria > Rhodobacterales > Rhodobacteraceae > Roseivivax > Roseivivax isoporae. The sequence continues at coordinate 90,615 of NZ_JAME01000006.1, forward strand.
CGCGGCAGATGAAGTAGGCGTTGTAGAGCTCCGTCCCCTCGACCCAGGGGCCACCGATGGCGAGCGCGGGACCGTCGGCACAGTCGGCGGCCAGCGCGCGCACCGTCTCGATCGCGGCCGTGTGGAAGGCCGGCTTCATCACGAGGTCCTGCGCGTTGTAGCCGGTCACGAACATCTCGGGCAGCGCGACGAGGTCGGCGCCCGCGGCGCGGCCGGCCTCCCATGCCTCGCGGGCGAGCGCGGCATTGCCGTCGAGATCGCCCACGGTGGGGTTGAGCTGTGCAAGTGTCAGCCGGAACCGGTCCGTCATCCGCCCATCCTTCGCGGTCACATTCGCGTGCCGACATAGCAGATGACGCCCCGAGGGGAAGCGCGGTGCGGCGAAAGGCGTTGTGCGGGGCGCCTGCGTCCTCTAGTTTCCGGGCACTTCCACACGGCAGCACAAGACCGGGGGCGAGCGGGAGCCGATGAGCGGATACGGGCGCATTCTGACCATTTCGGCGGCCATCCTGATGCTGCCGGTCGTCACCGGCGCGCAGTCCGATGGCGAGGTCATCACCAAGCAGTACGATGACGGCGGCGTCTACGAGGGCACATTCCAGGACGGTCTGCAGCACGGCACCGGCACCTACCGGCTGCCGAACGGCTACGAATATACCGGCGACTGGGTCGAGGGCGAGATCCGCGGCGAGGGCACCGCGAAGTTCCCGAACGGGTCGCTCTACGAGGGCCAGTTCGCCAAGGGCAAGCCCGAGGGCGTGGGCAAGATCACCTTTGCCGACGGCGGCACCTACGAGGGCACCTGGGTCGACGGCAACATCACCGGACAGGGCGTCGCGATCTACGCCAACGGCGTGCGTTACGAGGGATCGTTCCGCAACGCGCTGCACCACGGGCGCGGCACCATGACGGCCCCCACCGGCTACGTCTACGACGGCGACTGGGTGAACGGCGTCAAGGAAGGCAACGGCCGCATCGAGTATCCCGACGGGTCGGTCTACGAGGGTCGCGTGTCGGGCGGCGCGCGCGAGGGCGACGGCAAGCTGACCATGCCAGACGGGCTCGTCTACGAGGGCATGTGGGAGGACGGGCAGATCGACGGCCAGGGCCGGCTGATCCAGCCCAACGGCGACGTCTACGAGGGCGAGCTGGTCGAGGGCCGCCGCGACGGCCAGGGCACGGTCACCTATGCCAACGGCGACACCTACGAGGGCCAGTTCGCCGACGACCAGCGCCACGGCCAGGGCACCTTCCGCGGTCAGGACGGGTATGTCTACGAGGGCACCTGGGTCGAGGGCCGGATCGAGGGCCAGGGCCGCGTCACCTATCCCGACGGATCGGTCTACGAGGGCGGCATGGCCGGCGGGCTCGCCCATGGCGAGGGGACCATCACCTATCCCGACGGCTCGACCTATGCCGGGGACTGGGTCAACGGCGTGATCGAGGGCGAGGGCCGCGCGCAATACGCCAACGGCCTCGTCTACGAGGGCGGGTTCCGCAATGCGAAGAACCATGGCCAGGGCGTCATGACCTATCCCGACGGCTACCGCTACGAGGGCGCCTGGGTCGACGGCCAGCGCGAGGGCGAGGGCACCGCGACCTATCCCGACGGCACGGTCTACACCGGCACCTTCGCCGAGGGCCAGCGCGACGGCACGGGCGAGATCGTGATGGCGGACGGGTTCCGCTATGCCGGCGAGTGGCAGGACGGCGAGATCAACGGCCGCGGCACCGCCACCTACGCGAATGGCGACGTCTACGAGGGCATGTTCGTGGACGGCAAGCGCCAGGGCGAGGGCACCATGACCTACGCCACCGGCGAGACGGCCGAGGGCGAGTGGGTCAACGGCGCGCTGCGCAACGAGGCCGCGCAGGCCGCGCCCGAGGAGACGGACGTGGAGACACCCGAGCCGCCGGCGGAGGACGGCTGAGCCGCGCTCAGACCTTCTCGCCCGCGGAAAGCCTGTCGAGGAAGGCCTCGGCCTCCTTCAGGACGGTTTCCTTGCGGTCGTCCTTCATGCGGTCCCAGGTCGCGTACATCTGCGCCATGCGCGGATTGCCCTCGAACCGGTCGCGGTGCCGGTCCATGAAATGCCAGTAGAGCAGGTTGAAGGGACAGGCGCGCTCGCCGGTCTTGTCCTTCACGCGGTAATGGCACGCGCCGCAATAATCCGACATCCGGTCGATGTAGCTGCCCGACGAGACATAGGGTTTCGACGCGATGATCCCGCCGTCGGCGAACTGGCTCATGCCCACGGTATTGGGGGCGGTGACCCATTCGAAGGCGTCGAAATAGACGCACATGTACCATTCCTCGACCTCGGCGGGATCGATTCCCGCGAGGAGCGCGAAATTCCCGGTGACCATCAGCCGCTGGATGTGATGGGCGTAGGCCTCCTCGCGGGTCTGCGCGACCGCCTTCGACAGGCACCGCATGTGCGTCTCGCCACCCCAGTAGAGATCCGGCAGCTTGCGCTGGTGATTGAGCCGGTTGCGGCGCGGGTAATCCGGACCCTCGTGGAAATAGATGCCGCGCATGTATTCGCGCCAGCCGATCACCTGGCGGATGAATCCCTCGGCCGCATTCAGGGGCACGTCGCCGGACTTCCACACCTCCTCGACCGCGTCGCAGACCTCGCGCGGATCGAGAAGTCCGATGTTCATGTATCCCGAGATGACGGAATGGTAGAGGAACCGTTCGTCATCCATCATCGCGTCCTGGAAATCCCCGAAATTCGCCAGCGCGTTCTTCACGAAATGCGACAGTGCGCGCCGTGCCTGCCCGCGGTCGGTGGCGAACCAGAAGGGACGCACCTCGCCGAAGGAATTCCCGAACCGGCGCTCCACGAGGTCGAGCACCGCCTCGACCTCGTCGTCGGGTGCGAATTGCATCGGGCCGCCGAAATCGATCCCGTCCGGCGCCGGTTTGCGGTTGTCGTGGTCGTAATTCCACTTGCCGCCCGCCGGTTCGCCGCCCTCCATCAGGTAGCCGGTTTCCCTGCGCATCTCGCGGTAGAAATATTCCATGCGCAGCGCCTTTCGGCCGCTGGCCCACGTCTCGAACCGCTCGTGGCTGGCGATGAAGCGGTCGTCGGGCAGCTGGCGGCACGTGAGCGGCATGTCGTCGAGAAGGCCGATCAGCCGCCACTCGCCGGGCTCGGTCGCGATGACCTCCGTGGCGCCGGTCTCGTCGGCGCGGCGCAAGAGCTCGCCGGGGATGGAGCCGCTGTTCCGCGTGTCGTCGAGCTCGGTGTAGCGGACGTCCCAACCGTCCTCGCGCAGATGGCGCGCGAACTTGCGCATGGCGGCGAAGATCAGCGCGATCTTCTTGGGGTGGTGGCGGACATAGCTCGCCTCGTCCGCGACCTCGGCCATGATGACGACGTCGCTGTCGCGGTGCCCCTCGCGCAGCGCCGAAAGGCTGTCCGACAGCTGGTCACCGAGAACGAGGATCAGGCGGCTCACCACGGGATCTCCTTGCCGGCATAGTCGAAGAAGCGCCCGGTCTGGGTCGCGTCGAGACCCGACAGGAGGTCCGCGAGCCGCCCGGCCGCGTGTTCTGGCGTGACCGTCGGGTGGCGGTCCGCATATTTGCGGGTGAAGGCCGTCGCGACCGTGCCGGGATGGAGGGCGACGCAGGCAAGCGCGCGGTGCGAGCGCGCGAACTCCACCGACGCGGTGCGCACGACCTGGTTCACCGCCGCCTTTGCGGCGCGGTAGGAATACCAGCCGCCATAGCCGTTGTCGCCGATCGAGCCCACGCGCGCCGAAAGCGTCGCCATGACCGCCTTGTCCCTGCGCGGCACGAGGCGGATCGCGTGCTTGAGCACCAGGGCCGGCCCGACCGCGTTCAGCGCGAACTGGTCCATCATCGCGCGCGGGTCGAGCCGGCGGATGGTCTTCTCCGGCTCGGCGCCGTCGATCTCGAGCGCGCCGGTGGCCGTCAGGACCAGGTCGAAGGCCCCCTCGAGCGCGCCCAGCAGCCGTTCGACCGACGCCTCGTCGGTGACGTCGAGGCCGTCGGCCGAGCGCGACAGCCCGGTGACGCGGGTGCCGCGCGTCTCGAGTTCCCGCGCCATGGCTGCGCCGATGCCGCCCGAGGCACCGATGATCAATGCGTTTTCCATGGAAGGCGCAGCTAGGCGCGGGCGGGGCCGCTTCAAGCGCGGCCGGTGTCGTCTTCGGCGAAGGGATCGTCGGGATAGCCCACCGCCACCAGCGACAGGCCGTAGGGAGGCGCCACGGGCCCGCAGGCGGGCCGCGAGCGCGCCTCGAGCGCCGTGCGCACGTCGTCGGGCGTCCAGGCGCCCGCGCCCACGCGTTCCAGCGTGCCGACGATGCTGCGCACCTGGTTGTGCAGGAAGGACCGCGCGCGCAGGCGGAACCACAGCTCGGGCCCGCCCGGCCCCTCGACCCGGTCGATGTCGAGCGCGTCGAGCGTCTTGTCGGGGCTTTTCGCCTGGCAGATGCTGGAGCGGAAGGTGGTGAAGTCGTGCCGGCCCACGAGATGTCCCGCACCTTCGCGCATGGCGTCGAGGTCGAGCGGGCGCGGCACCTGCCAGACCTGCCCGTCCTCGAGCGTCGGGCGCGCGCGGCGGTTCAGCAGGCGGTAGAGGTAGCGCCGTTCGACCGCCGAGAAGCGCGCGTGCCAGTCGGGCGGCACGAGGGCCGCGGCGACGATCGCCACCGGCGCGGGCTTCAGGTGGTGGTTCAGCGCGTTCAGCAGCGTGAAGGGCGACCAGTCGCGGGCGAGATCGGCATGGCAGACCTGCCCGCGGGCATGGACGCCCGCATCGGTGCGGCCGGCGGCGGCGATGGTGTGCGGGCCCGGCTCGAGCCGCGCAAGAGCGGCCTCGACCGCGCCCTGCACGGTCGGCAGGTCGGCCTGCCGCTGCCAGCCCGAGAAGGGCCGGCCATCATATTCCACCTTGAACGCGTAGCGGGGCATGGGCGCCGGGATTAGCCGAAGCCCCCTGCCCCGGCAAGCGGTCGCGTCGGCGTCAGGCGACCGCGCGGGCCGGCGCGGCCTCGGGGCCGAAGGCCGCCTCGAACCACGCGCGCGACCGCGCGGGCGCGATTCCCGCCTGGGCCGCCACCCGGGCCTGCGCCGCGGCGCTGAAGCTCCAGAGCCCCACGGCCACGAGAGACCGGCCCTGCCCGACGCTGCCCAGCACCTCGGGCGACGCACCGATGCGGCCGTAGATGCGCACCATGCGCGCGTCGAAGACGCCCACGAAGTGCTCGATTGCGAAGCCGCGCATGATCTCGCCGCCGGCGAGCATCAGGGCCGCGGCGACCCGCGGTTCCGCGCCGGGGGCGAGGCAGAAGCGCGTGCATTCCCAGATCAGCGGGCTTTCGATGCGCACGCCGCCGGTGAGGTGGCCGAAATGGTCGTTGACCATGGTCGGGCCCAGCGTCGGCAGGAAGCGCATGGACCCGCCGTGGCGGCCATCCGCCCCCTCCCAGATCACGTAGAGGGGGTTCAGGTCGTCGTAGGCGTCGCGTTCGCGGCCCTGAGCGTCCACGGTGACGTCCCAGCCCATGCGGTCGCGGAACTGCGCGGCGCGGTCGCGGAACATGCTGTCGGCAAGGCGGGGCGCGTCCGCGAGCGCGTCGCCATAGATGAAGCGGATCATTCTGGATCTCCCTCGTCAGGATCGACAGGGAGACCGTGCGCGGACGCGGTTAACGCGATTGCGCGACAGCGAGCGTTGCCTCAGACCACGATGATCCCGCGCTGCATGGCGCGCGCCACCGCGTGGGTGGTGTTCTGCGCCCCGAGCTTGTGGCGCGCGGATTCGATGTAGACGCGCAGCGTGTGTTCCGAGATCGACAGCGCGTTCGCGGCCTGCGCGCGGTTGTAGCCGAGCGCGAGCAGCGTCAGCGCCTCGAGCTCGCGCGGGGAGAGCGGCGTCGCCTCGCGCGGGGTGCGTCCGGGTTCGAGACGCAGCGCCGCGTGGTTGAAGTCGTGCGCAAGCATGATCAGGTCGCGCCGGTGCATCTGCGAGAACGTCTCCCATTCCGCGTCGGTGCAGGAATGGTTCACGGTGAAGAGCGCGAACTGCCCGTTCGGCCCGCGGATGGGCACCGAATAGCCCTGGTGCCCGAGGCCGTGGGCGCGCGCGTCCTGCAGGAACATGCGCACGGCCTTGCCGCTCCAGTCGAGGCGTTTCCAGTCGACGGGATGGAACCGCTGGTAGCAGCCCTTGATGACCGGATCGATGCGCAGGTAGCCCTGGTCGAGGTAGCGCGTGACCCATGCCTGCGGATAGGTGCCGCAGCCGAACTGCTCTCCGTCGCTGTTCACCCAGTGGTAGACCATGTGGTCCACGCCGTACTGGTCGCGCAACGCTTCGGTTATGGACTGCAAGTCGGCCAGGGTTTCAACCGACTCCAACCGGGCCAGCGCGTTTTCCGCGGACGCCCCCCTGATGAACTGCCCCAACCGACCCAAGCTCGCCGTCCCCTGCGACCGACGCGATCTCGACCCGGGCGACACGTTCGGCCGAGTCGAGTTCCCGGGCGAACGCGTCCAGGCCATTCGCGTACGCATAGCCCCGGAGATCGGAGATCACGTCGATGATCCACTCGTGTTTCATACTTGCTCACCGGAAATCGTTAACAGGCAGTTAACGTTACTCTACCAAAACTTGCCGTCGGCCGGTATTCGCGCAATCGCACTCCCCATTTTCGGGGAGGTGCGTCGCGGCAAGCTGCTGATTTCTGGAGAGGGACTTGGCGCCCCGCCATGCGGCCCGCGCCGAGGCGGCGCGGGCGGGTCGTCGGGGGCGTCAGCGGCGCGCGGCGAGCGCGTCCTCGAGGGTGCGGAGGCCGGTGGTCGGCGCCTGCACGAGGACGGACATGTTGCCCGGCTTGTGCTCGTTGCGCATCATCTTCATGTGCGCCTCAGGAATCTCGGTCCAGGGAAAGACCTCGGACATGCAGGGGTCGAGCCGGCGCTCGATCATCAGCTGGTTCGCGGCCGCCGCCTGCTTGAGATGGGCGAAGTGCGAGCCCTGCAGACGCTTCTGATGCATCCACATGTAGCGGACGTCGAAGGTGCAGTTGAACCCCGTGGTGCCGGCGCAGATGACGACCATGCCGCCCTTCTTCACCACGAGGGTCGAGACCGGGAAGGTCGACTCGCCCGGATGCTCGAACACCATGTCGACGTTCACGCCCTTGCCGGTGATGTCCCAGATCGCCTTGCCGAAGCGGCGCGCCTCGCCCAGCCATTCCTTGTACTCGGGCGTGTTGACGATGGGCAGCTGGCCCCAGCACTTGAAGTCCTTGCGGTTGATCACGCCCTTCGCGCCGAGGGACATGACGAAGTCGCGCTTGTCCTCGTCAGAGATGACGCCGATGGCGTTGGCGCCCGCGGTGTTGGCGAGCTGGATCGCGTAGGATCCGAGGCCGCCCGAGGCGCCCCAGACCAGCACGTTCTGGCCGGGCTTCAGCTCGTGCGGGTGGTGGCCGAAGAGCATCCGGTAGGCGGTCGCGAGCGTCAGCGTGTAGCAGGCGGCCTCCTCCCAGGTCAGGTGCTTGGGCCGCGGCATGAGCTGCTGCGCCTGCACGTTGGTGAACTGCGCGAAGGAGCCGTCCGGCGTCTCGTAGCCCCAGATCCGCTGGGTGGGCGACAGCATCGGATCGCCGCCATTGCATTCCTCGTCGTCGCCGTCGTCCTGGTTGCAGTGGATGACGACCTCGTCGCCGACCTTCCATCGCTTCACCTTGTCGCCGACGGCCCAGACGATGCCGGACGCGTCCGAGCCCGCGATGTGGAACTCCGCCCCGTGCACGTCGAAGGGGCTGATCGGCACGCCCTTGCCGGCCCAGACGCCGTTGTAGTTGACGCCCGCCGCCATCACGAGGACCAGCACCTCGTGGCTGTCGAGCTCGGGCACGTCGACGACTTCCTGCTGGAACGACTTGTCGGGATCGCCGTGGCGTTCGCGCCGGATCGCCCAGCAATACATCTTCTTCGGCACGTAGCCCATCGGGGGCATCTCGCCGATCTCGTACAGCTCCTTTTCAGGGGCGTCGTACTTGGCGATGCCGGTTTGCGTATCCAGAGCCATCGGGGCCTCCTTGTGCTGACATGCGCATCGGGCCTCTGCCGCAACGCAGAATCGCGGCCCGTTCCACAGGGAAATATCGCCCGTCACGCAACTTTTCAATACATTGAGGTCTGCGATTGTAATTTTATGACCGAGCAGTTGCAGAAACCTGGCCGATCGGGTGGGGTGAGTCCTGTCCAGCATCGCCGTCGGAGCCGAAAAGGTGACCGATGGACCTTGCATAATACGCCGCGAGCGGCACCTCCGCCGCCGTGATGCGGAAGCCCTCCGGCGTCTCCTCGGCGATCCCGCGGCGCAGGAGCGTGCGCAGGCCCACCTCGGCGGCATAGTCGCGGCTGTCGCGCGGCAGGTGCACGTGCGCCTGCCCGAGCGTGTCGAGCGCGGCGCCAACGGCCGCTTGCAGCCCCGCGCGGTCGACGGGCCCCTGCCGCAACAGGATCCGTGCGACGAGCGGCACCGGCAGCACGGGTACGACCGCGGCGATGTCGGACAGGAGCCGCTGCGCCAGCACCGCGGGATCGGCGAGCGGCCCGAGGGCCCGCAGCGAGACCGGCGTGCCGAAGCTGACCGCGGCATAGCCGAAGCGGTTGAAGCGGCCCGTCAGGCGCAGCCACAACTGCCACAGCGCGAACCGCGCGGCGACCGACAGGCGGGCCTCGAAGCGCCGGGTGCCGGCCCCGTGCGCGGCCACGAGGACGCGGTCCTCGAGCACCCGGTCGTAGTTCAGCGCGACCGGGACGAACACCACGTCGCGCGTGGAAAGGTCAGCGCCTTCAACGATGTACTTGAGCAGGCCGAGTTTCGGCGGCGCCAGGCCACCGTCGAGCGACAACCCGCCCTCGGGAAAGATCGCCTGCGTCACGCCGCCCTCGGTGGCCATCTGCACGTAGCGCTGCAGCACCCGGCGGTAGAGCGCGTTGCGCGAACGGCGGCGGATGAAGTAGGCGCCCATCGCGCGGATGAGCCGGGAGAGCGGCCAGACTTGCGCCCACTCTCCCACCGCGTAGCTCAGCGCCGAGCGATCCGCGGCGAGGTAGGTCACCAGCACGTAGTCCATGTTCGAGCGGTGGTTCATCACGAAGACCACGGTCGCCTGCGGGTCGATCTCCGACAGCGCCTCGGCGGCATGGTGGCCCATGCGCACCCGGTAGAGCGCGTTCGACAGCGCCCGTGCCGCCCGGATGGCAAAGCCGAAATAGGCAAATGCCGAAAAGGACGGAACGATTTCACGGGCATAGCGCCGCGCCTCCTCGAAAGCCACGTCCTCGCGGACGCCGGTGGCGCGGGCATGGTCGACGATGGCGCGGGTGATCTCGGGGTCGTAGCAGAGCCGCTGGATCAGGTCGTAGCGGCGCGCGAGCTTGAACGGCTGGATCGGCCGTTCGAGCCGCTCGTTGAGGCGCGCGACCGCGCGTTCGAGCCGGCGGCGGAAGAACCAGCGCACCGACGGGAACAGGAAATGCGATGCGAAGGTGACGCCCGCGAAGGCGAGGATCAGCGCGAAGAGCCACACGGGAAGCGTCACGGTACCGGTCATGAGGGGAACCGTTGCAGCATGTCCGGGCCCCGGCAAGAGGCGCCGGCAGGCGTATGGCCCGCGTATGGGTCGCGTATGGCTGCCGTCGGGCCGGGCCTGCCCCACGGAAAGTCTTGGGCCGCGCGCGGCTTCACGGCTAGACATGTGCGGGAGCGGTTCGCTCGCCACCCGCGTCGCCGCGGCGCGGCGAATTGACACCGCCACAAAGTTTCACATATGACTTCTTCGGCGCAACATAGTTGCCACCACGATTCAGACCGGAGCGAGTGCCGCCATGACCGTCAGCCCTGACCTGCCGCAACGCGACAAGCCGTGGCTCATCCGCACCTATGCGGGCCATTCCACGGCGCAGGCGTCGAACGCGCTCTACCGCTCGAACCTCGCCAAGGGGCAGACGGGGCTCTCGGTGGCCTTCGACCTGCCGACGCAGACGGGCTATGACAGCGACCACCTGCTGGCGCGCGGCGAGGTCGGCAAGGTCGGCGTGCCGGTCTGCCACCTGGGCGACATGCGCACGCTCTTCGACCGGATTCCGCTCGACCAGATGAACACGTCGATGACGATCAACGCCACCGCGCCCTGGCTGCTCGCGCTCTACATCGCGGTGGCCGAGGAGCAGGGCGCGGACGTCTCGCGCCTGCAGGGCACGGTGCAGAACGATCTCATCAAGGAATACCTGAGCCGCGGCACCTATATCTGCCCGCCGAAGCCGTCGCTGCGCATGATCGGGGACGTCGCCGAGTACTGCTACAAGCACGTGCCCAAGTGGAACCCGATGAACGTCTGTTCCTACCACCTGCAGGAGGCGGGCGCGACGCCCGAGCAGGAGCTGGCCTTCGCGCTGGCCACGGCGACGGCGGTCCTGGACGAGCTGCGGCCACGCGTGCCGGAACAGGATTTCCCGGTCCTCGCAGGCCGCATCTCGTTCTTCGTGAACGCGGGCATCCGCTTCGTCACCGAGATGTGCAAGATGCGTGCCTTCGTCGCGCTCTGGGACGAGATCCTGCGCGACCGCTACGGCGTCGCCGACGAGAAGTTCCGCCGCTTCCGCTACGGCGTGCAGGTCAACAGCCTGGGCCTGACCGAACAGCAGCCCGAGAACAACGTCTACCGCATCCTGATCGAGATGCTGGCGGTGACGCTGTCGAAGAACGCCCGCGCCCGCGCGGTGCAGCTGCCCGCCTGGAACGAGGCGCTGGGCCTGCCGCGCCCCTGGGACCAGCAATGGTCCATGCGCATGCAGCAGATCATGGCCTACGAGACCGACCTCCTGGAATATGACGACCTCTTCGACGGCAACCCGGCGGTGGAACGCAAGGTGGCCGAACTGGTGGCGGGCGCGCGGGCGGAACTGGCCAATCTCGACGCCATGGGCGGAGCCATCGGCTGCATCGCCTACATGAAGAGCCGGCTCGTGGAATCCAACGCCGACCGGGTGAACCGGGTCGAGCGCGGCGAGACGGTGGTCGTCGGCGTGAACCGCTGGGTCGAGAGCGAGCGCTCGCCCCTTCTCGGCGAGGACGGCGGCATCATGACCGTGGACCCGGCAGTCGAGGCGGAGCAGATCGCGCGGCTCGAGGCCTGGCGCGCCGGCCGCGACGCGGCGGCGGTGGCGGCGGCGCTCGCGGACCTGCGCGCGGCGGCACGCGAGGGCCGCAACGTGATGCCCGCCTCGATCGCGGCGGCGAAGGCCGGGGTGACCACCGGCGAATGGGCCGGCGAGATGCGCGCGGCCCATGGCGAGTATCGCGGGCCCACCGGCGTCTCCGCGGCGCGGTCGAACAAGACCGAGGGGCTCGACGACCTGCGCAGCGCGGTCGACGCGGTGTCGGACCGGCTGGGCCGGCGGCTGCGCTTCCTCGTGGGCAAGCCGGGCCTCGACGGCCATTCCAACGGCGCCGAGCAGATCGCCTTCCGCGCCCGCGACTGCGGCATGGAGATCGACTACGAGGGCATCCGGCTCACCCCCGAGCAGATCGTCGCGGCGGCCCGCGACGGCGCCGCGCACGTGATCGGCCTGTCGATCCTGTCGGGCAGCCACCTGCCGCTCGTCGAGGACACGCTGAAGCGGCTCCGCGCCGAGGGATTGGGCCATGTGCCGGTGATCGTCGGCGGGATCATTCCCGAGGATGATGCCCGCGCGCTGCTCTCCATGGGGGTGGCGAAGGTCTATACACCCAAGGATTTCGAGTTGAACCGCATCATGCACGATATTGTGACTCTGGCCGATGCCAAAGCGGTTGCGGCGGAATAGCGCCGACCGGACTCCTTTTTCAGGATCATTTTTCGAAGGCCGTTCATCCGAAAGGTGAACGGCCTTATACATTATTGCAGCCCGAGGCAGGGTTGACACAATAAGATGCTTGCGTTTCAGGGAATGCGAGGATCAGAAAAAGAAAAACATCGGAGTCATGATGGATATCAACATCGAAGAGCTGTCCAAAGACGAGCTCAAGAAACTGAAAGCAGACGTGGATCGTGCCTTGAAAACGATCGATGCGCGCCGGAAGGCCGAAGCGAAACGCGCCGCCGAAACGGCGGCAAAGGAATACGGTTTCTCGCTGGACGACCTGATCGGGGCGGACGGAAAGGCCGGGAAAGGCATCCCGCGCTACCGCAATCCGGCCGATCCGGCGCAGACCTGGACCGGTCGCGGCCGCAAGCCGAATTGGGTCATCGAGGCACTCGACGCCGGAAAATCGCTCGACGACCTCAAGATCTGAGCAGATGACGATTCATATCGGCGCGGCTCCCGGGGATATCGCGGAAACCGTCCTGATGCCCGGAGATCCCTACCGGGCGAAATGGGCGGCGGAGCGCTATCTCCAGGATTGCCGGCTCGTGAACGAAGTGCGCGGCATGCTGGGTTATACCGGCACGTGGCGCGGGAAACCCGTGACGATCCACGGCTCCGGCATGGGAATGCCGTCGCTGTCGATCTATGCCAACGAGCTGATCCGCGATTACGGCGCCCGGACCCTGGTCCGGATCGGATCCTGCGGCGCCATGCAGGACCACATCGAATTGCGCGACGTGATCGTGGCGATGACCGCGAGCGCGGTGTCCACGCCCTCGCGCGGCATATTCCGCGAGATGAACTTCGCACCCTGCGCGGATTGGGGCCTGCTCCGGGCCGCGGTCGCAGCGGCCGAGGCGCGGGGCGCGCGCGTGCACGTGGGCGGCATCCATTCCTCGGACGTCTTCTACGACGAGCGGCCGGATCTCGGCGAACAGCTGTCCCGCCACGGCGTGCTGGCGGTCGAGATGGAGGCGGCGGAGCTCTACACCGTCGCGGCGCGCCACGGCGCGCGGGCGCTCGCGGTCCTGACGGTCAGCGACCACCTGATCACCCATGCGGCGCTGCCGTCGGAGGATCGCGAGCGGGGCTTCGGCGAGATGGTCGAGATCGCGCTCGAGGCGGCGCTCGGCACGGAATGACGGCGGCGGGCCCGGCGGGCCCGCCCCCGCCGCCGCGTCAGAGGCCGTGGCTGCGGTCGTAGGCGCTCCGCGCCGGCGGCACCCAGCCCGCCAGCGTGCCGGCACCGGGGGCGAGGAGCTCGACCTCGAGCGGGAAGCAGCGCGCGGTGTCGCTCGAATGCTCCGACCCGCAATCGCCGCCCGGACAGGCGCTGAGCGCGCCAAGCAGGTCGATCTCTGCGAAGAAGGTCAGCGCGTCACCCGGGCGCACCGGGCTCGCCTTCATGAAGTACTGGCCGGTCTCGCGGGTGAACCCCGTGCACATGAAGACGTTGAGCACGTCGTGCACGTGCGGCTCGGCCGCCTCGGGCGCGACGCCCAGCTCGGCCGCCAGCGCCCGCGTCAGGTTCGAATGGCAGCACTGGTGGTAATCGTGCCCCGACAAGAGCCGGGCGGTGTAGGGATCGCAGCGCGTGCCGATGACATCGTGGACCGACCCGCCGTCGGCGTCGATGCCGTACCAGCCGAGGCTGTCCTCCACGATGGTGGCCATGGGGCGCAGGTGCGGGAACGCGGACCAGAGCCGGTCGCCCGTGCTCACATGCGTGCCGTGCAGCGCCCGGGTCTTGCCGGAATAGAACCGCTCGGACAGGTCCTCGGCGGACCAGAGGTTCAGATCCCCGACCTGCGGCCCCCCAACAGACCGGATGCGGAAGAACGCGCCCGCCGGCACGCGGAAACAGGCGGCCTCGCGCGGCGGCACGGTCACGCCGCCCGCGGGCACGGCGGCGGCCAGCGCCGCGCGGTAGAGCGCGAGCGGCGGGTCGGGCAGCGTGTCGTCGGGATAGCAGATCACGGGCCGGACCGCGCGGCGCGCCTCCGCATCCTCGGGTGCCTCCGGGTGCCGCGTGTCGGTCATCGTGCCGTCCCCCTGCTTCTTCTTGGCCCAAATATCCAAATCCCGCGCCGCCGAAAAGGCAAAGGCCGGGACGATGCCCGGCCTTTCCGATCTCGTGCTGCGGCGATCGTCAGATGGCGACGACCGCGAGCGGCGGGAAGCCGTTGAAGCCGACCGAGGAATAGGTCGACGTATAGGCGCCGCAGCAGCGGATGATCACGCGGTCGCCGGCCTTCAGCCCGAGCGGCAGCTCGACCGGGCGCTTCTCGTAGAGCACGTCGGCCGAGTCGCAGGAGGGGCCCGCGACGATGCAGGGACCGTGATCCTCGTGGTCGCGCGCGGTCACGAACTGGTAGCGGATCGCCTCGCCCTCGGTCTCGGCGAGACCCGAGAAGCGGCCGATGTCGAGGTAGACCCAGCGGTGCAGGTCGTTCTCGGACTTCTTGGACACCAGCAGCACCTCGGCGGCGATGGCGCCCGCCTCGGCCACGAGGCCGCGGCCGGGCTCCGCCATGATGTGCGGCACGTCGCCGAAGCGCTCGGTCACCTGGGCCATCACCTCGGCCGCGTAGGCGTTGGGCGCGTCGATCTCCTCGGTGTAGAAGGCCGGGAAGCCGCCGCCGATGTTCAGCACGCTGAGCGCGTGGCCGGCTTCCTGCGCGGCCGTCCAGACCGCCGCCACCTGGTCGAGGGTGACCGCCCAGCCGCGCGCGCGCTTCGTCTGCGAGCCCACGTGGAAGGACAGGCCCACCGGCTCGAGGCCCAGCGCGCGGGCGAGGTCCAGGAGCGCCACCGCCTTGTCGCGGGCGCAGCCGAACTTGCGCGAGAGCGGCCAGTCGGCCTCGGACGCATCGACGATGATGCGCACGTAGACGCGGGCGCCGGGCGCGTGCTCGGCGATCTTGTGCATTTCCTCCTCGGCATCGACCGCGAAGAGGCGGATGCCGGCGTCATGGGCCCAGGCGATGTCGGTCGCGCGCTTGATCGTGTTGCCGAAGGAGACGTGGTCGGGCTGCGCGCCCTCTGCCAGGCAGAGCGCGATCTCGGCGCGCGAGGCCGCGTCGAAATGCGAGCCGAGGCCCACGAGGGTGCGGATCACCGCCGGCTCGGGGTTCGCCTTGACCGCGTAGTGCAGCGTTGCGCGGCCGAGGCCCTGCTTGAGCGCACGGTACTGCTGCGCGACGGCCTCGGTGTCGATCACGAGGGTCGGACGGTCGAAGCTGTTCTGGCGGATGAACGCCTCTGCCCGCGTTTCGGGGCGGGATGCGCGATCAGCGCGCACGACTTTTGGTGCCGAGAACTCGGTTGCGTAAGCGTTCATGGTTCATCTCCAATAGGACCCGGTCCCTTCAGGAACCGACCAGTGCTGTCAGAGACGTTACCGTCGCTACGTAACCGTGGGGCGCACCCATGGGACAGAGGCGCGTGCGTTGGCGTCTTGAATGCGCATATCGGGCAAACCCCGAGTCGTATCAAGTGGGGATCTGCGCCCTTTCGACGAAATTTTCCCGGAGCGTTCAGGCGTTGTCGCGCAGACACGTTTCGGGCGCCCGACCCCGTATTCCGGTGGTCCTGGCCCCGCACTGGACGCAGGTCCATGTGCTTTCCGTGTCACTGTGGCGGTATTCGCGCCAGCGGCAGGCGCGGGTGGCGCGGTTCGTCAGGACCGCGACGAGGACGAAGGCGACGACGAGGCCGATGAGCGTGAGCATGGGCCGGCTCCCGAGGCTGCGCCTGCCCCGGCCCGTCTGCGCCGCCGTGCCGCCCCGCGCGGGCGGTGCCGCGCGGAACGGAGCGCAGGGCACGGCCCCTCGGGGCCGCGCGGGCGTGTCAGGCCGCGTTGTAGTAGACGAAGCCCGGCATCTCGTCGGTCTCGCGCACGGGGCGCGCCGGGCTGTCGGGCGTGAAGTAGGACAACTGGTCCGCGAGGATCGCCAGCGCCTGGTCGGCGCGGGTGGTCGGGCGGGATTCGCTCTGCTGCGTCATGTCGGGTGCCTTTCGCAGATGCTGCATGTGGCCCCTCCCCGACGCCTAAGATGGGGGGTTCGCCGGTCCCTGTCACGGGGGACCGGCTGCAAGTGCGGCATGAGCCTTGTGCATGCCGGCCCCTGCGTCACCCTCAGATGGTGCGCTCGACCATCAGCTTCTTGATCTCCGCGATCGCCTTGGCCGGGTTCAGGCCCTTGGGGCAGGTCTTGGCGCAGTTCATGATCGTGTGGCAGCGGTAGAGCTTGAACGGATCCTCGAGATCGTCGAGCCGTTCGCCCGTGGCCTCGTCGCGGCTGTCGACGATCCAGCGATAGGCGTGCAGCAGCGCGGCGGGGCCGAGATAGCGGTCGCCGTTCCACCAGTAGGACGGGCACGCGGCCGAGCAGGACGCGCACATCACGCATTCGTAGAGGCCGTCGAGCTTCTCGCGGTCCTCGATCGACTGCTTCCACTCCTTGGCCGGGCGGTTCGTCTTGGTCTCGAGCCACGGCATGATCGAGGCGTGCTGCGCGTAGAAATGCGTGAGGTCGGGGATCAGGTCCTTGACCACCGGCATGTGCGGCAGCGGGTAGATCTTCACGTCGCCCTTGATCTCGTCCATGCCGTAGATGCAGGCGAGCGTGTTGATGCCGTCGATGTTCATGGCGCAGGACCCGCAGATCCCCTCGCGGCAGGACCGCCGGAAGGTCAGCGTCGGG
This sequence comes from Roseivivax isoporae LMG 25204, assembly GCF_000521865.1. Taxonomy (GTDB): domain Bacteria; phylum Pseudomonadota; class Alphaproteobacteria; order Rhodobacterales; family Rhodobacteraceae; genus Roseivivax; species Roseivivax isoporae. Next base: position 107,232 of record NZ_JAME01000006.1, read on the forward strand.
TCGATCTCGTTCTTGATCTTGATCAGCGCGTCCAGGACCATCGGCCCGCAGCTGTCCATGTCGACGAAGTAGGTGTCGACCCGCGGGTTCTGGCCGTCGTCCGGCGACCAGCGATAGATCTTGAACTTGCGGACATTGGTCGCGCCCTCCGGCTTCGGCCAGGTCTTGCCGGTCCGGATGGTGGAGTTCTTGGGCAGGGTCAGTTGAACCATTCTATCCTCCTGTTCGGAGCAACGCCGGCAGCCCCTGGGCTGCCAGACAGTTGAGGGTGGCCGGCTGGCGGACGATCTGGGCCACGATCTGGGCCGAGGATTCCGTCGGGCCGCCCACCGAGTCGGCTGCAAGCGCGAGGATCTGCTGCGCACTGGCATTGTCGATGACGCAGTTTATCGCAGGCTCGAGCGGCACGCCGGGATACCGTTCCAGCACCACGCGGTTGACGGTCGAGCGCGCGGCGTTGCGCGCGACCGCGTCCTGCTGGGCCGCGGTGCAGGCCGCGAGCGGAACCGCCAGCGCGAGGACGAGGGTCAGCGCGCGCCTCATGCCGCCCCCCGGGCACGGCGCGCCATCAGAAGGTCCGCGCCTTGGGCGCGATCTTCTTCAGGGCGATGCCGCCCGCGTCCTCGGTGGTCAGCGGGTCGGTGATGACCGGGCGGTAGGTCAGCGTCATGCGGATCGAGTTGATCCGGTTGCCCTCGGCGCGGGCGATGGTGTGCACGCGCCAGTTCTCGTCGTCGCGTTCCTGGTGATCCTCGTGCGCATGCGCGCCGCGGCTTTCCTTGCGCGCCTCGGCCGAGATGATGGTGGCCAGCGCGTTCGGCATCAGGTTCGCCAGCTCGAGCGTCTCCATCAGGTCGGAGTTCCACACGAGGCTGCGGTCGGTGACCTTGATGTCGTCCATCTTGCCGGCGATCGCGGTCATCTTCTCGACACCCTCGGCCATGGTCTTGGCGGTGCGGAACACGGCGGCGTCGGCCTGCATGGTCTTCTGCATCTCGAGGCGCAGCTCGGCGGTCGGCACCGTGCCGTCGGCGTGGCGCAGGGTGTCGAAGCGGTCGAGGGCCGCGTCCACCTGCCCCTTGTCGAGGGCGCGCGGCGCTGCGGCACGGTCGACCACCTTGCCGGCGCGGATCGCCGCGGCGCGGCCGAAGACCACGAGGTCGATGAGCGAGTTCGACCCGAGGCGGTTCGCCCCGTGCACGCTGGCGCAGCCCGCCTCGCCCACGGCCATGAGGCCCGGGACCACGCGGTTCGGATCGTCCTCGGTCGGGTTCAGCACCTCGCCCCAGTAGTTCGTCGGGATGCCGCCCATGTTGTAGTGCACCGTCGGAATGACCGGGATCGGCTCCTTGGTCACGTCGACGCCGGCGAAGATGCGGGCGCTTTCCGAGATGCCGGGCAGGCGCAGCTGCAGCGCCTCCTTGGGCAGGTGCGACAGGTTGAGGTGGATGTGGTCGCCGTGTTCGCCCACGCCGCGACCCTCGCGGATCTCCATGGTCATGGAACGCGAGACGTAGTCGCGGGGCGCGAGGTCCTTGTAGGTGGGGGCGTAGCGTTCCATGAAGCGCTCGCCCTCGGAATTGGTGAGGTAGCCGCCCTCGCCGCGCGCGCCCTCGGTGATGAGGCAGCCCGCGCCGTAGATGCCGGTCGGGTGGAACTGCACGAATTCCATGTCCTGGAGCGGCAGACCCGCGCGCGCCACCATGCCGCCGCCGTCGCCGGTGCAGGTATGCGCCGAGGTGGCGGAGAAGTAGGCGCGGCCGTAGCCGCCCGTGGCGAGCACCACCATCTTGGCGTTGAAGACATGGATGGTGCCGTCGTCGAGCTTCCAGCAGACGACCCCGGTGCAGGCGCCGTCGGCGCTCATCATCAGGTCGATGGCGAAGTACTCGATGTAGAACTCGGCGTTGTTCTTGAGGCTCTGGCCGTAGAGCGTGTGCAGGATCGCGTGGCCCGTGCGGTCGGCGGCGGCGCAGGTGCGCTGCACAGGGGGGCCCTCGCCGAACTCGGTCGTGTGGCCGCCGAACGGACGCTGGTATATCTTGCCTTCCTCGGTGCGCGAGAACGGCACGCCGTAGTGTTCGAGCTCGTAGACCGCCTCGGGCGCGTGGCGGGCGAGGTATTCCATCGCGTCGGTGTCGCCCAGCCAGTCCGAGCCCTTGACCGTGTCGTACATGTGCCACTGCCAGTGGTCGGGGCCCATGTTCGACAGCGACGCGGCGATGCCGCCCTGCGCCGCGACGGTGTGCGAGCGGGTCGGGAAGACCTTGGTCACGCAGGCGGTGCGCAGGCCCTGCTCGGCCATGCCGAGGGTCGCGCGCAGGCCGGACCCGCCGGCCCCCACAACCACGACGTCGTAGTCGTGCGTCTCGTAATCGTATGCAGCCATGTGTCTCGTTACTCCGATCTCTTGCGCGGCGCTCAGAGCGCGAGGCGGGCGACGGCGAAGACGCCCACCGCGGCGGCGCCCCAGCAGAGGCAGGTCATGCCGATGATCAGCATCTTTCCCCAGATGCCGTGGACGTAATCCTCGACCAGCACCTGGAAACCGTCGGCGAAGTGCACGAAGGCGACGACGGTGGTCAGGGCCGCGACGATGGCGGGCCATGGCCGGGCGAAATGCGCGGTCACGGTGTCGTAATCGGCGCCGATCACCGGCGCCACGAAGAGCAGGAACAGGGGCACCAGGACGAGGAGCGCCACGGACTGCACCTTGACGCGCCAGAAGTGCTGGGTGCCGGACTTGGCGCTGCCCCAGCGGTTGGCGCGCTTGCGGTCGGTCATGTAGGACATGGGGATATCTCCGTCAGGCGAGCGCGATGAGGGTCAGCAGCGCCAGCACCACCGAGCCGCCGACGCAGGCCCAGCCGAGCTTTTCGGCCTTGTCGATCTCGAGCATCATGACGTTGTCCCAGATCAGGTGACGGACACCGGCGAGGAAGTGGTACCACAGCGCCCAGATCGACAGCGCGAAGATCAGCGTGCCGAGCCAGCCGGTGACGATGCCGTCGACGGTCGCGAAGGTCTCGGGCCCCGTCGCCGCGGCGATCAGCCACCAGACGATCATCAGCATCGACAGGAGCAGCGCGTTGCCGGTGATGCGGGTGAGGATCGAGGTGATCGAGGTCAGTTGCGGGCGGTAGACCTGAAGGTGGGGTGACAGCGGGCGGTTGCCGCGGTTCACGTCTGCCATGGTGACGTCCTTTCGCTTCCCTGCCCCGGGTTCTAATCGTTTTTTCCGACGTGTCACGGCGCCTGCGACGATCCGGCCGCGGTTTATTGGCGCAAGGGCACGATTTCCGGGGATGTGTGATCACGCGGCCGGAATGCGTGATCACAATGCTTGCGGTAACGGCCGTCCGGTAGGCGGCCGCGGTGATTCTGCGGCGCGGCGCCCGTGCCGGGCGCACCGCCGGCGCTCAGAGCGGCACGAGCGCCCAGTAGTCGAGATCGAGCAGCACGCCCGGCAGGTAGCGCCCGGCCTCGTCGCGCAGCGTGCCGACGCTGCCGTCCCTGGTGGCCACGAGCCGCAGGCGCAGGGCACCGACGCCCGGGCGGTCGGTCTCTGCCATGTCGAGAACCTCGGACCAGGCGCGGACCGTGTCGCCGGCGAAGCAGGGGTTCGCGTGCGCGCCCGCGTTCAGGCCCGCGATCATCTGCGCGTTGGCCAGTCCGTTGAAGGACAGCGCGCGCGCCATCGAGATCACGTGCCCGCCGTAGATCAGCCGCTTGCCGTCCTCGCGGCCGGTGCCGTCGAAATGCGTCTTGGACGTGTTCTGCCAGAGCCGCGTCGCCATCATGTGCTCGGCCTCCTCCAGCGTCACGCCGTCCACATGGTCGATCACCTCGCCCACAGCGTAGTCGCCGAAGCGGTGCGGCTCGCCGGCACGCACCGTGTCGTAGCGGGTGAAGTCGAGCCCCTCGGGCAGCACGAGGTCGGCGGCGTCGAGCGCGGGCTTGAGGTCGGGCACCACGGGTTCCGGGGCGGGCGACGCCTCGTCGCGCTTCTTGACCATGACCCAGCGGACGTATTCGAGCACCACCTCGTCGTTCTGGTCGAGCCCGCGCGTGCGCACCCAGACGACACCGGTGCGGCCGTTCGAGTTCTGCTTGACGCCGATCACCTCGGATACCGCGCGCAGCGTGTCGCCAGGCCAGACGGGCTTCAGCCAGCGGCCCTCGGCGTAGCCGAGATTGGCGCGGGCGTTGAGCGACACGTCCGGCACCGTCTTGCCGAACACCACGTGGAACGCGAGGAGGTCGTCGAGCGGCGAGGCTGCAAGCCCGCAGGCCTGCGCGAAGGTGTCCGCGGAATGCAGCGCGTGCCGCATCGGGTAGAGCGCGTGGTAGAGCGCCCGTTCGCCCGCGCCCACCGTGCGCGGCACCCCGTGGACCAGCGTCTCGCCGACGCGGTAATCCTCGAAGAAGCGGCCGGGATTGGTCTTGGTGGCGCGGGCGTGGTCCCTCATCACTGCTCTCCGAGCTTCATGTCGGGCGAATAGGGCGTCTCCACGTCCTTGGTCACCGCCTGCCCGCAGCGCATGACGCCGTTGGCGGCGTCGAAGGCGTAGGTGGGCGAGCCGTAGAGCTCCCACCCCCTGGACAGGGCGTCCGAGACCTTGTGGCAGAAGGCCGAGGTGTCGTCGGCCGAGAGGAAGCGGTAGATCTTCATGGTGCTCACCCCGGGAAGGGCCAGACGCCGAGCCAGGCGTGGATGGCGGTGATGACGGCGAACATGGCGATGGTGACGATGACGAGCGTCACGTCCTTCTTCGCCGGGCCGGGCGCAGGGCGGTCCCACGGTTCGGACCGGTTGATGATCACGACCTCGGCCACCGCCCAGAGAAGCAGGCCGCCGAAGAGCACGATCGCGGCCAGATCGCCGTTCACGAGCAGGTGTGCCACCGCCCAGATCTTGACGGCGGTCAGCTGCGGGTGGCGCATCTTTCCCCGCAACCGGCCCGTCGTGGCGCTCATGCCGTAGATGAAGACGGCCACGACCATCAGCAGGTTGTTGACGTGGACCATGAAGGGCGGCGGGGTCCAGACCGCGACGAAGGGCGCCGCGCGGTAGCCTAGGATCATCAGCACCAGCGCCGCGACGATGGCGACCGCCACCAGCGCCTTGCCCGAGGAGCCGAGCCCGGCGCGCGCGTCGGGCGCGAGGCGCTTGAAGAGATGGGCACCCACCCAGAGGGCGAGGCCGAGGACCAGGAGGATCATGGCTTACTCCGCTGCGATCTGTCCGATTGCCTCGGCTTGTGCCAGAACCTTGCGGGCGGTGTCCACGTGCAGGTTCTCGACGATGCGGCCGTCGACCACCGCGACGCCCTGCCCCTCGGCGCGCGCGGCCTCGTAGGCCGCGATCTGCCGCCGGGCGAGGTCGATCTCGGCGTCCGAGGGGCCGAAGACCGCGTTTGCCGTGTCGATCTGGGCGGGATGGATCAGCGTCTTGCCGTCGAAGCCCATGTCGCGGCCCTGCGCGCATTCGGCGCGCAGGCCCTCCTCGTCCTTGAAGGCGTTGTAGACGCCGTCGATGACCGTGACGCCGTGGGCCCTGGCGGCGAGCACGCAGTGCCCGAGCGCGGCCATCACCGCGACGCGGTCGGGGGTGGCGCGGGCGCCCAGATCTTTCACGAGGTCGTTCGTGCCCATGACCATGCCCTGCAGCCGCGGATGCGCGGCGATGGCGCGCGCCTCGAGGATGCCAAGCGGCGTCTCCATCATCGCCCAGACCGGGCGGTCGCCCGTGATCGCGGCCAGGGCGTCGATCTGCGCGGGGCTCTCGACCTTGGGCAGAAGCACGGCATCGCACGCCGTGTCCGCCACGGCCCGGGCGTCGTCCCGCCCCCAGCCGGTGTCGAGCCCGTTGATCCGCACGACGCGGTAGCGGTGGCCGAACCCGCCCTCTGCCAGGGCCTCGGCGAGGGTGGCGCGGGCGCGCGCCTTCTCCTCTACCGCCACGGCATCCTCGAGGTCGAGGATCACGGCATCGACGGGCAGCCCGCGCGCCTTGTCGATGGCCCGCGCCTTGGAGCCGGGGATGTAGAGGACCGAACGGAAGGGACGGGTCAGCATGGCTCGAGCTCCTCCTGCGAAACAAAGTTGCGCCAGCAGGGCCATTTCGTGCCGAAAAGTTCAAGCGAAAAATGCCGCGTTGCAGCAGATTTGTATGCCGAGGTCGACCGCGTTGCGCGCCAGCGGGCCCTTAACGGTTTCGCAGCGGCTCTCGTGCCAGTGTCCCGCATCGCGTTCGGGTCCGGAGGGGATGATGATGCCGGCACGATCAGGACTGCTGAAGACATCGATTCTCGCGCTTGCCGGCCTCTCGGCCGCGGGCGCGGCCACGGCGCAGGGCACGCGCGCCTGCGGACCGCGGGCGGACGTGCTCGCCCGGCTCGAGGGCCGGTTCGGCGAGACACGGCAATCGGTCGGGCTGGCCGCGAACCAGTCCATGCTCGAGGTCTATGCCTCCGAGGACACGGGGACCTGGACCATCCTGATGACCACGCCGGCAGGGGTCACCTGCCTGATGGCGTCGGGCCAGGCCTGGCAGCCATGGCAGGTCGCCAAGGTGCCCGAGGGCGACCCGGCCTGAGCCGCCCGCCTCAGGTCAGCGCGTCCCAGATCAGCTTGGACCCGGTCACGGTCAGCAGCACGTAGGTCACGCCGAAGAACAGCCGCTCGGGCACCGCGTGGTGAAGCCGCACGCCGATCCAGGTGCCGAGAACCGCGAAGGGCGCGAGGGCGAGGGCGAGGATCAGCGTGTCGCGGGTGAAGATGCCCATGCCGGCATAGACCCCGGCCTTGGCGAGGTTCAGCGCCCAGAACACCAGGACCGTCGTCGCCTGGAACGTCGTCTTGTCGAGCTTTCGGCCAAGCAGGTAAACCGCCGCCGCCGGACCGCCCGCATGGCTGACGAAGCTCGTGAAGCCCACGACCAGCCCCGCCACGCTGCCCGCCGCCCGGCCCATCGGCCGCTGGCCGAGCCTGAGCCGCCCCGATTTCGTGGCGATCGTCCAGGCGACGAAGGCCAGGCACACCGCCCCGATGAGGAAGCGGATCGCGTCGGGATCGGCCCAGTCGTAGAAGACCGCGCCCAGCACCACGCCCGGCAGCCCGGACAGGATGAGGAGCCGCGCATCGGCCCACGACCAGCGCCGCCAGTAGGGTCCGAGGCTCGAGACGTCGATCAGCATGAGGAGCGGCAGCATGATCCCGAGCGCCGCGCCCGGGGCGAGCACGAGGGCGAGAATCGAGGACGACGCGAAAGCCGCGCCCGAGCCGAACCCGCCCTTCGAGACGCCCGCGAAGATCACCGCGGGCACCGCGACGAGGTAGACTGTCCAGCCGAGAAGCTCCATGGCCCGCGCCCCGCAACACGCTCTTTCCACGCGGGTTTAGCGCTCGCAGGCCGGATGCGACAGCCCCCGCGGCCCCGGATGCCGCGTTGCGGCGCCCTTGCGCGCAGGGTTTCGAGCGCGTAGCCATCGCAAAAAGTTCAAACGGAACCGGAGAGACTTCCCATGGCCAGACCCAAGATCGCGCTCATCGGCGCGGGCCAGATCGGCGGCACGCTCGCCCACCTCGCCGCGATGAAGGAGCTTGGCGACGTCGTGCTGTTCGACATCGCCGAGGGCATTCCCGAGGGCAAGGCGCTCGACATCGCCGAGTCGGGACCGGCCGAAGGCTTCGACGCGGCGCTCAAGGGCACCTCGGACTATGCCGACATCGCCGGCGCCGACGTCTGCATCGTGACCGCCGGCGTGCCGCGCAAGCCGGGAATGAGCCGCGACGACCTGCTGGGCATCAACCTCAAGGTCATGAAGGCCGTGGGCGAGGGCATCGCCGCGAACGCGCCCGACGCCTTCGTGATCTGCATCACCAACCCGCTCGACGCGATGGTCTGGGCGCTGCGCGAATTCTCGGGCCTGCCGCACAACAAGGTCTGCGGCATGGCGGGCGTGCTCGATTCGGCACGGTTCCGGCACTTCCTCAGCCTCGAGTTCGGCGTGTCCATGAAGGACGTCTCGGCCTTCGTCCTCGGCGGCCACGGCGACACCATGGTGCCGCTCGTGCGCTACTCGACCGTGGCGGGCATCCCGCTGCCCGACCTCGTGGAGATGGGTTGGACCACCAAGGAGAAGCTCGACGCGATCGTGCAGCGCACCCGCGACGGCGGCGCCGAGATCGTGGGCCTGCTGAAGACCGGCTCGGCCTTCTACGCCCCCGCGACGAGCGCGATCGAGATGGCCGAGGCCTACCTGAAGGACCAGAAGCGCCTCCTGCCCTGCGCGGCCTGGTGCGACGGCGAGTTCGGCCTGAAGGGCCTCTACGTGGGCGTGCCCACCGTGATCGGCGCCGGCGGCATCGAGCGCATCGCCGACATCAAGATGACCAAGGACGAGCAGGCGATGTTCGACAACTCGGTCAACGCCGTGAAGGGCCTGGTCGAGGCCTGCAAGGGCATCGACACCTCGCTGGCCTGAGCCCTCTGCCCGGCGGCGCCGGTTACGACCGCGCCGCCGGGATATCCCGGATGAGACCGTCAAGGGAGCGGCTGCTCCAATAGCGTCGCGAATACGTCCAGACCGGCGAGCGCGCCATCAGCTCGGCCCTCTCGAGAACCTCGCGGTAGGCCCGCGATCCGTCATGATGATTGCCCCGCGCAAGGGCATATTCGACCCCGCCGATTCCCCTCGTGAACCGATAATGCAGGAAGGCAGCGATGCTTTCCGAGACGGGCAGATGACCGTCGACCTTGTGCGGACCGGCGTTGAACGACAGGCCGCGACGCCAGCGCAGTAGCCCCACCTTCGTCGCCTGGCCCTTGAGCGTGTGCTTTGTCAGGCGCCACGCGAGCCGTTCTGCAGCGCGTTCGGGCAGCGCGGCATGGATCGGGCGATCGAGCCGGTGCAACCTCTCGAGCAGGAAGGACGCAATTGGCGAGGGAACGTCGATACCGTCGAAGAGTCGCGCCCGCATTCCGCCGAGGAGCCGAACCGGTGGCGTCGCGTACTGGCTGAGCGCTCTGCGACGCAGCCGCCGCATGAAGTATCCATGCGGTGCGGGAGCCGGACCATCGAAATAGGGGAACGCCTCGCGGAGCGAATGCCCGAGGCCCGCATCGAAGACGTGGTCGCGCAACCCGGCATCGGCATACATGTCAACCATGAGGGTAACGACCGCCTCCGCGCCCTCGTCCGCGAGAGCGTCGCAATAGTCGGCGAACGGGCGGTCCTCCGCGTCGGGCCAGACGAAATGCTCGTCAATATCCGGGACAAGGCACCAGAGGCCGTCACCGTAGGCGTCGAGAATCTCGTTGCGCCAGGTGGCCTGATGCTGCCGGTAGTCCGACCCCAGCACGGGGTGGAACACTGTCACGTCAGGCTCGCCGGCGAGAATCTCGGCCGTGCCGTCGTCGGAACGGTCGTCCACGATGAAGAAGGAAGGCCGGCAGATCGACCGGTAATGCGCGAGGAATTCGCGCAGGATGTTCGCCTCGTTGTGGGCGAGCGCGACGACCGGCGTGGCGTTCCGGTCGGATCGGTCCGCCCCTGCACGAAATAGACTTCTCACGGCAGCTCTCATGTCCCGGGTTCGGCCGGGTGCTATCGGCCGGGCCCCAGAGGATCGAGCGCGCGGCGTGCGTGTCAGCGTGACATCGCCGGAGCGCGCCCCTATAAGGCGCGCGGAAAAGCGACATCGCCCGAACGAGGAGTTCCATGACCATCCAGGTTTTCGGACACAAGTCCCCCGACACCGATTCCACCGGCAGCCCCATCGCCTGGGCCTGGTACCTGAAGGAGGTCCGCGGCGAGGACGCGAAGGCGGTCCTGCTCGGCGAACCCAACACCGAGGCGGCGTTCATGCTGCAGCGCTGGGGTCTCGGGAAGCCCGAGATCATTGCGGACGTGGACGAGGGCGCGCCGGTCGTCATCGTCGACACCAACAATCCCGCCGAACTGCCCGCGTCGATCAACAAGGCCGACATCCGCGGCATCGTCGATCACCACAAGCTGGTGGGCGGGCTCGAGACCAAGGGCCCGATCGAGATCCGCATCGAGCCGCTCGCGTGCACCGCGACGATCCTGCACAAGATGATCGGCAAGGACATGGCGCGGGCGCCCGAGGCGGTGAAGGGCGCGATGCTGACCTGCATCCTGTCCGACACGCTCGAGTTCCGCTCGCCCACCACCACGCAGGAGGACCGCGCCGTCGCCCACGCGCTGGCCGAGGAGCTGGGCATCGACATCGCGGACTACGCGGCCGAGATGTTCGCGGCGAAGTCCGACGTCTCGGCGTTCTCCGAGGCGGAACTGCTGCGGATGGATTCCAAGGAATACGCCGTCGACGGCACCAAGCTGCGGGTCTCGGTGCTCGAGACCACGGCGCCGGCGCAGGTGCTCGACCGCAAGGACGCGCTCATGGCGGCGATGAAGGACGTGGCCGCCGAGGACGGCGCCGACGAGGTGCTGCTGTTCGTGGTCGATATCCTGAAGGAGGAGGCGACGCTCCTCGTCCCGAACGACCGGGTGAAGGCCATCGCCGAGGCGAGCTTCGGCACGTCCGTCTCGGGCGACCACGTGGTCCTGCCGGGCGTCATGAGCCGCAAGAAGCAGATCATCCCGGTCCTCAAGGCCGCCTGATCCGCGTTCCCGCCCCTGCCCCGGACACGTGCCGGGGCAGGGGCGCCGCCGGCCTCCGTGCCGGCCTCGCACCCTCCCCTCGATCCCGACGCCCAGCCGCCCCGCACGCCCTCCGGGGCGCGCTTGATTCTGCGCGCGCACGCCTTCGCACTTGCGGCGCCCGTTACCGCAAGCATTGTGATCACACGTTGCGGGCCTGTGACCACAAAGGCGGGAAATCGCCCCCAAAGGACGGATCGGGCGCAGAAACCGGTTAAACAGCGCGGCGCGACATGCCTATACCGGGAGAAATTGCAGCAATCCGGGGACGGTTTTCTCATGAACATCCACGAGTATCAGGCCAAGGCACTTCTGCGCGGTTACGGGGCTCCGGTTTCGGACGGCCGCGTGGTGCTGCGCGCCGAAGAGGCCAAGACCGCCGCCGGCGCGCTCGACGGACCGCTCTGGGTCGTCAAGGCGCAGATCCACGCGGGCGGCCGGGGCAAGGGCTCGTTCAAGGAAGCGGATGCCGGCGAGAAGGGCGGCGTCCGCCTGGCCAAGTCGGTCGAGGAGGCCGCCGAGGAAGCCAAGCGCATGCTCGGCAAGACGCTCGTGACGCACCAGACCGGGCCCGCGGGCAAGTCGGTCGGCCGCATCTACATCGAGGAAGGCTCGGACATCGAGCGCGAACTCTACCTCGCGCTGCTGGTCGACCGGGTGAGCTCGCGCATCTCGTTCGTGTGCTCGACCGAGGGCGGCATGGACATCGAGGAGGTCGCGGCCAACACGCCGGAGAAGATCCTGTCCTTCTCCGTCGACCCCGCCACCGGCTACCAGCCGTTCCACGGCCGGCGCATCGCCTTCTCGCTGGGCCTCACCGGCCCGCAGGTCAAGCAGTGCGTCAAGCTGATGGGCATCCTCTACACCGCCTTCGTCGAGCGCGACATGGAGATGCTCGAGATCAACCCGCTGATCGTGACCGACAAGGGCGATCTCAAGGTGCTCGACGCCAAGCTCAGCTTCGATTCGAACTCGCTCTACCGGCAGTCCGACGTGGCCGAGCTGCGCGACGAGACCGAGGAGGACCCGAAGGAGCTGCAGGCCTCGAAATACGACCTCAACTACATCGCGCTCGACGGCGAGATCGGCTGCATGGTGAACGGCGCGGGCCTCGCCATGGCGACCATGGACATCATCAAGCTCTACGGCGCGGAGCCTGCCAACTTCCTCGACGTGGGCGGCGGCGCGACCAAGGAGAAGGTGACCGAGGCGTTCAAGATCATCACGTCCGACAAGAACGTGAAGGGCATCCTCGTGAACATCTTCGGCGGCATCATGCGCTGCGACGTGATCGCCGAGGGCGTGATCGCCGCGGTCAAGGAGGTCGGCCTCAAGGTTCCGCTGGTGGTGCGCCTCGAGGGCACCAATGTCGACAAGGGCAAGGAGATCATCTCCAATTCCGGCCTCGACGTGATCGCGGCGGACGACCTGAAGGACGGCGCCCAGAAGATCGTGAAGGCCGTGAAGGGATAAGGATGGCCGTCCGGGGCGTTGGGTCCGGTCCGGGCCCGCGATCCCCGCGCGCCCGCCCCTGCGAAAGGACGCCCAGATGACCACCCGTCTCGACGATTACGCCCCGTTCCTCATCGGTCTCGCCATGGTCGGCGTCGGCCTTGCCGCACGGCAGGTCGAACCCGAGGCGCTGCGGCTGCCGAAGCCCGGCGCAAAGGCGCGGCTGCGCGACGTGCGCTCGGGCCGCGATGCGGCGCGCGCGGCGCGGGACGGGCTTGCGGGGCTCCTGCCGTCGAACCTGACGCGGTCGGTGGGCCGGACGATGATCCTCATGGGCGCGGCGCTGATCGCGGTGCGCGCCCTCGACGAACTCGTGGACGACGATTCCGCGGAGTACTGACCGGGCACGGCCCCGGGCGCGTCCGCGCGCCCGGTCCCCGCGCCCGCACCGACACTGACAAAGAGGGACCTTCATGGCCGTTCTCGTTGACGAAAACACCAAGGTGATCTGCCAGGGCTTCACCGGCTCGCAGGGCACGTTCCACTCCGAGCAGGCGATTGCCTACGGCACCAAGATGGTCGGCGGCGTGACGCCCGGAAAGGGCGGGCAGACCCATCTCGACCTGCCGGTCTTCGACAGCGTGCACGAGGCCAAGGCCCGCACCGAGGCGAACGCCAGCGTGATCTACGTGCCGCCGCCCTTCGCCGCGGATTCCATCATGGAGGCGATCGACGCCGAGATGGAGCTGATCGTCTGCATCACCGAGGGCATCCCGGTGCTCGACATGATGAAGGTCAAGCGCGCGCTCGAGGGATCGAAGTCGAAGCTGATCGGTCCGAACTGCCCGGGCGTCATCACGCCCGACGCCTGCAAGATCGGCATCATGCCCGGCCATATCCACAAGCGCGGCAAGGTGGGCGTTGTTTCCCGCTCCGGCACGCTTACCTACGAGGCGGTGAAGCAGACCACCGACGTGGGGCTCGGCCAGTCGACCTGCGTCGGCATCGGCGGCGACCCGATCAAGGGGACGGAGCATCTGGACGTGCTGGAATGGTTCCTCGGCGACCCCGAGACCGAGGCGATCATCATGATCGGCGAGATCGGCGGCTCGGCCGAGGAGGACGCCGCGCGTTTCCTCGCGGACGAGCGCAAGGCCGGCCGCTGGAAGCCGACCGCCGGCTTCATCGCGGGTCGCACGGCACCTCCGGGCCGCCGCATGGGCCATGCCGGGGCGATCGTCGCCGGCGGCAAGGGCGGCGCCGAGGACAAGATCGAGGCGATGAAGTCCGCGGGCATCGTGGTGGCCGACAGCCCGGCGACGCTGGGCGAGGCGGTGCTGGCCGCGATCGACAAGGGCTGAGGCCCCGACCGGCCCGCGACCGGCGCGGGCCCACAGGATACCGGAGGCCCCGGACGGCGGTCCGGGGCGCGTCCATGCCCGGCACCGGGTGCATCAGGAGACCAGAGACATGACCGACCAATCTCCGAACGACCTCTTCCGCGCCTCCTCGTTCATGCAGGGCGCGAACGCGGACTACCTCGAACAGATGTACGCGCGCTATGCGAACGATCCCGGGGCCGTCGACGAGGCGTGGCGCGCGTTCTTCGAGGGGCTCGGAGATGACGGCGTGTCGGTCAAGAAGGAGGCTGCGGGCCCGTCCTGGGCCCGCAGCGACTGGCCACCGGCTCCGAACGATGACCTGACGGCCGCGCTGACCGGCGAGTGGCCGATGCCCATGGTGCCTGCCGAGGCGAAGGGCGCGGGCCGCAAGATCGCCGAGAAGGCCGAGGCGATGGACGTCAAGGTCACCGACGACCAGGTCCAGCGCGCGGTGCTCGATTCGATCCGGGCGCTGATGATCATCCGCGCCTACCGCATCCGCGGCCATCTCGCGGCGCAGCTCGATCCCCTCGGCATGCGCAATGTCGAGGAGGAGCATCCCGAGCTCGACGCCAAGTCCTACGGCTTCACCGATGCCGACATGGACCGGCCGATCTTCATCGACAACGTGCTCGGCCTCGAGATCGCGTCGCTGCGCGAGATCCTCGCCATCGTGAAGCGCACCTATTGCGGTACGTTCGCGCTCCAGTACATGCACATCTCCGACCCCGAGCAGTCCGCCTGGCTCAAGGAGCGGATCGAGGGCTACGGCAAGGAGGTGAAGTTCACCCGCGAGGGCCGCAAGGCTATCCTCAACAAGATGGTGCAGGCCGAGGGCTTCGAGAAGTTCCTGCACGTGAAGTACACCGGCACCAAGCGCTTCGGTCTCGACGGCGGCGAGAGCCTGATCCCGGCGATGGAGCAGATCATCAAGCGCGGCGGCGCGCTGGGCGTCTCGGACATCGTGATCGGCATGCCGCACCGCGGCCGGCTCAGCGTGCTGGCGAACGTGATGGGCAAGCCCTACCGCGCGATCTTCAACGAGTTCCAGGGCGGCAGCTTCAAGCCCGAGGACGTCGATGGATCGGGCGACGTGAAGTACCACCTCGGCGCCAGCCACGACCGCGAGTTCGACGGCAACAACGTGCACCTGTCGCTGACCGCGAACCCCTCGCATCTCGAGGCGGTGAACCCGGTGGTGCTGGGCAAGGTCCGCGCCAAGCAGGACCAGATCAAGGACGAGACGCGCACCAAGGTGCTGCCGATCCTCCTGCACGGCGACGCGGCCTTCGCGGGCCAGGGCGTGGTGGCGGAATGCTTCGCGCTCTCGGGCCTGCGCGGCCACCGCACCGGCGGCACCATCCACATCGTGGTGAACAACCAGATCGGCTTCACCACCGCGCCGCACTTCTCGCGCTCCTCGCCCTACCCCACCGACAACGCGCTGGTGGTCGAGGCGCCGATCTTCCACGTGAACGGCGACGACCCCGAGGCGGTGGTGCACGCGGCCAAGGTCGCCACCGAGTTCCGCCAGAAGTTCGGCAAGGACGTGGTCATCGACATCTTCTGCTACCGGCGGTTCGGGCACAACGAGGGCGACGAGCCCATGTTCACGAACCCGCTGATGTACAAGCAGATCAAGGGCCACAAGACGACCCTCACGCTCTACACCGAGCGGCTGGTGAAGGACGGCCTGATCCCCGAGGGCGAGATCGAGGACATGAAGGCCGCCTTCCAGTCCCAGCTCAACGAGGAGTTCGAGGCCGGCAAGAACTACAAGCCCAACAAGGCCGACTGGCTCGACGGGCGCTGGTCGCATCTCGACCGCCAGAAGCAGGGCCGCTACCAGCGCGGCAAGACCTCGATCAAGCAGAAGACCCTCGACGACATCGGCACCGCGCTGACCCGCGTGCCGGACGGCTTCTCGCTGCACCGCACCGTCAACCGCCTGCTCGACAGCCGCAAGGAGATGTTCGACAGCGGCAAGGGCTTCGACTGGGCCACGGCCGAGGCGATGGCCTTCGGCTCGCTGCTGCTCGAGGGCTACCCGGTCCGGCTCGCCGGACAGGATTCGACGCGCGGCACCTTCAGCCAGCGGCATTCGGCGCTCGTCGACCAGGACACCGAGGACCGGTACTACCCGCTGAACCACATCCGCGACGGGCAGGCGCGGTACGAGGCGATCGATTCCGCGCTGTCGGAATACGCGGTGCTGGGCTTCGAATACGGCTACAGCCTGGCCGAGCCCAACGCCCTCGTGCTGTGGGAGGCGCAGTTCGGCGACTTCGCCAACGGTGCGCAGATCATGTTCGACCAGTTCATCTCGTCGGGCGAATCGAAGTGGCTGCGCATGTCGGGCCTCGTCTGCCTGATGCCGCACGGCTACGAGGGCCAGGGCCCCGAGCATTCCTCGGCGCGTCTCGAGCGCTGGCTGCAGCTCTGCGGGCAGGACAACTGGATCGTGGCGAACTGCTCGACCCCGGCCAACTACTTCCACATCCTGCGCCGGCAGCTGCACCGCTCGTTCCGCAAGCCGCTGATGCTGATGACGCCGAAATCGCTGCTGCGGCACAAGCTCTGCGTGTCGGGGGCCGAGATGTTCCTCGACGGGTCGTCCTTCCACCGCGTGCTCTGGGACGAGGCGGACCACAAGGACTGGGAATTCAAGCTGAAGCCCGACAGCGAGATCCGGCGCGTGGTGATCTGCTCGGGCAAGGTCTACTACGACCTCCTCGAGGAGCGCGACGCCCGCGGGCTCGACGACGTCTACCTGCTCCGGCTCGAACAGTTCTACCCGTTCCCGGCGGTGTCGCTGGTGAAGGAACTCGAGCGCTTCAAGCAGGCCGAGGTGATCTGGTGCCAGGAGGAGCCCAAGAACCAGGGCGCCTGGACCTTCATCGAGCCCAACATCGAATGGGTGCTCGGCCGGATCGACGCCAAGCATTCCCGGCCCCGCTATGTGGGCCGCGCCACGTCGGCCTCGCCCGCCACGGGCCTGGCCTCCACGCACAAAGCCCAGCAAGCGGCGCTCGTCGACGAAGCGCTGACGATCGAAGGAAAGTGACCCCATGACCGAAGTGCGCGTGCCCACCCTGGGCGAGTCCGTGACCGAAGCCACGGTGGCGACCTGGTTCAAGAAGCCCGGCGACAGCGTCGCCGTGGACGAGATGCTGTGCGAGCTCGAGACCGACAAGGTGACGGTGGAGGTCCCCTCCCCCGTCGCGGGCACCCTGTCGGACATCGTCGCGGGCGAGGGCGAGACCGTGGGCGTCGACGCGCTCCTCGCCAACATCTCGGAGGGCGCCTCGGCCGCGCCCGACGAGGACAAGGATGCCGACCGCGGCGCACGCGCCTCGGAACCCGCCGGCACGGCCCGCGCCGCGGGTGATGCGGCGCCCACGTCCAAGCCGTCGACGTCGGACGGCGGCGGCGAGACCAAGGTGATGGTGCCGACCCTCGGGGAATCGGTGTCCGAGGCGACCGTCGCCACCTGGTTCAAGAAGGAAGGCGACAGCGTCGCGCAGGACGAGACGCTCTGCGAGCTCGAGACCGACAAGGTGTCGGTCGAGGTGCCCGCGCCCGCAGCCGGCACGCTTTCCAAGATCATCGCGCCCGAGGGCACGACAGTTCAGGCCGACGCCCAGCTCGCGGTGATCGCGGGCGGCGAGGGCGGCGGCGCCCAGCCCTCGAAGCCCGAGGCGGACGAGCCCCCGGCCGAGGGCAAGGGCTCGCAATACGCCCAGCCCGAGGCCGGCAACGGCGGGCCAGGCCGGTCGGATGTCGAGGACGCGCCCTCCGCCAAGAAGGCCATGGCTGAGAAGGGCCTCAACCGCGACGACGTGCAGGGCTCGGGCCGCGACGGCCGGGTGATGAAGGAGGACGTGGGCCGCGCGCTCGCCGCCGCCTCCGCGCCGCGCGCCGAGGCCGAGGCGTCGAAGGCGCCGCGCGCCCCGGTGGCCGCCGAGGATGCCGGCCGCGAGGAGCGGGTCAAGATGACCCGCCTGCGCCAGACCATCGCGCGCCGCCTCAAGGACGCGCAGAACACCGCGGCCATGCTCACCACCTACAACGAGGTGGACATGACCGAGGTCATGGCGCTCCGGAACGAGTACAAGGACCTCTTCGAGAAGAAGCACGGCGTGCGGCTCGGCTTCATGTCCTTCTTCACCAAGGCCTGCTGCCACGCGCTGAAGGAAGTGCCCGAGGTCAATGCCGAGATCGACGGCACCGACATCGTCTACAAGAACTTCGTGCACATGGGCATCGCCACGGGCACGCCCACGGGCCTCGTGGTGCCGGTGATCCGCGACGCGGATTCGCTGTCCTTCGCCGGGATCGAGAAGGCCATCGCCGAGAAGGGCAAGCGCGCCCGCGACGGCAAGCTCTCCATGGCCGAGATGCAGGGCGGCACGTTCACCATCTCGAACGGCGGCGTCTACGGCTCGCTCATGTCCTCGCCGATCCTCAACCCGCCGCAATCGGGCATCCTCGGCATGCACAAGATCCAGCAGCGGCCCATGGTCGTGGATGGCCGGATCGAGGCGCGGCCGATGATGTACCTGGCCCTCAGCTACGATCACCGCATCGTCGACGGCAAGGGCGCGGTCACCTTCCTCGTCCGCGTGAAGGAGGCGCTCGAGGATCCGCGCCGCCTGCTCATGGATCTCTGAAGCGGTCAGGGGCGCGCGCCTGCGCGGGCGCCCCGTTCCCGGCCCCGGCACGGAGCGCCCCGATTGGCAGGACGACCCGACCCCGCGCGGACCGCGCCGCACCCCGGACTTGGCATCCGGGGCTCCGCGACACACCTTTCGGGGAGGGACCGCGCCTGCGGTCCCGCGAAAGGAGACACGCGATGACCCAACCGATCCACATTCCCTACGAGACCCCCGAGGTGAAGGTGATGGAGGAGGCGACGCGCGGCGGCCTGCGCTACCGGCTGATGGTCGACGCCGACCACGGCCCCTCCTCGGGCGTGACGCAGGGCATGTTCTACCTCGACGGCGGGCACGCGGAGACGCGCCACCGCCACGGCGTGACCGAGACCGTGCACGTGGTCGAGGGCACCGGCCACGCGGTGCTGGGCGACCGCGAGATCGCGATCAAGACCGGCGACACGCTCTTCATCCCGGCGGGCACGCGTCACGGCTTCGCTGCCGACGACGACATGACGCTGTTCTTCACCTTCCCCGCCGACCGGTTCGCCGAGGTCGACTACGATTACGGCGAGGCGGCGTGAGCCTCGCCCGGCAGGCGCCCTGCTCGCGCGCCCGCGCCTACCGCGACGCGGTGGCGCGGCGCCGCGCCTTCGCCCTGCCGGGTTACGAGACGCTGGCCGAGGCGGGCTTCGACGGCGACTACGTGTCCCCGATCCAGATGAGCTCGGGCAACCTCTACGGGCCGATGATCCTGTCGAAGGACTGGCTCGACGCGCCGTCCGCGCGGGCGCACCGCCGCCGGCTCGCGCTCGCGGGCTACCTGCCCGAGACGCCGTTCAACCGGGTGCTCGACCGCGCGCTGGCGCTCGCCGGGCTCACCCGCGCCGACATCTACGTGGCGCCGGTCTTCTGCCTCCTGCCGCCGGTGCGCTCGCACCGGCTGCCCCTGGCGGATGCCCGCGCCTCGTTCGAGGCGGTCACCGGCTTCGAGCTCATGGGGCGCCGCCCGGTCGCCGCGGGCACCGACGCGCAGCGGGTGCTGCGGGCAGCCGGCGTCGCGCACGTGCCCACGATCCATCCGTCCGCGCGCGGCCTGCCCTTCGAGGACCGCGCCGTCCGCATCGCCCGCGCACTGGAGGCCGCATGACCCCCGAACTGACCGCGCTCGCGCTCGCCACCCTCCTGCAGGTGGTGCAGTACGTGCTCTTCGCCGTGCCCGCGAACCGCGAGCTCGGCCCCGGCTACACCATGTCGGCGCGGGACCGGCCGCCCTCGCGCCCGCTCTCCGAGGGCACCGCGCGGCTGCAGCGCGCGCTCGGCAACCATTTCGAGGGGCTCATCCTCTTCTCGATCGCGGTCTTCCTGGTGACCTTCGCCGACAAGGGCAGCGCGATCAGCGCGCTCGCCGCCTGGACCTACCTCGCCGCGCGGCTGCTCTACGTCCCCGCCTACTGGCTCGGCCTCAGGCCCTGGCGCTCGCTGATCTGGGCGCTCGGGTTCCTCGCCACCGTGATCCTGCTTCTCTCCGCCCTCTTCTGATGCTTCTTCTTGGCGGAAATATCCCGGGGTGAATTGGCCGTCAGGCCAAGAGGGGCAGCGCCCCTCCCCCGTCAACCACAAGGAAAGGACCCCTCCCATGGCAAGCTACGACGTCATCGTGATCGGCTCGGGCCCCGGCGGCTACGTCGCCGCGATCCGCGCCGCGCAACTGGGGCTGAAGGTCGCCTGCGTCGAGGGACGCGAGACGCTGGGCGGCACCTGCCTCAACGTCGGCTGCATCCCCTCGAAGGCGCTCCTGCACGCCACGCACCAGCTGCACGAGGCGGAGCACAACTTCGCCAAGATGGGCCTCAAGGGCAAGGCGCCCACGGTCGACTGGAAGCAGATGCTGACCTACAAGGCCGAGACCATCGAGACCAACACCAAGGGCATCGAGTTCCTGTTCAAGAAGAACAAGATCGACTGGCTCAAGGGCTGGGGCTCGATCCCGGAAAAGGGCAAGGTCAAGGTCGGCGACGAGGTCCACGAGGCCGGGAACATCATCGTCGCCACCGGTTCCGAGGTGGCGCAGCTCAAGGGCGTCGAGATCGACGAGAAGGTCGTGGTCTCCTCCACCGGCGCGCTCGAGCTCGCCAAGATCCCGAAGAAGATGGTGGTGATCGGCGCCGGCGTCATCGGGCTCGAGATGGGCTCGGTCTACGCGCGGCTGGGCGCCGAGGTGACGGTGGTCGAGTTCCTCGACACGGTCACGCCCACCATGGACGGCGAGGTGCAGAAGCAGTTCCAGAAGATCCTCGGCAAGCAGGGGCTGAAATTCGTGCTCGGCGCCGCGGTCTCGGGCGTCGAGGTGAAGAACGGCAAGGCGACCGTGTCCTACACGCTCCGCAAGGACGACAGCACGGCGACGCTCGATGCCGACGCGGTTCTCGTCGCGACCGGGCGACGGCCCTTCACCGACGGGCTCGGGCTCAAGGAGCTGGGCGTCGAGGTGACCGAGCGCGGCTTCGTCAAGACCGACGGCCACTTCCGCACCTCCGTCGAGGGCGTCTACGCCATCGGCGACGCGACCGAGGGACCGATGCTCGCCCACAAGGCCGAGGACGAGGGCATGGCGGCGGCCGAGACCATCGCCGGGCGGGCCGGCCACGTGAACTACGGCGTGATCCCGTCGGTCATCTACACCCATCCCGAGGTCGCCGCCGTCGGCCAGACCGAGGAGGAGCTCAAGGAGGCGGGCCGCGCCTACAAGGTCGGCAAGTTCTCCTTCATGGGCAACGGCCGGGCCAAGGCGAACTTCGCCGCCGACGGCTTCGTCAAGATCCTCGCCGACAAGGAGACCGACCGCATCCTCGGCGCGCACATCATCGGCCCCATGGCGGGCGACCTGATCCACGAGCTCTGCGTGGCGATGGAATTCGGCGCGGCGGCCGAGGACGTGGCGCTCACCTGCCACGCCCACCCGACCTATTCCGAAGCGGTGCGCGAGGCGGCGCTCGCCTGCGGCGACGGCCCGATCCACATGTGACGGACGGCGCGCGCGGGGTCCGGCCCGCGCGCGCCTACCACATCCGCGGGCGCGCGCGCTCGGCGTAGTCCCGGTCGTAATCCTCGGCGTCGAAGGCGCCGTCCGCGGCCTCGCGGATCAGGCTTCCGGGGCTTGGCAGGTCCGCGCTGTCGTCGCGGCCCCAGATGCCGGAACGCAGCACCGCCTTGGCGCATTGCACGTAGACCTCGCCCACCTCGACCACGATCACCGTGGCCGGCAGCCGGCCGTTCCGGTCGAAGCGCGCGCGCAGGTCCGCGTCGTCGGTGAGGAAGGCGCGGCCGTTCACCCGCACGACCGCGGTCGACCCCGACACCATGAACATGAGCGACACGCGCCCGTCCGCCACGATGTTGCGCAAGCTGTCGAGCCGGTTGTTGCCCGACCAGTCGGGGATCAGCACCGTGCGCGGGTCCGCCACCTCGGCCACCGGGCCGTCGTCGCCCCGCGGCGAGCCGTCGGTACCGCCGGGACCGACCGTCGACAGCACGCAGAACCGCGAGGCGGCGATCCAGCGTCCGTGTTCGGGGCCGATCCGGCGCGCCACCTTGCTCAGGGACGCGGGCACCGGGGCGCCGTAGAGCCCCTCGAGCGTTGCGATGTCATCGATCCTGCGCATGTTCAGCCTCCGTCAAGAGCCGGTCCGTGGCGCGCTCGATCTCGGTCTCGACGCGGGCCAGAAAGGTTTCGGGCGGGGTGTCGGCGGGGATGCGCGGCAGGAATTCCACCACGCCGAGACCCGGCCGCTTGAGGATCCCGCTCCGCGGCCAGAAGAGGCCGACATTGGTGGCGACGGGCACGCAATCCTGCCCGAGCTCGCGGAACAGGACCGCGGTGCCCACCTTGTAGGGGACGCGGGCATGCGGCGCGACGCGCGTGCCCTGCGGGTAGATCACCAGCTGGCCCGGATAGGCCCGGCCCTTCTCCACGTCGGCCACCATCTTGCGGATCGCCTGCCCGCGCTTGCCGCGGTCCACGGGCACGCAGCCGATGCGCCAGGCGTACTGGCCGATGGCCGGCGTCCAGAGCAGCTCGCGCTTCATGATGAACTTTGCCTGCGGCAGGACCGCGAAGATCATCATGATGTCGAGAAAGGACTGGTGCTTGGCCGCGACCAGCACCTCGTCCGTCGGGGGCGTGCCGCGGATCTCGGTGCGGATGCCGACCATCCAGCGCGCGGTCCACATGGCGTAGTACGCATAGGACCTGCAGGCGAAGCGCGCGACCCGCCGCGACACCAGCGCTCCCGGCAGGAGCACGATGCCCCAGAGTACCATGGCGACGGAGCCCTGCACCACGAAGATGAGCGATCGCAGCCATTGCAGGGCGGAGACGGGGCCAGTCATGCGAGATCCCTCAGGACGCGGCGCGCGGCGGCGCGGGTGGCAAGAAGCGCGGTCGCCGCGGCGAGCGGCGGCACGAGGAGCGGCACGAGCCAGTGCCACCCGGCGAACCCCAGACCCGTCAGCACGCCGGCCGCGTCGCCCGTCCCCGGCAGGAGCGCCACGGCGAGAACGCCCGCGCCGGTCCCGGCGGCGGCACCGGCGAGCGCCCGCGCCGTGAAGCGGCGCACGAAGGCGCCCGCGATGTAGGCGTCGGTGGCACCGATCAGCCGCAGGACCGCGATGACCTGCGCATTGGCCGCGAGGGCCGCGTTGGCGGCGAGCGTGACCATGGCGGCCATCGCGCCGAAGATCAGCAGGAGCGCCATCCAGCCGAAGAGCCGGAGCCCGCCGGCTGCCGCGACGAGCGGGGCCCGCCAGCGGGCATGGTCGTCGAGCACCGCCCCCGGCACCTCGGCCGAAAGGCGCAGGCGCAGCCCGGCCGCGTCGTAGCCGTCCCCGGTTTCCGAGAAGGTGACGAGCCGCGGGATCGGCAGGCGGTCGACCGGGATGTCCGGCCCGAGCCACGGCTCGAGCAGCGCGCGCTGTTCGGCATCGTCGAGGGCACGCGCGCCGCTGACGCCCGGCGTCGTCTCGAGCACGCGCAGCGCCGCGGCAACCTGGCGGTCCATCTCCTCGGGCGCGGCCTGGATGCGCAGCGTCGCGCCGCGGGCAAGCTCCTCTCCCCACCGGTCGGCGAGGCGGCCGGCGGCCAGCGACAGCGCCAGCGCGAAGACCGCGAGGAACGCCATTGCGGCGGCGGCGAAGAGCGTGAGCCGCACGGTGAACCCCGCGGGCGGCACCACGCGGTCCGCGGCCGCGTCGCCCCGGGCCAGCGCGGCGAGCTGCCGGGCGAGCCCCTTCACAGGTCGGCCCCGGCAAGCTGCACGCGGCGGTTCGAGATCCGCAGGACGCGCGCCTGCACCTGCGACTTGGCCGACCGGATCAGCGCCAGGTCGTGGGTCGCGATCATCACCGCCTTGCCCATGCGGTTGAGCTCCAGCAGCAGGGTCAGCAGGCGCTGCGACATCTCCCAGTCGACGTTGCCGGTGGGCTCGTCGGCGAGGATCGCGTCGGGCGACACGATGACCGCGCGGGCGAGCGCGGCGCGCTGCCGCTCGCCGCCCGACAGTTCGGGCGGCCGCGCCTCGGCACGGTGGGTCAGCCCGACCCAGGCCAGAAGCTCGGCCAGGTCCCGCCGCGCCGCTTGCCCGTCGAGCCCCGCGACCGTCAGCGGCAGCGCGACGTTGTCCGCCACGCTCAGGTGGTCGAGGAACTGGCAGTCCTGGTGCACCACGCCGATGCGCCGCCGGGCCGCCGCCACCCCGTCGCGGTCGAGCGCGAAGACGCTGCGGTCGAAGAGCCGCACCTCTCCGCCGGTGGGGCGCAGCGCGGCATAGCACAGCTTGAGGAAGGTGGTCTTGCCCGCGCCCGAGGGACCCGTGAGGAAGTGGAACGAGCCCGGTGCCAGCGCCAGCGTGATGCCGGTCAGGAGCTCTCCACCGCCGTAGGAATAGGCCACATTATCGAACGCGATCACGAGAAATTCCGGGCTGGGAGGGACGGCACGCAGGAGGCCGCCGGGACGGGTCGCCCTGTTGTGCCCGAGCCTCGCACCGGTTTCAATGCGCGCACCGCCGTCCGAATGGGCTTTCGCGTGATCCGGCGGCAACATAGATTCCCCCGAAGGACAGGCGACGCCGCGCCCCGGACGTGGGGGCGCGGAACGCGCCGGCACGAGGCGGGAGACGGGACGGGACGATGCGGCTGATCTGCCCCAATTGCGACGCACAGTACGAGGTTCCCACCGCGGTGATCCCCGCGGGCGGGCGCGACGTGCAATGTTCGAATTGCGGCACCGTGTGGTTCCAGGCGCATCCCGACGATGCCCCGGACGCGGCCGATCCCGCCTCCGGTCCGGAGGAGATCGCCGCCGATCCCGTGGCCGAGCCGGTTGCGGAGGAACCCGACGCGCCTCCGCCGCCCGTCGCGGACGACGCACCGGAGACCCGGCCTGACGATGACGACGATCGGGACGACGCGTCTCGGGACGATGAGGACGAGGACGAGGGCGAGGACACGTTGCCCGCCCCCGTCGGCGCCCCTGGTCCGCAGCGGCGCCCGGCCGCGCGGCGCAGCCTCGATCCCGAGGTCGCGGAGCTTCTGCGGCAGGAAGCCGAATACGAGGCACGCCACCGCGCGGTCGATGCCGGCGGGATCGAGAGCCAGCCCGACCTGGGTCTCGACAACTGGCACGAGGACGACACCGCCCGCCGCGCCCGGGAATCCCGCGAGCGCATGGCGAAGATGCGGGGCGAGCCCGCTCCGGCCGATGCCCGCACGCGCGCCGCAGCCGCGGCCGCAGCGACCGGCGCCGTGGGCCTCGGGCGCGACTTCGACACCGGCGACACCGACCCGGCAGAGCCGCCCGCGGCGCAGCGCCAGCCCGAGCCGGATCCGCGTCCCGAACCGTCGCCGCAACCTGACCCCGCGCCGCGTCCCGATCCGGACGAGCCCGCGTCGGCGTCGAACGCGCCGCGGCGCGACCTCCTGCCCGACATCGACGAGATCAACCAGACGCTGCGCGCCACCGACACGCGCCGGCCGATGGAGACCCCGCAGGGCCGCATGAGCGCCCCCGAGGACACGGACGAGGGCGGGTTCGGCCGCGGGTTCCTGACCGTCCTCGTGCTCGGCGCGGCGCTGATCGCGCTCTACGCCTACGCGCCGCGCATTGCCGCGGCGGTGCCTGCGGCGGAGCCGCCGCTCGCGGCCTATGTCGAGGCGGTGGACGGCGCGCGGACCTGGCTCGACGCGGCCGTGCGCGACCTGCTCGTGCGGCTCGACGCGCTCAGCTCCGAGGCCGGCGAGAGCTGACACGCCCCGCGCAACGGAAAACGGCGCGCCCCGGGGGACGCGCCGTTTCCTGTTCGCGGTGCCCGCAGGCGGTCGTCAGTTCAGGCGCTGCCCGACGACGTCGATCGACGAATCCACCAGTTCCGACTGCTTCTCGGCGCCGATGCGGCGGCTCGCCACGTCGCGCGCGGCGGCGATCGCCACGGCGATGGCACGGTCGCGCACTTCCTTGACGGCGGCGGCCTCGGCCGAGGCGATCTGGTCCTCGGCGGCGGCCAGCCGGCGCTCGATCGACCGCTCGAGATCGGCCTTCGCCTGTTCGGCATTGGACCGTGCATCGTCGCGGGCCTGCGCCACGATGCGGTCGGCCTGCGCCTGCACCTCGCGGCTGCGGCGCTCGTAGGACGCCAGGAGGCTCTGGGCCTCCTCGCGCAGCGCCCGGGCCTCGTCTAGGTCCTTCTGGATGCCGTCTGCGCGCTGGTCGAGCATCTTGGCGATCATCGACGGCACGTTGAAGTACATCAGCACGGCGATGAACAGGATGAACGCCAGCAGGACGATGAAGTCCGTGTTGTTCAGCGAGAAGAACGGCCCCGTCGCCGCCGCGGCGGGCGATGCCGCCGCAAGGGTCAGGGCAAGGGCTGCAAGTGTCCGCATGGTTCTCACCCCTTCAGCCGCTGGTCGACGGCACCGTCGAGTTCCGCCCGGTCCGCACCGAGCCCGAGCGCGCCCATGAACGCCTCGGCCGTATCCTTGGCGACCGCTTCCACGTTCTCGAGCGCGGACGCCCGGATCGCTGCGATCTGCTGTTCGGATTCGGCGGTCTTCGCGGCGATCTGCCGGTCCGCGTCCTCCTGGGCCTTGGCCACCTCGTCGCGGATCTCCGCGCGGGTTTCCTCGGCGATGCGCTGCGCCTCGGCGCGGGCATCGACGAGCGCCTTCTCGTAGGCCTTCTCGGCCTCCTCGGCCTGCCGCTTCAGATCCTCGGCCTTGGCCAGGTCGTTGCTGATCGTGCCCTGCCGCTCGGCGAGGATCGCCGCGATGCGCGGCAACGCCACCCGGCTCAGCACGAAGTAGATGGCCACCAGCGTGAGGATCAGCCAGAAGACCTGGTTGCCCACCCATTCGCCGCAGAGCTGCGGCATGCCGATGGCAGAGCCGTCCGGCCCGATGCACGCGCTGGCCAGTTCCTGGGCTATCGGTTCTTCCGCCATGGCGTCCTCCGGTCAAACCTCATGTGTCGATGAACGGGCGGGCCGGGAGTCCGGCACCGCCCGCACGCAAGGATAACAGACGTGCGCCGATCAGACGGCGAACATCAGCAGGAGCGCGACCAGGAACGAGAAGATGCCCAGTGCTTCGGCGAACGCGATGCCGATGAAGAGCGTCGCGGTCTGCGATGCGGCCGCCGAGGGGTTGCGCAGGGCACCCGAGAGGTAGTTCGCGGCAACGTTGCCGACGCCGAGAGCTGCGAGGCCGCAGCCAAGACCTGCGAGGCCGGCGCCGATATGTGCGAGTTCGCCTTCCATGATGATGTCTCCTTACGAATTGGAAGTTGGCGTTCGTGGTCGTTCCGGCGCGGGCGCGCCGTCCAGCGAGGCGGATGCCCCGCAGGGATCAGTGATGCGGATGAAGCGCGTCCTTGAGGTAGACGCAGGTCAGGATGGTGAAGACGTAGGCCTGGATGAAGGCCACGAGGATCTCGAGACCGTACATCGCGGTGATGGCGAGGACCGAGATCGGCGACACCGCGGCGATGGCCGCGAAGCCCGCGAAGACCTTGATCACCGCGTGGCCTGCCATGAGGTTGCCCGCAAGACGGATGGAGTGGCTGACCGGGCGCACGAAGTACGAGATGACCTCGATCAGCGCGAGGACGGGCCGCAGCGCGAGCGGCGCGCTCGACACCCAGAAAAGCTCGAGGAATTTCGCGCCATGCTTGAGGAAGCCCAGCACGGTGACCGCGATGAACACGGCGAGCGCCAGCACCACCGTCACCGCGAAGTGCGAGGTGGTGGTGAACGCCATCGGCAGCAGCCCGAGGAAGTTCGCGAAGACGATGAACATGAACAGCGTCATGATGTAGGGGAAGTACTTCACACCGTCCTTGCCGGCGACGTCCTCGACCATCTTGTAGACGAAGCCGTAGGCGAGCTCGGCCACGGACTGCATGCGGTTCGGCACGATGCCGCGGCGCGAGGTGCCGAGCACCATCAGCGCGATCACGCAGAGCACCGCGAGCGCCAGCCACAGCGTGACGTTGGTGACGGTGAAGATGCCCACGGCGCCGTCGCCGAAGAGCGGCTTCACGATGAACTGGTCCATCGGATGGAAGACGAGACCGCCGCCCTCTCCGTGGCCCGCCGCCTCAGCTCCGTGCGTTTCCGTCGCCATGACCCTCGTCCTCGTCCTGCCCGGACATCGCCCCGTCGGACGTGTCCGCGTTGTTCCCTGCCGCGGCCGCGTCGGCCTCGGCGATGCGTTTCCGCTGGAGCTCGTTCGCGCTGCGCACCATCGTCTGCACGCCGGCCACGAAGCCCAGCAAGGTGAAGATCACCATCAGGAAAGGCAGCGTGCCGAACAGCGTGTCCAGCCCGAAGCCGATCCCGAAGCCGATGCCCAGTCCGGCCACCAGCTCGATCACCATGCGCCAGGCAAGCTGCGCCTGACTGTAATGTTCCTCCTGGTGCGCCTTCGGAGGAGCCTTGGCCGCCTTCGCCGCGGCGATCCGCGCTTCGAGGGCGGCCAGCCGGGTCTTCTGGTCGGGGTCCGTCACGGCTGCGTCCCAGTCGGAGTGTTGCAGGTGTGCTATGCGGCACCGGCGCCGGAGTCAAGCGCGCACGGCCGGAACGCAAAGCGCTGATATCATTTCATATTTATCGGGAGAACCCGGCAGGGCGGCGACCATGGCGCGGCGCTGCAGCCGCTCCGCACATTCAACCTCCTCGTTGAACATGGCGTGGCCGCCAGGGCATGAAAAAAGGGGCGCGACCAAGGCGCGCCCCTTCGGATTGTCTTCGACGATGCGACCGGGATCAGTTCGTGGTCGACGAGGTCGTCGTGGTGGTGCCGGTGCCGTCGTTGTCGTCGTCGTCGTCACCTGCAAGCGCGGCGCCGAGCGCCAGCGCGCCGATGCCGGCCGCGGCGATCAGGCCGGTGTTGTCCATGGCGGTCACCGGGCCGGTGCAGCCCTGCTTCAGCGCCTCGACGCGGCGGTTGGCCGGATCGTTCGGGCCCGAGGTGCCCGGGCGGACGGCTTCGCCGGCGCCGGTCACGGAGACCACGTTGGTGCCACCGAGCGCTGCCGCGACGGCCTGTGCACGCTCGAGCGACACCGCCTGGTTGGTCGTGGCGCTGCCCGGTGCGTCAGCATAGCCGGTCACGCTGATCTGTGCGCCCGGGTTCGAACGTGCGTATTCCGCGAGGATCGCGGAAGCGTCGGCACCAAGGGTGCGCTGGCCGCTGTTGAAGAAGACATAGACACCGCACTGGCCAGCTTCCTGCGCGATCGCGGGCGCGGAAAGCGTTGCAAAGGCAGCGGTGGCCGCCAGAATGCCCTTGATAAGCGTCATGGGTTCAATCCTTTTGACTTTGGTCCGGGTTCGGTTGATTCGACCGCCGTGTGAGACACTACTTTGTCGCTCCTCACGATAACAGTGCAAACGTCGGAGGCGACTGGTGCGCCCGGCGCAGATCGGAGGAAATTGCTGCGTGTGCGAAATTCGCAACAAAAATAAGCAGGATTTCGCTCGGGAACGCAAGTCCCGTGCGCGCCGCGTGGCGGAGGCCCGCAGATGACCGCCGATCTCGACCTCGTGTTCGGCGCGCTGGCCGACCCCACGCGCCGGCGAATCCTGTCCATGCTGCTCGAGGACGACATGGCCGTGACCGACGTGGCAGAACCCTTCGACATGTCGCTCGCGGCGATCTCGAAGCACCTCGCGATCCTCGCGCAGGCCGGGCTGATCACGCAGGACAAGCGCGGGCGCGTGAAGTGGTGCCAGCTCGAGCCCGACGCGCTGCGGGCGGCCAGCGTCTGGATGCAGGGCTTCGGCCAGTTCGAGCCGGTGCACCTCGATGCCTTCGAGCGCTTCCTCGTGGGCGAGCTCGGCCAGACCGGCTCCGACGACTGACGCCTCAGACGTCCTGCGTCCGGGCCGCGAAATCCTTGAGATGCTGCAGGAAGGCCTGGACCTTTGCGGTGCGGTGCAGGTCCACGTGGGTCACGAGCCAGAGCGGCGTCTCCCATTCGGGCTCGGGCGGCTGCACCTCGACGAGGCTCGTATGGCGCGCCGCCTCGCGCCGGAGGTAGAAACCGATCCCCACGCCGGTCAGCACCGCCTGTTCGAGCACGCGGGTGTCGGTGCTGCGGAATACGATCTGGTCGGGCTCCACGTGCCGGCGCAACCAGCGGAAGAACGGCGCGCGGCTGTCGAGATCCTCGGGCCCGACGAAGCTGTGGCCGGCGAACTCGGTCGTGCTGGCCGGCTTGCCGTGCCGCTTGATGTAGCTGGCAGAGGCGTAAAGACCGATCGGCTCGCTTGCGAAGCGGCGCACCACGTTGTCGGGCTCCTGCGGCACCGAGCCCGCGCGCAGCGCCACGTGCGCCTCGCCGTATTCCAGTCGGAAGACGCGGTCGTCGGTCAGGTAGCGCACCCGCACCTCGGGATAGGCCTCGCGGAAGGTGGCGAGCGCCGGCACCATGAGTGGCGCGAAGGAGATCAGCGAGGTGACGATGAGCTCGCCCGACACTTCCGACCCGCGGCCGCGGATGCGGCTCTCGAGCTGGCGGAACTGGTCGGCGGTGGTGTCGGCCACGCGCAGCAGGTCCTCCCCCGCCTCGGTCGAGGTATAGCCGCGCGGATGGCGCTGGAACAGCTTGACGCCCAGCCGCTGCTCGAGCGCGTCGATGTGGCGGATGACGGTGGCATGATGCACGCCCAGCGCCTCTGCCGCGCCCGACACGGTCCCGAGCCGGGCCACGTGATAGGCGGTGCGGATCTCGTCCCAGTTCTCCACGCGGCGGCTCCCGTTCGGTCCGTTGTGCATCTGAACACGCTTTCTGTGGATTTGTCGTGATTGAGTGTGAATTTGCAAGGGCCATGTTCTGGTCGTCGCCGGCAGGTCCGGCTCCGCCCCATTGCTAGACCCCGAGAGGAAAAGACACATGGCACAGAACGTTCTCCGCATCGACGCCTCCGCCCGCCGCGACGGCTCCATCTCCCGGCGCCTCGTCGACCGCATCCTCGACCGGTTCGCGCCGGCCTCGGTCACGCGGCGCGACCTCGCGGACCCGCTGCCGCTGATCGACGAGACCTGGATCGGCGCGAACTTCACGCCCGCCGACCAGCGCACCGACGAGCAGCGCGCCGCGCTGGCCCTGTCCGACGAACTGATCGCCGAGATCGAGGCGGTGGACACGCTGGTAATCGGCCTGCCGATCTACAATTTCGGCGTGCCCGCGACGTTCAAGGCATGGATCGACCTCGTCGCCCGCGCCGGCGTCACCTTCCGCTACACCGAGGCCGGCCCCGAGGGCCTGCTGAAGGACAAGCGCGCCATCGTCGCGGTCGCCTCCGGCGGCACCGAGGTCGGGTCGGACATCGACTTCGCCACCGGCTACGTGCGTCACATGCTGGCCTTCATCGGCATCACCGACGTGACCTTCGTCAGCGCCGACCGCCTGATGATCGACGCCGAGGCGACGCTGAAGGACGCCGAGGCGCAGGTCGACAGCCTGGCCGCCTGATCGCGGCCGATCGACGCCCGGCCCGTCCGCGATCCGCGGGCGGGCCGTCCCCGGCCGCGCTTGACTCCCGCCTCCTCCCGGTCTATCGCGCGCCGCATGTCCCGGAAGTGAACCGCTTCCGGTCCCTTGGGCCATGCCCGGGATCGCCCCCCGTCAGCGCGTTGCGCCCACGGGGGCGCTCGTCGTTTGGTCCGTTCCGCCCCCGCGCCCGAGGCGCGGACCGTTTGTGACCGAAGACGCGCGCCCCTACCTTGGGGACAGGATCCGAGAGACCGGCACGAGGAGGCCGCAGCAATGTTCGAATCTCTCTCAGAACGCCTTGGCGGCGTCTTCGACCGGCTGACCAAGCAGGGGGCGCTTTCCGAGGACGACGTGCGCACGGCGCTGCGCGAGGTGCGCGTGGCGCTTCTCGAGGCGGACGTGTCGCTGCCCGTGGCCCGCGATTTCGTCAAGGCGGTGGAGAAGAAGGCGACCGGCCAGGCGGTGACGAAATCCGTCACGCCCGGCCAGCAGGTCGTGAAGATCGTGCACGACGAGCTGATCGGCGTGCTGGCGGGCGAGGGCGACCCCGGGTCGCTGCGCATCGACAACGCGCCCGCGCCGATCCTGATGGTCGGCCTGCAGGGTTCGGGCAAGACCACGACCACCGCCAAGCTCGCCAAGCGGCTGAAGGACCGAGAGAAGAAGAAGGTCCTGATGGCGTCGCTCGACGTCAACCGCCCCGCGGCCATGGAGCAGCTGCAGATCCTCGGCACCCAGATCGGCGTCGACACCCTGCCCATCGTCAAGGGCGAGGACCCCGTCGCCATCGCGCGGCGCGCGAAGACGCAGGCGAGCCTCGGCGGCTACGACGTCTACATGCTCGACACCGCCGGCCGGCTGCACATCGACCAGGAACTGATCGCGCAGGCGGCCGCGGTGCGTGACGCCGTCAACCCGCGCGAGACCCTGCTCGTGGTCGACGGCCTGACCGGGCAGGACGCTGTGAACGTCGCGACCGAGTTCGACGACAAGATCGGCGTCTCGGGCGTGGTGCTGACCCGCATGGACGGCGACGGCCGCGGCGGTGCGGCGCTGTCGATGCGCGCGATCACCGGCAAGCCCATCCGCTTCGTCGGCCTCGGCGAGAAGATGGACGCGCTCGAGACCTTCGAGCCCGAGCGCGTCGCCGGCCGCATCCTCGGGATGGGCGACATCGTCGCGCTGGTGGAAAAGGCGCAGGCCACGCTCGAGCAGGAGCAGGCCGAGCGCATGATGAAGCGCTTCCAGAAGGGTCAGTTCAACATGAACGACCTCAAGATGCAGCTCGAGCAGATGATGAAGATGGGCGGCATGGAAGGCATGCTCGCCATGATGCCCGGCGCCGCCAAGATGCAGAAGCAGATGGAGGGCTCGGGCATCGACGACCGGATGCTGCGCCAGCAGGTCGCGCTGATCAATTCCATGACGAAGAAGGAACGCGCCAACCCGCAGATCCTGCAGGCCAGCCGGAAGAAGCGCATCGCGGCAGGCGCCGGCATGGAGGTGTCCGAGCTCAACAAGCTTCTCAAGATGCAGCGGCAGATGGCCGACATGATGAAGAAGATGGGCAAGATGGGCAAAGGTGGCGCGCTCAAGCAGGCGATGCGCGGCATGTTCGGCAAGGGGGGGATGCCTCCGGGCATGGATCCCTCGCAGATGGACCCCAAGCAGCTCGAGGCGGCGGCAAAGGCCATGGGCGGCTCGATGCCCGGCGGACTGGGCGGCGGCATGGGTGGCGGCGCGCTGCCGCCGGGCCTCTCGGGATTCGGAAAGAAGAAGTAGGTGATCCGGCCCGCCGCATATCCCGCGCGCCTTCGGCACGCCTGCCCCGCCCTGCGGGGTCTCTCGGCCTGCGTCGTCGCACCCGGGGACGGGAGCGCGCGATGACGTCCCCCGCCCTCACCGCCGCGCCGACGCTCCAGACCGAACGGCTGGTCCTGCGGGGGCCGTCGCTCGTCGAGTTCGACGCCTTCGCGGCGTTCCACGCCGACGAGACCCGCTGCCTCGGCTTCGGGCCCGTCTACAGCCGCGCGGATTCGTGGCGCTGGTGGGCGTGCAACATCGGCCACTGGCACATCCACGGTTACGGCTACTTCACCATCGAGGACCGCGCGAGCGGCACGCCCGCCGGCATCTGCGGCATCTGGAACCCCGAGGGCTGGCCCGAGCCCGAGGTCGGCTGGGTGGTGTTCGAGGGCTTCGAGGGCCGCGGCATCGCCTACGAGGCGGCCCTGGCCGCGCGCGGCTGGGCCTACGACACGCTGGGCCTGCCCGCGCTCACCTCGAACATCAAGCCCGGCAATACCCGGTCGCAGGCGCTGGCCCGCCGGCTCGGGGCGACGCTCGAACGGGTCTATGACAACCCGATGATGGGCGAGGAAGAGCTGTGGCGTCACCCGGCACCGGCGGAGGCCGCGCGATGACCGTGACCGTTCCCGAGATCGAGACCGATCGCCTGGTCCTGCGCGCACCGCGGTTGACCGACCTCGACGCCTTCGCGCTGTTCTACGCGGACCGACGGTCGCACTTCGTGGGCGGCCCGCTCGACCGCGAGGAGGTGTGGCGCGCCTTGATCAGCATGGCCGGGCACTGGCAGATCCGCGGCTTCGGGCTCTGGGTCGCGGCGCGCCGCACCACGGGCGAACCCGTGGGCCACGCAGGCATCCTGCACCACATCGACTGGCCCGAGCCGGAACTTGCCTACTCGATCTTCGCCGCGTGGGAAGGCAAGGGCTACGCCTTCGAGGCGGCGGGCGCGGCGCGGGCCGCCGCGGCCGAGCACTTCGGCATCACGGCGCCCATCAGCCTCGTCGCGCCGGACAACACGCGGTCGCTGCGGCTGGCCAAGCGGCTCGGCGCGCGGTTCGAGCGCGAGACCCGGATCCGCGACCACGACGTGCTGGTGTTCCGCCACCCGCCGGCGGAGGGCGCCGCATGACCCCGCGCCCCTGCACCGTTTTCCCGTTCCCAAGTGAAAGGCCGGGCCGTTGACCCAGATGCACGACACGACCGAAGACCCGATCGCGCGCGCGCAGACGCTGCTCGCGCAGCACCGCGCGTCCATCGACCGGCTCGACGCGATCCTCGTCTTCACGCTGGCCGAACGGTTCAAGCACACGCAGGAAGTGGGCGTGCTCAAGGCGCACCACGCCCTGCCCCCGTCCGATCCCGCCCGCGAGGCGACGCAGATCGCGCGGCTCAAGGAATTGGCGGTCCAGGCCGATCTCGACCCGGACTTCGCCGAGAAGTTCCTGAATTTCGTGATTCAGGAAGTCATCAAGCACCACGAACGCCACCAGGCGTAGGGCGGGCCTCCCCCGCACCTGCGCACCCTACACGATCAAGGAGACACCCATCATGGCCATGAAGATCAGACTGTCCCGCGGCGGTTCCAAGAAGCGCCCCCACTACGCCATCGTCGCCGCCGACAGCCGGATGCCGCGCGACGGCCGCTTCCTCGAGAAGCTCGGCACCTACAACCCGCTCCTGCCCAAGGGCGACGAGCGCCGCGTGCAGATGAACGTCGAGCGCGTGCAGTTCTGGCTGTCGAAGGGCGCCCAGCCCACCGACCGCATCCAGCGCTTCCTCGAGAATGCGGGCCTTGCCGAGAAGAAGGAACGCAGCAACCCGAAGAAGGGCACGCCGGGCAAGGCCGCGCAGGACCGCGCCGCCGCCAAGGCCGAGAAGGCCGCAGCCGGCGCCGAGGCCGAGTGATCCCTTCCGTCCGCTTCCGGACGGCAGGACGAGACGAGGACGGCGCGCGGGGGAAGCCCACCGCGCGCCGTTCGCCTGTCCGGGGGCCCATGTCCCCTGCAGCCGCAAGATCACGCCCGCGTGGTCACCGGCGGGCCCGCCCTTGAACTGGGGCCGGCGCGGGTTAACACTCGACCGGACGAAGACTTCCGCGACATAAAGGACGACCTCATGGACCTGCGCGCCGCCTGCCTTGCCGCTGCCGCCAGCCTCGCGCTGCCCGGCATCACCGCCGCCCAGGATGCCGGCACCGATCGTGCGGCCGCCGCGCCCGGGCTCCCCGTGATCTCGACCCAGTCGTCCGGACCGGCGCTGGTCTTCACGCTCCGCGGCGGCGTCGGCACGGCGCCCGAATATTTCGGCTCGGACGAATACGAGGTCGTGCCCGACCTGGGCTTCGGCCTGCGCTACGCGCGCCTCGGCGGGCTCGAGTTCGGCGATCCCGACCCGTGGGCGGCCTCGCGCGGCTTCGGCTTCCGCGGGTCGTTCAACTACATCGGCGAACGCGATGCGGACGATTACGACGAGCTCGACGGCCTCGACGACATCGACGCCGCGGTCGAGCTCGGCTTCGGCGTGGGCTACACCGAGCGCAACTGGTCGGTCTTCGCGGACATCCGCCGCGGCTTCGGCGGCCACGAGGCGGTCGTGGGCGAGATCGGCGGCGACATCATCGTGCGTCCCTCCGAGGCGCTGATGGTCACCTTCGGGCCGCGGCTCTTCTACGGCGCGGACGGCTATGCCGACACCTATTTCGGCGTCTCGGCCGACGAGGCGGCGGCATCGCCGACCCTGACCGAATTCGACGCCGAGGGGGGCCTTCTGTCCGCGGGCGTCGAGCTCGGCATGCGCTACAAGCTCAACGAGAACTGGGGCATCGAGGGCGCCGTGACCTGGGACCAGTTCACCCACGACGCCGAGGACAGCCCGATCGTCCGGCAGGGCGACCGCGACCAGTGGGGCGCGCGTATCGGCCTGACGCGCGTCTTCCGCGTCGGCGGCTGACGGCACGACCGGACGGGCGGCGCGCGGACGATTGCCTGCCGCCCGGTCCCTGCGCTATGGGCTGGCGCCATGGATGACGAGAAACGGATCTGCGTGGGCGCGATCGGTGGCGCCTTCGGCGTGCACGGCGAGGTGCGGCTGAAAAGCTTCACCGCCGAACCCGAGGCCATCGCCGACTACGCCCCCCTGACCTCCGAGGATGGCGCGCATGTCTTCGACGTGCAGATCGTGCGCGCCATCGCGCAGGGCTTTGCCGCCCGCCTCACCGGCGTGCGCAGCAAGGAGGAGGCCGACGCGCTGAAGGGCGTGCGCCTCTTCGCGCCGCGCGACCGGCTGCCGCAGCTGCCCGACGACGAGTTCTACCATGCCGACCTGATCGGGCTCGCGGTCTACGACACCGGCGGCGTCGCGCTCGGGACCGTGCGCACGGTGCAGAACCACGGGGCGTCCGACCTCCTGGAGGTTGCAGTGCCGGGCCGGAGCGCGACCGTTCTGCTGCCGTTCACGCAGGCGGCGGTGCCGACCGTGGACCTTGCAGCGGGCCGGATCGTCGCCGATCCGCCTGCGGGCCTGTTCGACGACTGACCCGATTCGAGGCGTTCCTGGCACGGCGCCGGCGAATTGTTGCCGGCACCGTGACGGTCGTATGGCAGCAAGGCGATTCTCCCTATAGTTGAAACGTCCGAGGCGAGTGCGGCGGTGCCGCGCCGCGATTCCGCCTCAAACGGCCGGTAACACGGCCTCACGTGCAAAAGGTGAGGACTGGACGTGGATTTGGCACGCGCCAGGATAATCCGGAGTGTGGCGGCGCTGTCGCCCGCGCTCCTTCTGGTGCTCTTCGCGGACCCGGGTGTCGCCGCCGCGGGGACCGATCCCGCGCTCGGCCCCGTCGCCACGACGCTTCTTGCCGGGGGCGGTGTGCTCTTCGCCTTCCGTCCCGGCCCCGCCGCCGGCATCGCGCAGGGAGCGCGCGGCGGCACTGCGCCCGATCCGTCGAGCAGCCTGCTGCGCGGCCTCGTCCGGCGCAACCCCTCCGCCTCCCTGCCGCCGCCAGAGGCGCGGCGCGCCCACGTCGCCTTGCGCCTCGCCGGTCCCGCGCTCGAGGATCCCGACCCGGCCGAGGTCGGGGGCCAGGTGCCGCAGCATGCCGACGCCGCCATCGCCGCGATCCTCGCGCGCATCGCGGGCGTCTGGGGCGTGTTCCGCTGCGACGACCTGAGCGACGGACAGGTGCTCGACCTCTTCATGCTCGACCGCGTGCTGACGCTGCCGCCCGACGAGGCCGGCGGGCTCGCGACCCTGTTCCGCCATCCCGACCGCGTGCTGTCGCTGCGCGACAAGGTGGCCGAGATCGCCGAGCGCCGCCGCCGGTTCGAGGAAAGCTGCGGCGCGCTCGAGGCGACGCGCACGGCCTGGCGGGCGCAGTCGGGCCGGACCTCCGGCCGCACCGACCTCGTGGCGGCACTGCAATCTCTCGGCGCACCCGACCAGGATCTCTGGCACAAGGTGGTCACCGAACACGATCCCGAGGACCCGGACCAGGCCATGGCCGCGCTCTGGTGCGTGCGCCAGCGCAACTGCGACCAGGCGAGCGTCGCGATCTATCTCGGCGCGCTGGCCGCGTCGGGGCAGCTCGACCGCGCGGCGCGGGCGGGCGACCTCGCCTTCCTCGCCGAGGTGCGCCGCATCCTCGAGCAGTGGAACGCGGGCCTCTACCTGCGCCGCGAGATCGCGCTCGAGCCGCCCGACCAGGTGGTCGACTGCGCGCCGATGCTGTCGGCCGCCCTGACCCGTGCCGCGGCGGTGACGGGGACCCCGCGGCTGCCTGACCCGGTCGGCCTCTTCGTGGAATATCGCGGTCGCCTGCCGCAGCCGCGCGACGCGTGGAGCCTGCGCACCGGGCTCGTGCGCGCCCCGCGCCCGGCCGACTACCTCGACCCGCAGGCCGGCGAGCGGGCGGCACGCACGCCCTGACGCCCGCCCTTTGCCTTCCGCGCGGCGCCGCGCTATGACCGCCGCCGGTTCCCGCATCCGCAGGTCACGATGTCCGAAGAAGAAAGCCCGCCCCGGTCCCACGGCCGCAAGCGCATCGCCGCGTCGCTGCGCCCGCGCGAGTTGATGGAGCCGGGCGCGATGCTGAACGGCATCTGGACCGCGCAGGTCGTGACGCTGATGCCCGAGGCGTTCCCGGGCGTGCTGGGCCTGTCGCTGACCGGCCGGGCGCTCAAGGACCGGCTCTGGCAGCTCGACACCGTGGCGCTGCGGGATTTCGGCGAGGGCCGGCACCGCAACGTCGACGACACGCCCGCGGGCGGCGGCGCCGGCATGGTCCTGCGGGCCGACGTCATGGGCCGCGCGCTCGACGAGGCGCGCGCGCGCATGGATCGTGCCGCCCCCCTGATCTACCTCTCGCCGCGCGGGCGGCCCTTCGACCAGGAGATGGCGCGGCGGCTGGCGGCGGGGCCCGGGGCCACGCTGATCTGCGGCCGGTTCGAGGGGCTCGACCAGCGCCTGATCGACGCATACGACGTGGCCGAGGTGTCGATGGGCGACTTCGTGCTGACCGGCGGCGAGATCGCCGCGCAGGCCCTGATCGACGCCTGCGTGCGGCTGCTGCCCGGCGTTCTCAGCAACGCCGCCTCGGCCGAGGAAGAAAGCTTTTCCGACGGGCTGCTCGAGCATCCGCACTACACCCGCCCGGCGGAATGGCGCGGAAGGCCGATTCCCGAGGCGCTCCTGTCGGGCAACCACGCGCGCATCGCGGCGTGGCGCCGGGACGAGGCCGAGCGCCTGACCAGGGCGCGCCGGCCCGACCTCTGGGCCGCGCATCTCGCCCGCCGCGACGGCGAGTGACGCGACGAGAATCCGCTTGATCGCGGGCCGCCCCGGTCCTATACGGGCGCGCGTCCGGGGCCGCGAGGCCAACCGGACCCGTGGCCAATGTCCCCGCATCGGCACCCCGCGTTTCTTCGACGCGGCGAGGGGGCCGGCCACGCGAGACACGACAAGACGGACCGAATCTCTGGCGGGCGCCCCCTACGCGGGCCGGCGGACCCGGACGAAGACCGGAGCTCTGGGACCGCGACACACCTCCGCGGGAAAACCGTGGGCATCGCAAAGGAGTAGATCAGATGGATCTGATCGCACAGCTCGAGGCGGAACAGATCGCCTCGCTCGGGAAGACAATTCCCGATTTCAAGGCCGGCGACACCGTGCGCGTCGGCTACAAGGTGACCGAGGGCACGCGCACCCGCGTGCAGAACTACGAGGGCGTCTGCATCAGCCGCAAGAACGGCCAGGGCATCGCCGGCTCGTTCACAGTGCGCAAGATTTCCTTCGGTGAAGGCGTGGAGCGCGTGTTCCCGCTCTACTCCACCAACATCGAATCGATCGAGGTGGTGCGCCGCGGCCGGGTCCGCCGCGCCAAGCTCTACTACCTGCGGTCGCGTCGCGGCAAATCGGCCCGTATCGCCGAGGACGCGAACTACAAGGTTCTCAAGGGCGACGGCAAGAAGCCCGTGCAAGGAGCGTCGACATGAAAAAGGACATCCACCCCGACTACCACGTGGTCACGGTCAAGATGACGGACGGCACCACCTTCCAGACCCGCACCGTGTGGGGCAAGGAAGGCGACACGCTGACGCTCGACATCGACCCGACCGTGCACCCGGCCTGGACCGGCGGCTCCTCGCGCCTGATGGACACCGGCGGCCGCGTCTCGCGCTTCAAGAAGAAGTACGAGGGCCTCGGCTTCTGATCGCCGCCCTCTCGACGGAATTCGCAGCGCCGCCCTCCGGGGCGGCGTTGTCGTTTCCGCTACCCGCCTGCGGCGGTCCTGCCACGACTTGTGCCCCTTATGCGCGGGCCGGCTTTCTCTGGGGCGCGCCCCCGGCTATCGGGGGACCG
Organism: Roseivivax isoporae LMG 25204; assembly: GCF_000521865.1. GTDB lineage: Bacteria > Pseudomonadota > Alphaproteobacteria > Rhodobacterales > Rhodobacteraceae > Roseivivax > Roseivivax isoporae. Next base: position 147,124 of record NZ_JAME01000006.1, read on the forward strand.
AGGCAGGGGACGTCCCGCATTTCGGGATCGAGTGTCGGGGGAGCGGTCGTGGCGCATATCATCGTCGTGGGAAACGAGAAGGGCGGCGCCGGAAAGTCCACGGTGTCGATGCACGTGGCGACCGCGCTGGCGCGGATGGGGCATCCGACCGGCGTGCTGGACCTTGACCTCCGCCAGAAGACGACCGGCCGCTACATCGACAACCGCCGCGCCTTCCTCGCGCGGGAGGGGCTCGACCTGCCCTCGCCGCGCTATCTGGAGCTGCCCGAGATCGACCCGGCCGCGCTGGCACCGGGCGAGAACGCCTATGACCACCGGCTGTCGGCCGCGGTGGCGGAACTCGAGGCGGCGTGCGCCTTCATCCTGATCGACTGCCCGGGCTCGCACACGCGGCTGAGCCAGGTCGCGCATTCGCTGGGCGACACGCTGATCACGCCGCTCAACGACAGTTTCGTCGATTTCGACCTGCTCGCGCGCATCGACGGCGACGGCGAGAAGATCCTCGGGCCCTCGGTCTATGCCGAGATGGTCTGGAACGCGCGGCAGCTGCGCGCGCAGGCGGGCCTGCAGCCCATCGACTGGGTCGTGCTGCGCAACCGGCTCGGCGCGCAGGCCATGGTCAACAAGCTCAAGATGGAGCGCGCGCTCGACCGGCTGGCCAAGCGCATCGGCTTCCGCGTCGGGCCGGGGTTCTCGGAACGCGTGATCTTCCGCGAGCTCTTTCCGCGCGGCCTGACGCTGCTCGACCTCAAGGACATCGGCGTGAAGCAGCTGAACATCTCGAACGTGGCGGCCCGGCAGGAACTGCGCGACCTCATCAAGGCGCTGAAGCTGCCCGGCGTGCAGGTGACCTTCTGACGTGTCCGGGGGACCGTCGCGCGGCGAGCTGATCTTCCGGCTGGTGTTCAGCCTCTGCGGGCTCGCGCTCGTCGTGCTGACGGTGGCGGTGCGTGGCATCGCGAACAGCGCGGCCCTTGTCGAGGTGATCGGCATCGCCGGGCTCTTCTTCGGCGGGACGGCGCTCTGGACCGCGCGCGCGCTGTGGCGGCGCAGGGACCGCGACCGCCGGGATTAGGCGCGCCTTAACCGGATCCCGGGATATGCTGGCGCCATGCGCGCCCTGCTCCTCCTTTTCTGCCTTGCCCTCGGGGCCTGCACCGCCGGCGGTCCGGGCTTTGCCGGCCGTCCCGCGATGCGGCTGTCCGAGGGCGGATCGGATTTCGTCGTCCGCCGCAACGGCGCCGTGGTCGAGGCGATCCGCACCGATTTCGACCCGCTGCCGCGGTGGCCGCTCGTCTCGGACCGCGCGGCGCGCGCGGTCGAGGACTGGACCGGCTGCACCGCCGCGTGGGCCACGGGCGACGTGACGCTTCTGCGGATCGGGCTGTCCTGCGGCGGGGCGCCGGCACCGCCCCGGCCGGCGCCGCCCCTGCTCCTCGACTGCGCCGTGCTGGCCGAGGCGGAGGATGCGGACGGTGACCCGGCCGAGCTGTCGCTCGACTGTGTCAGCCTCTAGGCAGCCGCTTCTCGTAGAACACGCTGCCGGGGCTCTCATCGTACGCGGCGAACGGGCCGCAGCGCACGTAGCCCGACCGCACGTAGAGCGCCGTCGCCGCTGCGAGCGCATCGCCGGTCTCGAGCCGCATCACCGCGAGGCCCTCCGCCCGCGCCGCGTCCTCTGCCCGTGCGAGAAGCCGCGCGCCGAGGCCCGCGCCCCGCGCGTCCGCCCGCACGAAGAACGACTTGAGCTCCGCGCAATCGGCATGGCGCTTGACCGCGACGCAGCCCAGCGCCGCGCCACCGCGGGAGGCCACGAAGAAGGTCGTGTCCGCCGACGCCAGCGCCTCGGGGGCAAGCGCATGGTTCTGCTCGGGCGGATAGAGACGCGTCATCAGCGCGTGGCTCTCCTCCAGCAGCGCGCGGGCCCCAGGCGCCAGGGGCGAGCCTTCCTCGATGACGATGTCCATCGCGTCCTCTGCATTGCCGAACAGGCCAAGGATAAGACTACCCTATGGAGGTTCGCAATATCTTGTGGAGAACCTGGCATTCCGCCGCGACATGCAGCCCAAGGCGATTGACTCGTCCTCCCCCTGACCCGCACAATGCGGACCGCAGGCACAATCCGGGGGCGCACCGCCCATGCGTTTTTCACGACTGAGACTGTCGGGTTTCAAGAGCTTCGTCGATCCGACCGAACTGGTGATCCAGGACGGCCTGACCGGCGTCGTCGGGCCGAACGGCTGCGGCAAGTCGAACCTGCTCGAGGCGCTGCGCTGGGTCATGGGCGAGAACCGTCCGACCGCCATGCGCGGCGGCGGGATGGAGGACGTGATCTTCGCCGGCGCCGCCTCGCGGCCCGCGCGCAACTTCGCCGAGGTCACGCTGACCATCGACAACGCCGAGCGCCTGGCGCCCGCGGGGTTCAACGATGCCGACCAGCTCGAGATCGTGCGCCGCATCACCCGCGACGCCGGCAGCGCCTACAAGGCCAACGGCAAGGAGACGCGGGCGCGCGACGTGGCCATGCTGTTCGCCGACGCCTCGACCGGCTCGCAATCCCCGGCGCTGGTGCGGCAGGGCCAGATCTCCGAACTCATCAACGCCAAGCCCAAGGCGCGGCGCCGCGTGCTCGAGGACGCCGCGGGGATCGGCGGGCTCTACCAGCGCCGCCACGAGGCGGAGCTGAAGCTCAAGAACACCGAGACCAACCTGACCCGCGTCGACGACGTGGTCGAGGGGCTCGCCACGCAGCTGCAATCGCTCGCCCGGCAGGCCCGGCAGGCGGCGCGCTACCGCGCCATCGGCACCGACCTGCGCCATGCCGAGGGGCAGCTTCTCTACCGCCGCTGGCGCGATGCGGATGCCGCACGCGCCGAGGCGGGCGCGGCGCTCCGGGCCGCCATGACCGAGGCCGCCCGTGCCGAGAAGGCCGCGCGCGAGGCGACCGCCGTCCGCGAGGGCCGAGAGGAGGCGCTGCCGCCCCTGCGCGAGGAGGAGGCCATCGCGGCCGCCGTCCTGCAGCGCCTGACCGTCGAGCGCGACGCGCTGACCGAGGCGGAGCGCCGCGCCGCGGACGCCATCGCCACGCTCAAGGCCCGGATCGAGCAGCTGACCCGCGACATGGAGCGCGAGGGCGGGCTGAACCGGGACGCCGGCGAGACCATCGCGGCGCTCGAACGCGAGGCGGAGGAGCTGGCCCAGGCCGGCGAGGGCCACGAGGCGCGGCTCGAGGAGACGGCGGAGGCGGCGCGCGAGGCGGCCGCGGTGCTCGAGGCGCGCGAGGCGGCGCTGTCCGAGCGCACCGAGGACCTGGCGCGGCTGTCGGCGCGCCACCAGTCGGCGCATCGGAGCCTGTCGGACGCGGTCAAGCTCTACGAGCGGGCCGAGGCCGAGGCGACCCGCGCCGGCGCCAGCGTGACCGAGGCCGAGACCCGGCTCGCGACCGCGGAGGCCACGCGCGCGGAGAGCGAGGCGCAGGCGGAACGTGCCCGCGGTACCGCCGAACGCGCCGAGGACGTGCTGGCCGAGGCCGAGCATGCCCGTGCCGAGACCCAGTCGCGCGAGGCCGACGCCCGCGCCGCGCGGTCGGCGGCCGAGGGCGAGCTGTCGGCGCTGCGGGCCGAGGTCGGCGCGCTGGCCCGGCTTCTCGACCGCGACACCGCGGAAGGCGGGCAGGTGCTCGACCGGCTGCAGGTCGAGCACGGCTTCGAGAAGGCGCTGGGGGCCGCGCTCGCCGACGACCTGCGCGCGCCCGAAAGCGATTCGGAAGGCGGATCGGGCTGGCGCGTGCTGCCGGCCTACGACGCCGACCAGCCGCTGCCCGCGGGCGTGACGCCCCTGTCGCGGCACGTGTCGGTGCCGGACGTCCTGGTCCGGCGGATGTCGCAGATCGGCCTCGTCGACGCCTCCGAGGGCGACCGGCTGCAGGCGGCGCTCGGGCCCGGGCAGCGGCTCGTCAGCCCCGCGGGCGACCTCTGGCGCTGGGACGGCTACCGGGCCGCCGCGTCGGACATGCCGTCCGCCGCGGCACTCCGGCTCGAGCAGCTGAACCGGCTCGAGGCCCTCAGGGCCGAGAGCGCCGAGGCCGAATCGCGACTCGACGGCGCGCGCGCCACCCACGAGGGGCTGAGCGCGCGCCTCGCGGACCTCACCCGCGCCGACAAGGCCGCGCGCGAGGCCCGCAGACAGGCCGACCAGGCGGTGACCGAGGCGACGCGCGCCGCGAGCCGCGCCGAAGCCGACCGCGACATGGCCGAGACCCGGCTCGAAAGCGCGCGCCTCGCCGTGGCGCGGCATGCCGACGAGATGACCGAGGCCCGCGCGCGGCGCGTCGAGGCGGAACGCGCGGTGGCCGCCCTGCCCGATCTCGACGCCGCCCGCGCCGAGCTCGAGGACATCCGCATGACCGTCGAGGCCGCGCGCATGACCATGATGGCGCGCCGGTCCGCCCACGACGAATGCCGCCGCGAGGGCGAGGCGCGCAAGACCCGCACCCAGCAGGTGGCCAAGGAACTGTCGGGCTGGCGCACCCGGCTCGAGACCGCGAAGTCGCGCGGGGCAGAGCTCGAGGACCGCCGCGCCGCCGCGGAGGACGAGCTGGCCGATGCCGCCGCGAGGCCCGCGGAACTGGCCGAGACGCGCGAGGAGCTCGGCCAGCGCATCGAGACCGCAGAGGAGCGCCGCCGCGCCGCGGGCGACGCGCTGGCCGCGGCCGAGGCCGCGCTGCGCGACGCCGTCGCCACCGAACGCGACGCAGAGCGGACCGCGTCCGAGGCGCGCGAGAGCCGCGCCCGTGCCGAGGCCCGGGCCGAGGCCGCCGAGGCCGCCGCCGCCGCCGCGGCCGAGCGCATCGCCGACGAGCAGGAGACGACGCCCGAAGCGCTGCTCGAACGGCTCGGCACCGATGCCGACGCCCTGCCCCGCGCCGAGGAGATCGAGGCGCGCGTGAACCAGCTCAAGCGCCAGCGCGACGCGCTCGGCGCCGTGAACCTGCGCGCCGAGGAGGACGCCCGCGAGGTGCAGGCCGAGCACGACACCCTCGTGTCCGAGAAATCCGATCTCGAGGAGGCGATCCGCACCCTGCGCGCCGGCATCGCGAGCCTCAACCGCGAGGGCCGCGAAAGGCTGCTGACCGCCTTCGAGCAGGTGAACGCGAATTTCGGCCTGCTCTTCCGGCACCTCTTCAACGGCGGCGAGGCCAACCTCGTGATGGTCGAATCGGACGACCCGCTGGAGGCCGGGCTCGAGATCCTCTGCCAGCCGCCGGGCAAGAAGCTGTCGACGCTGTCGCTCCTGTCCGGGGGCGAGCAGACGCTGACGGCGCTGGCCCTGATCTTCGCGGTGTTCCTCGCGAACCCCGCGCCGATCTGCGTGCTCGACGAGGTGGACGCACCACTCGACGACGCGAACGTCACGCGGTTCTGCGACATGCTCGACGAGATGTGCCGCCGCACCGACACACGGTTCCTGATCATCACGCACCACGCGGTGACGATGGCGCGGATGGACCGGCTGTTCGGCGTCACGATGCAGGAACAGGGCGTGAGCCAGCTCGTCTCGGTCGACCTGCGCCGGGCGGAGAAGATGGTCGCCTGACACATCTCAGCGCCGCTTGCGCCGCCCGCCCGCGCTGCGCTTGTGGAAGGTCGGCGGCCGGCGCGCCACCCAGTCGAGGAACCGCGCGAGCCGCGGATCTGCGCGCAGCTTTTCCGGCGTGTCGAGGTCGCGCGCGAGTTCCGCCTCGGTGAACCGCGCGTGGATCTCGGAATGGCAGATCTGGTGCAGCAGCACCGTCGGCCCGCCCTTGCCGCCCTTCAGCTTGGGCACGAGGTGGTGCAGGCTCGACCGCGCCTCGGGCGGGATCGGCCGCAGGCAGAGCGGGCAGATCGGATCGCCCTGATCGTCGGTCATGTGCATGCGCCCCGGCCCTTGTTCCCCTGCCCGGCCTGCGCGATGTAGCTGGCGCCACCGCCGCCGGGATCAAGCACGAGGACCCGCCCCGCCATGCCATCCGCCCCCCTCACGCCCGACGCGCTGGTGATCGGTGGCGGCCCTGCGGGCCTGATGGCGGCCGAGATGCTGCTGGCCGCGGGACGGTCGGTCCTGCTGGCGGACCAGCGCCCGAGCCTTGCACGCAAGCTCCTGATGGCGGGCAAGTCCGGGCTGAACCTGACCAAGGACGAGGACGTCGAGACGTGCCTGCAGGCCTATGGCGGGGCGGCCGGCCGGCTCGGGCCGATGATCCGCGCCTTCCCGCCCGAGGCCGTCCGCTCCTGGGCCGAGGGGCTCGGACAGCCGCTCTTCACCGGCAGTTCTGGCCGCGTCTTTCCCGAGGCGATGAAGGCCTCGCCATTGGTGCGCGCGTGGCTCGGGCGGCTCGGCGCCGCGGGGCTCGCGGTGCGCACACGATGGCGCTGGACGGGCTGGACGGACGACGCGGCCACGTTCGAGACGCCGGAGGGCCCGGTGCGGGTCGCCGCCCGCACGACGATCCTCGCGCTCGGCGGGGCGAGCTGGGCGCGGCTCGGCTCGGACTGGCGCTGGACCGGGGCACTCGCGGAGATCGGCGCGCCCCTCGTGCCCTTCGCGCCGGCCAATGCGGGGCTCAAGATCCCGTGGTCGGACCACATGGCGCCGCATCTGGGCCGGCCTCTCAAGAACGTGGTCTTCCGGTCGGGCGGAATCGAGAGCCGCGGCGAGGCGGTCCTGAGCGCCGGGGGCCTCGAGGGAGGCGGCCTCTACCCGCTGTCCCCCGCGCTGCGCACGGGCGCCCCGCTGGCGATCGACCTCTGCCCGGACGTGGCGGCCGACACGCTTGCCGCCCGCCTCGCCGCGCGGCCCTCCCGCGAGAGCGCCTCGAACCGGGTGCGCAAGGCCGCGCGGCTCGGCCCCGTGGCGCGTGCGCTGGTGGCCGAGGTGGCGCGCCCCTGCCCGCGGAGCCGCGCACGCTGGCGGCGCTGCTCAAGGCGCTGCCGGTCCCCCATGACGGCCTCAGACCGCTCGACGAGGCGATCTCGACCGCGGGGGGCCTTGCCTTCGCGGGGCTCGACGAAGACCTGATGCTGGTCGCGCGGCCCGGCACCTACGCCGCGGGCGAGATGCTCGACTGGGAGGCGCCGACCGGCGGCTATCTGCTGACCGCCTGCCTCGCCACCGGCCGCTGGGCCGGGCTGGCCGCGGCGCGGCGCCTCGACGGGCCGACCTGAGCGCAGGCGCCCCCGGTCTCAGCTCTTCTCGCTGGCCCGGGCATAGGCCGGTCGGGCGCGCAGCCCGCGGGCGTAGTCCTTGAACGCGGCGGGCGGTTCGGGAAACTTCGCCGATACCGCCCAGCCGCCGCAATGCACCAGCACGATATCGGGCACGGTCATGGTCTCGCCCATCAGGAACGGGCCGGGGATCTCGGCCGTGAGCCGCTCGAGATTCGCCGCGAACTCGCCCTTGAGGCTGTCCTTCACGGCCGGCACGCGCGCGGCCTCGGGCAGGACGAAGCTGTGCCGGGCGGCAGTCCAGAGCAGCGCGTCGAGCTCGTCGAGGATGCGGAAGGTCCAGGCGTCCTGCCGCGCCCGTTCCGGCGTGCCGGCGGGAAAGGTCAGCGCGGCGTGCCGGTCCGCGAGGTAGGTCAGGATCGCCGAGGAATCGGGGACGACCGTCTCGCCATCCACCAGCACCGGGATCTTGCCCAGCGCCGAGACCCGCGTCACCTCGTCCGAGCGCGGCGCGGCGGGCACGTGGGCATAGTCCGCACCGATCTCCTCGAGAAGCCAGAGCGCGCGGAAGGCGCGGCTCTGGCGGGTGCCGATCAGGGTATAGCTCATCGCGCGCATCCTTGGCGTCAGGGCCTATGTCCGCGCGGACACTGCCCGAGCGTCGGTCCCGCGGCAAGTCCCGCGCCGTTCAGCGCCGCGCGAGCATGGCGAGGCGGATGAGCGCGCGTTCCACCAGCGCCATGGCCGGCGCGCGCTGCCCGGCCGAGCGCAGCGAGAGGTCGGTGTCCGTCAGGAGCCGCAGCGCCTGTTCGAGCCGCAGCATCCCCCAGCCCTGCGCCTGGCGCAGCATCCGGTCGCGGCGCGGCCCGAAAACCGGCGGGCGCAGCCGTGCCATGCCCTGCGCGGGGCCCGCGGGGTCGGCGGCGGCGGCGTGCAGCGCGCGGAAATGGCGGGTGGCGAAGATCACCAGCGTGACCGCTGCCACGCCCTGCGCCTCGAGCCGCTGCATCAGCGGGCCGATCGCGCCGGTCTCGCCCTCGGCGACCGCGTGCAGCACGTCGTCGACCGCGGCCTCGGACGTGGCCGGCGCCATCAGCGCGACCTCCTCGGCCGTGAGCGGCGCCGAATCGCCGTGCTTGTAGAGCGCGATCTTCTCCACGGTCTGGCGGAAGTCGCCGGGATCGAGGTGCCGCGCGAGGTCGAAGAGCGCGTCCGACGCCGCGCGCTCGATCTCCGTGAGCCCGGCCTTGGACAGCGTCGCCTCGATCTCGGCGCGCCCGGGCGGGTCGTTGTAGATCGCCGCCGCGTGCGCGTTCCGCGCGCCCTCGAAGAGCTTGCGCAGCTTCGAGCCGCCCTTGAGCACGCCCGCGGTCACCACGACCTGCGCATCGCCCGGCCGCCACGCGTCGAGCGCGGTCGCGACCGCCTCGGCGGTCCCGTCATTGGCGTCCTCGACGAAGGCGACGCGCGGGCCGGGAAAGAATCCCTGTGCCTTGACCGCGTCGAGGAGGAGCGCCGCGTCCTTGCGCAGGTCCGGGCCGGGGATTCGCGTGAGCCGCATCTCGGCCTCGCCCTCGGGACCGATCAGGGCGGCGATGACCTCCTGCCGGCGCAGCGCCACGCGCATCGCGTCCTCGCCCCAGATGAGCAGGCCCGCCGCATCCGGATCGGGCCGCGCGAAGAAGGCCGGCGCGTCGCGGGCCGAGAGTTTCATTCCGGCAGGGTCGGCGCCGCGAGGATCAGCGCGTCCACCACCCGGTCGGCGAGGATCGTCGTCACGCGCTGCAGCGCGTCCCTCTCGGAGGCGAGCGTCGAGACGTTCGAGCCGGTCGCGGAATAGCCGGTGAAGCTCTCGATCCGGTCCTCGAGCAGGAGCCGCCCGGTGCCGGTCTCGGTCAGGCGGTAGCGCGCCGAGCCGAGGATGCGGTAGCGCGTGGTAGAACCCGTCGAGGTGGTGCCGAGGTCGGTCTGCTCGGTCTCGACCGTCGCCTCGAGCGTGTAGCGCCCGAGCGCCGCGCGGTCGAGGCGTTCCTCGATCCGGCGGTTGAAGAGGTAGCCCGCCTGGTCCTCGGGCGCGGTCAGCGCGACCTCGCCCGTCAGCCGCCCCGCGCTGCCCCCGGGCCCGTAGGCGGGGGTGAAGCCGCAGGCCGGCAGGACGGCCAGCGCCGCGAGCGCGGCGAGGACGGCGCGGCGCTCAGAGCACCACATTGACGATCCGTCCCGGCACCACGATCACCTTCTTGGGCGTCCCGCCGTCGAGCGCCTTGAGCACGGCGTGATGCGACAGCGCGAGCGACTCGACCTCGTCCTTGGCCATGTCCTTGGGCACCACGATCTCGCCGCGCCGCTTGCCGTTGACCTGGATCGGCAGCGTCACGGTGTCCTCGACCATCATCGCCTCGTCCGCGACGGGCCAGGGCGCGTCGGCCACGAGGCCTTCTCCGCCCAGAACCTGCCACAGCTCCTCTGACAGGTGCGGCGTCATGGGAGACATGAGCTGCGCGAGCGTGCGCGCGGCGGCACGGCGGGCCTCGCCGCCGGCCTCGGCCTTGGACAGCGTCGCGGTGAAGGCGTAGAGCCGCGCGATCGCCGCGTTGAAGCCGAAGCTCTCGATGCCCTGCGTTACGTCGTGGATGGTCTTGTGCATCTCGCGCAGGAGGTCCTCGTCGCCGGGCCGGGCTTCGCTGTCGGCCTCCGCCGCCTCGGACACGATGCGGTGCACGCGGGCGAGGTGGCGGTGCGCCGCCTCTGCGCCCGCGGCGGTCCATTCCACGTCGCGCTCGGGCGGGCTGTCCGACAGCACGAACCAGCGCGCGGTGTCGGCGCCGTATTGCGACACGATCTCGACCGGATCGACCACGTTCTTCTTGGATTTCGACATCTTGGCCGAGGGCACGACCTCGACCTCGGCGCCACCCTCCCTGAGGAAGGCGCGCCCCTCGCGCAGTTCCACCGCCTCGGGGAAGTGGTATTCGGGGCGCCCGTCGGCCCCCGTGCTGCGGTAGATCGCGTGCGTCACCATCCCCTGGGTGAAGAGCGCGTCGAAGGGCTCGCGCGCGCTTTCCGGCAGGTGGCCGGTCAGGTGCATGGCCCGCGCGAAGAAGCGCGCATAGAGCAGGTGCAGGATCGCGTGCTCGATGCCGCCGATGTACTGGTCGACGTTCATCCAGTAGCGGGCCTCGTCGGGATCGGTGGGCGTCGCGGCGTCGGGCGCGGTGAAGCGCGCGAAGTACCACGACGAATCGACGAAGGTGTCCATGGTGTCGGTCTCGCGCCGCGCGGGCGCGCCGCAGGAGGGGCAGTCCACGTCGCGCCAGGTCGGGTGCCGGTCGAGCGGGTTGCCCGGCACGTCGAAGCTGACATCGTCGGGCAGGACGACCGGCAGGTTCTCCTTCTTCTCGGGCACGACGCCGCAGGTGTCGCAGTGCACCACCGGGATCGGGCAGCCCCAGTAGCGCTGCCGCGAGAGCCCCCAGTCGCGCAGGCGGAACCGGGTCACGCCCTGCCCCACGCCGTTCTCCTCGCAGAAGCCGATGGCGGCCTCGACGGCCGCGTCGCCGGTCTGCGCCTCGCCGCCGGCAAAGCCCGCCACGTAGCGCACGGTCTCGGGCTTGGGCGGCACGTAGGCCGGCCCGCCCTCCTCTGGGAGGATGAACGTCCCCTCCTCGCCCATGGCCGGCACGAAGACGGACCGCACTGGCAGGTCGTACTTGCGGGCGAAGTCGAGGTCGCGCTGGTCATGGGCCGGGCAGCCGAAGATGGCGCCGGTGCCGTAATCCATGAGGATGAAGTTCGCGATCCAGACCGGCAGTTCCCAACTCGTGTCGAAGGGATGGCGCACGGTCAGGCCGGTGTCGAAGCCGCGCTTCTCGGCCTTCTCGAGCTCCTCCTCCGAGGTGCCCATGCGGCGGCACTCGTCGCAGAAGGCGGCGATCTCGGGATTGTCGCGGGCCAGCTGCCGCGCGAGCGGGTGATCGGGCGACACGCCCACGAAGGACGCCCCCATCAGCGTGTCGGGCCGCGTGGTGTAGACCTCGATCCGGTCGAATCCCTCGGGCGCGTCCACGGTCGAGAAGGCGAACTGCAGCCCGCGCGAGCGGCCGATCCAGTTGGCCTGCATCAGCTTGACCTTGGCCGGCCAGTCGTCGAGCCCGTCGAGCGCGTCGAGCAGGTCCTCGGCGAAGTCCGAGATGCGGAAGAACCACTGCGTGAGCTCGCGCCGCTCCACCAGCGCCCCCGAGCGCCAGCCGCGGCCGTTCTCGACCTGCTCGTTGGCGAGCACGGTCATGTCGACCGGGTCCCAGTTCACCACGGCGTTCTTGCGGTAGACGAGCCCCGCCTCGAGGAAGTCGAGGAACAGCGCCTGCTGCTGTCCGTAATAGTCCGGGTCGCAGGTCGCGAACATCCGGCTCCAGTCGATCGAGAAGCCCAGCGGCTTCATCTGGTCGACCATCGTGTCGATGTTGTCGTAGGTCCACGTCTTGGGGTGCCCGCCCGAGGCCATGGCGGCGTTCTCGGCGGGCATGCCGAAGGCGTCGAACCCCATCGGGTGCAGCACGTTGTGCCCCGTGGAGCGCTTGTAGCGCGCGATGACGTCGCCCATCGTGTAGTTGCGCACGTGGCCGATGTGGATGCGCCCCGACGGGTAGGGGAACATCTCGAGCACGTAGTATTTCGGGCGGTCCTGGCTTCGGTCGGCGCGGAAGGTCAGGGCCTCGTCCCAGGCCTTCTGCCATTTCGGCTCGATCGCGGCGGGGTCGTAGCGGGACATGTCGGGTCTTCCTCGGGCGGGATCAGTGCGGCGGACGGAATGGATGGTCCTGCGGGTGATAGGACGCGCGCGCTTGAGCGTCCAGTGACGAAGCGGCCCCGCGCCCGCATCGCAGGCCCAGGGGCAACAGGAGGACGCCCGCGCGCGCCAGGCCTTGCCGCCGCGCGTTCCCCTGCGGCGCGCGATGTGGCAGAACCGTCAGGGACCCCGGGACCAGCGACGCGGACGGCCATGAACATCCTGATCATTCACCAGAATTTTCCCGGACAGTACAAGCACCTCGCCCCCGAGCTGGCGCGGGCCGGGCACCGCGTGGTGGCCCTGACGCCCAAGGTGAAGGAGGCCACGCGCTGGAACGGGGTCGCCGTCATGCCCTACGCGATCCAGGGCCGGTCGACCGAGGGCATCCATCCCTGGCTCCAGGATTTCGAGACCAAGCTCCTGCGCGGCGGCTCGTGCTATCGCGGCGCGCTGGCGTTGCGCGCGCAGGGTTTCACCCCGGACGTGATCCTCGCCCATCACGGCTGGGGCGAGAGCCTGTTCCTCAAGGATGTCTGGCCCAAGGCGCGGCTCGGACTCTACTGCGAGCTCTACCACCTCACGACCGAGGACTTCGTGAACTTCGACCCCGAATTCGAGCGGCCGGGGGCCGATAACGAACGCCTGCGCATCCGCATGAAGAACCTCAACAACCGCCTGCACGAGGAGGTCATGGACGCCGGCATCAGCCCCACGCGGTTCCAGGCCTCCACGTTCCCGGACCCCTGGCGGGACCGCATCACCGTCTCGCATGACGGCATCGACACCGACCAGGTGCGCCCCGACCCGGACGCGCGGCTCGAGGTCGCGGACGGCCGTGTCCTGACCCGCGCGGACGAGGTGATCACCTTCGTGAACCGCAACCTCGAGCCCTATCGCGGCTACCATGTCTTCATGCGCGCGCTGCCCGAGATCCTGCGCCGCCGGCCCGCCGCGCACGTGGTGATGCTGGGCGGGGACGAGGTGAGCTACGGCGCGCGCGCTCCCGAAGGGCGGACGTGGAAGCAGATTTTCATCGACGAGGTGCGGGGCCGGATCCCCGATGCCGACTGGGCTCGGGTGCATTTCCTCGGCCGCGTTCCCTACCCGCGATTCCTGTCGCTTTTGCAGGTGAGCCGGGCGCATGTCTACCTGACCTACCCGTTCGTGCTGTCCTGGTCGCTTCTCGAATCGATGAGCGCGGAATGCGCGATCCTCGCCTCGGACACCGCGCCCGTGCGCGAGGTGATCGCCGACGGCGAGACCGGGCTTCTGGTGGACTTCTTCGACGGCGCGGGCCTCGTCGATCGGCTCGAATCGCTGCTCGGCGACGCGGACCTGCGCGCGCGGCTCGGCCGGGCGGCGCGGGCGCGCATCGTCGCCGACTACGATCTCAGGCGGGTGTGCCTGCCGCGGCAGGTGGCGTGGGTCGACACGCTTGCGGCGCGCGATCCGCGACCGCCGCGCGACTGACGCGGCCCGCGATCAGAACCGCGAGTCCTCGCGGCGGAGCTGGCGCGCGCGGGTGAGAATCGCGTCCTCGACCGCGCGCACGGTGGCGGCGCTCGCCGGTCCCGACCGGGTCAGGATCGCGATGTTGAGCGAGCGCGCATCGAGCGCGGGATCGGTCACGTAGACCGTCGCGCGGTAGGGCTGGCCACCGCCCGGGGGCGTCCCGAATCCGGTGACGAAGACGCCGGTGAACGGATCGACGCTCTCGAGCGGCAGGAAGCTCAGCGTCTCGAGCGAAGCGTTCCAGATATACTTGTTCACCGCGCCGATCTGGCCCGGGTCCTGCCGCGGGCGGAAGATGTCCCAGATGGTCGAGGTGGGCGCGCGGCCGCGGCCGTAGATCTCGTCGTCGAGAATGTCCTGCGCGGGCCTCGTCTCCACCGGCGCGCGGCCGGGCGAACGGCTGAACGCCCCGCAGCCTGCCAGTGCCAGCGATGCGGCCGTCATCGCCGCGAGGGCTGCAACCCGTCCTGCCTTCATCGTTCCCGTCCCCGCCGCGCTGCTTTCCGGCAAATCTTTGCAACTCCTTACCTGTCCCGGCGCCGCGCGACAAGACGGCAGGATCCGCCCGCGCGGCGCGGGGTCGCCGGCGTCACATCCGGGCCCCTCGCGGCCTTGTGGCAAAACTGCACCATGGAGGAGGTAGATCCCGACACGCCGGAGCGCTTGGCTTGCAAGCGGCCGGCCTCGGGGCGCATAGAACATCCCATCAAGGCCGGGCTTCCGGATTGGTACGTGCCTTACGAACACATGAGGGAACACATGAAAAAGCTTCTTTTCGCATCCACGGCACTGGTTGCGTCGGCCGGCATCGCATCGGCCCAGGATCTCGGCGTTGCACTGACCGGTATGGCGGAAATGGGCATCTACAAGCCCGCCGGCGCTTTCGGCTTCGATGCCAACGGCGACGTGGACTTCGGCGACAGCGACACCCAGTTCTTCACCGACATCGACGTCACCTTCACCATGACCGGTGAAGCCGACAACGGCCTGTCGTTCGGTGCAAGCATCGACATCGACGAAGCCGGCAACGGCCAGCCCTTCGAGAGCCCGAACACCCAGGGCGGCGAGACCATCTTCGTCTCCTTCGGCGGCGCGACCCTGACCATGGGCGACACCGACGGCGCGATGGACGCGGCTCTGCCGGAAATGGGCCTCGCAGGCGGCTCGCTCAACGACGATGAAACCGCGCACATCGGCTTCAACGACGGTGACGGCTACTCGCTCTACGAACTGCTCGACACCCTCGGCACCATCAACGGCGGCTTCGACTCCGGTCTGTCGCTCGACGGCAATGGTGACGGCCAGATCGCGCGCTTCGACTACGCCTACTCCAGCTTCGTGTTCTCGCTCTCCATGGAGCAGGCAGAAGACGGTGCGGACGACTACCTCGCCGGCAACAACATCGGCGTGACCGCAGGCTTCGACGCAAACCCGATCTACGGTGTCGGCGTTGCATACGCTGGCGAGTTCTCGGGCGTCTCGATCGACGCGGGCATCGCGTACCAGACGCAGGAAGACGTCGCGGACACCTACGGCCTGGCCGTGGCCGCCGGCTTCGCAAGCGGCCTGTCGGTTGGCGCGACCTACGCCCAGTCGGACGTTGCTGACGAGTGGGAAGACAACATCGCCCTGCAGGTTCCGGGCTTTGCGATCGACAACACCATCACCCACTGGGGTCTGGGCGTCGGCTACTCGATGAACAACATCGCGGTCGGCCTGAACTACGGCGAGTACTCGAACGACGACTTCGAGGCATCGGGCTACGGCCTCGCCGCGACCTACGACCTCGGCGGTGGCCTGTCGCTCCGCGGCGGCTACAGCAACAACACCCTCGAGCTCGACGGTGCTGGCGAAGACGACTACGACACGTTCTCGCTGGGTCTGCGCATGAACTTCTGATCTCTCGAGAGATCGGACTTCAGGGAAGAGCGGGCGGTTTCGCCCGCTCTTTTCTTTTTCGCGCAGCGCTCCTACACCTCCCAACCGAACCGTGGGAGATGCCGATGCCGCCGAGCGAAGACGCCCAGACCCGCTATGCCGCGGCGCTGCGCCTGATGCAGGCGGGCCGCATGGCCGAGGCGCGCACCGCGCTGACCGCGCTCCTCGCGTCCCATCCCGACAGCCCCGAGATCCGCGCGCAGCTCGCGCGCATCGCGCACGAGGAGGGCGACTTCGCCACCCGTGCGGACCACCTCGACCGCGCGCTGGCCGCCCGGCCCGGCATGCCCGCGCTCCTCGACGCGGCCGTCGCGGCCTTTGCCGATGCAGGGCGGGTGGAGGATGCGCTGGCCGCCCACGATGCCCGCATCGCCGCCGCGCGGAAGCCGCTGCACGCCGCCGCCGACAAGGGCATCTACCTCCAGCGCATCGGCCGCTTCGACGAGGCCGAGGCGCTCTTTCGCGAGCTGATCGCCCGGGCCCCGTTCGAGGGGGTGCTCTACCGCACCTTCCTCGCCACGCACCGGCTCGCCGCCGATGACCCGCTGATGGGACGGCTGCGCAAGGCTGCCAACAATCCCAAGGTCGGCGACGAGACGCGGGTGCACGCGCTCTTCGCGCTGGCCAAGGCGCTCGAGGACCAGGGCGCCCATGACGAGGTGTTCCCGGTCCTGCACCGGGCGAACCGCCTGCAGCGCCGCCTCGCCCCCTACGACCGCGCCGCGCGCGAGGCCGAGGATGCCGCGATCCGCGCAGCGCAGGACCGGGCCGCGCTCGACCCCATCGACCTCGAGGCGGCGCTCGCGCCGGTCTTCGTCACCGGCATGCCCCGCTCGGGGACCACGCTCGCCGAGCAGATCGTCGGCGCGCATCCGGACGCGACCGCGGGGGGCGAGCTGGCGCTGGCGCTCCGGCTCGCGCATGCGCGCTTTGCCGCGAACGGGCGCCTCGCCGCGCTGCGCAGCCTCAAGGACCCCGACCTCGCGCGCTACGCCGCGTCCTACCTGCACGGCGTGCGGCGGGCGACCGGCGCCCGGCGGGGCACCGTGACCGACAAGTCGATCCAGAGCCACCTGGTCTACGGCTACCTCGCCCGCGCCCTGCCCGGGGCCCGGTTCGTGGTGATCGACCGCGATCCCCGCGACGTGGCGCTGTCGATCTACAAGACGCATTTCGCGCTCGGCACGCACCGCTACGCCAACGACCTCGCCGACATCGCCGCCGCCATCAAGGCGTTCCGCGCCTCGGTCGCCGCCTGGCAGGACCGGCTCGGCGACCGCCTGGTGCGCGTGGCCTACGAGGATCTCGTGGGCGATCCCGAACCCGCGGCGCGGCGGCTGGTCGCGGCGGCGGGGCTCGACTGGGACCCCGCATGCCTCACGTTCCACGAACGGGGCGGCGCGGTCCGCACGCTCAGCATCGCGCAGGTGCGCCAGCCGATCCATGGCGGGCGCCGCGCGGCCTGGCGGCGCTACGAGACCGAGATGCAACCCTTCATCGACGCATGGGGAGACGATCCTTGGGACTGACCGACATCACCGACCGCATCCGCGCGGCCGAACGTGCCGCGGGACGGCCCGAGGGCAGCGTGCACCTGATCGCGGTGTCGAAGGTACAGCCCGACGCGCGCGTGCGCACGGTGCTCGAGGCCGGCCACCGGCATTTCGGCGAGAACAAGGTGCAGGAGGCCGAGGGCAAGTGGCCGGGCTTCCGCGGGGACTTCGCCGATGTCCGGGTCGACCTGATCGGACCGCTGCAATCGAACAAGGCGCGCCGCGCGATGGAGCTCTTCGACGCGATCCATTCCATCGACCGCCCGAAGCTTGCCCGCGCCATCGCGCGCCTCGCGCAGGAGACGGGCGGCTGCCCCGACCTCTTCGTCCAGGTGAATACCGGCGAGGAGCCGCAGAAGGCCGGCATCCTGCCCGGCGACACCGACGCCTTCGTCGCCGAGTGCCGCGACCTCGACCTGCCCGTGCGCGGCCTCATGTGCATCCCGCCGGTGGACGAGACGCCGTCGCTGCATTTCGCGCTGCTGGCGAAGCTTGCCGCGCGCAACGGCCTCGACGGGTTGTCCATGGGCATGTCGGCGGATTTCGAGGAGGCGATCGCGCTCGGCGCCACGCATGTGCGGGTGGGCTCGGCCATCTTCGGCGCGCGTGCCACCACATGAGCGCGCGCATCGTCTTCGACCTCGACGGCACGCTGATCGACAGCGCCCCCGACATCGCGTGCGTGGCGAACGGCCTGCTCGCGGAGGAGGGGCGCGCGCCCCTGACGCTGCCCGAGACCATCGGCTTCATCGGCGAGGGCGCGGGCGTGTTCGTGGCGCGGATGCGCGCGGCGCGGGACCTGCCGGAGACGGCGCAGGACGACCTCCTCGCGCGCTTCGTCGCGGCCTACGAGACGGCGCACGACCTCACCCGCCTCTACCCGGGCGCCGGGGCGGCGCTCGAGGCGCTCGGGGCGGCCGGGCACAGGCTCGGCCTCTGCACCAACAAGCCGGCGATTCCGGCGCGGTCGGTCCTCGCGCATTTCGACCTCGCGCGGCATTTCGGCGTCGTGATCGGCGGCGACACGCTGGCCACCCGCAAGCCCGATCCCGCGCCTCTCCGGGCCGCGCTCGACGCGCTGGGCGGCGGGCCCGCCCTCTATGTCGGCGACAGCGAGACGGATGCGGCGACCGCCGCGGCGGCGGACGTGCCGTTCCTGCTCTTCACCCGCGGCTACCGCAAGAGCGCGGCCGCGGACCTGCCCCATGCCGCGGCCTTCGACGACTGGGCGGCCCTGCCCGGCCTCGTGGCCGGACGCCTCGAGGCCGCGCGCCTTGCCCCCCGCGCGACCCGCGCCTAGGGTCCCGCCTTACCCCGAACTTGCCGGAGATCAGAGTGACCCAGATCATCACCGACCTGCACGAGGTCTCGGACCGCTACGACGCGCTGCTCGTCGACCTCTGGGGCTGCGTGCATGACGGCGTGCGCGCCTATCCCGACGCGGTCGCGGCGCTGACTGCCTACCGCCGGCAGGGCGGCCGCGTGGTGCTGCTGACCAATGCCCCCCGCCCGCGCGCGAGCGTGCAGAAGCAGATCGCGGGGATGGGCGTGCCCGACGAGGCCTGGGACACCGTCGCCACCTCGGGCGACAGCGCCCGCGCGGCCATGTTCCGCGGCGCCGTGGGCAACAGGGTCTGGTTCATCGGCGAGGATCACGACAGGAGCTTCTTCTCGCCGCTGCAGGTGGTCGAGAACCCCGTGGACATCACGCAGGTCCCGCTCGAGGAGGCCGAGGGCATCGTCTGCTGCGGGCCCTTCGATCCCCATGCCGATCCGGCGACCATGCGGCCGCACTTCCTCGCCGCCAAGACGCGGGGGCTGAAGCTCCTCTGCGCCAACCCCGACATCGTGGTGGACCGGGGCGGCGTGCGCGAATGGTGCGCGGGCGCGCTTGCGCGCCTCTACGAGGAGATGGGGGGCGAGAGCCTCTATTTCGGCAAGCCGCATCCGCCGATCTACGACCTCGCGCGCCTGCGGCTGCGCGAGCTCGGCGACGTGCCGCCCGACGACAGGCTGCTCGCCATCGGCGACGGGGCGCATACCGACATCGACGGCGCCATGGGCGAGGACATCGATTCGCTCCTGATCACCGGCGGCCTCGCGGCGGAGGAGACGGCGACCGCCGATGGCGGCCAGCCGGATGCCGCGAAGCTCGGGCGCTACTGCACGGCCGAGGGCATCTCCCCGACCTTCGCCATGGGCTTCCTGCGCTGACGTCCCGGGCCCGGGCGCCTGCCTGGCGCGCGTCCTGGCTTCTTCTTGGCGGAAATATCCCCGCCGGAGGCTCCGCCGCGGGACACGGGGTGGCGCGCCGGGCACGGACGGACCCGAACTCCCCACAAGGTCGGCCTTGATTTTCTGCGCGCGCGAAGCAATAAAGTTGCTTGAACGGGCGCCTCGGGCGCTTATTTGTTGCCGGGGCGCCTGATCATGGAGGCTGACATGTTCGACAACCTGCCGCGCGGGACGATCCCCATCGAGGACATCGAGATGGGCATGACCCGGTCGCTGCAAAAGCAGATCACCGACCGCGACATCGAGCTCTTCGCCGAGGTGTCGACCGACCGCAATCCCGTGCACCTCGACGACGACTACGCCCAGGAGACGATCTTCGAGGGGCGCATCGCCCACGGCATGCTGACCGCCGGCCTGATCTCTGCGGTGATCGGCGAGCAGCTTCCGGGTCACGGCACCGTCTACATGGGACAGACGCTGAAATTCCTCGCCCCCGTGCGGCCCGGCGACGTGGTCCATGCCGAGGTGCGCGTGGTCGAGATCGACGTGGCGAAGCGGCGCGTGACCCTCGACTGCCACTGCTCGGTGGACGGCCGCAAGGTGCTGGTGGGCGAGGCCCGCGTGCTCGCGCCGTCGCGCAAGTTCGACTGATCCGCGCCCCCCGCGTCCGGCACGGCGGCGGCCCCTCTTGCACGCCCCGCGCCCGGAAGCTACGCGGGTGCGCATGCGGATCCTGCGCGACATCCGGGACATCCCCGACACGGCCCGAGGCGCCGTCGCCGCCATCGGCAATTTCGACGGCGTTCACCTGGGCCACCGGGCGGTCATCGACGCCGCGCGCGCCGCCGCGCCCGGCGCGCCGCTGGCCGTCCTGACCTTCGAGCCGCATCCGCGCGAGTTCTTCCGACCCGACGCGCCGCCCTTCCGGCTGATGGGGCCCGAGGCCCGCGCGCACCGACTGGAAAAGCTCGGTGTCGACATCCTGTTCGAGCTGCCCTTCGACGCCCATCTCGCGGCGCTGACGCCCGAGGCCTTCGCGCGCGAGGTCCTGGCCGAGGGGCTCGGCCTCTCGCACGCGGTCACCGGCGCCGATTTCCGCTTCGGCCGCGACCGGGCGGGGGACGCCTCGGACCTCGCGGCCTTCGGCGCGCGCCTGGGCTTCGGCGTGACCGCCGCGCCGCTCGCGCTGGCGGGCGGCAGGCGCGTATCCTCGACGGCGGTCCGCACCGCGCTGAGCGAGGGCCGCCCGGGCGACGCCGCAGCGCTGCTCGGCCACTGGCACCGCATCGACGGCCCGGTGATCCATGGCGAGAAGCGCGGCCGCACGCTGGGCTATCCCACCGCCAACATGTCGATCGACGGGCTGCACCCGCCGCGCTTCGGCGTCTACGCCGTACGGGTGGACGTGCTGTCGGGGCCGCACGCGGGCACCTGGCACGGCGCCGCGTCGGTCGGCGTGCGCCCGATGTTCGGCGAGAACCGCGCCAACATCGAGACCTTCCTCTTCGATTTCGAGGGCGACCTCTACGACACGCACCTGTCCGTGGCGCTGGTCGAGTTCCTGCGGCCCGAGGAACGGTTCGACGGGCTCGACGCGCTGGTGGCGCAGATGGACGCGGACTGCGCCCGGGCCCGCGACGTGCTGGAGGCGCTCGCATGACCGCCGGCGCGCCCGATCCGATCGACCGCAGGGGGCTCGCGCCGCGGTTCTGGGAACGAAAGTCGCTGTCCGAGATGAGCTCCGCCGAGTGGGAGGCGCTCTGCGACGGCTGCGGCAAGTGCTGCCTCAACAAGCTCGAGGACGAGGAGACCGGCGAGGTCGCCCTGACCCGCGTCGCCTGCCGGCTCTTCGACGACACGACCTGCCGCTGCGCGCGCTACGAGACCCGGCACGCCTACGTGCCGGAATGCATCGTGCTGAAGCCCGACACCATCGCCGACCACGCCTACTGGCTGCCGGTGACCTGCGCCTACAAGCTGCTCTGGGAGGGCCGGCCGCTCTACCCGTGGCACCCGCTGATCTCGGGCGATCCCGAGAGCGTGCACGCGGCGCGGGTGTCCATGCGCTCCCGCACGGTGCCCGAATTCGCCGTCGACGAGGACGCGTGGGAAGATCACATCATCGACGAGCCGGTCTGACACCGGCCCGCGCCAGACGAGAAGGCCGCCAGCATGCACTTTTCCTCGGACAATGCCGGCCCGGTGCCGCAGCAGGTGCTCGACGCGCTCGCCCGCGCCAATGACGGCCACGTGCCGGGCTACGGCGAGGACGCGCTGTCCCACCGTGTGCGCGACCGCCTGCGCGAGCTCTTCGAGGCGCCCGAGGCGGCGGTCGAGCTGGTGGCGACCGGCACGGCGGCGAACAGCCTCGCGCTCGCCTCGCTGGTGCAGCCCTTCGACACGGTGTTCTGCGCGCCCGTGGCGCATATCCACGAGGACGAATGCAACGCGCCCGAGTTCTACACCGGCGGCGCCAAGCTGACGCTGGTGCCGGGCGGCGACCGGATGACACCGGCGGCGCTCGAGGCCGCCGTCGCGGCCGAGGGCACGCGCGGGGTGCACGGCGCACAGCGCGGCGCGGTCTCGATCACGCAGATCACCGAGCGCGGCAACCTCTACGACCTCGACGACCTGCATGCCCTGACGGCGGTGGCGCGCGCGGCCAAGCTGCCCGTGCATCTCGACGGCGCGCGCTTTGCCAATGCCTGCGTCGCGCTCGGATGCACGCCGGCCGAGATGACGTGGAAGGCAGGCGTCGATGTCGCTGTCTTCGGCGGCACCAAGAACGGCCTGATGGGGGTCGAGGCGGTGATCTTCTTCGATCCGGCCAGGCACTGGGAGTTCCAGCTGCGCCGCAAGCGGGGCGGGCACCTCTTCTCCAAGTTCCGTTATCTTGCCGCCCAGATGGACGCCTACCTGTCGGACGATCTCTGGCGCGACCTCGCGTCCCGCGCCAATGCGCGCTGCGCCGAACTGGTGGCGGGCCTCGGCAAGCACGCGCAGGTGCTGAACGACGCGCGCGGCAACATCGTATTCGCGACCCTGCCCCGGGCGGTCCATCACCGCCTGCGCGCCGAGGGGGCCAGCTACTACGTCTGGCAGGGCGACCCGGACGCGGGCGACGACACCGGGGATCTCGTGGTGCGGCTGGTCTGCGGCTGGTCGCTGACCGAAGAGGACGTCGCGCGCTTCACCGCCATCGTGCGCGCGGGCTGAGACCCGCGCGCACGCGCTCAGTTCATCTGGAAATGCAACTCGTAGGAACCGTCCTGGAACGCGCCGAAGAGGTCGGCGATGTCCGGGTGGTCGACGGGTTCGCCGGAATAGTCCGCGACGAGGTTCTGTTCGGACACGTAGGCGACATAGAAGCTCTGGTCGTTCTCCGCCAGGAGGTGGTAGAACGGCTGCTCCTTCGCCGGCCGGCTGTCCTCGGGAATGGACTCGTACCATTCCTCGGTGTTCGCAAATTCCGGGTCGACGTCGAACACGACGCCCCGGAACGGGTGCTTGCGGTGACGGACCACCTGACCAAGATTGTATTTGGCGCGCTGTGTGTGCATCGGATCGTCCTCTTAGTCGCAGAGACTAGCTCGATCAATGGGGATTTGTCCAATTTGACGCCTCATTTCTGCCGGAAACACTGTGTGCGGCTACGTCCGACAGTCGATTCTCGGGCGTTCCCCGCGACCTCCGCCCGGCAACGGTCCCGGATCCGGGCGGCGGGGCGCCGGCCCATCGGATTGTGATTTCGCGTACGGCGCCGATCCGTTACACTGCTCGAAAAAACAAGAGCAGACAAAGCGAGAGGCAGATGAGCAGATCCCTTCGCGCTCTGGTGATCCTGTTGCTGGTGGCGTCCTGCGGCGGTGGCGGTTCCTCCACCCCCCCGTCGAACCTGGACAACGCCTGCGAGATCGTCCGTGAGCGGCCGCAATATTACCGCGCGTTCAAGGCGGCGGAACGCAAGTGGGGCGTGCCCGTGCACGTCCAGATGGCCACGATTCACCAGGAATCCAAGTTCGTCGGCGATGCCCGGACCCCGTTCCAGTACTCGCTGGGCGTGATCCCGATCGGCCGGCAGAGTTCGGCCTTCGGCTACTCGCAGGCGCTCGACGGCACCTGGGAGGAATACCAGGCGGGCCACGGCGGCTACCGCACGCGCCGCGACCACATCAACGACGCCACCGACTTCATGGGCTGGTACATGACCCAGACGCGCGACAGCCTCGGCATCTCGCTGTGGGACGCGCGCAACCAGTACCTCGCCTACCACGAGGGACGGACCGGCTATGCCCGCGGCTCCTACAACCAGAAGGCCTGGCTCCTGCGGGTGTCCGACCGGGTGGCGAGCCGCGCGGCGCTTTACCAGGCGCAGCTGGCCTCCTGCCGCCACGCGCGCTGAGGACGGCACGGGCGGCGGCGATTCGCCTCAGCGCGCCGCCGTCCCGCCGATGTCCGAGGTGGCAACCGACACCGCCTTGATGATCGCGTAGGCGGGCGCCCCGGTCTCGAGCCGCAGCGCCGCCGCCGACCGCCGGGTGATGCGCGCCAGCACCCGGCCCGCGGCGGTGTCGAGCGCCACGATGGTGCCCGGCCCCTCGCCCGGGCGGATGTCCTCGATCACCCCCGGCAGGATGTTCAGCGCCGACAGCCCCTCGGGGCGCGCGCGCGCGAGGATCACGTCATGCGCGGCGATCCGGATGCGCAGGGTGCCGCCCGGGTCGGCGGCGACCCGCGGCAGGAACAGCGCGAGCCCCCCCGCATCGAGTTCCGTCAGCCCGTCGTCGTGGTGCCGCGCCACGCGCGCGGTCAGGACCGCGCCTGCCTCGCGCGGGCCCGTGGGCAGGACCGCCGGGTCGCCCAGCACCGCTGCCGCGGGCCCCTGCGCGATCACCCGCCCCGCGTCGAGCGCGACGACCGTGGTGGCAAGACGCGCAACCTCGGACGCCGAATGGCTGACATAGAGGATCGGAATGCTCACCTCGTCGCGCAGCCGCTCGAAATAGGGCAGGATCTCCGCCTTGCGGGCCTCGTCGAGCGCGGCGAGCGGTTCGTCCGCAAGGATCAGCCGCGGCGTGGACAGGAGCGCGCGCCCGATGGCGACGCGGCTCTTCTCGCCCCCCGAAAGCGCGCCCGGCCGCCGGTCGAGGAGGTGCCCGATCCCGAGGAGGTCGATCACCCGGCGCGGGTCCTCGCGCGGGGCGTCGCGGGGCGCGAAACGCACGCCATAGGACAGGTTCTGCCGCACGGTCAGGTGCGGAAAGAGCCGCCCCTCCTGGAAGATGTAGCCAAGCCGGCGGCGGTGCGGCGGGAGCGCGACGCCCCGGTCGGTGTCGAGAAGCGTCCATTCGCCCGCGGCGATGCGGCCCGCCTCCGGCATGAGCAGCCCCGCGACCGCGTTCACGATGGTGGTCTTGCCCGACCCCGACCGGCCGAACAGCACGGTCAGCCCCGGCGGCGCGCGGAACGCCGCGTCGAGCGAGAACGCGCCGAAGGCGTGGCGCACCGAGACCTCGAGCATCACGCGCCCCCGACCCGCGCGGCGACGCGCCGCCCGACCAGTTCCGCCAGCAGGAGCGCGCCCATAGCGACGACCACCGATACGATCACCAGCTTCATCGCCGACGCCTCGCCCCCCGGCACCTGCAGGAAGGCGTAGATCGCCGAGGGCACGGTGCGCGTCTGTCCGGGGATGTTGGAGACGAAGGTGATCGTGGCGCCGAACTCGCCCATCGCCTTGGCGAAGGCGAGGATGGCGCCCGCGACGATGCCCGGCAGCGCCATGGGCAGCGTGACGGTCAGGAACACCCAGACCGGCGCGGCGCCGAGCGTGGCCGACGCCTCCTCGAGCTTCGGGTCGACCGCCTCGATCGACAGCCGGATGGCGCGCACCATGAGCGGGAAGGCCATGATCGCGGCCGCGAGCGCGGCGCCCGTCCAGCGGAAGGCCAGCACGATGCCCCAGTCGGCGAGGATGCTGCCCACCGGCCCGCGCGTGCCGAAGGTCAGGAGCAGCAGGTAGCCCGTGACCACCGGCGGCAGGATCAGCGGCAGGTGCACGAGCCCGTTCAGCACCTGCCGGCCGGGGAAGCGCCAGCGCGCGAGCGCGTAGGCCACGAGGATGCCGAGCGGCAGGCTGACAAGCGTCGCCCAGAGCGACACCTGGAGGGAGAGCGCGACCGCCTGCCACTCCTCGGGACCGAGCCAGCCCGTCATGCGTCAGGGCGCGAGAAGGGTGAAGCCCTGCCGCTCGAAGGCGGCCCGCGCCTCTGGTCCGCGCAGGTAGTCCAGGAATTCCGCCTCGGCGGGAACGTCGCGCGTCGCGAGGTCCGCGGCCGGGTAGACGATCGGCGGATGGCTGTCCGCGGGGAATGTGCCGACGACGGTGGCGGTATCCGCGGCCGCGGCGTCGGTTGCGTAGACGATCCCGTAGGGCGCCTCTCCGGCGGTGACGAAGGCGAGCGCGGCGCGCACGTTGTCGGCCTGCGCCACCTGCGGCGCCACCGCGTCCCAGAGCCCGAGGCCGTCGAGCGCGGCCTTGCCGTAGATGCCCGCCGGCACCGCATCGACCAGCGCCATGGCGAGCCGCCCGTCGCCCAGCAGCCCGGCAAGGTCGAGGTCCGGCTCGATCTCGACCGGCGCCGCGTCGCTGCCGGAGGCCACGAGCACGATGCTGTTGCCGAGGAGGTCCACGCGCGTGCCGGGTTCCAGGAGGCCGTCCGCTTCGACCGCGTCCATCCAGTCCGTGCTGGCCGAGATGAAGATGTCGGCAGGCGCGCCCTGCCGGATCTGGCGGGCCAGCACCGAGGAGCCGGCCAGCGCCACGACGACGTCATGGTCCGTCGCCGCCTCGAACGCCGTCTCGATCTCCGCGAGCGCGGTGGTCAGGCTCGCGGCGGCGAAGACCGTGATCTCCTCTGCCCCTGCCGCCGCCGGCAGGGCCAGCGCGGCGGCCAGCACCGGGCGGGAGATCGACGAACGGACCATTGGGGCGGCTCCCTGCCTTCTGATATGGTTCGGTGAACATATCGCAACCGGGATCCCGTCGGGCAAGCGATATTTTCAGCCGGGAATATCCTTGAGCATGGACTGGATCGTCCCGATCCGCGCCGCGCCGGCCTCGGCCATGATCTCCTCGAGCTTGCGGTAATTGGCGAGCACCTCGGCGCCGGCCTCAGTCAGACGCGCACCGCCGCCCCTGGGACCGCCGCGCGTCGACTCGATCAGAGGGTCGCGGAAGGCGTTGTTCATCTCTTCCACCAGCATCCAGGCGCGCTTGTAGCTCATGGACATGGCGCGTCCGGCCGCGGCGATGGAGCCGGTATCGCGGATGCGCTCGAGCAGGTCCGCCTTGCCCGGCCCAAGCATCGCGTCGTCGCCGAAGACGATGCGGATTCGCAGCGAGGGCGTGTCGCCCGGAGGGACGGAGGGAGGCATCATGCGCGCGACTATGCCAAACCGGCGATCGTGCGCACAAGGCGCGTCGGCGTGTGACACAGGCCGGGATGCGCCGCCGCGCGGATATTGCCGCAACGACATATCGACAGGGTCCGGTGCCGAGGGGGTCTTTGGTCGGCCGCCGAAACGTGCTTGGGTCCGCCCGGGCGCCGTGCCCCTGCCGCAGGAGACCAACCCGCATGATCCGAAGCAAGCTCATGTTCACGTTGCGCGCCCTGCGCCAGAAGCTCTGGATAAAGCCACTGGGCTACGCGGTCTTCGCGCTCGCCGCGGTCTTCGTCGCGCATGTCGCCGACCGCCTGCCGCTCGAAGACCTGGTGCCCGACATCAGCTTCGACACGCTCGAGAAGCTCCTGACCGTGATCTCGGCCAGCATGCTCGGGGTCGCCACGTTCTCGGTCGGGTCGATGCTGTCGGCCTACGCCTCGGCGAGCGGCAGCGCGACGCCGCGGGCCTTCGTGCTCGTGGTGTCGGACGGGCTGTCGCAGACCGCGCTCTCGAGCTTCGTCGGCGCGTTCATCTTCAGCATCGTGGGCATCATCGCCGTCCGGGTCGAATACTTCGGCGTGGCAGGGCGCTTTGCCATCTTCCTCTTCACGCTCGCCGTCTTCGGGTGGGTGATCCTGACCTTCGTGCGCTGGGTCGACAACATCGCGCGCCTCGGCCGGATGGGAAACACGATCGAGAAGGTCGAGGCCGCCACCCGCGAGGCCTTTTCCCACTGGAAGCCGTGGGCGCCGCTTTCGGGCCTGCCCGCCTCGGGTCCCCCGCCCGACGGCCAGGCTGTGCACGCGGACGAGATCGCCTTCGTCCAGCACGTGGACATGGCCGCGCTCGACGACTGGGCGGAACGGCACGGGGCGACGATCCACCTGCGCGCCCTGCCCGGCACGCTCACCACGGCACGCCGCCCGCTCCTCGTGATCGAGGGACACGGTCCGCGGGACGACGCGGACACGGACGCGCTGCGCGACGCCTTCGTGCTCGCCCCGCGGCGCAGCTATGCCAACGACCCACGCTTCGGCCTGATCGCCCTGTCCGAGATCGGCTCGCGCGCGCTGTCGCCGGCGGTCAACGACCCCGGCACCGCCATCGACATCGTCGTGCGCATCGCGCGGCTTCTGCGAGACTGGAGCATGGCGCCCGGCGCGGCGGAGCGCGAGCAGCCGAAGCACCGCCGGGTACGCGTGCCGAGGCTCGATCCGGACGACCTGCTCGAGGATTCGCTCGCGGCGATCATCAAGGACGGGGTCGGGTCGGTCGAGCTCGACATCTGGGTGCAGAAGGCGCTCGGCATCCTTGTCCACGAGGCCGGCGAGGGCCTGCCCGTGGCGGCGGAACGGCAGGCGAAGGTCGCGCTCGACCGGGCTGAGCGCGCGCTGTCCTTCCCGGCCGACATCGAGCGGGTCAGGCGCGCCCACGCGGTGGCGGTGACGCGGGACCTGCCCGCCTCGGGCGGGACCTGAACGGCCCCGCGCCTAGCGTTTCGGCCGCTTCGGCGTCTGGCTGCCCCCGTCGCCGCGCCGGGGCGCGGGGCCCTTGCGCGGCCCTTTCGCGGACCGTCCCGTCGGATCGTAGCGCTGCGAGGTGTCGGACGCCGAGGCCCGGCTCGCGGGCGCGCCGGGCTTGCGTTTCGCGCCCGCGCCGCCCTCGGACCGCTCGCGCGCAGGTCCCGCGCCCTTCGCGAATTTCGGCCGTGCGCCCGGAGCGCCCGTATCCCGCGGCTTGCCGGCAGGCCTTGGCTTGCCGGGGCGGGCCTCCGCCCCCTCGCCGCGCGGCTTCGCGTCGCTCCACGCCTTCCGGGGCTTGGCATCCGGTCCGTCGCCGCGCGGCTTCGCCTCGCCCCACGCCTTGCGGGGCTTGGCATCCGGTCCGTCGCCGCGGGGCTTCGCCTCGCCCCACGCCTTGCGGGGCTTGGCATCCGGTCCGTCGCCGCGGGGCTTCGCCTCGCCCCACGCCTTGCGGGGACGCGAAGCCTGTGCCTCGTCCCGCGGTTTCGGCGCGGGCTTCTGCGGTCTCGGCGCGGGGGCCGCGCCTTGCGTCCGGGCGTCCGAAGCGTCCTCACGGGCCGCGGGAACGGGCGCGGGCGCGGCGGCGCGCGGGGTCTCCGCATCTTCGCGCTCCGGCTTCGGCCGCCTCGCGGGACGGTCGGATGCCGGCTTGCGCGGCGCCTGCGGCGGCGGGCCGTCGGCCCGGCGTGCGGTCACGCCCTTCTCGAGCTCCCCGCCGTCACCGAGGGCGGCGAGGAACCTGGGCAGGCTCGCCTCGGTCAGTTCCACGTAGGTCTCGGTCGCCTGGACGCGGATGGCGCCGATCGATTCCTTCTCGAGCCCGCCCGCGCGGCAGAGGAGCGGCAGGAGCCACCGCGGCTCGGCCCGCTCGTCGCGGCCGACGGACAGCGCGATCCACGCGCTCGGGCCGAAGGGCGCGCGCTCGACCGGGGCGTGGCGCGCGTCCGGATCGGCGAGGTCCTCGGGCGCCGAATGGCGCGTGCGGTAGAGCCGCAGGTAGGCCGCCGCGATCTCCTCGGGACCGCGTTCGGCCACAAGGCGCGCGGCGAACGCGGCCTCGGTCTCGCTCGGGGTCTCGTCCCAGGTGGGATCGGCCAGCAGCCGTTCCTCGTCGCGGCGCAGGATCTCGTCGGCGCCGGGGGCGGTCGTCCATTCGGCGGTGACGCGCGCGCTCTTCAGCAGGCGCTCCGCGCGGCCGGTGGCCTTGGGCGGCACGACCAGCGCCGAGATGCCCTTGCGCCCGGCGCGCCCCGTCCGGCCCGACCGGTGGAGCAGGCCTTCCGCGTTCGACGGCAGCTCGGCATGGATCACCAGTTCGAGGTTCGGCAGGTCGATGCCCCGCGCGGCGACGTCGGTCGCCACGCAGACCCGCGCCCGCCCGTCCCGCATCGCCTGCAGCGCATGGCTGCGCTCGGACTGGCTGAGCTCGCCCGACAGGCACACGACGGCGAAGCCGCGGTTGGAGAACCGTGCGGTCAGCCGGTTCACCGTGGCACGCGTGTTGGCAAAGACGATGGCGTTCTGCGCCTCGTGATAGCGCAGCACGTTGATGATGGCGTTCTCGGCGTCCTGCGGCGCGACCTTCAGCACCTGGTAGGCGATGTCGGCGTGCTGGCTGCGCTCGGACAGCGTCGTGACGCGCACGGCGTCGCGCTGGTAATGCTGCGCGAGCGTGGCGATGGCGGGGGGCACGGTCGCCGAGAAAAGGAGCGTACGGCGCTCGGCCGGGGCCTCGCCCAGCATGAACTCGAGGTCCTCGCGGAAGCCGAGGTCGAGCATCTCGTCCGCCTCGTCGAGGACGACGGCGCGGATCGCGGTCAGGTCGAGCGAGCCGCGCTGGATGTGGTCACGCAGGCGCCCCGGCGTGCCGACGACGATGTGCGCCCCGCGTTCGAGGGCGCGGCGCTCGTCGCGCATGTCCATGCCCCCGACGCAGGAGACGACCCGCGCTCCGGCAGCGGCATAGAGCCAGCCGAGCTCGCGCGTCACCTGGAAGGCCAGCTCGCGCGTGGGCGCCACCACCAGCGCCAGGGGCGCGGCGGCGGGCCCGAGCGAGCCGTCCTCGTCGAGGATGGTGGGCCCGATGGCCAACCCGAAGCCCACGGTCTTGCCCGATCCGGTCTGCGCCGACACGAGCAGGTCGGCCTCGGCCAGGTGTGGCGCGGTCACGGCCTCCTGGACGGGGGTCAAGGTGTCGTAGCCGCGCTCGGCGAGCGCATCGGAGAGGGTCTGGATCATCAGGGAAGCCGATCTGGTAGGTGCGCGACCGAGTCGCGGCGCTGGAGCCCGACCGCCGGAACGGGTCGGAGGCGCCCTCCTAGCGCGATCGGGGGCAGCTGTATACCTGCAAATTCGTGTCCGCGACGTCGCCGCCGCGGGGCCGCCCGGCAGGATCACCGGACGACCGGGAACGCCGCGTCAGTCGCGCTTGGCCATCTCGCCGCGGATGTTGAAGAGGCCCGAGGCCACCTGCCGCCGCTCGAGCCCGCCCAGCACCACCGTCGTCGACGAGCCGTTCGAATCGTTGATGACCCATTGGCGCAGCTCGACCGGGTTGCCGGTGAACTTCATCTGGATGTTGCCGTATTGCGGATTGCGCGGGTCCTGCGCCGTGACGATGGTCGCGGTGCCGTCGTATTCGTGCCGCGTGACCATGCCCGCCTGCCCGAGGTTCACGTCGGCGGCGAGGATGATCGACAGGGGCGTCTGGCTCAGCGGGTAGGTCTCGGGCGCCGCGTTCACCTTGCGGTCGAAGACGACGACCGTGCCGTTGTTGGCCATCACCAGCGCCTGCTCGGGCGGGTTGTAGTCGAAGCGGACCTTGCCCGGGCGCTGGATCGACACGGTGCCGGTCGAGATCGTGCCGTCGGCGTTGATCTGGGTGAACGACCCCTGCGCGGAATCGAGCTGGTTCAGGTAGGACGAGATCTCGCCCAGCGACAGCTGCTGCGCCGCGGCCGGAAGCGCCGTCGCGATCGTGAGAAGGAAGGCGGTGATGAGCTTGGCGGCTCGCATGTGTCGGCTCCTCGTTCGGTGCGGGTCTACTGGTCCGCGGGGATATGCAACGACCGCGCCTGTCAAGCGATGACAACGGTCAGAAAGCGGATAAAAGCAGCGCGGGGCCGCCGATCAAGGCGGCCGAGGCCGCGGCGGGCCTCCCCGCCATCAAGACACCGTCATGCGACGTGAGCGCCGGCCGGCCGGCCGGCGCGGCGCCCTGCGCCTGCGGCACGCCCGGTTTCGTCAGGCGGTCGAGGACGTCCTCGACCGCGCCGTCCCGGCCGTGGCCGGTGGCTCCGTCTGCGTTCGGCATCGCCATGGCAGGGCAACGCCGCGCCTCGGCGAGGGTTCCGCCCCGCGGTCAGGCCTGTTCGGGCACGAGGATCTCGCGCTTGCCCACGTGGTTCGCGGAGCTGACCACGCCCTCGTCCTCCATCTGCTCCACGAGGCGCGCGGCCTTGTTGTAGCCGATGCCGAGCTTGCGCTGGATGTAGGAGGTCGAGCACTTGCGGTCCTTGATGACGATCGCCACCGCCTGGTCGTAGAGCGCGTCCTCGCCGCCGGTATTGCCGCCGGTGTTGAGCCCGAGCACGGCGTCGATGTTGTCGGCCTTGTCCTCGTCGGGTCCCTCGACCACGCCGCCCACATAGGATGGCGGACCGAAGGCCTTGAGGTGGTTCACCACCTCCTCGACCTCCTCGTCGGACACGAACGGGCCGTGGCAGCGGGTGATCTTCGCCCCGCCCGCCATGTAGAGCATGTCGCCCATGCCGAGGAGCTGCTCGGCGCCCATCTCTCCGAGGATGGTGCGGCTGTCGATCTTGGAGGTCACCTGGAACGAGATCCGGGTGGGGAAGTTCGCCTTGATCGTGCCGGTGATCACGTCCACGGACGGACGCTGCGTCGCCATGATCAGGTGGATGCCCGAGGCGCGCGCCATCTGCGCGAGACGCTGGATGCAGGCCTCGATCTCCTTGCCCGCGACCATCATGAGGTCGGCCATCTCGTCGACGATGACCACGATGTAGGGCATCTTGACCGGCTGGATTTCCTCGGTCTCGAAGACCGGCTCGCCGGTCTCGTCGTCGAAGCCCGTCTGCACGGTGCGCGAGAACATCTCGCCCTTGCCGAGCGCCTCCTCGACGCGGCCGTTGTAGCCGTCGATGTTGCGCACGCCCATCTTGGACATCTTGCGGTAGCGGTCCTCCATCTCGCCCACCACCCACTTGAGCGCGACGACCGCCTTCTTGGGATCGGTCACCACGGGGGAGAGGAGGTGCGGGATGCCGTCGTAGACGCTGAGTTCCAGCATCTTGGGGTCGATCATGACCAGCCGCAGGTCGTCGGGCGACAGCTTGTAGAGCAGCGAGAGGATCATGGTGTTGATCGCAACCGACTTGCCCGAGCCGGTCGTGCCCGCGATCAGCAGGTGCGGCATCTTGGCGAGGTTCGCGACCATCGGGTCGCCGCCGATGTCCTTGCCGAGCGCGAGCGGCAGCTTGCGGTTGCCGTCCTCGTAGTCGCGCGAGGACAGGATCTCGCGGAAGCTGACCATCTCGCGGTTGTCGTTCGGCAGTTCGATCCCGATGACCGAACGGCCGGGCACGGTCGAGACACGCGCGGAAAGCGCCGACATCGACCGCGCGATGTCGTCGGCAAGGCCGATCACCCGTGACGCCTTGAGGCCCGGCGCGGGTTCGAGCTCGTACATGGTGACGACCGGGCCGGGCCGCACGCTGACGATCTCGCCCTTCACGCCGTAATCGTCGAGCACGCTCTCCAGCATGCGCGCGTTCTCCTCCAGCGCCTCGTCGGACAGGTGGTGACGCTGGATCCGGTCGGGGTTCATCAGCAGCGAGAGCGGCGGCAGCTCGTAGGCGACCTGCGGCTCGTCGAAGCGCAGGCGCGGCTCGGCCTCCTCCTGCGCGCGGCGCGAGGGCTGCATGGGCTTGGGCTGCGGCTGCTGCACGACCTTCTTGGGCTGCGCGACGGGGATCTGCGGGCGGGGCCCGGCGACGGCGGGTGCGCGGGCGTCGTCGTCCCAGGCGTCCTCGAAAACGTTCAGGTCGTCCTCGTCCTCGGACGGGGCCATCGCGGGCGCGGGCGGAACCGCCGGGCGCGGCGCGCCGGTCTTGCGCTCGAGCACCGGCTGCGGCGCGGGGTCTGCCTCGGCCTCGGCCTCCGCATAGGGCGCCATGTCGAGCGGCTCGGCCGCCTCGGTCCAGGCTTCCTCGACGGCGAGGTCGGCCTGCAATCCGGCAACGCGCTCGGCGGGGGCCTCGTCGTAGGCCGGCGGCACCGCGCGCGAGGGCGCGGCCATGGCGACGCCCGCGGCGGCGGGCACCGCGCGCGACGCGGTCAGGACCGGCGCGGCGGCGGC